>NZ_VLNU01000001.1:600000-1200000 GCF_009765165.1 Lysobacter panacisoli
ACCCGGGCTCGATCAACGGCAAGTATGTCGAGTCCGTCACTGTCGATGACACGGGCACCATTTCCGTGCTCTTCAGCGGCTCGGCCAGCGCGAAGATCAGCGGCCAAACGCTTACCATGCAGGTCCACGACAACGACGGGAGCTTGAGCTGGGAATGCGGTGGGCTGCCGAACAACTACATGCCCGGTACTTGCCGCAACTGACGCGGCGCCTGCATCCAGCCCCTGACCGGGCGGGCGAAACATCGTCCGCCTGATGTTGCGCAGGTATATCCCGGCCGCCGGATCGCTGGCGGCCAATACGGCACTCGCCACGTTCTGGCAGCTGGTACGCGTCGGCGTCCAGCTGCTGTGGACCATCGTCATCGCACGCAGCCTGGGCATCGCCGATTACGGCCGGCTCGCGGGCATCGTCGGTTTCGCCGCGCTGCTGGCGACCTTCACCGGCATCGGTTTCGCCCTGCTCATGCTGCAGCAGGTGGCGCGCGAGCCGGAACGCCTCGGCGTCTACTGGCGCAAATCCTGGGTTTCCATCCTCGTGCTTGGCAGCGCGATATCACTGCTGTTCGCGGGCATCGGCCCGCTGCTGCTCGGCGGACATGCGTGGCTGTACCTGCTGGTCGGCGTGACCGAACTGATCTGTCTCCCGCTCACGATGGCGTGCAGCTACGCGTTCCAGGCGCATGCGCGCATGGGCGTGGCGAACCTGCTGTATGTCTTCATCCCCGCGGCCAACCTGATCGCCGGCCTGAGCTTCGCCGCGTCTGGCGTGACGCGCGACCTCGACCACTACATCGGCTTCCATGCCGTGTTCGCATCGATCGCCACCGCGGCGGCGTGCCTCGTCGTCGTGCGCCTGTTGCGACCGGCGTCCGCTTCGCTGGCCGTGTCGCGACATGAAACGAGCGAAGCCGCCGGCTTCTCGGTGATGCGACTGGCCGATAACGGGCTCAATGCGTTCGACAAGACGCTGGTCCTGCGCCTGGCCGGCACCGATATCGCCGGCGCCTACACCGCCGCGTTCCGCATCGTCACGGTGCTGACCCTGCCCGTCACCTCATTAGCAATGTCGGCCCTTCCACGTCTGTTCCGTGCCCACGGCCGTGATGAAGAGCACACATCGCGATTTGTGACCAAGTTGATGTTCCACACCATCGGCTTCGGACTGCTCTCCGCCGTCGCGATGTGGCTGTGCGCACCGGTACTGCCGTGGCTGCTCGGCCCCTCGTTCGCACCGGCCGTCGACGCCGCACGCTGGCTGTGCCTGTCGCCGCTGCTGTTCGGCCTGTGCTCGGTCGGATCCAGCGTCCTGCTGACCCGTGGACGCCGCAACCAGCGCATCCTCTCGCAGTGCGCCGGCATGGCGGCCATGATCGTGGCCGGCATTACACTGATGCCTCGCTACGGTCTCGCCGGCGCGACCCTCACGCTGCTGGTGGCGCAGGCCACCACGGCGGTGCTGGTCTGGTCGGCGGTACTGGCCAAACCTCGCTGATCCCCTTTCGTCACCGGTCGACTTTCATGGCACGAATCCCCACCCGCCCCGGCACGCAAGGGCAACCCGAGATCGACCGGGACGCCGTGCTCGCGTTCTTCGAGCAGCGCGCGGAGAAGATCGAACGCCTCGGGCCGGTGCGCGCGGTGATCTACCAGGACAAGCATCCCGACCTCGCCGAACACCGCGACATCGCGGAGAAACTCGCGATCGCACCGCTGCTGGCACTGGACGGACGCCAGCGCGTGGTCGACATCGGCTGCGGCACCGGCCGCTGGGCGCGCACGATCGCCGCCGAATGCGCGCACTACCACGGTTGCGATGCGAGCCGCGGGTTGGTCGAACACGCGCAACGCGCGCACGAAGACCTCGCACACGTGCGTTTCTCCGTCGCGCTCGCCGACCAGGTTTCGCTGTCCGCGCTGGATGAAACGATCCCGTTCGACCGGTTGCTGTGCTCGGGCGTGCTGATCTATCTCAACGACGACGAACTCGCCGCCGCGCTGGCCGCGTTCGGGTCGCTGATGGCGCCGGCATCGCGCATCGTGTTCCGCGAACCGATGGGCATGGGCGAACGGCTCACCATCCAGGACCACTACTCCGACGACATGGACCAGGTCTACAACGCGATCTACCGCACGCAGGACGAACTGGTCGAGGCGATGCGCGCACCGCTGCTGGAGCGCGGCTTCCGCATCGCCGGCAGCGGCGACGTCTACGCCGATGCCTCGCTGAACAACCGCGCCGAGACGCGGCAGCGCTGGCTGGTGCTGGAGCGCGACGCATGAGGACGGCCTACTGCTTCGACCTGGACGGCACCGTCACCACCACCGAGATCCTTCCTTCCATCGCGTCCGAAGCGGGCATCGCCGAAGAGATCGCAACGCTCACGCGGATCACGATGGACGGGCTGATCTCGTTCACCGATTCGATGCGCCTGCGCACGCTGATCCTCGGCCAGATCCCGGTGCCGCGCGTGCACGAGATCATCGCGCAGATCCCGTTGGACGCACACCTGCAGCGCTTCATCGCCGAACGTTCCGACGACTGCTTCATCGTCACCGGCAATCTCGACATCTGGATCCAGCCGCTGCTCGACCGGCTTGGCTGCCGTTCGTTCACGTCGAACGCGCGCCTCAACGGCAGCCGGCTCGTGCTCGATCACATCCTCGACAAGGGCGATGCGGTCAAGCGCATCCGTTCCGAGCTGGGTTTCGAACGCATCATCGCCGTCGGCGACGGCGCCAACGACGTCCCGATGCTGCGCGAAGCGGACATCGGCATGGCGTTCGGCGGCGTGCACAGCCCCACCGCATCGGCGGTCGGCGCGGCCGACTTCGTCGTACACAATGGAGAGGTGCTATGCAGCCTGTTGAAGGCGCTGTAATCGCCGCGGCGGGCCTGGGTTCGCGCCTCGGCCTCGGGCTGCCCAAGGCCATGCTCGAGATCGGCAACAAGACCATCCTCTCGCGCCTGATCGAAACCATCGAGCCGGTGGTGCCGCGCATCCACGTCGTCGTCGGCTACCGCGAGGAGCTGGTGATCGAGCACGTCGCGCGCTGGCATCGCAACGTTGTCATCGTGCGCAATCCCGACTACCGCACCACCAACACCGCGTGGAGCATGGCGATGGGCGCGCGCGGCATCCCGGGCAAGACGATCTTCATGGACGGCGACCTGGTGATCTCGCCCGAGTCGTTCTCGGCGTTCGTGGCGAAGGCCGCACGCACCGACGTGCTGGTCGGCGTGACCCGCGCCTCCAGCGAGCAGGCCGTATTCGTGCGGACGCATGCACGCAGCGCGGAGGACTTCGAGATCGACGAGTTCTCGCGCGAGGCGCGCTCTGAGTACGAGTGGGCCAATGTCGTGTCCGGGCCGTCGAACCTGATGGACAAGGTCAGCGGCTACGTGTACGAGCAGTTGCAGCCGCGCCTTCCGCTTCCCGCATTTGCGCTGGAGCTGTCGGAAGTCGATACCGCCGAAGACCTCGACCGTACGCGCGCGTTCACGCAGCGGCTGTCGGGCTGACGCATTCGGCGGGCCAACCCATGCACGACTCAGGCTCGCCGCATGACGCACCCGTGCGCGTGCTGTTCCTGTGCCAGCGCCCGGAGAGCTGGGTCAATGTACGCAGTGCGTGGCAGGCGATGCGCGACGATCCGCGCTTCGCTCCCGAACTGCTGGTGCTGCCGTACAACCACTCTTCGAAGGGCACGCAGCGCGCCAGCTGCTCCGCGATGCGTGTGCTCTTCGACGACCTTGGCCTGCCCTACCGCGATCCCGAACGCGACGGCTTCGAACTGCACGCGAACGCGTACGACATCGCGATCTTCAACGCGCCGTACGACCTGGAACGCCCACCGGCGTTCCACTTCGATCTCGTCGCGGCGAAGGTGCGGCACACGATCTACGTGCCCTACGGCCTCCCCGTCGGCGCGGGCGACAAGAACCGCAGCTACCAGTATGCGCAGCCGACGCAGATCCACGCGAGCAGCGTGATCGCGCGATCGCATTTCGAGAAAGCGCTGTACGCGCGGCACTGTCCCGCCGGCAGTGGCCACGTGCGTGTGCTCGGACTGCCGCGCATGGACGAACTGCATGGCATCGACCGCTTCGAAGTGGACCCCGCATTGCGCCAGGCGATCGGCGATCGCTTCACGGTGTTGTGGAACTCGCACTTCAGTTTCGGCCAACGCCACGCGAACGGGCTGTGCTATTCCAGTTTCGACGTGCTCGCGAGCGGTCTGTTCGGGTTTGCGGCCGACAATCCGGATATCGCGCTGGTATGGCGACCGCATCCGGGACTCTTCCCGGCGCTGTTCGACGAAGGCTTGCTGCAGCCGGACCGGCTCGCGCAGTTGCGCGACGAACTCGCCACGGCGGGCATCGTGCTCGACCAGCGCGCCGACCATCGCCATGCGTTCACCGCCTCGCACGTGCTGATGACCGATCCGGGCAGTTTCCTGATCGAGTATCTCGCCACCGGCAAGCCGCTCGCCTACCTGCACGCCGACGGCAGCGAGGGACTCAACGAGGAAGGCCTCGCCTTGCAGCGCGGAATCGATACCGTGCAGGACCCCGTCGATGCCGTGCGCTTCGTCGAACGCATGCGCCAGGCGCGCGGCACATCGCAGGAGCGATACCTGCATCTGCGCGAACGCTTCCTTCCGGGCATGGACGGCCATGCGGGCCGTCGTCTCGCCGATCACCTGCTCGACCTGATGCACGGCCGCGTGACGCAGGAACTTCCAGCACCCGCCGACGAAACGTCGATCGCGCGATTCGACGACCTCGACGAGGCCGCGTCTGTCCCGCCGGCTCGCAGGCTGGACGCAAGCCGCTACCCCACGCTCGCCGCGCTGTGCACAGAGCTTGATGCGCTGCACCGTCGCAAGCAGCAGCAACGTGCCGCACGCGGTGCCTGGCATGAAGCGAGCACATCGTTGCGGGCATCGTTGTCGGAAGCACTCAAGCGCCGCCCACGCCTGATGCGTCTGTTGCTTCGCGCGACCGGGCGCCTGTAGGGTCCGCGCATGACGCCCGAACGCATGTCGACGACGCCTTCGATCAGCGTGGTGATTCCGGTCTACCGCCGCGCCGCCCAGGCCTGCGCCACCATCGACGCGCTGCTCTCGCAGGCGCTACAGCAAAGCGACGTTGAAATCGTCGTCGTCGATGACGGTTCTGGCGACGGTACGGCGGAACGAATCGAAGCCACGTTCGGCAACCGCATCCGCCTGCTGCGCCTGGAGACGAACCGCGGACGCGCACAGGCACGCGGCCACGGCATCGCCCATTCGCGCGGCGAACGGATCGTGCTGATCGACTGCGACTGCGTGCCATCGACGCCGGACTACCTCGCGCGCTTGCGCGCGGCGCTCGACGACGGCGCCGTGGCGGCGACCGGGCCGATCCGTGGATTCGGTGACTCCTTCTGGGATCGCTACCAGCGTCTCGCATCGATGCGTCGCGCCGCGCAGGTTCGCGCGGGCGTCGGCGGCATCGGCAGCTCCGCAAACATGGCCTTCGTCAGGCGTGCGTACGAATCCTGCGGCGGCTTCGATTCGCGCTATCGGCACTACGGCTTCGAGGATCGCGATCTGCTGCTGCGGTTGTCCTCGCACGGCCGCGTGACATGGGTGCCGGAAGCAGAAGTCGCGCACATGGACGCACTGTCGATGGTCGAAGTCGGCGCCAAGATGCGCGAGGCCGGGCGCCACAGTGCGGCCATGTTCGAACGCGACCATCCGCAGGCTTACGTGGAGTCGGGCTACGCGACGCTCGATGCGCGGCGGCGTCCCGCGCTGCGTCCGCTGGCAGCGCTCAGCGCACCGCTGCTGTCGGGCCTTGCGCGCGCGGTCGATCGCATGACCGGATGGATGCTATTGCCGTTCGCCGTGCGTGCTCAGTTCGTGCGCATCGTCGGCGGCCTGCATTTCATGCAGGGGACGTGGCAGGCATCGCGCGACACCCGTCGCGACGAGCGCTGAGTCAGCGCATCGCTGAACGCAGCAGGTCGACGTAGCGCGCCGCGACCGCATCCCAGCCAAAACGCGCGACGAGCGTGGCACGTTGCGCCGGCGATATCGCATGAGTCGCCGGCGACGAGAGCACGTCGAGCACGCCGCGCGCGATCGCACCCGTGTCGCCAGGCATCACGCGCACGGCCGGTGTGCCATCCACCGCATCGCGCACGGTCGGCAGGTCGGAAACGACCACGGGACAGCCACAGGCCATCGCTTCGATCGTGACCAGCCCGAGGCCTTCCTGGTCGCCAGCGCGCAACTGCACCGACGGCGCGACCAGCACCGCAGCCCGACGGTAGTACGAAGGCAGCTCCGCCTGCGCGACCGGGCCAACGAAACGCACCTTGTCACCAAGCCCAAGGTCCTCGACCTGGGCACGCAACCGCGCCTCTTCCGGACCGAAGCCGACCACGGTGAGGAATGCATCGGGCCGTCGCGCGAGGATCGCCGGCATGGCATCGACGAGATGATGCAGACCCTTCACCTCCATAAGCCGGCCCACGAACAGGATCTCGTCGATGGAACGGGATTCGTCGCCGGGCACGAAGCGGGAGGTCATGTCCACACCCATCGGCGCGACATGGATCGGCGTGCGTTCACCGACCTGCGCGACGAGCGCATCGCGCATGCCGCGACTCACCACCGCCACGGCGGCGCTGGCGCCCACGACGAAACGGCGCATCGCGTCGAACACAGGCCCCTTCAGCGCGAACAGGTCCGACCCGTGCGAAGTAACGACAAGCGGGATGCGCCGCCACACCGTCCGGCGCAGGACCGCGCAGATCAGCCCCTGCGGCACCAGCCAGTGCGCGTGGATCGCGGCGACGCGACGTTGCCGCGTGATGCGCCATGCGGTCCACGCCTGCATCGCGAAGAAGCCGGGCAGCAGCGCGAACTTCCAGCGACTGCGGCGGAGATTGCCGACGATGCCACCGTCGTTCACCAGCGTTTCCGCGGCCGCCGGCGCGTAGCGGAAACGGTGCACGTCGACGCCGTCCATGCATTCGCGCGTCGCCGCACCGGGCGCGCTCGGCGCGACCACGACGACGTCGAAGTCGGCGGCGAGGCGGCGGCACAGTTCGTGGACGAAGCCGGGCTCGTGGTCGCCGACCCAGCGCGGATAGGTCGAGGTCAGCACGAGGAGCGTCGGCCGTTCGCCGGTCGGGCCGTCCTCAACGCGCGTCATGGCACCACGCCGGTCAGGGATCGCGACGGAACGTCAGCGCGGTGATCTGCTCCGACACCAGCCCGATCAGGAACACGATCACCGCCGCGCTGAAGAGCAGCACGCTCATGTTGGTGAAGCGGTGATAGACGAAGAACGTGTACGCGTAGTAGCCGCAGCCCAGCAGTGCGAACGTCAGCGAGGCCGGTACGAACAGCTTCAGCGGCGAGTACAGCGTCGCGATCTTGAAGATGATCAGCAGGAAGCGGATGCCGTCCTTGAGGGGACGGATGTGGCTGTTGCTACCCACGCGTCGCGCCACCGGGATCGGCACATAGGCCACCGGGTAGGCGCTGCGGAAGAACGCCATCGTGCTGGTGGTCGGATAGCTGAAGCCGTTGGGCAGCAGGTGCAGGAATTCGCGGAAACGCTCG
Source organism: Lysobacter panacisoli (assembly GCF_009765165.1). Taxonomy (NCBI): domain Bacteria; kingdom Pseudomonadati; phylum Pseudomonadota; class Gammaproteobacteria; order Lysobacterales; family Lysobacteraceae; genus Lysobacter; species Lysobacter panacisoli. The sequence goes on from NZ_VLNU01000001.1 coordinate 607,620, forward strand.
GCACGGACCGCGCGGAAGCCGGAAGTCAGGTCGAGGATCGCGTGACCGGTCATCCAGCTCGCCAGCCGGTTGTAGAGCGCATTGGCAAAGCCGCGGTGCAGGTTGGCCTGGCCGGACCCGTCGCGGGCGCCCACGACCATGTCGTAGCCCTGCTCCAGCTTTTCCAGCAGCAGGCGGATGTGGGCCGGATCGTGCTGGCCGTCGGCATCCATGAATACGAGGATGTCGCCGCTGGCCGCGCGGGCGCCGCGCTTGATCGCCGCGCCATTGCCCATCGAGTACGGGGACGAGAGCACCCGGGCGCTATGCTCGGCGGCCACCGCGGCGGTGCGGTCGGTGGATCCGTCGTCCACCACGATGACTTCCGCCTGCGGCCATTGCGCGCGCAGCGCGGGCAGTGTCCGCACCAGCCCCTCGGCCTCGTTTTTTGCAGGCAGGACTACCGAAATTCGCATCTTTCCCCCTTTTTCACAGAGTAGGCGAAAAGGGGATCCCCCAGAAGGTGCAGGCGTCGCCGTTCCGCCTTAACAGGGCATGCGGCCACGGCCGAGTGCGCAAACGTGCGCCGCGTCCGCTCCAAGGCCGGAGGATTGCGGTACAGTCGAGACCGGGGAAATACAGGGGGTTACATGAGCACGGTCGCCACTGCCAATCTGGTGGGGATCACCGGCATTGCCCGGCGCTTGGTGCTGGACGGTGCGCTGGAGGACACGGTCGCCCGCCAGGCGCTGACCACGGCCACGGCGCAGAAGCAGCCCATCACCGCGTACCTGGCCGAAAAGCGCCTGGTCACGCCGGCGCAGCTGGCTGCGGCCAACTCGGTCGAATTCGGCGTGCCGCTGCTCGATGCCGCCGCCTTCGATCCGGCCCAGTCCGCGATCAAGCTGGTCAACGAAGCGCTGATCCGCAAACACACCGTGTTGCCGCTGTACAAGCGCGGCAACCGCCTGTTCATCGGCATCGCGGACCCGGCGAATTCGCAGGCGCTGGACGAGATCAAGTTCCAGACCAATTTCGCCATCGAGCCTATCCTGGTCGATGAGGACCGCCTGCGCCGCGCCATCGACCAGTGGCTCGAGGCCAGCGACAACCTCGCCGACACGATGGGCGACCAGGACGGTCTGGAGAATCTCGACGTCTCTGGCGGCGAGGATCTGTCCAACGACACCGGCGTTGACGTCAAGACCGACGACACCCCGGTGGTGAAGTTCGTCAACAAGGTGCTGGTGGACGCGATCCGCCGCGGCGCCTCGGACATCCACTTCGAACCCTACGAAACCGACTACCGCGTGCGCCTGCGCATCGACGGCCTGCTCAAGCAGGTGACGAAGGTGCCGCCGAACCTCTCCGCGCGCATCGCCGCGCGCCTGAAGGTGATGGCGCAGCTGGACATCGCCGAGAAACGCGTGCCGCAGGACGGCCGCATCAAGCTCAACATCTCCAAGACCAAGCAGGTCGACTTCCGCGTCAGCACCCTGCCCACGCTGTTCGGCGAGAAGGTGGTGCTGCGTATCCTCGACGGCTCGGCCGCGAAGCTGGGCATCGACAAGCTCGGCTACGAGGACGACCAGCGCACGCTCTACGAGGCGGCGCTGGCCAAGCCTTACGGCATGATCCTGGTGACCGGTCCCACCGGCTCGGGCAAGACGGTGTCGCTGTACACCGGCCTGAACATCCTCAACCAGGAGCAGCGCAACTGCTCCACGGTCGAGGACCCGGTCGAAATCCGCGTGCCCGGCATCAACCAGGTGCAGATGAACGCGAAGAAGGGCATGACCTTCGCCGCGGCGCTGCGCAGCTTCCTGCGACAGGACCCGGACGTGGTGATGGTCGGCGAAATCCGCGACCTGGAAACGGCCGAGATCGCGATCAAGGCCGCACAGACCGGCCACCTCGTGCTCTCCACGCTGCACACCAACGATGCTCCGCAGACCATCTCGCGTCTGATGAACATGGGCATCGCGCCGTACAACATCACCTCGTCGGTGACGCTGATCATCGCCCAGCGACTCGCGCGCCGCCTGCACGACTGCAAGCGCGAAGTGCACCTGCCGGAACACGCGCTCCTCGCCGAAGGCTTCACCCACGAGGAGATCGAGTCCGGGATGAAGATCTATGAGGCCGTCGGCTGTTCCGACTGCACCGAAGGCTACAAGGGCCGTACCGGCATCTACCAGGTGATGCCGATGACCGAGAAGATCCAGGCGATCGTGCTCGAGGGCGGCAACGCCCTGCAGATCGCCGAAGCCGCACTGGCGTCGGGCGTGCGCGACCTGCGCCAGTCCGCGCTGGTGAAGGTCAAGAACGGCGTCACCACCCTGGCCGAAATCAACCGCGTAACCAAGGACTAAACCATGTCCGCCACCCGCACCGCCGCCCGTCCCGCCAATCCCGTCCGTCGCGCCGACGCCCTCAACGTCTTCGTCTGGCAGGGCACGGACAAGCGCGGCAAGGTCATGAAGGGCGAACAGCAGGCGAAGAACGCCAACGCGCTGCGCGCCGAACTGCGCAAGCAGGGCATCCAGCCCAAGGTCGTCAAGCCCAAGACCAAGTCGATCTTCGGTGCCGCCGGCAAGCCGATCACCCCGCTCGAGATCGCGGTGTTCAGCCGCCAGATCGCGACGATGATGAAGTCCGGCGTACCGATCGTCGGCGCGATGGAGATCATCGCCAACGGCAACAAGAACCCGCGCATGTCGAAGCTGGTCAACACCGTGCGTGCCGACATCGAAAGCGGTTTGTCGCTGTACGAGGCGTTGAGCAGGCACCCGGTGCAGTTCGACGAGCTCTACCGCAACCTCGTCCGTGCCGGTGAAGCGGCCGGTGTGCTCGAGACCGTGCTCGACACGGTGGCGACGTACAAGGAAAACATCGAAGCCCTGAAGGGCAAGATCAAGAAGGCGATGTTCTACCCGGCGATGGTCGTCGCGGTGGCGCTGATCGTCAGCTCGATCCTGCTGATCTTCGTGGTGCCGCAGTTCGAGGAAGTGTTCAAGGGCTTCGGCGCCGACCTGCCCGCCTTCACCAAGCTCATCATCTCGGCCAGCGAATTCATGGTCGCGTACTGGTGGCTGGTGGGCGCGATCGTCGGCGGCACGATCACCGCATTCATCATGGCCAAGAAGCGCTCGGTCGCGTTCGCGCGCTTCCTCGACCGGATGCTGCTGAAGATCCCGGTCATCGGACAGATCATGCACAACTCCGCCATCGCCCGCTTCGCGCGCACGCTGGCGGTGACCTTCAAGGCGGGCGTGCCTCTGGTGGAGGCGCTGGACACGGTGGCCGGCGCGACCGGCAACGTGGTCTACGAAGACGCGGTGCGCAACATCCGCGACGACGTCGCGGTGGGCTACCCGGTCAACATGGCGATGAAGCAGGTCAACATCTTCCCGCACATGGTCACGCAGATGACCGCGATCGGCGAAGAAGCCGGTGCGCTGGATACCATGCTTTTCAAAGTCGCCGAGTTCTACGAGCAGGAAGTCAACAACGCGGTCGACGCACTGGCCAGCCTGCTGGAACCGCTGATCATGGTGTTCCTGGGCGTGATCGTCGGCGGCATGGTGGTGGCCATGTACCTGCCGATCTTCAAACTGGCCGCAGTGGTCTGACGCCGCCGCAGGATGCTTTAATTCCGCATGGCATTCCTCGATCAAAACCCCGCCATCGGTTTCCCGCTGGCGGCCGGATTCGGCCTGCTGGTCGGCAGCTTCCTCAACGTCGTCATCCTGCGGCTGCCCAAGCGCCTGGAATGGCAGTGGCGGCGCGACAGTCGCGAGGTGCTGGGCGAACCGGAGACCTACGACCCGCCACCGCCTGGCATCGTGGTGGAGCGGTCGCATTGTCCGCACTGCAAGCACCAGCTGTCGTGGTACGAGAACATCCCGGTGTTCAGCTACCTCGCGCTGCGCGGGAAATGCCGCAGCTGCAAGACGCCGATCTCGCCGCAGTACCCGCTGGTCGAGCTGCTGACGATGCTGCTCATGGTGGCGTGCGTGTGGCGTTTCGGCTTCGGCTGGCAGGGTTTCGGCGCGATCGTCTTCACCTGTTTCCTGATCGTGTTGTCGGGCATCGACCTGAAGACACAGCTGCTGCCGGACCAGCTCACCCTGCCGCTGATGTGGCTGGGCCTGATAGCGGCTTCCGACAACCTGTACTTCCCGGCCAAGCCGGCCCTGCTGGGCGCGGTCGCGGGCTATCTCAGCCTGTGGGTGGTGTGGTGGCTGTTCAAGCAGCTCACCGGCAAGGAAGGCATGGGCCACGGCGACTTCAAACTGCTTGCGGCCATCGGCGCGTGGACCGGCCTGAAGGGCATCCTGCCGACGATCCTGCTGTCGTCGGTGGTGGGCGCCATCGTCGGCTCGATCTGGCTGGCGGTGAAGGGTCGCGACCGCGCGACGCCGATTCCGTTCGGCCCCTACCTCGCCATCGCCGGCTGGATCGCCTTCTTCTGGGGCGACCGGATCATCGGCGCCTACATGCAGTATTCCGGCCTGAAGTGATTGTTCCGCGCCCGTGCGGCGCGGCTACCATGCCGGCATGAGCGAATTCATCATCGGCGTCACCGGCGGCGTGGCCTCTGGCAAGAGCGAAGTCACGCGCCGTTTCGAGGCACTGGGAATCGTCGTCGCCGATGCGGACCTGGCCGCGCGCGAAGCCGTCGCGCCCGGCTCGGAAGGACTGGCCGAGGTCGTCGCGCAATTCGGTCCGGACGTGCTCGCCGCCGACGGCGGCCTCGACCGAGCGGCGATGCGCCGCCACGTGTTCGGGAACGATGCCGAACGGCGCAGCCTCGAAGCCATCATCCATCCGCGCGTGCGCGCCGCGCTGCGCGATATCTGCGTGGCCGCGCCGGGTGCGTACGCCATCGCCGCGATCCCGCTGCTCGCCGAAGGCGGCGGCCGCGATGCCTATCCGTGGTTGTCGCGGATCCTCGTGGTCGACGTGCCGGCCGACGTGCAGCGCGCGCGGGTCATGGCCCGCGACCGCGTCGATGCGACGCTGGCGCAGCAGATGGTCGCCGCGCAGGCCACGCGCGACCAGCGCCTGGCCATCGCCGACGACATCGTCGTCAACACGGGCGCGATCGACGAACTCGACGCGCAGGTCGCGGCGTTGGACCGGCGTTACCGCGCCCTCGCCGCTTCGCACTGAGCCGGTACCGGTTCAGTCCGTCGGCCACAGCCCCCGGATCGCCGCGATGCCCTGCGCGCCGTGTGCGCGTGCCTCTTCGACATCGCCCGGCACCAGCCCGCCGATCGCGTAGATCGGCAGCGACACCGATTCGCGCAGCGCGGCGAACGCGTCCCAGCCGATTCCCGCGATGCCGGGGTGGCTCGGCGTCGGACGGATCGTGCCGAGCACGACGAAATCGCATCCCAGCGCCTGTGCGGCGCTCAGGTCGTCGCGGTCATGACAGGACGCGGCGAAGGGCACGTCGGCCGACAGCGGGCGTTCGCGCAACGCATGCAACCGCGCCGCGGGCATGTGCAGGCCGATGCCCAGTTCCTGTGCAAGGTCGAGGTCGGCGTTCACCAGCACATCGGCCCCGGCGTGCCGACACAGGCGCGCCGCAGCCTCGACGAGGATGCGCCAGCGCGAAGGATCCAGTCCGGGCGCGCGCAGGTGCACGCGGCGCACGCCGCTTTCCAGCGCCCTCGCGAGCCGGGCCAGCCATTCCGCGTCGTCCGCGCCCGGCATCGGCGTGACCAGGTAATGCGCCGGCTGCAGCAGCGCGGCTACCACCGGACGATCGGCCGGTGGCATCGCATAGCTCGGCAGCTTCTGCGGCGGCACCCACACCAGCGCCTGCCCTTCCCGGCCGCGCGCGTGGCCATGCCAGCTGGCGATGGTGCGCACGTCCAGACGCAGGCGCTTGTCGGGATAGGCCTGCGGCACGTTGATCAGCGGCGCGCCGATCTCGACGTCGATGCCGAGTTCTTCGTGGAGTTCGCGGGCGAGCGCCGCTTCGGCGGATTCGCCAGGCTCGCGCTTGCCGCCGGGGAATTCCCATAGCCCGGCAAGGTCGCGACCTTCGGTGCGTCGCGCCAGCAGGACGCGGCCACGCGCGTCGCGGATGACGCCGGCCACGACTTCCACCGTGCGCGATACCGCGGGCGGCGGCAGGACGGTCGAAGTCGGCAGCGGGGGTTCCGATGAAGCGGAGGGCATCAACGCGCCTCCGCTACGACGCACTCCCCGCGTGGCGGGGAGCGGCGTGGGCTGGTCGCTGGCTCAGGCCAGCTGCCCATGACAATGCTTGTACTTCTTGCCGCTGCCGCACGGGCAGGGATCGTTACGACCGACGTTGGCGAATGCATCGCCAGCCTGCGCGCGCACCTGCGCGGCTTCCTCGTCGGCGCCGAAACCGCCGGCGTCGGCATGCTGGAACTGCATCTGCCGCGCCTGCGCCTCGGCGGCGGCGCGCTCCTGCGCTTCCATCGCGGCGATCTCTTCCTCGCTGCGGATGCGCACGCGCGCCAGCAGGGTCACGACTTCGCGCTTGACCTTCTCCAGCATCTCGGAGAACAGCTCGAACGCTTCCTTCTTGTATTCCTGCTTCGGCTGCTTCTGCGCGTAGCCGCGCAGATGGATGCCCTGGCGCAGGTAGTCCATGCGCGCCAGGTGTTCCTTCCAGTTCTGGTCGAGCACGTTGAGCATGATGTGCTTCTCCAGCATGCGCATCGTCTCCGGGCCGAGCTGGCCCTCGCGCTGGCCGAAGTGCTCCTGCACCGCCTGCTGCACGCGCTCCTCGATGGTCTCCGCGTCCAGCTCGCCGGACTCCTTCGCCATCGCGACCAGCGGCATCTGCACGCCGAAGTCCTGTTCGAGCGCGGCTTCCAGGCCCGGCAGGTCCCACTGTTCGTCGATCGAGTTCGCCGGCACGAAACGCGCGACCGTGTCGGCCACCACGTCGCCGCGGATGCCGTCGACATTGTCCTGCACGCTGTCGGCGTCGAGCAGTTCGTCGCGCTGCGAGTAGATGACCTTGCGCTGGTCGTTGTTGACGTCGTCGAAGTCCAGCAGGTTCTTGCGGATGTCGAAGTTGTGGGCCTCGACCTTGCGCTGCGCGTTGGCGATCTGCTTGGTCACCAGCGGGCTTTCGATGATGTCATCTTCCTTCAGGCCCATGCGCGCCATCACGCGCTGTACCCAGTCGGCCGCGAAGATGCGCATCAGGTTGTCTTCGAGCGACAGGTAGAAGCGCGAGGAACCCGGGTCGCCCTGGCGACCGGCGCGGCCGCGCAGCTGGTTGTCGATACGGCGGCTCTCGTGGCGCTCGGTGCCGACGATGTGCAGGCCGCCGGCGGCCTTCACGGCTTCGTGCCGCGCCTGCCATTCGGACTTGAGGCGGGCCTTGGTGACTTCGTCGATCTCGGTGCCGTTCTTGGCCTCGAGTTCGGAGATCTCGCTTTCGAGCGAGCCGCCGAGCACGATGTCGGTACCGCGGCCGGCCATGTTGGTGGCGATGGTGATCGCGCCCGGACGACCGGCCTGCGCGACGATCTGCGCTTCGCGCTCGTGCTGCTTGGCGTTGAGCACTTCGTGGTGGATGCCGGCCTCGCGCAGCTGGTCGCTGAGCATCTCCGACACTTCGATCGACGTGGTGCCGACCAGCACCGGCTGCTTGCGCGCGTTGGCGTCTTTGATCTCGTTGATCACCGCGCGGTACTTGCCGTTGCGGTTGAGGAACACCGCGTCCGGGTGGTCCTTTCGCTGCACGGCCTTGTGGGTCGGGATCACGATCACTTCCAGGCCATAGATGCTCTGGAATTCGTAGGCCTCGGTGTCCGCCGTACCGGTCATGCCGGACAGCTTCTTGTACATGCGGAACAGGTTCTGGAAGGTGATGCTGGCCAGCGTCTGGTTCTCGCGCTGGACCGGAACGCCTTCCTTCGCTTCGACCGCCTGGTGCAGGCCGTCGGACCAGCGACGGCCCGGCAGCGTGCGGCCGGTGAACTCGTCGACGATCACCACCTCGCCGTCGCGGACGATGTAGTCCACGTCGCGCTGGTAGATGGCGTGCGCGCGCATGGCGGCGTTGAGGTGGTGGACGACGCTGAGGTTCTGCGCGCCGTACAGCGCGTCCTCGTCGCCCTGCAGGATGCCGGCCTGGCGCAGCAGCGCCTCGGCATGCTCCTGGCCGGACTCGGACAGGTGCACCTGCTTGCTCTTCTCGTCGACCCAGTAGTCGCCTTCACCGTCCTCGGTGGTCTGGCGTACCAGGTTCGGGACGATGCGGTTGACCTTGATGTACAGCTCCGGCGACTCGTCGGCCGGGCCGGAGATGATCAGCGGCGTGCGCGCTTCGTCGATCAGGATCGAGTCGACCTCGTCCACGATCGCGTAGTGCAGGCCGCGCTGGAAGCGGTCGTCCTTCGACAGCGCCATGTTGTCGCGCAGGTAGTCGAAGCCGAACTCGTTGTTGGTGCCGTAGGTGATGTCCGCGGCGTAGGCGGCGTGCTTGTCGCTGTGCGGCATGCCCGGGTAGACCACGCCGACGCTCAGGCCCAGCCAGTTGTACACGCGACCCATCCAGGCGGCGTCGCGGCGTGCCAGGTAGTCGTTCACGGTGACGACGTGGGTGCCCTTGCCTTCCAGCGCATTGAGGTAGACCGGCAGCGTCGCGACCAGGGTCTTGCCCTCGCCCGTGCGCATTTCCGCGATCTTGCCCAGGTGCAGGACCATGCCGCCGATCAGCTGCACGTCGTAATGGCGCATGCCCAGCACGCGCTTGCTGGCCTCGCGGCAGACCGCGAAGGCTTCCGGAAGGATCTTGTCCAGCGCCTCGCCGTCGGCAATGCGCTTCTGGAATTCGGGAGTCTTGGCCTGCAGCTGCTCGTCGGAGAGCTTCTGCATCTCCGGCTCGAGCGCGTTGATCTTGACGACGGTGCGTTGGAGTTGGCGCAGCAGGCGTTCGTTACGGCTGCCAAAAACGCGGGTAAGCAGGCTGTTGAGCATGTACGGGTCCGAAAGCGGAGACGGGAAGACCGGCAGGCAAGACGTGTTAAGAGTCCGCGTCCACCAGCAAGTTCCCCGAAGGAAGTCTGGCCGGCTCAAATGGAATCGGGGCGCCGTGCGCCCCGATCGAATCGAGCCTGAACTGTGGCCACGCCGATTGTAGCGTGGGGGCGAGCCGAGGTGCTTGCAAGCCGCAGGCTTGCACCTCGGCGAGCGCCCGGAGCCTACGGCGAAGGGCCGGGAGTGCGAGGCAATCCAGCGCCTGATACGCCTCAGCGCTCCGCGCTTGCATCTGGGTGGCGCCCGGAGCCTACGGCGCAGGGCCGGAAAAGCGATGCAATCCCGAACCAGACGGCTACCTACTTGCGGCGCTGGCCCGCGGAAGCCCCTCTACCCCGCCTTAAGCCCTACCAGCCCTCAGCCCTTGATCTGCATCTTCAACGGCGACTGCTGGCTGAGGAAATTGCGCGGATTGACGACGCGCCCGTTCTCCCAGACTTCGAAGTGCACGTGCGCGCCGGTCGAACGACCGGTCGAACCCGCCTTGGCGATCTCCTGGCCCGCGCGGACCAGCTCGCCGACCTTGTGGGTCAGACGCGAGTTGTGCGCGTAGCGGGTCACGTAGCCATTGCCGTGGTCGACTTCGATGACGTTGCCATAGCCCGAGCGGACGCCCGAGTAGCTGACCACGCCGTCGGCCACGGCCAGCACCGGATCGCCGACGTTGGCCTTGAAGTCGATGCCCTTGTGGTTGGCATGGCCGCCGTTGAACGGATCGGCGCGACCGCCGAAGCCGGAGGTGATGTAGCTGTTGGCGATCGGTTCGCGGCCCGGCACGGCGTTCATGTCGAGCTGGCGGTTGAACAGCAGCGATTCCAGCACCGAGAGCTGCTCGCCCGACGCCTGGAACTGCTCGCCCAGCGTGGCCATGCCCTCATCCAGCTCGGACTTGGTCATGTCGCGCACGGGACCGGCGCCACCGACGCCGACGGGCTTGTCGAAATCGAACTCGCCGTCCTGGAGCTGGCCGATGCGGGTCAGGCGCTCGCCGAGGGCGTTGAGGCGGTTGGCCTCGGCCTGGAGCTCGCCCATGCGGGCGGCCAGGGCGTTGATCTCACGCTGCGCGTCACGACGGGTCGTCTCGAGCGCGGCGGACTGATGATCGACCTTGCTGCGCAGCAGCGTGTTGTCGGCGAGGCCGACGCCGGCGCCAAGCGCCGTGCCGGTGCCCAGCAGCAGCGCGATCGCCAGCCCCGGACGCTGCGCGCCCCAGTAGCCTGCGCGCTGCAGCCAATGCGCCAGATGCGCGCGGGTTTTGTTTACGATGGTCGGATAGGTCATGTCTGATGTCTGATTCCAAGCCCAGGTCGCCCAAAGGCCACCCTTCGACTCCGAAAGCGGCGCTCGATGCGCTGCTGTCCGAGCCCGCTGGCGGTCCGATCCGTCGTGCCTTGTGGCTTGACGAGCTGGACCAACGGTTTCGCCCACTCCTGCCGCCGTCACTGGCCGCGCATGCGCGACTGGCCAACTACGAACGAGGCAGGCTCGTGTTTGTCGTCGATGCCCCGGTATGGCGTGCCAAGTTGCGGCTCGCTGCCCCTGAACTGCTCGACGCGGCCCGTTCCATCGGGCTGGATGCGGCTGAACTCATCGTCAAAACGACAACCCCGGTGACTGCCTCCCCGCAATCCGACCGGCAAGCCAAACCCATCTCCGCGACTGCTCTGCAAGCATTGCAAGCCGCGCTTGCGTCCTTGAAGGAACCGGACCCTTCCGGTTCCAAGGACACGCCCTGACATCTTCTGCGTCTCTGGCAAGCTCCTTGCCGCGGACCTCGATACGCCAGGGTCCGGGGCATGCTAAAGGGCTAACCCTTTGAAATTGTTAAAGGGTCAGAAAATTTCTGATAGAAATTCGTAAAAAAAACGTTAAGACGTCACGCGATGTTCACGTCTGTGACGCTGTCCCAATTCATGAAAACGCTTGCGGCACAAAGGCCGCGCCGCCAGATCAGGCGGTGGCGGGAATGCCGTAGGTGACCGGTGCCGGCGTTGTACCGGTTTCAGTGAAGGTCACTTCATCCCAGGCTGAACGCTCGGCAAGCAGCGCGCGCACGAGCTTGTTGTTGAGCGCGTGGCCGGACTTGTAGCCGACGTAGGTGCCGATGATCGGATGACCGGCGAGGTAAAGGTCACCCACCGCATCGAGGATCTTGTGGCGGACGAACTCGTCGGCGTAGCGCAGGCCGTCGTCGTTGAGCACGCGGAATTCGTCCAGGACGATGGCGTTGTCCATCGAACCGCCCAGGCCGAGGTTACGCTCGCGCATGTACTCCAGGTCGCGCATGAAGCCGAACGTGCGGGCGCGGCTGACTTCCTGGATGTAATTGGCGGTCGAGAATTCCACCACCGCGCGCGACTGCGACGCCGGGATCGCCGGGTGGTCGAACTGCACGGTGAAGTCGAGGCGGAAACCGTCGTAGGGCTCGAACCGCGCAACCTTGTCGCCGTCGCGTACTTCGACTGGATGCTTGATCCGGATGAAGCGCTTGGGCGCGTCCTGCTCGGCGATGCCGGCGGACTGCAGCAGGAACACGAACGGACCGGAGGAGCCGTCCATGATCGGCACTTCGGCCGCGGACAGTTCCACGTAGATGTTGTCGACGCCCAGGCCCGCGAGCGCGGACAGCAGGTGCTCGACCGTCTGGATCTTGGCCGGGCCGCAGCTCAGGCCGGTGCACAGGGTGGTCTCGGTGACCAGCTCGGCACTGGCCGGCACTTCCACGACGGGGTCGAGGTCGATGCGGCGGAACACGATGCCCGTATCGACAGGCGCCGGCCGCAGCGTGAGAAAGACCTTCTCGCCGCTGTGCAGGCCCACGCCGGTGGCGCGGATCACGTTCTTGAGGGTGCGCTGGCGCAGCATCGGGGAACCTGGGCGACCTGTCGTGCTATCTCGTGGGCTTATGTAGGTACGCGGACCGGCGGATGCAAACCGCCCGCCTGAACGGCCGGCAAGAATACCACCCGGCGGCCTGAATCATGACGGAAACAAGTCACGACTCGGGCCCGGAACCGCAAATCGGCCGGCCGGACCGCGCAAAGCGGGCCGACCGGCCCAAGGCCCGGAAACTCCGGGCGAAGGACGACGGATCACCCTGCCCCGTGGCGCGGGACAGGGCTTGGGACCGGCCTCCTCCCCGTGAAGAGAGAAGGCCCGGGGTTCAGTCCGCCTGACGGCGCAGGAACGCCGGGATGTCCAGGTAGCTGCTGTCGCTGCCGAAGTCGGCCACGGCCGGGCTCGCCGCCGGCTCCGGGGCGCGGCTGCCGGCGCTGCCGCGCAGGCTGGTGCCGAAGCCCGGACGCGCCGAGGGCACCTCGTCCATCGCCGAGAACTCCGGCTGGCCCGTGGTGGCGTTGCGCACCAGCGAGATCGGGGCGCGATGCGCCTCGCGTTCGTTGCCGCGCACCGACTGGCGGGCGACCGCACGGTTCAGGCCGGTGGCGACCACGGTCACGCGGACTTCGTCCTGCATGTCCGGATCGAGCACGGTGCCGATCACGACCGTCGCGTCCTCGGAAGCGAAGTTCTCGATCGTGCGGCCGACTTCGTCGAACTCGGCCATCGTGAAATCCGGACCGGCGGTGATGTTGACCAGGATGCCGTTGGCGCCGGACAGGTTCACGTCGTCCAGCAGCGGGTTCTGGATCGCCGCTTCCGCCGCGGCCTGCGCACGATCGTCGCCGCGCGCCGCGCCGGTGCCCATCATCGCCAGGCCCATCTCGCTCATCACGGTACGCACGTCGGCGAAGTCGACGTTGATCAGGCCCGGACGCACGATCAGGTCGGCAATGCCCTGCACCGCGCCGAGCAGCACGTCGTTGGCCGCGCGGAACGCCTGGATCATCGTGGCGTTGCGGCCCAGCACGGTGATCAGCTTCTCGTTGGGGATGGTGATCAGCGAGTCGCAGTGGTGGCTCAGTTCCTCGATGCCCTTGAGCGCCACCTGCATGCGGCGGCGGCCTTCGAACGGGAACGGCTTGGTGACCACGGCCACGGTCAGGATGCCCATCTCCTTGGCCAGCTGCGCCACGACCGGCGCGGCGCCGGTGCCGGTGCCGCCGCCCATGCCGGCGGTGATGAACACCATGTCGGCGCCGGTCAGCGCGTCCATGATGCGCTCACGATCTTCCAGCGCGGCCTGGCGACCGACTTCCGGATTCGCGCCCGCGCCCAGGCCCTTGGTCACGTTGCTGCCGAGCTGCAGCTGCAGCTTCGCGCCGCAGTTCTTGATGGCCTGCGCGTCGGTGTTGGCGGTGATGAACTCCACGCCGTCGACGTTGCCGCTGACCATGTGCGCCACGGCGTTGCCGCCGCCGCCACCCACGCCGATGACCTTGATCACCGCATTCGGGGCCATTTTTTCAACCAGTTCGAAATGTGCCATGTCGTCGTCCTCGTTATGTATTGCTAGTTATGTCGTGTGTCTTTCGAATCGCTGGTGTTGCCGAACCGCAAATACTTCGTCGTCGCCTCGCCTGCCCGCGTGATCCGGATTGCTTCTCCGGACCGTGAACCGGCGTCGGCCCGTGCCGCGTCGATTCCGTGAAACCCGTGGCGCGTCCCGTCATCAGAACTCGCCGCGATACCAGTTCTTGAGCTTGCTGAAGAAGCTGCCGGCGCGACCGGTCGGGATGACCGGGCGACGCGGGTGTTCGATCTGGCTGCCCATCAACAGCAGGCCGACGCCGGTGGCGTGCACCGGATTGCCGACCACTTCGCCCAGGCCGGTGACGTGCTGCGGAATGCCCACGCGCACCGGCATCTGCAGCATTTCCTCGGCGAGTTCGACCACGCCTTCCATCTTCGCGGCGCCGCCGGTCAGGACCATGCCAGCGCGCACGTGCTGCTCGAAACCGCTGCGGCGCAGTTCGGCCTGGATCATTTCGAAGATTTCCTCGTAGCGCGCCTGCACCGCCTGCGCGAGCGAGGCGCGCGGCATGCGCCGCGGCGGACGATCGCCGACGCTGGGCACTTGGATCGACTCTTCCGCGGTCGCCATCTGCGCCAGCGCGCAGGCGTAGCGCACCTTGATCTGCTCGGCTTCCGGCGTCGGCGTGCGCAGCATGTGCGCGATGTCTTCGGTGACCTTGTCGCCGGCGATCGGCAGGCTCGCGCTGTGCGCGATCGCACCGCCGACGAACACCGCGATGTCGGTCGTGCCCGCGCCGATGTCGACCAGCACCACGCCGAGCTCGCGCTCGTCGCTGGTCAGCACGGCCTGGCTGGACGCGAGTACGCTCAGGATCAGGTCGTCGACCTGCAACCCGCAACGCTGCACGCACTTGCTGATGTTGGCCGCGGCCGACTGCGCGCACACCACCAGGTGCGCGTGCACCTCCAGGCGCACGCCGGTCATGCCGACCGGATTGCGGATCCCTTCCTGCGAATCGTCGAGCACGTAGTCGCGCGGGATCGCGTGCAGGATCTTCTGGTCGGCCGGGATCGCCACCGCCTTCGCCGCGTCGAGCACGCGGTCGAGGTCGCCGTAGGTCACTTCGCCATCGCGGATCGGCGCGATGCCCTGCGAGTTGCGGCACTGCACGTGGTTGCCCGAGATCGATGCGTACACCGAGCGGATCTCGCAGCCGGCCATCAGCTCGGCTTCTTCGATGGCGCGCTGGATCGACTGCACGGTCGATTCGATGTCGACGACCACGCCGCGCTTGAGGCCGCGCGATTCGTGCGAGCCGATGCCGATCACCTCGATGGGGTTGCCCGGCGAGTACTCGCCGACCAGCGCCACCACCTTCGAGGTGCCGATGTCGAGGCCGACGATCAGCGACTTGTCACCCTTGCGATTCATGATTGTCCCTGCAGTTGTTGCGGCAGTGCCGCCGGCGCCGGCATCGGCGCCCACGTCAATGCAAACCCGTTGGTGTAGCGAAGGTCCGCGCGCTTGAGGACCTGCGCCTGCTGCGCCAGCAGCTGCGGCATCAGCCGCACGAAACGACCGAGCCGCGCGCGCGCTTCGCTGCGTCCGACCACGATCTGCGCGCCGTTGTCGAGCGCGAGCGTCCAGCTGCCGCGCGGATCGAGATCGACCTCGCGCACCGTCAGCCCGATCGGCGCGAACAGCTCGCGCGATTCGTTGTAGATCTCCACTACTTCGCCCGCGCGCGCCGGCGGACCGTCGAACTGCGGCAGGCCAGCGGGCACCTCGATGCCCTTGGCCGGGAACAGCCGGCCCTGGCGCGACAGCAGCTGGTCCTTGCCCCAGCGCGCGAACGGCTGGTGTTCGACCACCTTCACCTCGAGCACGTCGGGCCAGCGCTTGCGCACTTCCGCGTGTTCCACCCACGGCAGCTTCGACACCGCGTCCTGCGCCGCCGCCAGGTCCACCGCGAAGAAGCCGCGCTGCGCGTACGGCAGCAGCGTCTTCTGCAGCAGCGCGCCATCGACGCGCTCGAACTGGCCGGTGGCCTGCAGCTTCGTCAGCGGCCAATGGCGCGCGCCGACCCAGCCGTTGAGCACGGCGACGATCGGCAGCACCACCAGTGCCAGCGCGAGGATCCACCCGACGAGGCGAAGCATGGCGTTCACGCCACCGCACCCCCTTGCGCGAGGCTCGACTCGAGCACGCGCCAGCACACTTCCTCGAAAGGAATGCCGACCTGGCGCGCCGCCTTGGGCACCAGCGAATGGCTGGTCATGCCCGGCGCGGTGTTGACTTCGAGCAGATGGAACTTGCCACTGTTGCGGTCGCGCATGACGTCGACGCGACCCCAGCCGAAGCAGCCGGCGGCTTCGAACGCAGCCAGCGCGATGCGACGGATTTCATCCTCGTCGCTGCCCTGCAGGCCGGGGCACAGGTATTGCGTGTCCTCGGCGATGTACTTGGCGTTGTAGTCGTACCACTCGCCCTTGGGCACGATGCGGATCGACGGCAGCGCGTGGTGCGCACCGTCCGAACCGAGGATGCCGACGGTGAGCTCGTCGCCGACGATCATCTGTTCCATCAGCAGCTCGCCGGGATAGCGCGCGGCCAGTTCGACGGCGGCGTCGAGATCGGCATCGCTGAACACGCGCGAGACGCCGACGCTGGAACCTTCGCTGGACGGCTTCACGATCACCGGCAGGCCGAGTTCGCGCGCCGCTGCGTGCACGTCGTCGCCCTGGGCCAGGCGCACGTAGCGCGGCGTCGGCAGGCCCATGCTCAGCCACACCTGCTTGGTGCGGATCTTGTCCATGCTCAGCGCCGAACCGAGCACGCGCGAACCGGTGTACGGCACGCCGAGCGCTTCGCACAGGCCCTGCAGAACGCCGTCCTCGCCACCGCCCTTGTTGCCGTGGAGGATGTTGAACACGCGATCGACGCTGCCGGCGCGGATCGCATCGATCAGCGCTGGGATGCCATCGACCGCGAACGCGTCGACGCTGCGCGCGCGCAGCGCTTCGAGCACGTTGCGGCCGGAGTCCAGCGAGACTTCGCGCTCGGCGCTGGTGCCGCCCATCAGCACGGCGACGCGGCCGAACGCGGCCGGGTCTTCGACGCGGCACGGACCGATCTTCGTGGCAAGGGACTGCGCGCTCACTTCTTCTCTCCGTTGGAGCCGTTGAAACCGCCGCTCGCGATCTGCTGCGCGGCATAGCCGATGTCGCCCGCGCCCATCATCAGCAGCAGGTCGCCGTCGGCGAGGACGTCGGGCAGCACGGCGGACAGATCGCCCGCGCCGCCGACGACGATGGGATCGATGCGGCCGCGTGCGCGGATGGCGCGCGCCAGCGACTTCGCGTCGGCGCCCGCGATCGGCGCTTCGCCGGCCGGGTACACCTCAGTCAGTACCAGCACGTCGACTGTCGACAGCACCGCGGCGAACTCGTCGAACAGATCGCGCGTTCGGCTGTAGCGATGCGGCTGGAACGCCACCACCAGGCGCTTGTCGGGCCAGCCGCCACGTGCGGCGGCGAACACGGCTTCGAGTTCCTTCGGATGGTGGCCGTAGTCGTCGACCAGCTGCACCGTCGCGCCTTTCGGCGTGGTCGGGCTGGCGAGCAGGTTGAAGCGGCGACCGACGCCGGCGAAGTTCTGCAACGCACGCGCGATGGCGTCGGCGGCGACACCGAGCTGCCATGCGACCGAGGCCGCGGCCAGCGCGTTCTGCACGTTGTGGCGACCCGGCAGCGCGAGCGTGATCGGCGTGCGCGTGGCATCGGGCAGGCACAGCGTGAAGCGCATGGTCGGGCCGTGCTGCTGCACGTCTTCGGCGCGCACGTCGGCTTCTTCGCTGAAGCCGTAGGTCATCACGTGGCGCGGGGTCTTCTTCGCCAGCGCGGCGACCTCGGCATCGTCGATGCACAGCACCGCGAGACCGTAGAACGGCAGGCGGTGCATGAATTCCTCGAACGCCGCCTGCACCCGGGCGAAATCGCCGCCGTAGTTTTCCAGGTGATCGGCGTCGATGTTGGTGACGATGGCGATCTGCGGGTTCAGGCGCAGGAAACTGCCGTCGCTCTCATCGGCCTCGGCCACCAGCCACTCGCCTTTGCCCAGCCGCGCGTTCGCGCCGGCGGCGAGCAGCTGTCCGCCGATGACGAAGGTGGGATCGATTCCGCCTTCGCCGAGCACGCTCGCGGCGAGCGAGGTCGTGGTGGTCTTGCCGTGCGTGCCGGCTACTGCGATGCCGCGCTTGAAGCGCATCAGCTCGGCCAGCATTTCCGCGCGCGGCACCACCGGGATGCGCTGCGCATGCGCTTCCATCAGCTCCGGGTTGTCGGGCTTGATCGCGCTGGACACGACCACGCAGTCGGCACCGAGCACGTTGGCGGCCGCGTGGCCGCGCTGCACGACAACGCCGAGCGAGGCGAGACGGCGCGTCACCGCGTTGTCCGCGTTGTCGGAACCGGACACCTGGTAACCCAGCGTGCTCATCACTTCGGCGATACCGCTCATGCCGACGCCGCCGATGCCGACGAAGTGCACGCGCGGGAACGCCTTGGCGAGGTCGCCGGTGTGCTGCAGGCGGCGACGCAGGGCCGTACTCATTCGACTTGCTCCAGAACCAGTTGAGCGACGCGGTCGGCCGCGTCGGGCTTGGCGATCGCGCGCGCGGCCTGCGCCATCTGCAGCAGTGCGCCGCGCTCGCCGAGGATTTCGATGGTGGCCGACAGGCGATCGGCTAGATCCGCGCCCTGCCCTTGCGGGACCAGCTGCGCCGCGCCGCGATCGACGAGGTACTGCGCGTTCTTGGTCTGGTGGTCGTCCACCGCCTGCGGGAACGGCACCAGCACGCTGCCCACGCCGACTGCGCACAGCTCCGCCAGCGTCAGCGCGCCGGCGCGACAGATCACCAGATCGGCCCACGCGTAGGCGGCGGCCATGTCGGCAATGAACGGTTCGACCGATGCGTGCACGCCGGCCTGCGCGTACGCGCGCTCGGCTTCCTCGCGCAGCTTCTCGCCGCACTGGTGGCGCACGTCGCATTCGAGGCGGCCGCGCAGTCCGGCAACCGCCTTCGGTACGGACGTGTTGAGCGCGCGTGCGCCCTGGCTGCCGCCAAGCACCAGCACGCGCAGCGGGCCATTGCGTCCGGCGAAGCGCTGCGCCGGCGGCGCCACCGCCGAAATTTCCGCGCGCACCGGATTGCCCACCACTTCCTCGCGCAACGCAGGGAAGGTGTCCGGGAAACCGGTCAGCACGTGTCGCGCGAAGCGCGCGAGCACACGGTTGGTCAGGCCCGGCGCGCGGTTCTGCTCGTGCACGATCAGCGGAATGCCGGCGAGCCTGGCGGCGAGACCGCCGGGACCTGCGGCATAGCCACCGAAACTGATGACCGCGCGCGGCTGGCGCTCGCGCAGTGTCTGCAACGCTGCGCGCACCGCGCCGATCATGCGGAACGGCGTCGCGATCAGCGCACCGATCCCCTTGCCGCGCATGCCACGCACCACGATGGTGTCGATCGCGATGCCATGCTGCGGGACCAGGCGCGTTTCCATGCCGCCTTCGGCGCCGAGCCACAGCACCGGCACGCCGCGCTCGCGCAGCGAACGCGCCACGGCCAGTCCCGGAAAGATATGACCACCGGTGCCGCCGGCGAGGATCATCACCGGATGCAGATCGGAATCGGTCGTCGCATGCATCATGCGATCCTCCCGAGCGTCGGTTCCACGCGCTGCTGCAGGCGACTGGTGCCGCGCGTGGCCGGCTTGCGCGCGGCCAGCGGCGTCGGTGCGGGCGCGCTCGCCGCGGGCGCAGCCTGTGCGGTCGGCGACGGCGCATTCTCGTTGCGCACGCGCGCCACCTGGCGCTGCGCACGGTCGAGTTCGTACGACACGCGCAGCAGCAGGCCGAGCGCCGCGCAGGTCATGATCACGGACGAACCGCCGTAGGAAATCATCGGCAGGGTCAGGCCCTTGGTCGGCAACAGGCCGAGGTTCACGCCGATCGAGACGAAGCTCTGCAGGCTCATCCACAGCGCGATGCCGAATGCGCAGTAGCCCGCGAAGTGGCGGCGCATCTCCACGCACTTCAGGCCGACCCAGAACGCGCGACCGGCGAGGCCCGCGTACAGCGCGACCACGGCGCACACGCCGAGGAAGCCGAATTCCTCCGCGATCACCGCCATGATGAAGTCGGTGTGCGCTTCCGGCAGGTACGACAGCTTCTGCACCGACGCGCCGAGGCCCACGCCCAGCCATTCGCCGCGACCCACCGCCATCAGTGCGTTGGTGAGCTGGTAGCCGGTCTTGAACGGGTCCTGCCACGGATCGAGGAACGACGTCAGTCGGGTCACGCGATACGGTTCGGCGATGGCGATGATCGCCAGCACCGGCAGGCCGATCAGCACCGGGCCGAACATGCGCGGCATGTTGACGCCGCCCAGCACCAGCATGCCAGCGGTGATCGCCAGCAGCAGCGACGACGAACCGAAGTCGGGCTGCAACAGCAGCAGGCCGACGAGGCCGACGGCCACGCCGATCGGCTTGAGCATCGCGCCCCAGGTCGCGGTGACTTCCTCGCTGTAGCGCTTGAGATAACTGGCGAGCCAGACGATGTAGAGCAGCTTGACCGCTTCCACTGCCTGGAAGTTGGAGACGCCGAGGTTCAGCCAGCGGCGCGCGCCGTTTACCGTATGGCCCACGCCCGGCACGAACACCGCGATGAGCAGCACGAAGCACACCAGCAGCAGCCACTGGCTGTGCTGCTCGATGGTCTTGAGCTCGGTGCGCATCACCCAGATCGCCATCGCCACGCCGACCAGCAGGAACACGACGTGGCGGGTGAGGAAATAGAACGGACCGACGTCGTGTCCATCGGCGACGCCGATCGACGCCGAGCCGACCATCACCACGCCCAGGCATGCCAACGCGCACGAGATACCGAGCAGCCACGGGTCGAAGTGGCCGCCGATCGCGTCGAGTCGTGTTGCCTGGCGCGCGGAGTCGCTCATCAACGCACCTTGAGCGTGGCGAGGCCGACGAGGACGAGCACCACCGAGATGATCCAGAAGCGCACGATCACGCGCGGTTCCGGCCAGCCCTTGAGCTCGAAGTGGTGGTGGATCGGCGCCATCCGGAACACGCGCTTGCCGGTGAGCTTGAACGACGCGACCTGGATCATCACCGAGAGCGTCTCGATCACGAACAGGCCGCCCATCACCACCAGCACCAGTTCCTGGCGCACGATCACCGCGATGGTGCCGAGCACCGCGCCCAGGGCGAGCGCGCCGATGTCGCCCATGAACACCATCGCCGGATAGGTGTTGAACCAGAGAAAGCCCAGTCCCGCGCCGGCGATGGCAGCGCAGATGATCACCAGCTCACCCGCGCCCGGCACCTGCGGAATCTGCAGGTACTTGGAGAACTCGGCGTGGCCCGAGGCGTAGGCGAAGATGCCCAGCGCGCACGCGACCAGCACGGTCGGCATGATCGCCAGTCCGTCCAGGCCGTCGGTCAGGTTGACAGCGTTGGAGAAGCCGACGATCCAGAAGTAGGCGATGGCGACGAAGCCGATGCCCGCCAGCGGCAGCGCGATCGACTTGAAGAACGGCACATAGAACGTGGTCGCGGCCGGCACGTCGGCGAAGAACCACAGATACAGGCCGGCGCCGAGGCCGAAGATCGACTGCAACAGGTACTTCCAGCGCGACTTCAGGCCGTTCGGATCGCGGCGGACGATCTTGATCCAGTCGTCGTACCAGCCGATCGCGCCGAAGGCGAGCATCACCAGCAGCACGACCCACACGTACTTGTTGCGCAGGTCGCCCCACAGCAGCACCGACGCCATCACGGTGAGCAGGATCAGCGCCCCGCCCATCGTCGGCGTGCCGGCCTTGGAGAAGTGCGACTGCGGGCCGTCCTTGCGGATCGGCTGGCCGCCCTTGAGCTGTCCGAGCTTGCGGATGACCGCAGGTCCCCACCACAACGACAGCGCCAGCGCGGTCAGCGCGCTGAGGATGCCGCGGAAGGTGAGATAGCCGAACAGACCGAACAGGCTCTGCAGTTGTTCGAGCCAGCGCGTGAGTTCAAGCAGCATCGGTGTCCCCCTTGCCTTGCGGACGTGCGTTGTTCGGGGCGGACGCGGCCATCGCGCTGACGACGGCGTTCACGACCTTGTCCATCGCGCTGCCGCGCGACCCCTTCACCAGGACCCGCACTCCATCGCGCAGTTCGTTCTTCAATGTGTCGGCCAGTTCGGCGTGGCTGTCGTAATGGCGCGCGCCTTCGCCGAAGGCCTCCGTGGCCAGCGCGCTGTGTTCGCCCAGCGTGAACAGCCGCCGGATTCCCGCGCCGCGCGCGCGGCGCCCGGCCTCGGCGTGCATCGCATCGGCATCGACACCGAGTTCGCGCATGTCGCCCAGCACCAGCCATGCCTCGCCCGCTGTCGAGGCAAGCGTGTCGATGGCGGCAGCGAGCGAACCGGGGTTGGCGTTGTAGCTGTCGTCGATCAACACCGCGCCGTTGTCGAGGCGATGCGCGATCAGGCGGCCGGCGACCGGACGCGCGGCGTTCAGGCCTTCGGCCACCGCCTGCAGCGAAGCACCGGCATTGAGTGCCAGCGCGGCGGCGGCGAGCGCGTTGCGCACGTTGTGGCGACCCGGCAGCGCGAGCGCGACCTCGGCCTCGCCCTGCGGCGTGACCAGCACGAAGCGCGAACCGTCGTCGTGCGCCTGGATGTCGCGCGCGGTGATGTCGGCGCTGGCGTCCAGTCCGAAGCGGACCAGGCGGCGGCCGTGTGCGCGCTCGGCGAAGTACGGCGCGAATGCATCGTCGGCATTGATCACCGCGACACCGTCCTGCGGCAGTGCGTCGTAGATCGCAGCCTTGGTGTCGGCCACGCCGAGCAGGCTGCCCATGCGCTCCAGATGTCCCGGCGCGATGTTGTTCACCACCGACACGTCGGGACGGGCGATTGCGGTCAGGTACGCGATGTCGCCAGGCTTGCCGGCGCCCATCTCGTAGATCGCGAAGCGCAGGTCCTGCGGCGCGTCGATCACGGCCAGCGGCAGGCCGATCTCGTTGTTGCGGTTGCCGGGCGTCGCGTAGGTGTTGCCGACGCGCTTGAGGATGGTTTCGGTCAGCGACTTCACGCTGGTCTTGCCGTTGCTGCCGGTGATGGCGACGACGGTCTGGCTGCGTTCGCGCTGTAGCGCGGCGGCGTAATCGGCCAGCGCGCGCTCGGTGTCGGCGACGACCACCTGCGGGATCGCGGCATCGACTTCACGCGACACCAGCGCGGCGGCGACGCCGGCCTGCGCGGCCTTGCCGACGTGGTCGTGGCCGTCGAAACGTTCGCCCTTGAGTGCGACGAACAGCGCCGCGCCACCCGGCGGCAACGCGCGGGTGTCGGTGGCGATCGCATCGACCGTGCGGTCCTCGCCGTGCAGGCGGCCGCCGGTCATGCGCGCGATGTTGGACAGGCGCGTCGGCTTCATGGCCTGCGCCCCAGTGCCGCACCGGCAACCAGCGTGTCGTCGAAGGGGTGTTGCACGCCCTGGATGTCCTGGTAGGGCTCGTGGCCCTTGCCGGCCACCAGCACGATGTCGTCGGGTCCGGCCATCGCCACCGCCTGCGCGATCGCCGCGGCGCGGTCGCGCTGCACGATGACGCGTCCGGGATGCTCGAAGCCGGCCATGATGTCGGCGACGATGACGTCGCCGTCCTCGAAGCGCGGGTTGTCGTCGGTAACGACGACCACGTCGGCATGGCGCTCGGCGATCGCCGCCATCTGCGGACGCTTGCCGCGATCGCGATCGCCGCCGCAGCCGAACACGCAGATCAGCCGCGCCTGCACGTGCGCGCGCAGCGACGAGAGCGCCTGTTCCAGCGCGTCAGGCGTATGCGCGTAATCGATCACCACCAGAGGCGCCTTGCCGTCGCCGCCGAGGCGGTTCATGCGGCCGTGGATGGGTTGCAGCTGCGACAGCGTCTTCGCGACCTGCGCCGGCGTGTCGCCCAGCGCGATCAGCACACCGGCGACGGCGAGCAGGTTGTCGACGTTGAAGCGGCCCAGCAGCGGCGAGTTCACCGCGTGCGCCTGTCCATCCTTCTCCAGCTCGAAACCGATGCCGGCGTTGTCGAAGCGCAGGTTGCGCGCGTGCAACGTCGCCGCCGCGTCGCCGCGCGAGCTGACGCCGATCGCGCGGATGTCATCGCGCAGCGTGCCGATAAGCTCGCGACCGAACGCATCGTCGACGTTGATCACCGCCGCCTTCAGGCCCGGCCATGCGAACAGGCGCGCCTTGGCCGCGCCGTAGGTGGCCATGTCGCCGTGATAGTCGAGATGGTCGCGGGTGAGGTTGGTGAACACCGCGACATCGAAATGCACGCCATCGACGCGGCCCTGGTCGAGCGCGTGCGAGCTGGCTTCCATCGCGATCGCCTGCGCGCCGTCGTCGCGCATCGTCGCGAGGAGTTCGTGGGTCTGCAGCACCAGCGGCGTGGTGAATCCGGTCGGCACGACATGCCCGTACAGGCCCGCGCCGAGCGTGCCGACGCTGCCACTGACGATGCCGCGCGCGTGCCACGCCTGCGTGAGCAGTTGCACGGTCGAAGTCTTGCCGTTGGTGCCGGTCACGCCGACCACGTCGATAGTCGCAGTGGCGCGGCCGTGGAAGCGGTCGCCCATCTCGCCCAGGCGCGAGCGCAGACCGGGCACGGCGATGGCATCGGCCGGCGCCGGCAGGTCGTCCGGTGCGGGCGGCTCGAACAGGATCGCCGCCGCACCCGCGGCGCGCGCCTGATCGACGAACTTGAGTCCGTGCGCGCCGAAGCCGGCAATGGCGACGAAGCCGTAACCCGGCTTCACCGCGCGGCTGTCCAGCACCAGTCCGGTGATGGTGAGCTGCGGCGGAATGCCGGCGACGTCGGGCAGCAATTCGGCCAGCGGCATGAGGCGGCTCATCGCGCACCTCCCGGCGGCGAGACCAGGCCGGTGGACACCGGTACCGCGGCCGCGTGCGTCGGCGCAGGCAGCACGGCACCGGTGGGCTTGCCACCGTTGGCGCGTGCGCGCTTGGCTTCGGCTTCGGCCTGCGCGGCCATCCACGTGTCGATGTCGTCCGGCGCCACATCCATCAGGCGCAGCGCGCCTTCCATGACGCTCTTGAACACCGGACCGGACACGAAACCGCCAAAGTAGCCCTTGGCCGGATCGGGATCGTTGATCACCACCACGGTCGAGAAGCGCGGGTTCTGCACCGGCACGACGCCGGCGAAGAACGAGACGTAACGACGCGAATAGCCGCCGCTCTCGTTGAATTTGCGCGCGGTGCCGGTCTTGCCGGCGACGTGGTAGCCGAGGATCGCGGCCTGCGTGGCGGTGCCGCCGGTCTCGGTGACCGTCTGCATCATGCGCATGATCGTGCCGGCGTTGGCCGGATCGAGCACCTGCACCGGCTCGTGGCGTTCGCCCTTCACGAAGGTCGGCGTGATCAGCTTGCCGCCGTTGCCGAGCGCGGCGTAGGCCTGCGCGATCTGCAGCGGCGTCGCCGACAGGCCGTAGCCGTACGACATGGTCTGCTTGGTCGTACCGCTCCAGCGCGCGGGCGGCGCGAGCACGCCCGAGGATTCGCCGGGGAATCCGCTGTTGGTCTTGCGGCCGTAACCGAACTTCTTGAGGAACTCGTAGTACGTCTGGCTCGGGATCTTCGCGACGATCTTGGCCGCGCCGACGTTGGAGCTCTTGGTGATGACGCCGGTGGTGTCGAGCACGCCGTAATTGCGATGATCGGTCGTGCGGTAACGACCGTTCGGCATCCAGCCCGGGTTGGTGTCGAAGTGCGTATGCGGCGTGATCACGCCCGCTTCCAGCGCCGCGGCGACGGTCAGCGGCTTCATCGTCGAGCCGGGCTCGATCACGTCGGTCACCGCGCGATTGCGGTGCGTGTCGGGATTGCGCTCGCCGACGGCATTGGGATTGAAGGTCGGCAGGTTCGCCATCGCCAGCACTTCGCCGGTGGCGATGTCGAGCACCACCACCGAACCACTGCTGGCACCGGTGCGCTCGAGCGCGGTGCGCAGTTCGCGCGAGGCGAGGTACTGGATGCGGCGGTCGATGGTCAGCGTGAGGTCGTGACCGGGCTGCGCCGGCTTGACCAGGTCGACGCTTTCGACGATGCGACCCGCGCCATCGCGGATCACGCGCTTGGCGCCGGGCTGGCCGCGCAGCCATTCGTCGAACGCCAGCTCCAGGCCTTCGACGCCGAGGTCGTCGATGTTGGTGAAGCCCAGGATGTGCGCCATCGCTTCACCCTGCGGGTAAAAGCGGCGGAATTCGCGCTGCGAGAACACGCCCGGGACCTTGGTCGCGAGGATGCGCTTGGCTTCGTCCGGGTTGATGCGGCGCTTGAGGTAGACGAACTCCTTGCCGGCGCGCTGGCTGAGCTTGCGCGTGAGCGCGTCGGGCGACACACCCAGCGCCTTGGCCAGCTGCGGAATGCGCTCGGGACTCTTGAGCAGTTCCTGCGGATTGGCCCAGATCGACTCGACCGGCGTGGACACCGCGAGCGGCTCGCCGTTGCGGTCGGTAATCATGCCGCGCGAAGTCGGGATCGGGATCTCGCGCAGCGAACGCGCGTCGCCCTGCTGGCGATAGAAATCGTTGCTGATGACCTGCAGGTCCAGCGCGCGTCCGACCAGCGCGATCGAGCACAGGCCGAGCGCACCACCGACCAGGATCAGGCGATTGCGCAGGTGGAACGAAGCGCGCGAGCGGCCCTTGCCGGCCACGCGGTCGCGATCGGCGCCGAACTTCTCGCGCAGCGCGAGCACGAGGTCGAGCGGGCCGCTGCGGCCGCCGTTGCGCCCATTCTTCGACGGTGAATTCCGCGGGCCGTTCATGGACGGATCACCACGGTTTCGGCGCCTTCCGGGAACTTCATGCCCAGGCGATCGCGCGCGACCTGGTCGATGCGGTTGCTCTCCGCCCAGGTCGCCTGTTCCAGCTGCAGTCGGCCGAACTCGATGTTGAGTTCGTCGCGCGCGCGTTCGAGCCGGCTCAGCTGCACGAACAGCTGACGGTGTTCATGGCGCGCCTGCACGACGGCCAGCGCCGAGACGACGTTGGCCACCACGAGCACACTCAGCAGCAGGCGCATCACGCTCATGCGCGCGCCTCCCCAGCCGGGAATCGGGCCTGGGGAAGGGGGAATCGACGAAGAGCCGACTCATGGGACGCCTTCGTTTCCCGTCGTTCTCCGCGGCCCGTTGCCGGCTTGGCCGCTTCGGAGGCGTCGTCCGATCCGATCCTCGCTTCCCAGTTCCCGATTCCCAGCTTTTCCGCCACGCGCAGCACCGCGCTGCGGGCACGCGGGTTCGCCGCGGTTTCTTCCTCGGTCGCCTTCTGCGCCGAGCCGATCGCGCGCAGCGTGGGCGTGAAGGCCACTTCCACCGGCATGCGGCGGTTGGCCGGCGGCGCCTTGCTGTGGCGCGCGATGAACTGCTTGACGATGCGGTCTTCCAGCGAATGGAAGCTGATCACCGCGAGGCGGCCGCCCGGCTTCAGGCGCGCCATCGCGGCGTCGAGCCCGATTTCGAGGTCGGCCAGTTCACGGTTGATGAAGATGCGGATGCCCTGGAAGCTGCGCGTCGCGGGATGGATCTTCTGCTCGCCGCGCGGCACCACCGAAGCGATGAGGTCCGCCAGTTGCGCGGTGCGCTCGAGCGGCTGCTGTCCGCGACGCGCGACGATGGTGCGCGCGATCTTGCGGCTCATGCGCTCTTCGCCGTAGGTCCACAGCACGTCGGCGATCTCGCGCTCGTCGGCGCGGGCGAGCCACTGCGCCGCGCTTTCGCCGCTGTCGGGATCCATGCGCATGTCGAGCGGACCGTCCTTGCCGAAGCTGAAGCCGCGCTCGGCGACGTCGAGCTGCGGCGACGACACGCCCAGGTCGAACAGCACGCCGTCGAGGCCCTGCGCGGTCTCGTCCCAGTTCGCGAGGTCGGCGAAGCTGCCACGGAACACGGCGACGCGGGCGTCCTGCGCGAAATCGCGCATCGCCACCGCAATCGCTTCGGGATCCTTGTCCATGACCAGCAGCCGGCCTCCGGGGCCGAGTTGTTCGAGCACGCCGCGCGCGTGACCGCCACGCCCGAACGTGCCGTCCAGGTACGTTCCATTCCCGCGCACGTTCAGGCCGTCCAGCACCTGCGCGTACATCACGGGAAGGTGGCCGGAGAGCGCGCCGCGCCCCATGCCACCCACCGTCACAGCTGCAGGTCGAGCAGCTCCGCGCTCAGATCCTCGTCAGAGATCGTCTGACGGATCTGCGCGTGGTGCGCCTGCTCGCTCCACAGTTCGAACTTGTCGCCCATGCCCAGCAAGACGGCCTTCTTCTCGATGCCGACCGCAGCGCGGTGGCTGGCCGGGATGCTGATGCGCCCGTTGCCGTCGAGCTCGACGAACGCCGCGGCGCCGACGAGCTTGAGCTGCATGCTGCGGTTGACCGCCTTCGCCTTGGGCAGCGCATTGACCTGATCGCGCAGCCGTTCCCACACGGCCTGCGGATAGAGGTAGAGCGAGCCGGACTCGAAGGGGTTGTAGGTGATGACCAGGCGGTTTTCGCACTCGCGCGCGACGGCATCCCGGTAGACGGTGGGTACCGCCAGCCGGCCCTTGTCGTCGATCGTGATGGCGGTCTCGCCCTGGAACATTCCGCACCTGTTTGGGGCCGCCTCTACGGACGGCTTGGTCATGGAAAACCACAAAAAACCCGGTTTTCCCTCAGATGCCCACCTTAGGCACGCCCCACAGGGTTGTCAACAAGTTTCAGGACAGAAATTCACCTGTCGCATCAATGGCTTGCGAAGAACTTCACAGGTTTGTTCAAGACTTATCCACTAGCCTTTGTTTCGTCTCATTTTTTGAGACTGAGAGCCGTCCGCATCCAGCCTGTCCACAAGACAAAACGCCACGCCGGCCCGATGCTGCGCCGCAGCACCAACCTTGGCATTTGCGAAAGTGATCGAACTCCGTCGATCGATTGGCAAGCCCTAAGACCATCGCGCCTTCCCAGTCGCACATCGCTGAGGCCAGCCCCCTTTAGTAAAGGGGGCGCGGCGGCAGCCGCAGGGAATTGGAGGGCGTGAGCCCGGGGCCCAAAGTTTTGCATTCCGCAAAACTTTGGGGCGCTCTTTCCAGCCGCTGCGCGGCAGGAAAGAGCGCGGAGCCGGCCGATAAGCCGGGTTCTGTCGTGGACAGTCATTCCTCTAGGCGCAGCGTCGCCGCTACGCTCGAGCAACCTACCCGGAGACACCGCGGGCCGCGGCATTGCCTCCCTATTTGGTCTTGCTCCCGGTGGGGTTTGCCGTGCCGGTCCGTTGCCGGACTCGCGGTGCGCTCTTACCGCACCGTTTCACCCTTACCACGCACGTCTTGCGACGCCGTTCGGCGGTCTGCTCTCTGTTGCACTTTCCGTCGGCTCGCGCCGCCCAGGCGTTACCTGGCACCGTGCCCTGTGGAGCCCGGACTTTCCTCGGCATCCTTTCGGATGACGCGACTGCCTGGCCGACTCCGCGCCGGCATTCTACTGCTTCGCAGCGAATCGCCCCCAAAGTTTTGCTGAAGCAAAACTTCGGGCCCCGGCTCACGGCCCCCAATTCCCCCCCGGCTGGCGCCGCGCCCCCTTTACTAAAGGGGGCTCCTGCATTCGGTATGGATTCCGTCGGTTGGCGGCTTCTGCTTCCCGAAGCCGTCATTCCCGCGAAGGCGGGAATCCAGGTGTCCGACACATCACGGCACCCGCAGAGCGCCAGCTCTGGAGCCTCGTCGACGCTTACTCCTCCGCGCCGTACAGCGCCTTGCGCGGTGCGCCGCTGAGTTCGGCAGCGAGCTTCGCCGCCTGCGACGGCTTGAGGTATTCGGTGAGCTTCGCGTACAGGCGTCGGCCTTCGGCGATACTGGCGTCGGCGTCGTCGCCGGCGCCTTCGACGATCACCACGAATTCCCCTTTGCGCTGGTTCGCATCGGCGGTGACGCGCGCGTGCAGGCCACCGAGGGTGTCGTCGAGCACCGTCTCGAACAGCTTGGTGAGCTCGCGCGCGACCACCGCGCGACGGTCCGCGCCGAACGCTGCGACCAGGTCTTCCAGCGATTCCTCGATGCGATGCGCCGACTCGTAGAAGATCAGCGTGCGCGGTTCGCCGGCCAGTCGCGACAGGCGCTCGCGGCGCGCCGATGCCTTCGCCGGCAGGAAACCTTCGAATACGAAGCGGTCGCTGGGGACGCCGGCGACGCTCAGGGCGCTGATCGCAGCGCAGGCGCCGGGCACCGGCGAGACGCGGATGCCGGCCGCGCGCGCGGCGCGGACCAGGCGGAAACCGGGATCGCTCACCAGCGGCGTGCCCGCATCCGACACCAGCGCGAGCGATTCGCCGGCAAGCAATCGGGTTACCAGCTGCTGGGCCTGCGCATCCTCGTTGTGCTGGTGCAGGGCGAGCAGTGGCCGCTCCAGCCCGAAGTGGGCGAGCAATTGTCGCGTGTGGCGGGTGTCCTCCGCGCAGATCGCATGGACCGTTTTCAGCGTTTCCAGCGCGCGCGCCGACAGATCGCCGAGGTTGCCGATCGGCGTGGCGACGACGTGGAGGGTGCCGGGGGCCGGCGAAGCGCCTGGGTGGGACGTGTGCATCGTGCGTCTGCGGTGGGGCCGGGTAGAATCCTAACCGGTCCCTCAAAACGCCGCGTTGCGGCGCCTGCCTGCCGATGAGCCGAGCTTCGAACCGACCTGCGTTGAATTGGATGTTCGCTGCGGCCATCGGCGCCGCACTGCTCGGAGGCTGCGCGACGACGACGTCCTCGCGTACCGGCGCGGCGCAGGAAAGCCGCAACCCGACGATCCAGCAGGCGCGCGAACGCGCCCGCGCGGGCGCCACGCTGGCCGGAACCGAACGCGCCGCCAACGATCGCGAGATCGAACGCCTGCTGGCGACGCTCGACAACGCCACGCTCACGCGCGAGACCGCCGCGCTGCCGAAGGGCGATGCGCTCTACAACTACGCGGGCCAGGCGCTGCTGCGCCGCGGTTTGCCGCTGCCGCGTCCGTTCGATCGCACCGGCTGGAACTTCGACGCCGCCAACCGTCCGGCGGCCGACACCGATGGCTACCGCCCGCCGGTGAAACTGGCGGTGCTGTTGCCGATGTCGGGCTCGATCGCCGTGGCCGCCACGCCGGTGCGCGATGGCTTCCTCGCCGGCTACTACGGCGAAGCGCGACGCCGTCCGGACGTGAGCTTCTACGACACCGCCGGCACGCCCGGTGGCGCGCTCGCGGCGTACGACCGCGCCGCGACCGAAGGCAACGACTTCGTTGTCGGCCCGCTCGGCCGCGACGAGGTCAACGCGCTGTTCGCGCGCGGCACGCTGCCGGTGCCGGTGCTCGCGCTCAATCGTGGCGACGCCGCTCCGCCCGCCGGCAACGCGAGCTTCTCGCTGTCGCCGGAAGACGAAGGCATCGCCGCCGCGGAACACCTGCTCACCCTCGGCGCGCGTCGCGTGCTGGTGGTCGCCGCCACCGATGACACCCAGCAGCGCGCGGTTACCAGCCTGCGTGAGCGCCTGAACGAACGCGGCGCGCAGGTCACCGACGTCGCCGGCGAAGGCGTGTCCGATTTCGCGCCGTACGCACAGAAGGAAGGCGGCATCGACGCGGTATTCCTCGCGGTGAAGGGCAGCAGCGCACGCACGCTGATGCCGCGGCTCGCCCTCGCCGGACTCGGCGGCAAGCCGCGCGTGGCGACGTCGCAGCTGCTCTCGGGCACGGGCAAGCCAGAAGAGGACCGCATCCTCGACGGCATCGCCTTCCCGAGCGAAGTGTGGACGGCACGCGGCGTGCCCGGCCTGCCGCCAGCCAGCATCGCCGGCACCCAGCTCAACAGCGCCAAGGGTCCGGCCGCACGTCTGTTCGCGTTCGGCTACGACGCGTGGAAGATCGCCGCCTACCTGCCGCGCCTGGCGACCAGCGCCGAAGGTCGCGTCGACGGCGCGACCGGCACGCTGCGACTGGACGGTTTCGGCAACGTGCTGCGCACCCCGGCGTGGTCGACCTTCAGCGCCGGCGTTCCGATGCCGCTGCCGGATGCGGCGCGTCGCTGATCGCAATCCCGACCGTCGCGCGCGTGGCGCGGCGGTCGAAGCGGCGGCGCGGGCGCATCTGCTGCGCGAAGGACTGCGTGACGTTGCCGCCAATGCGAACTACCGTTTCGGCGAACTCGACCTGGTGATGCTCGACGGTGCCACGCTGGTGTTCGTCGAAGTGCGCTATCGCCGCGACGCACGCTTCGGCGGCGGTGCGGCATCGATCGACGCGCACAAGCGTCGCCGCATCGTCCAGGCTGCGCAGGCCTTCCTCGCACACCATCCGCACCATGCGCAGACGCCCTGCCGCTTCGACGTGGTCGAGGCCGACGGCGATCCAGGACAACCGACGCTGCGCTGGCTGCGCGACGCGTTCCGCGCCGACGACGTCTGACCGGGACTCATTCGCCCAACCCCGATCGCCACCGGTATGCGTTAATCCCCCCCGGCGCGGCGACGACCGCGAACGCTGTTCCACAACGGAAGGGGACGATCGATGCGAACCACGCTGCACGCGGGCCTGCTGGCCTGCGCCTTGATGGCCGTGCTGGGCGGCTGCTCCCGGCAGAAGATGGCCGACGAGGCCGCGGCGGACGCGGCCTCCCCCGCGATGGAAACCGCCGCCGGCGCGGCCGCACCGCCTGCGGAGGCGCCATCCGCCGCTGCGCCGTCGCCCGACGTGCAGGCGCAACTGCAATCGAGCGCGACCACGCAGGAACAGGGCGAGCGTCGTTTCATCCGTACCGCGTCGGCCGAATTCCGCGTGCGCGACGTCTACCGCTCGACGCTGGCGATCGAGGACCTCGTCGCGCGCCAGGGCGGCTTCGTCGCCAACAACCGCGTGCAGGCGCATGTCGACGACATACAGCTGCGACCGAGTGGCGACGGCAAGCTGGTCGAGCTGGCGACCTACACCGTGCGCGGGAACCTGCAGGTGCGCGTGCCCAGCGAGCGTACGCAGGCCTTCCTGCGCGAGCTCGCGGCGCAGGTCGAGTTCCTCGACAGCCGCCAGTTCGACGCTGTCGATGCGCAGTTCGACCTGCTGCGCCAGCGGCTCGCGTACGCGCGCCACCAGGACGCACAGCACGCACTTGGCGACGCAGCGGCACAACGCGGCAAGGCCGGCGAGAAGGTGGATGCGATCTCCGCACGCGCCGACGCACAGTCGCAGCGCGACGAAGCGACGATCGCCCGCGCCACGCTGGAGGATCGCATCGCCTTCGCCACCATCGACCTCGCGCTGTACCAGTCGCCGCAGGTGCGCCGTACGGAGCGCATGGATGTCGATGCGGTCGTGCGTCGCGACGGACCCGGCTTCTTCGCCCGTCTCGGCCACGCGTTGCGCGTGGGTTGGCACGGAAGCCTGGAGGTGGTGATCGCACTGTCGCGCCTGTGGATGCTGTGGCTCGTCGTACTGGCGGCGGTCCTCGTGGTGCGCGCGCGCCGACGCCTTCGCAAGAGCTGACATGCCGACCGTCTTCACGCACGCCATCGTGCCGCTCGCGGCCGGCATCGCGCTCGGTTCGGTGCGCGTGTCGCCGCGACTGGTGGCGGCGGGAATGATCGCGGCGATGCTGCCCGACGCGGACGTTCTCGCGTTCGCGGCGGGCATTCCCTACGCCGATTCGTTCGGCCATCGCGGCGCGAGCCATTCGTTCGCGTTCGCGATGCTGGTCGCGCTGTCTGGTGCGTTGGCGCACCGGCCATTACGCACGCGTCCTGGTGTCGCGGCGGCGTGGCTGTTCGCGTGTTGCGCATCGCATCCGTTGCTGGATGCGCTGACCAATGGCGGACTCGGCGTCGCGCTGTGGTGGCCACTGTCGGACGCGCGCTGGTTCGCGCCGTGGCGCCCGATCGCGGTGTCGCCCATCGGTGCCGGATTCTTCAGTGCGCGTGGCCTCGCCGTGATCCTGTCGGAACTGCGCTGGATCTGGCTGCCATGCGCACTCATGGCCGTGGTGGGCTTCGCCACGCGGCGGGCGGTATCCTCGCGCACATGAGCCTGCTGTCCCCTGCCCTCGCCTCCCGACTGCACGCGCTGCTCGGCGAAGGCTGGCGCACCGATCCCAGCGAACGCCTCGCCTACGCCTACGACAACTCGCGTCGGCACTCGCTGCCGGATGCGGTCGCGCTGCCGGCTACGCGCGAACAGGTCGTCGCGCTGGTGCGTGCCTGCCACGACGCGCGCGTGCCGGTGATCGCACGCGGACGCGGCACCAACACCACCGGCGCGGCGGTGCCGGTGGCGGGCGGCGTGGTGGTGTCATTCGAACGGATGAACCGCATCCTCGACATTCGTCCGGGCGATCGTTGCGCGGTCGTGGAGGCAGGCGTGCTCAATGGCGACCTGCAGTCCGCGCTGAAGCCGCATGGCCTGTTCTGGCCACCCGACCCGACCAGCGCCGCGTACAGCACGGTCGGTGGCAACCTCGCCTGCAACGCCGGCGGCCCGCGCGCGGTGAAGTACGGCGCCAGTCGCGACAACGTGCTCGCGCTGACCGCGGTCACCGGCACGGGCGAGCTGATCCATTGCGGCACCGCGACCACCAAGGGCGCGACCGGATACGACCTGCAACGCCTGCTGGTCGGCAGCGAAGGCACGCTGGCACTGATCGTCGAAGCCAGCCTGCGCCTGACGCCGATGCCGCAGGCGCGACGCGCATTGCGCGCGCTCTATCGCGACGTGTCCTCCGCGGCGCAGGCAGTCGCGCGGCTGATGGCGCAGCCGGTCACGCCGTCGATGCTCGAATTCATGGACGGCGACGCCGTGCGTCTGGCGCGCGACGTCGGCGGTGCGGACCTGCCACCGGAAGCC
The DNA here is from genome assembly GCF_009765165.1 of Lysobacter panacisoli. NCBI lineage: Bacteria > Pseudomonadati > Pseudomonadota > Gammaproteobacteria > Lysobacterales > Lysobacteraceae > Lysobacter > Lysobacter panacisoli. The sequence continues at coordinate 641,966 of NZ_VLNU01000001.1, forward strand.
GGCGCGTTGCTGATGATCGAGGCGGACGGCGACGCACAGACGTTGCCGTTCGCGATCGAAGCACTGATGCGCGCCGCCGAAGGCGATGGTCTGGTGTCGCTCGACGACGCCGCCGACGAGGCATCGCGCGAGAAGCTGTGGGCCGCGCGCAAGGCGCTGTCGCCGTCGCTGCGGACGCTCGCGCCGGGCAAGATCAACGAGGACGTGGTGGTGCCGGTGTCGCGCATCCCGCAACTCGTCGATGGCGTGCAGTCGCTGTCGCGCGAATTCGCACTGCCGATCGTGTGCTTCGGCCATGCGGGCAACGGCAACCTGCACGTCAACCTGCTTTACCACCCCGAGGACGCTGCCGAGAACGCTCGCGCCCATGCCGCGATGGCGCGCGTGTTCGCACTGGCGCTGTCGCTGGGAGGCACGCTGTCGGGCGAGCACGGCATCGGCCTGGCCAAGCGCGAATTCATGCCGCAGGCCATCGATGCGCCGACGCTGGCGATGATGCGCGCGGTCAAGGCCGCGTTCGATCCGGCCGGCATCCTCAATCCGGGCAAGCTGCTGCCGGACTGAGCGCGCTCAGAGGAACTGGTCGAGCTTCTTCATCACCAGCATCATGCCGACCACCCAGCACAGGATGACCAGCAGCACTGCGCCCCAGTTGCTGCCAACTACGCCGCGCCGGCGGTTGATGAAGAACATGATCACGAGCAACACGACAGGCACGATGAAAAACAACGTGCCGACCAGCAATCTCGTGTGCGTATCCACGCGAATCCTCCGTACTCGATGGGTACTGCCGAGGGCGGCGATGTCCGTCCTCCCGGACGACCGCCGTCGAGCCGATCTTACGCCGGCTCAGGGTCGTTGCGCGAAGTGCTCGAAGCCCGGACGTGCCGGTTGCCATTCGCGGCCGTCGGCATCGATCGCCCGCACCTGCCCGCCCGCGACGACGCGACCGATGCGCGCCACTGGGGTCGCGGCATCACGCGCGGCGCGTTCGACCCCGTCGCGCGACTGCGGCGACGCGGTGAAGCACAGCTCGTAGTCGTCGCCACCGGTGGCCTGCAAGGCGCGCCGTGTCGGTTCGTCGAAGGCGATGCGCAGCGCGTCGGATGCGGGCAGGCGATCGACTTCGATCTCGATGCCGACGCCGCTTGCACGGCACACGTGCGCCACGTCGGCGAGCAGTCCGTCGGAAACATCGATGCAGGCATGCGCGACGTTGGCGAGCGTTCGACCGAGCGCGACACGCGGCATCGGGCGGTCCAGCCGCACGCGCAACGTGGCATCGCGCGATGCGCCTTCACGCCATTGCGCCAGCGCACCGGCGGCATCACCGGGGGTGCCGCTGATCCACACGTCGTCGCCGACGCGCGCCGCATCGCGACGCAACGCGCGGCCGGGTTCGACGAAGCCGTGCACGGTCACGCAGATCGACAGCGGCCCGCGCGTGGTGTCGCCGCCGACGAGGGTGACATCGTGCTGCGCGGCGAGCGCAAGGAAGCCGTCGAGGAACGCGTCCAGCCATGCCGCGTCGGCCTGCGGCAACGACAGCGACAACGTGCACCAGGCCGGCTCGGCGCCCATCGCGGCAAGATCGGAGAGGTTCACCGCCAGCGACTTCCAGCCGATGTCGGCGGGCGCGGTGTCGTCGGGGAAATGCACACCCGTGTTGAGCGTGTCGGTGGCCACGACCAGCTGCTTGCCCGCAGGTACCTGCAGCAGCGCGGCGTCGTCGCCGATGCCGAGGATCACGTCGGCGCGCGCGGCAACGCGGGCGCGGATGCGGTCGATCAGATCGAATTCGGCAGCGCCGCGAGGGATGTCGGACACAGGATCCTCCGGCGCGCGGGACGCGATGTGCCGCGGGCTCAGCGCGGCCGCGGCGCCTTTACTTCCACCGCGCGCCACGCGGCGGCCGCGTGATCGAGCACGCCGTTGACGTAGGTGTGGCCGTGCTCTGCGCCGAAGCGCTTCACCGACTCGATCGCCTCGTTGATGACCACGCGGTACGGCACGTCCGGGCGGTGGCGCAGCTCGTAGGCGGCGATGCGCAGCGCGGCGCGCTCGATCGCATCGACCTGGTCGATGTCGCGGTCGAGGAACGGCTTGAGCGCGTCGTCCAGGTCTTCGCAGTGTTGTTCGACACCGCGCACCAGGTCCTCGAAGTACTCGAGGTCCGCCTGTTCCTTGGCCTGTTCGTGCGCGAACTGCGCGATCACCTCGCGCGCGGCGGTGCCGGACATCTGCCAGGCGTAGACGGCCTGCAGCGCGCGACGACGCGCACGCGAGCGGGCGACCGGATCGATTCCATCGGGACGACGACGGTTCATGGCAGTTGTTCCAGCAGGTGGCTCATTTCCAATGCGGCCAGCGCCGCCTCCTCGCCCTTGTTGCCGTGGCTGCCGCCAGCGCGGGCCTCGGCATCCTCGTGGCGTTCCACCGCGAGCACGCCGTTGGCGACCGGCATGCCGTAATCCAGTGCGACCCGCATCAGGGCCTCGGAACATCCGTCGGCGACCTGTTCGTAATGGCGCGTATCGCCGCGTACCACGCATCCCAGCGCGACCACCGCCGCATGGCGGCCCGACTTGGCCAGCTGTGCGGCCACGACCGGGATCTCCCACGCGCCGGGCACCCGGATCACGTCCACCGCGTCCTCGGCCACGCCGTTGTCGGCGAAGGTCTTGCGGGCGCCGGCGACCAGCGTATCGGTGATGCGCGGGTTCCAGCGGCTGGCGATGATCGCGAAGCGCGCGCCCTGGGGGCTGCGCAGGTCGCCTTCGTAGTGGGTCATGGGGTGTTCTTCATAAGGCCGGGAAGTTTACCCGACGGGCGTCATGGCCCGGGTAAGCGAAGCGAACCCGGAGCCGTGCGGACCCGGGTGCGGAGGTGCTCAATGCGGCAGTTCGACGTACTCGACCACTTCCAGCCCGAAGCCAGCCAGGCCGATCTGCTTGCGCGGCGTGCCGAGCACGCGCAGGCGGCCCAGCCCGAGGTCGGCAAGGATCTGTCCGCCAGCACCGTTCCGGCGCCACTCGGCCAGGGCATGGGCGCGGGCCGACGGCGTTTCGTCCGGGTGCTGGGGCGCGCGGATCCGCGCCAGCAGGGCATCGGCATCGGCGTGGTCGGCCAGCAGGACCAGCGCACCACGATCCTCCGCGGCGATCATCCGAAGCACGTCGCCGACCGCGGGGCCGAAATCCGGGCGTCGCCAGTGCAGCGCGTCGGCCAGCGGGTTCTGCACGTGCACGCGCACCAGCGTCGGCGTGGCCGGATCGGCGTCGCCACGGCGCAGGGCGAAATGCAGCGCGTGGCTGAGTCGATCGCGGTAGGTGAAGAGCCGGAACGGGCCGTGCTCGGTCTGGATCTCGCGCTCGTCGACGCGCTCGACCGTGTGCTCGGTGGCGAGGCGGTAGCGGATGAGTTCCTCGATCGAGCCGATCTTGAGTCCGTGCTCGGCGGCGAACGCCTCCAGCTCCGGGCGGCGCGCCATGCTGCCGTCGGGATTGAGGATCTCCACCAGCACGCCGGCTGGCTCCAGCCCGGCGAGCAGCGCCAGGTCGGAAGCGGCTTCCGTATGGCCGGCACGGTTGAGCACGCCACCGGGCTGCGCCTGCAACGGGAAGATATGGCCGGGCTGCGAGAGGTCGCTCGCCGCCGCATCCGGGCGCACGGCGGTGCGCACGGTATGCGCGCGGTCGTAGGCACTGATGCCGGTGGTGACGCCCTCGGCGGCCTCGATGCTCACGGTGAAGTTGGTATGGTGCGGCGACGTGTTGTCGCGCACCATCGGCGGCAATCCGAGCTGGCGGCACCGTTCGCGCGTGAGCGACAGGCACACCAGGCCGCGCGCGTGCGTGACCATGAAGTTGATGTCCTGCGGACGCACGAGTTCTGCGGCCATGATCAGGTCGCCTTCGTTCTCGCGGTCTTCGTCGTCGACGATCACGACCATGCGGCCGTTGCGGATTTCTTCCAGCAGTTCGGGGATCGGGCTGAAGGGCATTGCGGTGGTCCGTGTCAGTGCGGTCAGGCGCGACCGGCGAGCAGGCGCTCGACGTAACGCGCGACGAGGTCGATCTCGAGGTTCACGGCATCGCCGACGCGCGTGTCGGCGAAGCGCGTGTTCGCGACGGTGTGCGGGATCAGTGCCACTTCGAAGCCGGCGTCATCGACTTCGTTGACGGTGAGGCTGACGCCGTCGACGCAGATCGATCCCTTCTTGGCGACGTAGCGCAGCAGTGACGCGGGCGCGGAAAAACGCCAGCGCTGGGCGCGTGCATCGGGGACGATGCCTTCGACGCGGCCGAGGCCATCGACGTGGCCGCTGACCAGATGCCCACCGAGGCGGTCGGTCGGACGCATCGCGCGCTCCAGGTTCACCGCGTCGCCCGGCTGCAACGCGCCGAGCGTGGTGAGCGAGAGGGTCTCGTTGGAGGCGTCGGCGGCGAAGCTCGTCGCGTCGAACGCGACCACCGTGAGGCACACGCCGTTGACGGCGATGCTCTCGCCCATCTGCACCGCGTCGAACGGCAGCGAGCCGACCTCGACGGTCAGGCGCACGTCGCCGCCGCGGCGCTCGGTGGTGGCGAGGCGGCCGACGCCTTCGATGATTCCGGTGAACATCAGCGCGCGCTCCGCCGCGACGGGCACGCGGAGAACAGGGCCTTTCTTGAGATTCCCGCACATGGATGTGCGGGCTGTTGCGGAGGGATCTGCATGTGAAACGTTTCCCGCATCCAAAGAACGAATGAGCGAAACGCCTCAAGGCATGAGGCAGGCCCACGGCGCGAGGCCGTGTGCGGCTGTCTTCTTTCATCCGGACTTTCCGGAATCCGCGCGATTGCACGGGTTCCGACCGTCGGCTCCGGCATTGGACCGGATCTGCTGACCTGCACCGTGGGGCGCAGCGCTCGCGGGCTCGCACGCCGGACCAGCCGTGCCTACCGCCGGTGGGGAATTCCACCCCGCCCTGAAGACGTCGTGTTGTGGTTGCCGGCGAACCGGCGCGGGAATTCTAGCATCCGGGTCCGGGCCGACCGGCCGGATGGACTGTTCCATGCCTGGCCCCGGAGGCCGGGGGAACAGCCCTCAGGGCTTGCGGCGCAGGTGCAGGAACAGCGGCCACTGGATCGTGCGGGCCTCGTCCGGATCGCCCCAGGCCGCGGCCAGCGCGGGCGCATAGTGCGCGACCGGGTCCACGCCCGTGTCGGCAGCGCAGCGCGCGACCGCCGACATGCTCGACAGGTAGCGCAGGAAATGCGCCAGCGACCACTCCATCTCCAGCCACATGGACGGCACCGGCAGCGCCGGGAACGGCCAGTCGTAGCCGGCGTAACGGGCGTCGATCTGCGCGCGCTCCGGCGGCCAGTACGGATCGATGCGGACGCGGAATTCCTCCACCACCTCGACCATCCCTTCCGGGGCGAGGAAATCCGCATAGCCCCACGCCGCCAGCACACCACCGGGCGTGAGCACGCGTGCGCATTCGGCGAAGAAGCGCGCGCGATCGAACCAGTGCAGCGCCTGCGCCACGGCCACGAGTTGCACGCTCGCACCGGCGAGTGCGGTGCGCTCGGCCGGTTCGACCACGAGCGCGACCTTGGCGTCGTCGCGGTCCGCAGCCCAGTGCCGGGCCAGCTGCTGCGCGCTCGGCTCGGTCGCATGGACGTGGGCGAAGCGCGCCGCGAGTCCGCGCGTGGCCTGGCCGCTGCCGCAACCGGGTTCCCACACGCGCGCCGTCGCGGGCACGACCGCGGCGATCGCGTCGAACAGTGCGTGGGGATATTCCGGCCGCGCCTGCGCGTAGGCCTCGGCCATGCCGGAGAAGTGATCCTTGAAGTTCGAGCCGCTCATGGGCGCGCCCTCACGCGTTGGATTCGGGTCTCAGCAGCAGGCGGACGTCCTGGCCCAGGTAGCGCGATTCGACGATCGACATGCGCAACTTCTGCGCCATCGTGTCGATCGACAGTCCGTCGAACATCGGCCGCGCACGTTCGCCCAGCAAGACCGGCGCGACGTACAGCAGTACCTCGTCGACCAGTCCCGCGCCGAGGAACGCACCGGCGAGCGTCGCGCCGGCTTCGAGCTGGATCTCGTTGACGCCGCGTTCGGCGAGCAGGCGCAGCACCGCATCGAGATCGAAGCGGCCTTCGCGCACCGGCACCGACGCCAGCTGCGCCTGGATACCGCGCGGCGGCTTCGCGTCGGGCGCATGGATGTAGAGCGTGGGCGCGTCGCCCTCGCGCACGCGGCCGCGCGCAACGGTGGCCAGGCCCGGATCGAGCACCACGCGCAGCGGCGCCACGAACGGCGTGTCGTCGCCCAGTCGCACGGTGAGCTGCGGATCGTCGGCGAGCACGGTGCCCGCACCGGTGACGATCGCGCCGGAGCGCGCGCGCCAGTGCTGCACGTCCATGCGCGACGCCTCGCCGCTGATCCACTTTGATTCGCCGTTGGCGAGCGCGCTGCGTCCGTCGAGGCTGGTCGCCAGCTTCACCCGCAGCCACGGGCGCCCGCGCTGCACGCGCGACAGGAAACCGCGGTTGAGCACGCGTGCCTGCGTTTCCATCAAACCCGATTCGACCGTGATGCCGGCAGCGCGCAGTCTCTCGAAACCGGCACCGTCGACCTGCGGGAACGGATCGCGCATCGCCGCGACCACGCGCGACACGCCGGCCGCGATCAGCGCATCCGCGCACGGACCGGTGCGGCCGGTATGCGCGCACGGTTCCAGCGTGACGTATGCGGTCGCGCCCTTCGCGCGTTCGCCCGCGGCGCGCAGTGCGAACACTTCCGCGTGCGGCTCACCCGCGCGCTGGTGCCAGCCTTCGCCGACGATCTCCTCGCCGTGCGCGATGACGCTGCCGACCATCGGATTGGGCTTGGTGGTGTACAGGCCGCGCTCGGCCAGGCGCAGCGCGTGCGCCATCATTGCGTGGTCGGTGGCGGTGAAAGCGGTCATCGGCTTCAGCGTTTCCGGTTGCGCGGCGCGGGCTCAGGCTCGCCGTCGAGCAGCGGCAGCTGGCCTTCGCCGGAGCTGTCGCTTTCCAGGCGATCGAGTTCCTCGCGGAAATCGGCCACGTCCTGGAACGCACGGTAGACCGAGGCGAAGCGCACGTAGGCGACGTGGTCGAGCTTGCGCAGCTCGGCCATGACGAAATCGCCGACGCGGCGCGAGGGCAGTTCGCGCTCGGCGGTCATGCGCAGGTGGTGGACGACGGCGCGCACCGAGGTTTCGATCTGCTCCTCCGACACCGGCCGCTTCTGCAGTGCGCGGTCGAAGCTGGCGCGCAGCTTGCGTGCGTCGAATGCTTCGCGACGACCGTCGCTCTTGATGATCAGCGGCAGCTTGAGTTCGATGGTTTCCAGCGTGGAAAAGCGCTCGCCGCAGGCCTCGCACACGCGGCGGCGGCGGATCGTGGCGCCGTCGTCGGACACGCGCGAATCGATCACGCGGGTGTCGTTGTGCTGGCAGAACGGACAATGCATGGTTCGCCTCTCAGCCTGCCCGTTGTCGGGCCGGGATCAACGCAGGGAGTAATCCAGCGGCACGAAGAACGCGATGCGCGTCGGCACGCCGGCGCAGGTCATCGGGGAAAAACGGATGCGCTCGACGGTCTCGACCGCGGCCTCGCCGAACGAGGCATCGGTCGCACACACCGCCTTCACCGTGTCGATCCCGCCGCGTTCGTCCAGCCGCACCAGCACGTGCGCCGATCCGTTGGCGAGCGTCGACACAGGCGAATTGCCGTGCGACGGAAGTTCCAGCTTGCCGGGTCCGTCGCAGCCTTCCGGCGGCTCCTGCCAGTCGTGGACCAGTCCTTCGACTTCCTCGGCCGAGAGCATCTGCACCGATCCCACCGTGCATGCACGGCTGGACTGGTCGAAGCGCGCGCCCAGCGCCAGCGCCGGATTGGCGGGCGTGGAGCTGAGCACGCGGACCTGTTCCGGCGCGTCGGCCGCGCGCGATGGCGCGACCGAGCACGATGTCACCAGCCACGTGGTCGCGACGAGCGCGACGGCGCGATACGGCATGCGCATCGATCAGCCGTAGACCGGGAACTTCTTGCACTGCGCCGTCACCTTGTCGCGCACGGCGGCGATGACGCTGTCGTCGTTCGGTGCATCGAGGACATCGCAGATCCAGTTGGCCAGTTCGACGCAGTCCGCTTCCAGGTAGCCACGCGTGGTCACCGCCGGGGTGCCGATGCGCAGGCCCGAGGTCACGAACGGCTTCTGCGGATCGTTGGGCACCGCGTTCTTGTTGACCGTGATGTGCGCCTTGCCGAGCGCGGCTTCCGCGTCCTTGCCGGTCACGCCCTTGCCGATCATGTCGATCAGCATCAGGTGGTTCTGCGTGCCGCCGGAGACGATCTTGTAGCCGCGCGCGATGATCGTCTTCGCCATCGCCTGCGCGTTCTTCACGACCTGCTGCTGGTAGGCGGTGAAGTCCGGCTCCAACGCTTCCTTGAAGGCCACCGCCTTGGCGGCGATGACGTGCATCAGCGGCCCGCCCTGGATGCCCGGGAAGACGATGCTCTGCAGCTTCTTCACCAGCTCCTCGGACGGATCCTTGGCCACGATGATGCCGCCGCGCGGGCCGCGCAGGGTCTTGTGCGTGGTCGAAGTGACGACGTGCGCGTGCGGCAGCGGGTTCGGGTACACGCCCGCGGCGACCAGGCCGGCGACGTGCGCCATGTCCACGAACAGGTACGCGCCGACCTTGTCGGCGATGGCGCGGAAGCGCGCCCAGTCGATCTGCTGCGAATACGCCGAGAAACCGGCCACGACCATCTTCGGCTTGTGCTCCAGCGCCAGCTTCTCGACTTCGTCGTAATCGATCAGGCCCTGGTCGTTCACGCCGTACTGGACGGCGTTGAACAGCTTGCCGGAGGCGTTGACCTTGGCGCCGTGGGTCAGATGGCCGCCGTGCGCCAGCGACATGCCCAGGATGGTGTCGCCCGGATTCAGCAGGGCGAAGTACACCGCCTGGTTGGCCTGCGAGCCCGAATGCGGCTGCACGTTGGCGTAATCGGCCCCGAACAGCTTCTTCAGCCGGTCGATCGCGAGCTGCTCGGCGATGTCCACGTATTCGCAGCCGCCGTAGTAGCGCTTGCCCGGGTAGCCCTCGGCGTACTTGTTGGTGAGCACGCTGCCCTGGGCCTCGAGCACGCGCGGCGAGGCGTAGTTTTCCGAGGCGATCAGCTCGACGTGATCCTCCTGGCGGCGCGCTTCGTTGGCGATGGCCTGGGCGAGTTCATCGTCGTAGCCGGCGATGCGGGCGGAGCTGGGGAACATTCGCGAACCTCGGTGACGGGGGTGATGGGGCCTGAAAAGCTGGCGCGGCCAGGCCGAAGATGGTAGCCCAGGCCTTAAAATGCGGCCAGCAAACCGCCGCGCGCGGGTCGCCGCCTCCGCCTTCCCCACCCCCACAGGGAATCCTCCGACCGATGAAATGGGTCTTCGTCCTGCTGTTCCTCGCCAGCGCGGTGTATGTGCACCGCCGTGGCCGGGTGCGGCACCGCCTGGGCCGGCAATTGCTGGACCACTCCACCTTCATGGCCCCGCTCAACGTGCTGATGTACGCGTTCTCGCGGGTCCCCACCACGCCGTTCATCGACGATCCGGCCCGGCATTTCCCGGAGCTGGAACCCCTGCGCGAGCAGTGGCCGCAGATCCGCGCCGAGGCCCTGCGCCTGCGCGAGATGCAGCAGATCAAGGCCGCCGACGGTTACACCGACGTGGGCTTCAACTCGTTCTTCCGGCGCGGCTGGAAGCGCTTCTACCTGAAGTGGTACGACGAGGCCCACCCCTCGGCGGCCGAGCTGTGCCCGCAGACCACGGCCCTGCTGCGCCGGATCCCGAGCGTGAAGGCGGCGATGTTCACCGAGCTGCCGCCCGGCAGCGAGCTGCGCCCGCATCGCGACCCCTACGCCGGCTCGCTGCGCCTGCACCTGGGCCTGGACACGCCCAACGACGACGGATGCTTCATCGAGGTCGACGGCCAGCGCTACAGCTGGCGCGACGGCCAGTGGACGATGTTCGACGAGACCTACATCCACAGCGCCCGCAACGACACCCAGGGCAACCGCGTCATCCTGTTCTGCGACGTCGAGCGTCCGCTGCGCTTCGCCCCGGTGCGGGCGCTGAACCGCTTCGTCGCGCGCCACCTGATCGCGGCCGGGGCCTCGCCCAACCAGGAAGGTGACCGCACCGGCGGCATCAACCGCCTGTTCAAGTACTTCTACGCCGTGCGCCTGAGGGCCAAGGCCCTGCGCGAGCGCAACCAGTCGCTGTATTACGGCCTGAAGTACGCCAGCGTCGCGCTGGCCGTCGCGTTCATCGTCTGGGTCTGAACAGCCGAAGCCTGCGGTCGTAGCCCGGGTAAGCGCAGCGCACCCGGGTAACAGGCTTCCGGAACCGCCCGGCCCCGGGTGCGCTGCGCTTACCCGGGCTACGCCTCTCGGCCGCCTGGCAACCTGAAGCCCGCCCGCCCCGCAGGCTGGGAAAGCCGCCCCGCGTCGGGGATAATTGGCGCTTCCGTCCGTCCGTCCTGGCCACTTCCGGCCGGATCGGGCGCGTCCCGGTTCCGGAGATCGCATGCAATACATCTACACCATGAACGGCGTCAGCAAGGTCGTGCCGCCGAAGCGTCAGATCATCAAGGACATCTCGCTGTCCTTCTTCCCCGGCGCGAAGATCGGCCTTCTGGGCCTGAACGGCGCGGGCAAGTCGACCGTGCTGAAGATCATGGCCGGTGTGGACACCGATTTCGTCGGCGAGGCCCGCCCGCAGCCCGGCATCAAGGTCGGCTACCTGCCGCAGGAACCGCAGCTGGACCCGGAAAAGACCGTGCGCGAAGCGGTCGAGGAAGGCGTCGGCGAAGTGCTCAACGCGCAGGCCGCGCTGGAAGCCGTGTACGCCGCCTATGCCGAGGAAGGCGCCGACTTCGACGCGCTCGCCAAGGAACAGGAACGCCTCGAGGCGATCCTCGCCGCCGGCGACGCGCACACGCTGGAGAACCAGCTGGAAATCGCTGCCGACGCGCTGCGCCTGCCGCCGTGGGACGCGACGATCGGCAAGCTCTCCGGCGGTGAGAAACGCCGCGTCGCACTGTGCCGCCTGCTGCTGCAGAAGCCGGACATGCTGCTGCTCGACGAACCGACCAACCACCTCGACGCCGAATCGGTCGAGTGGCTGGAGCAGTTCCTCGCGCGTTACACCGGCACCGTCGTCGCGGTCACCCACGATCGCTACTTCCTCGACAACGCCGCCGAGTGGATCCTCGAACTCGACCGCGGCCGTGGCATTCCGTGGAAGGGCAACTACACCGAGTGGCTGGTCCAGAAGGACGAGCGCCTCAAGCAGGAAGAGAACCAGGAGAAGTCGCGCCAGAAGGCCATCCAGAAGGAACTGGAATGGGCGCGCCAGAACGCCAAGGGCGGCCGCTCCAAGGGCAAGGCACGCCTTGCGCGCATCGAAGAGCTGCAGTCTGTCGATTACCAGAAGCGCCAGGAAACGAACGAGATCTTCATTCCGCCCGGCGAGCGCCTGGGCAACAAGGTCATCGAGTTCAAGAACGTCAGCAAGAAGTTCGGCGACCGCCTGCTCATCGACAACCTGAGCTTCTCGGTCCCGCCGGGCGCGATCGTCGGCATCATCGGCCCCAACGGCGCCGGCAAGTCGACGCTGTTCAAGATGATCACGGGCCAGGAAAAGCCGGACAGCGGCGAGATCGACATGGGCTCGACGGTGAAGCTCGCCTACGTCGACCAGAGCCGCGACAAGCTGGAAGGCAACCACAACGTCTTCCAGGAAGTCTCCGGCGGCCTGGACATCCTCAACATCAACGGCATCGAGATCCAGTCGCGCGCCTACATCGGTCGCTTCAACTTCAAGGGCCAGGACCAGCAGAAGCTGGTCGGCACGCTGTCGGGCGGTGAACGCGGTCGCCTGCACATGGCCAAGACCCTGCTGCAGGGCGGCAACGTGCTGCTGCTCGACGAACCGTCGAACGACCTGGACATCGAAACGCTGCGTGCGCTGGAAGACGCGCTGCTCGAGTTCCCCGGCAACACATTCGTCATTTCGCACGACCGCTGGTTCCTGGACCGCATCGCCACGCACATCCTCGCCTTCGAAGGCGACTCGCACGTGGAGTTCTTCCAGGGCAACTACCGCGAGTACGAGGAAGACAAGAAGCGTCGCCTCGGCGCGGAAGGCGCACAGCCGCACCGCCTGCGGTTCAAGGCGCTGAAGTAAGGCCGCACCGGACGCCCGCCGCAAGGCGGGCGTCGTCACGATTGGAACGAGGAATCCCGATGAGCTTCATGCAGGCACTGCGCACGCGCTGGTCCAACGCCGACTCCCTCGTCTGCGTGGGCCTCGATCCCGAGCCGGCGAAGTTCCCCGCGCGGTTCGCCAACGACGCCGACGCGGTGTTCGCCTTCTGCCGCGACATCGTCGATGCCACCGCGCCGTACGTGTGCGCGTTCAAGCCGCAGATCGCGCATTTCGCCGCGCTCGGTGCGGAAGACGCGCTGGCGCGGCTGATCGCGCACATCCACGCAGCGCATGCCGGCATCCCGGTGATCCTCGACAGCAAGCGCGGCGACATCGGCAGCACGGCGCAGCATTACGCGGCCGAAGCGTTCGACCGCTATCGCGCCGACGCGGTCACCGCCAATCCTTACCTCGGCCGCGATTCGGTGCAGCCGTTCCTCGACCGTGCCGATCGCGGCGTGGTCGTCCTGTGCCGCACGTCCAATCCGGGCGCGGGCGATCTGCAGGACCTCGTCGTCGACGGTCGTCCGCTGTACCAGCACGTCGCACACAAGGTCGCGCACGAATGGAATGGCCACGGCAACTGCTCGCTGGTCGTCGGCGCGACGTGGCCGGCGCAGCTGAAGGAAGTGCGCGCGATCGTCGGATCCGAGGTTCCGTTCCTCGTACCCGGCGTCGGCGCGCAGGGCGGCGATGTCGAGGCGGTCGTGACCAATGCGAAGACCGCCGATGGCACCGGCCTGATCGTCAGCAGCTCGCGCGCTGTGCTTTACGCGTCGAACGGCGACGACTTCGCGCAGGCGGCCGCGAACGCGGCTCGCGAGCTGCGGGACCAGATCAACCGGTACCGCTGAAGCGCGCGCTGGCGCGTCCCCGTGAGAGGGACAGGTGACGATAGCGAAGCGATGCTGTCATTCCCGCGAAGGCGGGAATCCAACACTCCGTCGCCTCACCCTTCGTCGACCTTGATGCACCCAGCTCGGATCCCCGCCTTCGCGGGGATGACGGCGGATCCTCACGCGACGACCTCACCGTGGCGACGATTCGACCGCACCGAGCGGACGTTAGGAATGCGACATGCCGCGTGAGCGGCATGCCTTACCCCAGGAACCCCAGCCTCGGCTGCGCGAAGTTCTCGATACCCGGGAAGATCGCGCCCACCTCGCCTGCCGGCAACCCGAACCACTGCGCGAGCGTCGCGCCCATCTGGTTGACCGAGATCGTCGGCACCATGCGTCCGCGTCCCACTGCCTGCGCGCCGTCGAGTTCGAGCAGCGGATAGCTGCCCCACACCTGTCCTCCACGCAGCGCACCGCCGTTCGCCGCTGCACCGCCCATCACCAGCTGCACGCCGCCCCAGCCGTGGTCGGTGCCGTTGCCGTTGCTGTTGAGCGTGCGACCGAAGTCGCTCATGGTGAACGCGGTGGTGTCGTTGAGTGCGCCGATCTCCGCCAGCGCCGCGCGGAATGCCGCGAGCGAATCGGCGAGCTGCTTGAGCAGCGCGGCATGTCCGTTCGCCGCCATCTGGTTCTGGTGCGTGTCGAAGCCGCCGAGGCTGCAGTAGTAGATCTGCCGGCGATGCCCGATGGACGCGGTGCGGCTGGCCTTGATCATCCGCGCCACCATGCGCAGCTGCGACGCCAGGCCGCCAGCCGGGAACTGCGTGACGATGTCGCCGCCGTTGGCGGGATTCAGCGCCACGCGCAGCGAATCGTTGAGGTTGATCGCGCTGTCGCCGATCACCGCGTACTGGTCCTGCAGGATCGGCTGGTACGACGCCTCGACCAGCGCACGCAGCGATTCGGCGCGGATGCGGTCGGCGTTGCTGCCATCGTTGCGGAAGCGGTTGATCGCCGCCGGACCGCCGGACGACATCGCGAACGGCAACGTCGTCTGCCCGAACTGGAACAGGTTGCTGCCGGCGATGGAGATCGACGGCGGCAACGCGCTCAGCGCGCCGGTGTTCGAAGCCTCCATCCGATCCGCGAGCAGGCCGCCCCAGCCGGTCGTGCCGTTGCGATTGGTGTGGCCGCGCATCCACAGCTTCTGCTGGTCGTTGTGCGAGTACAGGTACGGCGGCAGGCGCTTGAGCCGGCGCGTCACGTCGTCCTTGGTCAAGGGTTCGACGAGTGGGCCGATGTTGGCGAGGAACGCGAGTTCGCCCGCATCGAACAGCGGTTTCATCGCCGCGCAACCGGGATTCAGACCCCATGTCTTGCCCTGCGTGTCGGTGACGGGCACCAGCTGGTCGAGCGAATAGCCCAGGCCGAACGGGTTGGTCGTCGCGTCGTACACGCCACCGCGGCTGGTGAGGTAGGTCTGGTGCTCGCCACTGTCGTACGGCACCAGCATGTTGAACGAGTCGCTGCCGCCGAACAGGAAGATGCACACCAGCGCGCGATAGTCGTTGCCGGGCAGCGGTTCGGCGGCCATTGCACGGCCGACCAGTTCGAGCTGCGGCATCAATGCGTAGGCCGCGCCGCCTGCGACGATGGCCTGCACGCGGCGCAGGAAGTTGCGGCGGTCTTCGCGATGGGAACGGGTCATGGTCGCCTCCTAGCGCTGGATCGCGAATTCGGGGGACGCCAGTGCGATCAGCACCAGCGATTTGGCGCGGTTCGCCGAGGTCTCGTTGGCCGCGGCGAGGCGGTCGAGCATGCCCACCATTGCCTGCGTCGAAGTGCTGCCGAGCGTGCCGTAGAACATCAGCACGTTGACGTACTGGACCATGCCCGCGTGGTCGCGTGCGTCGGCCATCGTGGTCAGACGTGTGATGTCTAGCACCGGTGCGGCGGTGGTCGCGGTCGGCGCCGCGCCGGTGTAGTTCCACGTCATCGCCTCGTGCTGGTTGAGCGTGCCGAGGTAACTGGCTTCAGTGAGGATCTGGAATTCCGGCCCGAACAATCCCTGCACGCCGTTCGCGGCTGGCAGGCGGTAGTCGGGTTCGAAGAAATTGAAGACCGACGGCGCACGCTGCGAATCCTGCATCAGCGTGGATGTGAGGTCGCCCGCATTGGAGAAGGTGAAACGCACCTCGCCCATCGCGGTCGGCACGTAGCGCGCATCGAACGCGCGCCATAGCGTGGCGATCTTCACCAGCGGCTCGCGCGCCTTGCCGAAGCCCGCATCGGTCGGCGCCATGCGCGCTTCTGTGTCGAGCAGGATCGCGCGGATCACCTGGCCGAGGTTGCCGTTCGACGACGTCCACACATCGGCGATGCGCGACACGTAGGCCGGGCTCGGATTGCTGGTGACGAAGCGCTGGATCAGCTGGCGGCTGATGAACGGCGCGACGTTGCGATGCGCTGCGAGCGCGTCGAGCGTGCGGCGCAGGCTGTTGGTGCAGTTGTTGCCTTCGCTGACGATGACGCCACCGAAGATCTGCTTGGGCTGGTCGTCGTGGAACGTCGGATGGCATTCCATCGGCGCGAAGCTGGTGTTGTCGCCACGGCCGTACTGCGCATCCGTCTGTCCGGCGTACGTCCAGCCGGTGAACACGCGCGCCATCGCGCTGACCACCTGTTCGTCGTAGGTCGGCACGGTCTGGCCGCTGGCGTCGAGTACCGGGCTGAAGTCCTTGTTGCGCTCGACCAGGCCGATCGAGAACAGCTGCATCACCTCGCGTCCGTAGTTTTCGTCCGGCGTGATGTTGCGACGCGGATCGGCCTTGCGGTTGCCGACGTGGCTGAGGAAGTAGCCCATCGCCGGATGCAGGCTCACCTGCTCCAGCAGCGTGCGGTAACTGCCGAACGCGCCGCGTGCGAGTGTGTCCTGGTAATCGGCGATGCGGTTGACGGTCGCGTTGGAATCGGCGACTTCGCGATCGGACACCACGAAGATCTCGCTCAGCGCGAACGCCATGCGCAGGCGCAGCTGGTCGCGTCCGTTCGCGGCCTGCCACAGCCAGTAGTTGCGGCGATGCGCCGGCGTCGGCGTGGCGACGCCGTTGGTGACGAGCTGCTGCATGTGCGGCAGCACCAGCGTCGCCGGCGTACGCGTCGCATCCATCTGTTCGTCGAGCCAGCGGCGATAGCCGATCTGCCGCAGCCGCGCGATCTCCGCGGTGGTCGGGCCGAACGTCGCCTGCGTCAGGAAGCGCGCGGCATCCGCGTCGCTCTGCGGAATGTCCGGGTAAGGAGAAGGCGTGCCCGGCGCCGACGGTGTGCCGGTCGAAGGATCGCCGTCGCCGTCGTCTCCACCCCCACCGCCGCCGCACGCGGCAAGCACACACAATCCCAACGCGAGCCCGCCGGCCCGCAGCATCCGTCCGAAGTCCATGCGATCCCCCTTGCGCCGTGATCCACACGACGAGCGGCGCGCACGTTAGCAACTGCGGCAGCGCACAACCGGAGCCACGTCGCGGTTTCCGAAAAGCTGACCGTGACGCTCGTAGCAGCTTGTAAACGCAGGTCTTGCGGCGTCTGTCCGTTCGCGCCGGTCCACGCCGCGAGACGATTTCGCGCGGCGTCCCACGGGTAGCGCGGTACCCTGCGCGACGGCCGGCCCTCCCCCGCCGCCGGCCGGGAGTCCTCGATGCCGCAGCGCCTTTTCCAGCCCTTGTTCCGTCTGCGCGAGCACGGCACCGACGTACGCACGGAAGTGGTGGCCGGCATCACCACGTTCCTGACGATGTCCTACATCGTCTTCGTCAATCCGAGCATTCTCGGCAACACCGGCATGGATACCGGCGCGGTGTTCGTCGCGACCTGCCTTGCCGCGGCGATCGGCACGCTGGTGATGGCCTTCGCCGCGAACTACCCGGTTGGCATGGCGCCGGGCATGGGGCTCAACGCGTTCTTCGCCTTCACCGTGGTCGGCGCTATGGGCTACACGTGGCAACAGGCGCTCGGCGCGGTGTTCGTCTCGGGCGTGGTGTTCCTGCTGCTCACCGTCACCGGCGCGCGCGGATGGCTGATCGCCGGTATCCCGCATTCGCTGCGCAGCGCGATCACCGCCGGGATCGGCCTGTTCCTGGCGATCATCGCGTTGCAGAAGTCGGGCGTGATCGTCGGCAATCCCGACACGCTGGTCGCACTCGGCGACCTGCGCGAACACCAGCCGCTGCTCGCCGTCGCCGGCTTCCTGCTGATCGCGGTGCTCGAAGCATGGCGCGTGCGCGGTGCGATCCTGGTCGGCATCCTCGCCGTCACCGCGGTGTCGTTGATGCTCGGGCTGGTCGACTACCGCGGCATCGTCAGCCTCCCGCCGCCGCTGGCGCCCACGTTCCTGCAACTCGACATCGCCGGAGCGCTCGGCGGCGGTGCGGGCTTCTCGATCGCGGCGATGCTACACGTCGTGATCGTGTTCGTGCTGGTGGAAGTGTTCGATGCGACCGGCACGCTGATGGGCGTGGCGCGCCGCGCCGGGCTGCTGCCGCTGGACGATGCATCGCCCGCGCAGCAGAAGCGCTTCGGTCGCGCGCTGTTCGCCGACAGCACCGCGATCCTCGCCGGCTCGGTGCTTGGCACCAGCAGCACCACGGCGTACATCGAAAGCGCCTCGGGCGTGCAGGCCGGCGGGCGCACGGGACTGACCGCGCTGGTGATCGCGGCGCTGTTCCTGCTCGCGCTGCTGTTCTCGCCGCTGGCGGCGATGGTGCCGCCGTACGCGACCGCGCCGGCCCTGCTGTTCGTCGCCGGCCTGATGCTGCGCGAACTCGGCGACGTGCACTGGGACGACCTCACCGAAGCGATTCCCGCGGCGCTGTGCACGCTGGCGATGCCGTTCACCTACTCCATTGCGAATGGTCTTGCGTTCGGCTTCATCGCCTACGCCGTGCTCAAGCTGTGCACCGGCCGCGCGCGTGAAGCGCACGCGGCGGTATGGGTGGTGGCGGCGTTGTTCGTGCTGCGCTTTGCGCTGGCGTGAACCTCAGCCGATTCCCATCGCGGCGTACCGCTCAAGGATCTGGGCGCGCAATTCGTCAGGAAGACGCTCGTAGTCCTCACGACAGGCCCCGAAGCGCCACGTCGCACAACCCGACCGGTCACGCCCTTCCGCGATGGCCTTGAGGATCAGCAGCGTGCACGCAGTGAACTCTCGTTCGTGGCCGGTTTCGAGGCTGTTGGCGCACAGCTCGACAACCTCATAAGGAAACCAGTACTGGCTGACCTGCAGGACGCCGTGGTGTTCGAACACGAGTGCGTGCAGCGCCGCGAGATGCCTATCCGTGTCCTGTCCGTAGTCGCGCGAAGCGATGAACGCCAGCTCTGCGTCGTCCAGCGTCAGCCACAGCTCCGGCGAAGGCCCGGTCACCGCGCGCCCACTTTCGCCTTCAGATAAGCCAGCGGGAAACGCAGCCAGATCGCCGCGAACACCGCCGCGACCGTACCCGCGTCGCGGCGCGGTGCTTCGAACTTGCGGAAGTAACGCCACAGGCCGCGGTGCTTGTGCCATTCGACGAAGAATGGACGCGAACGGCTCGACACGCCGCGGACGTGGTGCACGCGCACGTGGTTGGCGACGGCGACGAGCGCACCGGATTCGCGCGCGCGACGGCACAGGTCGAGATCCTCGGCGTGCAGGCGATAACCTTCGTCGAATCCGTGCAGGCGGTCGAACAGCACGCGCGGCATCAGCATCAGGGCGCCGGAAATCGCTTCGACCTGCTGCAGCGCGCGCGAGTCGTCCGGCGCGACGTCCATCTTCGCCGGCTTCGCGCCGCCGAGTGCGGCGGACAGCATCGCGGCGAAATCGGGATCGCGGCGACGCGCGGCGCCGTCGCGCACGCCGTCGTCGTCGACCAGGTCCGCGCCGAGCAAGGCCTCGCCCTGCGGCGCGGCCAGCACGCGCAGGCGGGCGAGCGAGTCGCGTTCGACCAGGCAATCGGGATTGACGAAGGCCAGCCACGGCACGTCGGCGACGGCGTCGTTCGCGCCCTGGTTGCAGGCGACGCCGAAGCCGGGATTGTCCGGGTTGGCGATGAAGCGCACGCGCGCGTCGGCCGCGGCGTGGCGCTGCACGACGTCCAGCGTGCTGTCGTCGGAATTGTTGTCGACCACGCGGATCGCGGCGACGCCGTCGGCCGCGCGCAGGCGGCGCAGGCATTCGTCGATGGTTTCGCCACTGCGGTAGGTCACCACCACCGCGGCGATGCCGGTGGCGTCAGACGAAGAGATCACGTTGCGGTTCCGGAGGTCCGATGCTTTCGAAGAGGGCGGACAGCTGCGTGCGCGAGGCGCGCAGCGGGTCCTGCATGAGGTAGTTGGCCAGGCGCGGATGCCAGTCGGGCCAGCGCGCGGCGAGTGCGTCCATGTCGCCGTCGAGCGGCATGCCTTCGCTGTTTCGCGCGACGAACGCGGTATCGCACAGCACGTTGCGCCAGCCCAGGCCGGACAGGCGCAGCGAAAGATCGATCAATGCGGCGTACCACGACCCGTAACTACTGGCGTCGAGTCCGCCTGCGCGACGGCGCGCAGCGCCTCGCACGAGCACGGCGTGGGTCACCGCGGCCGGGAGTTCCGGATGAAGTGCAGGCATCTTCGCGGCGGCGCGCGCGAGGCGTTCCAGATCTACGGGCACGGGATCGATCTCGCCGATGCGCGGCCACGCCGCGGCTTCGCCGGCATTGCTCCACGGCGTCGCCGTTGCGATGGCGCCATCGCTGGCTAGACCGGCGACGAGGCGCGACAACCAGCCAGGCGCGGGCACCGCGTCGGGTGCGAGCACGGCCACGTCCACGTCGCCGCACGCGCTCAGCACCTCATCCAGGTGCGCGACTTCGCCGACGCTGCGCTGGCGACGCGTGTAATCGGCACGCAGCGAGGTGCTCGCGATCCATCGCTCGATGATCGCGTAGCCGCGCGGCCCGGCCTGCGCATCGTCGGCGAGCCACACCGGCGTGCCGGGCGCGGTCGCGCGGTCCAGCGCCGCCAGACAGGCATCGAGTGCCTCGTCGTCGCGTCCGACCGGGACGACGACGACGGGCGGGGTGGCCGTCGCTGGAATCACTGCTGTCCCGGTTGGCGCGGCTTGCGTTGCAGCGGTTCCATCGCGCGGAAACGGCGGGTGTACTCGTCGGTGAGGTCGCGCGCTTCCTGCGGGTTGCGCACGATCGTCGGCGTGAGCAGCACGATCACTTCGTTGCGGGTCTTGCTCGAACGCTGCGTGCCGAACAGGCCGCCGATCACCGGGATGCGGGCAAGGCCCGGGAAACCCGAGGAGCCGCGCTGCACGCCGTCGCTGATCAGGCCCGCGAGCATCACCGTGTCGCCACTCTGCACCGCGGCTTCGGTCTTGAGCTTGCGCGTGTCGATGCGCACGTTGCCGTTGGGATCGGCGGTGTCCGGGCTGCCGGGCGAACTGACTTCCTGCACGATGTCGAGGAACACCACGCCGTCCTTCGCCACGCGCGGACGCACTTTGAGGATGGTGCCGGTATCGAGGTACTGGACCTGGCTGTAGGTGTTGTCGGTGCCCGTGCCGGGGTTCACCGTGACCGAGGAGATCGGGATGCGGCTGCCGACGTTGAGCGTGGCTTCGGCGTTGTTGCGCACCATCACCGACGGCGTCTGCAGCAGCTGCAGGTCGGTGACCTGGTCGAGCGCGCTGATCACCGCGGCGGCATTGCGGCCGAGGAAGGTCCAGGCAAGTCCCGGAGGGTTGCCGGCGGCCGACTGGATGCTGCCGGCCAGCGTGCTCCAGGTAGTGCGACCGACCGCATCCGGCAGGCCGGCGTCGGTGACGGCGCGCTCGAAGTACCAGTTCACGCCGTACTGCAGGTCGCCCTTGAGCTGGACTTCGACCACCTGCGCTTCGATGTGCACCTGCATCGGCATCACGTCGAGGCGCTCGATCACGTCGCGGATCGACTTCCACGCCGACGGACTGCTGCGCACGATGATCGAATTGGTTTCCTCCACCGCCGACACGCCGACGCGGTCGCCGTCGACTTCCAGGGTGAGGCTGGAATTGCCGTTCTGTTGCTGGTTGAGCGAGAGCGAGCCACCGTTGCCGCTGCCGCCCCCGATGCCGCCATCGCTGCCGTTGCCGCTGGAGTCGTAGTTGCCCAGCGTGGCGACGCTGCCATCGCCGGAGTCCTTGAGTTCGACCGATTCCAGTCCAGGCATCAGCGATGGCGCGCCGTTGCCGCCACCGCCGCCGGAGCGTCCGTTGCCGAACACGTCGGCGAGGCGATCGGCGAGTTCGCGCGCCTTGATGTATTTCAGTTCGTACGAATACAGCTGCACGCTGCCGCCGGCCGCATCGATGCGGTCGAGCCACTGCTGGATGTCGTCGAGGTAGTTCGCCTGCGAGGTGATCACCAGCACCGCGTTGGCGCCTTCCAGCGGCATGAAGCGGAACATGCCCGCGACCGGCGACTTGCTCTGTTCGCCGAAGACTTTTTCCAGGTCAGCGACGACCTTGCTGGCCTTGCCCGACTGCAGCGGGAACACACCCACCGACATGCCGGAGAGCCAGTCGACGTCGAACACGTCGATGGTGCGCAGGTAGTTTTCCAGCTCCGAGCGGCTGCCGCCGACGGTGATGACGTTGCGCGAGTTGTCGACGTTGACGATGGCGTTGGGGCGCGCGTACGGCTTGAGGATCTTTTCCATCTCGGTGGCCGAGACGTACTTCAGAGGCACGGTGCGCACTTCGAAGCCGCGCGCGTTCGCGGCCGCGCCGGTGCGCGCGGCGACATTGCCGGCCAGCGCCTGGTCCGACGGCACGATGTTGTAGCGGCCGCCGCTGTAGACCAGCCGCGCGTTGTTCCAGCCCAGCACCATTTCCAGCAGGTTCAGCGCTTCGGCCGGACTGACCGGCTTGGGCGTCGCCAGCGTCACCGTGCCCTGCACGCCGGGCGCGATCACGTAGTTCTGGCCGAGCATGTCGCCGAGGATCGCCTTGACCACGGCGTGCAGCGATTCGCCTTCGAAGTTGAAGGTCGCCGTGCCCGAGGTCGCACCCAGTCCCGGCGGCGGCGCGGTCGCGGCACTGCGGTTGATGACCTGGCCGGTGCCGCGGCGGATCTGCGGACGCGCGTCGCCGCCGGATTCCGGCAGCGGCTGCTGCGTGGCATCGCCGGCGGTGGCCGCGGCGCCGGACTGCGGACCGGGCTGTCCGTCGCGACGCACGTTGGGGACCGGCGCGGTCGCGCACGACGCCAGCAGGCTGGCGATGGTGGCGGTGGCGATCGCCTGGACGGCGTAGCGGGGACGGGTCTTCGAGCGTGGCTTCATGCGGTCACTCTACGGAGTCTGGGCCGGGGGCTGCGCATTCTGCTGCCGCATCTGCGCGCGACGCGCTTCGATCCGCTTGCGGATCGCTTCCATCTGCGCTTCGGGGGTGAGGGGCGCGTTCTCGGCGGATTCGACCGGCGGAGGCGCGGGGGGAGCGGTATTGGCGTTGGTGTTGCTGGTACGGTTGCCGCTGGCGGCCGGTTTGATGGCGTTGGCCGCGCGTGGCGGCACATTTGCGGCCGGTGGCACGGCGGTAAAGCCGGGCGCGGCGCCAGGCACCGACGTGCCCACCGGCTGCGGTCCGCGCACGTTCGGACCCGTTGGCGCGGTGCCGACGGCGGTCGGCGGCTGCCCGCCCTGTCCGTCGAACACACGCAGCGTCATCTCGCGCCGGCCTTCCGCGCCTTCGAACACCGCACTGCGTGCATCCAGCGCAGTAAGGCGCCACGACGGATGCGATTCGGGCACCTCGCCGAGTTTCACCCGCACCGATTCGCTGCCATCGGCGGGCTGCAGGATCGCCATCTTCAGGCTCGGCGTGATCAACACGCTGGTGAGCAGATAGTCGAACGCGGTCTGCTCGCCCTCGCCGCCGCCCTGCCCCTGCAGGTAGAACGCCTTGGGCTGGCGGTCCTGCGAGAACAGCGGCCGCTGCCCGATCTGCGCGTACTGCGAGATCGGGCCCAGGCGTTCGGGCGGCGCCTGCCGCAGCGGCGGCAGCGGCCGCAGCAGGCTCGGATCGGGCTCCAGCGCCTGCGCATGCTTGCCCATGCCCAACACCGCGAGCAGCCAGGCCAGCACGGCCCAGCCGGCGATCGTCGCCAGCACCCAGGTACGCGGACCGGCTTCGTCAAGGCGCACGCGCCACCTCCGGGCCGGCCGGTGCGGGCCGCAGGTAGCCGTACAGGTCGAAGCTCACGTCGAGTCCGCCGTCGCCGGTGGGTTGCGCATTGCCCGGCAGGAAATAGCCACGCGAAGACAGAATGTTGAGGTTACCGACGAACAGTCGCGGCGTGCCGCTTTCGAGCGCGTACAGCACGCTGGACAGCTCCGGGCTGCCGCAGCGCAGGCGCACCTGCACGACGACGCGCGCGTAACGGTCGCGGCGTGGTTCGCT
Organism: Lysobacter panacisoli; assembly: GCF_009765165.1. Classification (NCBI taxonomy): domain Bacteria; kingdom Pseudomonadati; phylum Pseudomonadota; class Gammaproteobacteria; order Lysobacterales; family Lysobacteraceae; genus Lysobacter; species Lysobacter panacisoli. Next base: position 665,546 of record NZ_VLNU01000001.1, read on the forward strand.
CAGCGGCGAGCGGTTGCTGATCGCGCAGCTGCGGTTGCCGGGACTTGCTTGCGCAACCACGGCTTCCAGTCGCTGCACGAGTCCGGCCGTAGCCAGTTCCGCGCTGCTTTCCGGGAGGAAGCCGGGACGGCGCGCCTGTTGCGCGCGCACTTGCGCCAGACGCTGCGCGACCTGCGGCGCCTGCTGCAGCTGCATGCGCTGGCGCAGCTCGCGCTGCTGCAACGTGTCGATGCGGTCGCTCGCTTCGAGCATCGGCACCGTCCACCACGGATGCACCAGCAGCAGGTAGGCCAGCGCGAGCGCACCGAGCAGGAGACCGAGCGCGAGCCAGCGGTCGCGTTCGATGCGCGGCGTGGCGAGGTCGGCGCGCGGCGGCGCGGCGGTCGCTTCAGGGACCATCGGCGTCCTCCGTGCGCGGCGCGGGTGCGGATGCGGGCGTCGTCGTGGCGACCGGCGGCAGTTCGGCGGTCAGGGTGAATCGATCGCGGCCACTGGCCGGATCAGGCATCAGCGCACCGGTCAACGAAGGCGAACGCCACAGCGGCGATCCCTGCAGGCGCTGCACCAGCGACGGTGCCTCGCGGCTGAGGCCGATCATCAGCACGTTGTTGTCTTCGATCGCCAGCTTTTCCAGATAGGTGCTGTCGGGCAGGCGACGGGTGAGTTCGTCCATCACCTCCACTGCGGTCGGCCGCTGCGCGCGTTCGCGATCGAGGAAGGCCTGGCCTTCGATCAGGTCGATCAGCGCCTGCCGCTGCGAAGCGGCTTCGCGCGCCTGCACGGCATGGCTGCGGATGCCTGCTTCGAATTCGTCCGCCGCGGCACGCCGGTTGAGCAGCAGTTGCCACATCGTCCCGGCGACGGCGATCAGCGCGATCGCGGCGAGCGCGAGGTTCCAGTAACGGAAGGGATCGCCATGACGACGGCGCTGCGCCGGCGGCAGCAGGTTCACGCCGAGCGGGATGCCGTTGTCGCCGCACAGGTCGATGCCGGACAGCGACTGCGCCAGTGGGCCCAGCGCCGTCTGCTGCGGTTCCAGGCGCTGGCGCGGGACCACCACGAGTTCGGCGTCGAGCATGCCGTCGCCGTCGCGGCGCGAGAGAACACGCGCGTCGAAGGCCACGCTGTCGAGGGTGAACGGCGTTTGCCGGTCGATCTCGAATCCGACCACGTCGCGCAGGCGATCGCCGGCGGCGGGCGGGAGGCTCAACCGGCGACGCAGGCCGGCGGCGGCGGGCAGCAACAGCCAGCGCGGCAGGTCGGCCAGGCGTGCGGGCAGAAGCGGTGCGAGCGGGTCCACGGGCGCGACGATCGCGTCCACCGATGGCAGCGCCGACAACGGCACGGTGCCAAGATCGCGCAGTTCGCCGCCTTGTTGCAGGCGCAACAGCACGGCGTCGCCTTCGACCTGCATGAGCAGGCGGCCGCGGTCGAAGCCCAGCACGCGGCGCACGCGCGCGGGCAGCCAGGCCGCCAGGTTGCGGCCCCACCACGTCAGGAATCCATCCGCACCCGGCGCCAGGCGCGCGCCGAGACGCCGCAGCCTGTCCTGCGCCCAGTCGGCTCCTGGCCGGCTCTCGCTCCGTGCATTCATCGCGGTGACGTTCCCTCCTCCCAGCGCAGCGGCAGGTATGCCATTCCCGGCAGTCCCCCTCCGCCCACGCGTACCACGGTCCGCAGCACCGACTCGCGACCATCGGCGAGGCGTGCGCGGCTGTCGATACTATAGGTGCCGCTGCCGGCCCCGGCCATTCCACCGACCGGCACGGCACCGTCGCCGGGGCGCATCGCATCGCCGGCGCCGCGCCGCTGGGCGACGATCTGCGCGCCGTCCATGCCCATCGCATCGAGCACCTCCGCCGACGCGAACGCCGGATCCGGACGCGAGCGACCGCTGAACACCGTCACGTGCGGCTCGATCTTCGCGTACACCGCCGGGGTCATGCCGATCACCTGCAGCAGTTCGGCCACACTTTCGAACTCCGCGTCCTTGGCCCCGTACGGGAGGCCGGCCGCGGCGTAGTCGGCATCCTCGCCGCCGCCGGCGGGCTGGGTCAGCGGATCGGGGTCGCGCCAGTCCTGGATCGCACCGGCCAGCCGATCGGCCTGCGACGGCTCCACGCCGGCGTTGCGGATCAGTGCGGCCAGCAGGGTCGCATCGGCCTGGTTGAGGTCGAGCTTGCCGTTCTCGTCGGTGACCCGGACTTCCACGTCCGCGCCGGCATAACGCCAGCGATAGGGACGACCGTCCGGTCGCCATTGCAGGCGCTGGTCGGGTAGTGCCACGCGCATCAGCGCGTAGTCGACGCCGGCGCGCGCCGCGTTGGCGGCGACCAGTCCGCGCACCTGCACGCGGCCCTGCAGGTTCTCGGTGCGCGCGGCCAGTGCGAAGCCGCCGACCAGCGCGGTCAGCAGCACGATCAGCCACAGCACCAGGATCAGCGCGATGCCGCGCGCACGTCGTGGGGATGTCGGCGCGATGCGGTTCATTGCGTCTGCACCGGAAGGTTGAACGCGCTGAACGCCGGCGCCAGCGGTGGCGCGACGACCAGCGGCGGCCATGCGACGCCGTCGCGATCGACCATCGTCACCTCGACCTGCAACGGCAGCTGTTCGCTGGTTTCCCAGCGTTCCTGCCACTCGCCCATGCGGCCGCGTTCGTCCAGCGCGCGGTAGCGGAAGCGCGCTTCGCGCAGGCCTTCGACCAGCAGCTCCGGCGGCCGCACCGGGCTCTCCTCGATGGTCTGGCCGGCCAGCACCATGTTCAGCGCCAGCGTCATGCGCACGCCGTCGCCGTCGTTTTCGACGACGAGATCGTGCAGGTACGGACCTCCGCGACCGAGATAGTCCGGAAGGTCGGACACGAAACGCATGCGCTCCGGCTCACCGACGAAGCGCATCGCCACCGCGCGTCCCTGGTCGAAGGCGAAGCCGACCGGCCGCGCCGCGGTCAGGCGGCGACGCAGGAATCCTTCGACCGCGCGCATGCGTTCGCTGCGCTCGGCCATCGCCTCGCCGCGCGTGGCGGTGCGCGTCGCCGCGCCGAGCGTGGCGAACGCCAGCGCGATGCCCGTCGCCAGCAGCACCGTCGCCAGCAACAGTTCGATCAGGGTGAAACCGCGCGCGGCGGCCTTCATGGCAACACCGCGGTCGCGTCCGCCGCGGCCATGCGCAACGTGCGCAGTTGCAGACGACGACCGGGAGCCGCATCGCCCCATTCCATCGCCAGCGTGACTTCGAACAGGCGCGGCCCGCCGACCGCGACCGGCTGTTGCGCGGCAGCGGTGGTGGCGTCGCGCCACGGTGCGATGCGCAGCTGCCAGCGGTAGCGGCCTTCCTCGAACTCGCCGTCCTGTTCGCCGGCGGCGAGCCGGCCGCCGACGCCGACCTGGTCCATCACCGACTGCGCGTACAACGCCGCGCGTCCGGCTTCGCCCGACCAGCGCACCTGCCGCGTCGCACCGGACAGGATGCCGAGCAACAACGTCAGCGCCGCGGCGAGCAGCGCGAACGCGACGATCACTTCGAGCAGCGTGTAGCCGCGCTGGCGACGACGCGCGCTCATCGCTTCGCCTCCGCGCGCCGCATCTTCACTTCACCAGTGAGCCAGGCGACGTCGATGTTCCATGCGGCACGACGCGCGCTCAACTGCACGCGGCCGCCGGTGCTGGCGCCGTCCTCGAAGAACACGATCGCGCCTTCGCCGCGTCGCGATTGCACTTCGCGCGCGCCGGTGAAGGTGATGCGCAGCGACGGCGGGATCTCGCCCGCGCGTCCGTTCGCGCCGCGCCAGCGATGCGTGGCCGGATCGATCTCGAAACGCTGCGGCTTGCCGGTGGCGATGGCGAGCGTGCGCGCCAGGCGCAGCTGCGCGGCGACGGTCTTCGCGTTCGCACGCAGCTGCATGCCCTGCATGCCGCCGCCGAATATCGCGAAACCCAACACCCCAAGCGCGGCGATCAGCGCGATCACCAGCAGCATTTCCAGCAACGATACGCCGCGGGCCCGGGATGGCATGGCGCTGGTTCCCTCGGGGCCCCGTCGCTTACTCGTACTTGATGTCCGCGTCGACGCTGGAGCCGCCGACCTTGCCGTCCTTGCCCAGGCTCACCAGGTCGAACGGACCGCCCTCGCCCGGCGCGCGGTATTCGATCGCATGGCCCCACGGATCCTTCAGTTCCACCGGCTTGGCGTACGGGCCAAGCCAGCCGTTCACGTCGCCCGGCTGGGTGACGAGTTCATCCAGCGAAGTCGGCAGGCGACCGGTGTCCATCTGGAACGACTCGACCTTGCCTGCGAGCGTCTGGATCTGCGCCTTGGCGATGTTGTAGTCGCCGCGGTCCTTGCCGCCCAGCACGCGGTTGCCGACGAAGGCCAACACCGCGCCGATCAGCACGATCACGATGATGATCTCGATCAGGCTCATGCCGCGCTGGCGGGCAGCGGACGGGGAGCGGGTCAGCGAACGGCGGTTGCGCATGGGGTGTCCTTGTCGGGGTGCGTCCGGGGGAAAGCGGATGTTTACCTGAAATCGGTTGCCATTGGGCTGACTGCGGCCGGCTGCGTTCAGTTCCGTGGGACGGCCATCTCGTTGCTTCACGGCGCCCGTCACCCGATCGACCCGGTCAGGTCGTAGATCGGCGCCAGCACCGAGATGATCACGATGCCCACGATCGCCGCCAGTACCACCGTCACCACCGGCACCAGCGCGGCGAGCATGCGGTCCAGCGCCAGCGAGGTTTCCTGCTCGAACGTCTCGGCGGTCTTCACCAGCATCGCCTCCAGCGCGCCGGATTCCTCGCCGACCTGGATCATCTGCACCGCCAGGCGCGGGAAACGCTTGCCGCGTCCCAGCGCCATCGACAGCGGCACGCCGTTCTTCACTTCTTCCGCGGCGGCATCGACGTCGGCCGACAGCACGCGGTTGTCGAGCACGTTGCGGCCGATGCCCATCGCGGTGATCAGCGGCACGCCGTTACGCACCAGCGTGCCCAGCGTGCGCGCCAGCCGCGCGGTCTCGATCTTCGCCACCAGCGAACCGGCCACGCCGCGGCGCAGCAGCCACGCGTCGAACGCTTCGCGGAATGCCGGATCGCGACGCTTGCGATCGAACCACCACAGCGCCAGCGCCGGCACCACCAGCAGCACGATCCACCAGTCGCGCACGAACAGGCCCACGCCCAGCACCATGCGCGTGAACAATGGCAGCGGTGCATCCAGGCTCTCGTACATCGTCGCGAACTGCGGCACCACGTAGCCCAGCAGGAACAACAGGCTCAGGCCGACCATGCACAGCAGGATGGCGGGATAGATCAGCGCGTTGACCACGCGACCCTGCAGTGCGCGCGCGCGTTCGAGGTAATCGGCCAGCCGCGCCAGCGTCTCGTGCAGGCTGCCGCCCGCTTCGCCGGCGCGCACCATGTTCACGTACAGGCGCGAGAACGTGCCGTGCTGGCGCTCCAGCGCCGTCGACAGCGAACTGCCGCCGCGCACCGCATCGCGGATGTCGCCGATGGTGCGCCGCGCGGCTTCGTCCTCGGGCAGTTCGAGCAGGATGCCCAGCGCGCGATCCAGCGGCTGCCCTGCACCGAGCAGCGTCGCCAGCTGCTGGGTGAACTGCACCAGCCGCGTGCCGGCGAACGGTTTCGCCCGGAACAGGCCCTTCCACACGGACGCACCGGACGCCTCGCTGGCGAGCTTGGCCTCGACCGGCAGATGGCCCTGCTCCTGCAATCGTGTCACCACTTCGCCGCTGCTCTGCGCCTCCATCTGGCCGTCGAGCAGCTCACCGCGCGGGTTGAGGGCTTTGTAGTGGTAGAGGGGCATGCGTTACGCGTCCTCGGTCACGCGCAGCACTTCCTCGATCGTCGTCTCGCCCGCGAGTGCCTTGGCGATGCCGTCCTCGTACATGGTGCGCATGCCCGCCTGGCGCGCGATCTGTTCGATCTCGCCCATGCCGGCGTGGCGCATCACCGCGCGCCGCAGGTCGTCGTTCATCACCAGGAATTCCATGATCGTGGTGCGACCGTGGTAACCGGTCGGCGCGATCGCCGACGGTGTCGGGCGGTACAGGTAGATGTCGCCCGTCGGCTGGTAGCGGCGCAGGCTGAACTTCTCGATCTCCTCGGGACTGGCGAGGTAGCGCTCCGCGTGCGTGCGCTCCAGCCGGCGCACCAGGCGCTGGGCGAGGATGCCGTTGATCGTCGACGTGAGCAGGTAATCCTCCACGCCCATGTCGAGCAGGCGCGTGATGCCGCCCGCCGCGTTGTTGGTGTGCAGCGTCGACAGCACGAGGTGGCCGGTGAGCGCGGACTGGATCGCGATGCGCGCGGTTTCCAGGTCGCGCATTTCGCCGATCATGATGATGTCCGGGTCCTGGCGCACGATGCTGCGCAGCGCATGGGAGAAATCGAGCCCGATCTGCGGCTTGGCCTGGATCTGGTTGATGCCTTCGATCTGGTATTCGACCGGATCCTCGACCGTGATGATCTTCACGTCGGGCGTGTTGAGCTTGCTCAATGCGGTGTACAGCGTGGTCGTCTTGCCAGAGCCGGTCGGGCCGGTCACCAGCAGGATGCCGTGCGGCTGGTCGAGCACGCGCTGGAACTGCGGAAGAAACACGTCTGTGAAACCCAGCCGCTTGAAATCGAACACCACCGTCTCGCGGTCGAGCAGTCGCATCACCACGCTCTCGCCGTGCGCGGTCGGCACGGTGCTCACGCGCAGGTCGAGTTCCTTGCCCTGCACGCGCAGCATGATGCGGCCGTCCTGCGGCAGGCGGCGTTCGGCGATGTTGAGCCGTGCCATGATCTTGATGCGGCTGATCACCGCAGCGGTGAGGTTCGCCGGCGGGCTTTCGCCTTCGGCGAGCACGCCGTCCACGCGATAGCGCACCTTCAGGCGGTTCTCGAACGGCTCGATGTGGATGTCGGATGCGCGCAGCTCGACCGCGCGCTGGATGATCAGATTGACCAGGCGGATGACCGGCGCTTCCGACGCCAGATCGCGCAGGTGTTCGACGTCGTCCAGGTCGCCGCCCGCACCTTCGCCTTCGGCGGTTTCGACGATCGCGCCCATCGCACTGCGGCCCTGGCCGTACCAGCGTTCGACGAGGTCGCCGATCTCCGAACGCAGCGCCACCGCCGGGCGCACGTCGCGGCCGGTCGCCAGGCGCAATGCGTCGAGCGTGTAGGCGTCCTGCGGATCGGCCATCAGCACGTCGACGGTCGTCTCGCTTTCGCCGACCGGACACACCGCGAACTGCTTCATGAAACGCGCCGACAACGCCACGCCTTCGGGCGGAAGCTCAGGTGCGTCCTTCACGCCGACCAGCGGCAGGCCCAACACCTCGGCGGCGGTTTCGGCGTGGTCGCGTTCGGACACCAGGCCCAGTCGCGCGAGCAGCGCGAGCAGGCTGCCGCCGGTTTCTTCCTGCAGGCGCCGGGCGCGCGCGAGGTCGGCGTCCTTCAGGCGACCCCGGGCCAGGAGCGCATCGACGATGCGTTCCTCGACTCCATCGCGGCTCGTGTCTTGGGCGACTGCGTTCACGTGGCTCCCGGTCGTTGCGACGTCTTCCGCGATGACCCGCCGACTTTAGCAGCTGTCGCTTGAAGGTCGCGATCCCGTCCCGGGAGCCATCACGGAACCATGACGGGGATTCTTGCCCATACCGCCTGCAGCGAACCGTGCCTATGCTGCGACCTCCAGACAGGGGGACCCGATGAGTAAGTACATCGTCACGGCCATGACGGCCGCGCTTCTCGCCATCAGCGCCGGCACCGTCCAAGCCGCGAAAAAAGAGGACCGCGTCGCCGTCGCGACGTACCACGGCAAATCGAAGCAGGACGCTGCGCGCGAACTGCTCACGATCGCCCGCGAACAGGCCGGCAAGGGCAGCTGGGAACAGATCGCGGTCGGCCGCGTGTATTACCTGGGCGGCTTCAAGGCCGAAGGTCAGGCGATCTTCGACGCGATCCTGGCCGGCAAGCACGAAGACAGCGATGTGTACCGCATCGCGCGTGTCTACAGCGAGGCCGGCGAATGGGCCAAGGCGGGGCCGTTGTTCCAGCGCTACATCCAGGCGACCGACGACGACGCCACGGGTCTGGCCGAAGTCGGTGCGCTGTACCTGCTGACCGGCGATCGCGATACCGCCGAGAAGCTGTTCGACCGATCGGTGGAGATCGAGCCCGAAGACCTGTGGTCGACGCTGCACATGGCGGGCGCGTATCTCAATGTGAAGCCGCAGGAATAGGCCTGTCTGGCAGGCGATTCGCGGACACCGGCCGTCCCGGCCGGTCGTTCGCTAGCCGCGCGGCAGTGCCGCGCAGGCAATGACTTCGATGAGGTGTCTGCTGCCATCCGTGGCGCGACACATTCGCTTCGGAATGCCCTGACCGGCCTTCCTGGCCGGTCGTTCGCTAGCCGCGCGGCAGTGCCGCGCAAGCGGCTCAGCTCACCCACACCCTTGCGTTGCGGAACATGCGCATCCACGGCGAGTCCTCGCCCCACTCGGCAGGCGCCCAGCTCATGTTCGCACTGCGCAGCGTGCGCTCCGGATGCGGCATAAGAATGGTGGCGCGGCCGTCGGCGCTGGTCAGGCCAGTGATGCCGTCCGGCGAGCCGTTCGGGTTGAGCGGATAGCGCGTGGCGACCTGGCCGTTGCCATCGACGTAACGCAGCGACACGTGCGCGGCGGACTGGTCGAGGTTGCTGTCGAATTCGGCGCGGCCTTCGCCGTGCGCGACCGCCACCGGCAGGCGCGATCCGGCCATGCCGCGGAAGAACAGCGACGGCGACTCGATCACTTCCAGCAGCCCCAAGCGCGCTTCGAACTGTTCGCTGCGGTTGCGCAGGAACTTCGGCCAGTGCTCGGCGCCGGGGATGATCGGCTTGAGCTGCGACAGCATCTGGCAGCCGTTGCACACACCCAGCGAGAAGCTGTCCTCGCGCGCGAAGAACGCCGCGAATGCATCGCGCAGCGCGCTGCGCTCCAGCACCGACGTCGCCCAACCGCGACCCGCACCGAGCACGTCGCCGTAGGAGAAACCACCGCACGCGGCGATGCCCTTGAACGCGGCCAGGTCGAAGCGGCCGGCGATCAGGTCGCTCATGTGCACGTCGACGGCTTCGAAGCCGGCGCGATCGAACGCTGCGGCCATCTCGATCTGGCCGTTCACGCCCTGCTCGCGCAGGATCGCGACCTTCGGCCGCACGCCGGTATTGATGAACGGCGCGGCGACGTCGTCGGAGGGATCGAAGGCGAGTTTGGGCTTCAGGCCCGGCGCGTTGAAATCGCGCGCGACCGTGCGCTCCTCGTCGGCGCCTTCGGGGTTGTCGCGCAGCTTCTGCAGCGCGTGCGTGGTGGACCACCATGCATCGAACAGTTCTTCCCAGCGCCACTCGACCAGGGTCTTGCCTTCGTCGCGCACGCGCACGGACGGCGCGGTCGTCGGCTTGGCGATGCGCTGCGCGCAGTCGATCAGGCCGTGGCGCGCGACCAGGTCGGCGAACTCGGCGCGGTCCTCGGCGGCGACCTGCACGATCGCACCGAGCTCCTCGTTGAACAGCGTGCGGAACGGATCGTCGCCCCAGCCATCGAGGTTGATGTCCAGACCGGTGCGCGAGCAGAACGCCATCTCGCACAGCGCGGCGAAGGCCCCGCCGTCGGAGCGGTCGTGGTAGGCCTTGATGACGCCGGCCTCGCGCGCGTCGCGGATGAGCTCGAAGAAATCGCGCAGGCGCTGCGGGTTGTCGAGGTCGGGAACGCCCAGCGTGCCGGCGAACGCGGGCAGCGATGCATCGCCATCGACCGCATCGGGATGGCACTGCGCCAGCACCGAACCGCCCAGGCGCTGCTTGCCCGCGCCCAGGCCGATCAGCCACAGCTCGGATTCTTCCTCGCGCGACAGCAGCGGCGTGAGCTGGCGGCGCAAGTCGACCACCGGCGCGAACGCGCTGACGATCAACGACACCGGCGAAACCGACTTCATGTGCACGTCGCCGGCCTTCCACTGCGCCTGCATCGACAGCGAATCCTTGCCGACCGGAATGCTCATTTCGAGTTCCGGGCACAGTTCCATGCCCACGGCCTTGACCGCGTCGAACAGGCGCGCGTCCTCGCCGGCGTGACCGGCGGCAGCCATCCAGTTGGCGGAGAGCTTGATGCGGTTGAGCGATTCCACCGGCGCGGCGCACAGGTTGGTGATCGCCTCGCCGACCGCCATGCGCGCGGCGGCGGCGGCATCGATCAGCGCCAGCGGCGTGCGCTCGCCGATCGACATCGCCTCGCCGACGTAACCGTCGAAACCGGCGAAGGTGATCGCGCAGTCGGCGAGCGGCAGCTGCCACGGACCGACCATCTGGTCGCGTGCGGTGAGGCCGCCGACGGTGCGATCGCCGATGGTGACCAGGAAGTTCTTCGAAGCGACCGACGGATGCGCCATCACACGCAGCGCGGCGTCGCGCAGCTCCAGACCTTCCCAGTCGAGCGCGGGCCACGGCGCGGCCGACGGCCGGCGCGCGTCGCGGTGCATCTTCGGCGGCTTGCCGAACAGCACGTCCATCGGGAAATCGATCGGCCAGTCGCGGCCTGGCTCGCGCGCGTTCTCGCGCGTCGCGCCGTAACCGACGACGAGGTGTTCCTCGGCAGTGGCATGGCCAACCACAGCGAACGGGCAGCGTTCGCGCGCGCAGATGTCGGCGAACTCCTGCACGCGATCGGCGGGCACGCCGAGCACGTAGCGTTCCTGCGATTCGTTGCACCACAACTGCATCGGCGACAGCGAGGGATCGTCGCTGGGCACCTTGGCGAGGTCGATCACGCCACCGAGGCCGGAGTCGTGCAGCAGTTCCGGGATCGCGTTGGACAGGCCACCGGCACCGACGTCGTGCGCGGTATGGATCGGATTGTCGAGGCCGCGCGCGACGCAACGGTCGAGCACTTCCTGGCAGCGACGCTCCATCTCCGGGTTGTCGCGTTGCACGCTGGCGAAATCGAGTTCCTCGTGGCTGTCGCCCGAGGCGACCGAGCTGGCCGCGCCGCCACCCAGGCCAATCAGCATCGCCGGGCCGCCGAGCACGACCACGGCGTCGCCCGGCTGCATGCCGAGCTTCTTGACCTGCGTGCGGTCGATCGCGCCGAGGCCACCGGCCAGCATGATCGGCTTGTCGTAGGCGCGCGTGTGAGCGCCTTCTTCCAGCTCGAAACTGCGGAAATAACCGGCGAGATTCGGACGGCCGAATTCGTTGTTGAACGCGGCCGCGCCGAGCGGGCCGTCGATCATGATTTCCAGCGCGGACGCCATGCGCGGATTGAGCGAGCGCTTGCGCTCCCACGGCTGCGGCAACGTCGGGATGCGCAGGTGCGAGACGCTGAAACCGCACAGACCCGCCTTCGGACGACCGCCGCGGCCGGTTGCGCCTTCGTCGCGGATCTCGCCGCCATTGCCGGTCGATGCGCCGGGGAACGGCGCGATCGCGGTCGGGTGGTTGTGCGTCTCGACCTTGATCGCGAACGCCGAATCCACTTCGGCTTCCGCGCGGTACGCGTGCGTGACCGGATCCGGGCGGAAGCGGCGGCTCGCATAACCTTCCACGACCGCCGCGTTGTCGCTGTACGCCGACAGCGTGTGCTCGGGCGTGGTCGCGTGGGTGTGCTTGATCATCTTGAACAGCGAGGTCGTCTGGTCGACGCCATCGATGGTCCACGATGCGTTGAAGATCTTGTGGCGGCAGTGCTCGGAGTTGGCCTGCGCGAACATCATCAGCTCGACGTCCGAGGGATCGCGGCCGAGCGCGGCGTAGCGTTCGCGCAGGTAGGCGATCTCGTCATCAGCAAGCGCCAGGCCCAGGCGCGCGTTCGCGGTTTCCAGGTCGGCCAGCGCAATGCGCTCGAGTTCGCCGCGCACCGGCACCGAGAACAGCGCGATGGCGTCTTCGCGCGCATCGAGCAGCGACTGCGTCATCGGGTCGTGCAGCACCTTCGCCAGCGCGCCCTGCGTCGGCGCATCGGACGGCCAACCGGCGAGGTCGAAACGAGTGCCGCGTTCGACGCGCTTGATCGGCAGTCCGGCGCCCTGCAGCAGCTCGGTGGACTTGCTCGCCCACGGCGAAAGCGTGCCCAGGCGCGGCGTGACGTAACGCGAGACAGCGCCGTCGGCGCGCGCGGCTTCGGCCATGTCCGCCTGCAGGATGCGGCGGAGCGCGTCGGCATCGGGGGCGGCCCCGGCCTGCGGCTCGACCCAGTAGGTGGGCCATGCGCCGAGGAGGCGGACAGACGGATGGAGGGCTTGCAGGCGGGCTTGGAGCCGTTCCAGGCGGAACGGCGACAGGGCGGATGCGCCCTCGAGGACGATCATGTCCGGGGAACCGTGCGACGTCGGGCCCGACATTGTACCCAAAGCGCCGCTTCACCCGCCCGGGACCGGCGCACGAGGTCCCGAAACGACGACGCCGCCCGAAGGCGGCGTCGTGGCGGCCGTTGGCGGCGGGGCTCAGGCGCCCGGGGCCTTGCCCGCGGTGCCGGCGGTCTGGGCCTGTTCGGCGGCCAGCTGGTCCAGCGCCTCACGCAGCTTCGCCGGCGGCAGGTAGCCACCCAGCTGCACGCCGCCCTCGGTGAGGATCATCGGCGTACCGGTCAGGCCAGCGCGCTGACCGATGTCGTACTGCTGGTTCACGCTGGTCTTGCAGCTGCGGGACGGCGGCGTGCGGTCGTTCTTGGCGTCGGTCAGCGCCTTGCGGCGATCCGGCGCGCACCACACCGCGACCATCTTCTTGTAGTCCTCGCTGCCGATGCCCATGCGCGGGAACGCCAGGTATTCGATGGCGATGCCCTGGCGGTTGTACTCGGCGATCTCGCTGTGCAGCTTGCGGCAATAGCCGCATTCCACGTCGGTGAATACCGCGACCGTGTACTTGGGCTTGGCCGGCGCGAACACGATGCGCTCGCTGACCGGGATGGCCTTCAGCAACTGCTGGCGCATCGCCGCCATCGAGTCCTCGCTGAGGTTCTTCTTGGCCGCGACGTCGAACAGCGCGCCGCCGGAGCCGGGCAGGAACAGGTAGCGCCCGTCGTCGCTGACGTAGACGACCTGGCCGGCGACGATCGCCTCACGGAAACCGGGCAGCGGCGCCGCACCGATGCGTTCGACCTCGACGCGCGGATTGAGCTGGCGCACGGCGTCGATGGCACGGGCGTCGGCGGTGCCGGGCTTGGGCTTGGGCGCGCTCATCGAGGGCGCGCTGGCGGCGGCGGGCGCCTGCGCGGCCGCGCCGCTGGGAGCCTGTGCGCAGGCGGAGAGACTGAGGGCGCCAAGCGCGGCGAGGAGAATTCGCTTCATCGGGAGTCCTGAAGGTGCGACCCGGAGGACGCTGGGGGATGGCCCGGATTGTGGCACGGGCGGCTCGGGCGGCCAGTGCTTTTGGTCAAGGATGGAACGGGACGGGCAGGCGGAGTACAGGGTTGGGGTGGGGGGGATTGGTATTGGTAGGCGGTTTGGTGGATGCAAAGGCCCCGCTTCTAGAACGCGACCTTTGCCATCCTTGGCGGCACGCGACCGGCTTCGGGTCGCCCTGCCCGACCATCCGTGGCCGGGCGTTCGGCAGACCGCGCGGCAGATGCCGCGCAAGCGGTCTACCTCACCCATCCTTGGCGGCACGCGACTGGCTTCGGATCGCCCTGACCGGCCATCCGTGGCCGGGCGTTCGGCAGACCGCGCGGCAGATGCCGCGCAAGCGGTCTACCTCACCCATCCTTGGCGGCACGCGACTGGCTTCGGATCGCCCTGACCGGCCATCCGTGGCCGGGCGTTCGGCAGACCGCGCGGCGGTGCCGCGCAAGCGGTCTACCTCACCCATCCCTAGCGATACGCGACCGGCTTCGGATCGCCCTGCCCGACCATCCGTGGCCGGGCGTTCGGCAGACCGCGCGGCGGTGCCGCGCAAAGGTCCGCTTCGACAACGCGACCTTTTCCATCCCTGGCGATACGCGACTGGCTTCGGGTCGCCCGGCCCGGCCATCCGTGGCCGGGCGTGAGGCGGCGCGCGAAGCTTCGCTTCGCAAGCGCGCCGCCTCACCCCCTCGGGTGGTGCTTCGAATGCAGCTGCTTGAGCTGTTCGCGTGCCACCAGGGTGTAGATCTGCGTGGTCGACAGGGAGCTGTGGCCGAGCAGCATCTGCAGCGCGCGCAGGTCGGCGCCGTGGTTGAGCAGGTGGGTGGCGAAGCTGTGGCGCAGGCCGTGCGGGCTGATGCGCGCGGGGTCGATGCCGGCCAATGCGGCGTAACGCTTCACCAGTTGCCAGAACTGCTGGCGCGTCGGCGCTTCGCCGGTCGTGGCGAGGAACAGCGGCGCCAGCGCGCGCTTGCCCGCGAGCAGCGGACGCGCCTGGGCGAGATAGCGTTCGAGCCAGTGTTGCGCCTCCTCTCCCAGCGGAACGAGGCGCTCCTTGCTGCCCTTGCCCATCACGCGCAGCACGCCCTGTCGCAGGTTGACCGCGGTCGAGGGCAGGTTCACCAGTTCGCTCACGCGCAGGCCGGCCGCGTACATCAGTTCGAGCATCGCGCGATCGCGCAGGCCCAATGGTGTGGCGACGTCGGGCGCGGCGAGCAGCGCGTCGATCTGGCTTTCCGCCAGCGCCTTGGGCAACGAGCGCGGCAGCTTCGGCGGTTCCAGCAGTGCGGTGGGATCGTCGCTGCGTTCGCCGCGTCGCACCAGCCATGCGTAGAGCGCGCGAAGCACTGATAGCAGCCGCGCGTTGCTGCGCGGCGAATAGCCCTGCTGCGCGCGCCAGGCCAGGTAGTCGAACAGACCCGCGCGGTCGATGCGTGCCAGCCCGCTGCGCCAGCGCGCGAGCAGTTCGAGGTCGCGCCGGTAGCTGTCGAGCGTGGCCTGGGCAAGGCCGTTTTCGGCCCAGATCGCATCGAGGAACGCGCCGATGAGGCGGGCGTCGCCATCGGCCAGTTCCGGCAAGGCCATCGCCACGACGCGGCGTTCCGCGGGAGTTCGTGCACTCATCGCGCGAGCTTAGCGGCTATCCTGATGCGATGGCATCGCCTTCTCCTTCCCGTCCCGCCGCACTGATCGGCTGGCGCGTGCTCGCGCTGGTCTACGACTTCTGGCCGGTGCTCGCACTGTGGATGGTGGCCTCGGCTGCCTTCACCTTCGCCTACACATGGAGCGGCCACGCGACGCGTGAGAACATTCCGCCATTCAGTGCGCTGCAGTGGGTTCTGTGGGTCGTGTGCTGGCTGATCACCGGTGCGTACGCGCTGCTGAGCTGGCGTCGCGGCGGGCAGACGCTGGGCATGCGTCCGTGGCGGTTGAAGCTCGTGTCGATCGACGGCGGCGCACCGTCGTGGCGCGCGCTCGCAATCCGTTACGCGATGGGAAGCGTGTCGCTCCTGCTCGCGGGACTGGGCTTCTGGTGGGCGTGGCTCGATCGCGATCGCATGACGTGGCATGACCGCGCGAGCGGGACGCGGATGGTGCGGTTGGAGAAGCGGTGAAGTCGTAGGGCTGCGCGGTATACGGCAGCGTGTGCTGGCGAGCGACAGTACTCGGCCTGCCGCGCGGCGATGCCGCAAGCGTGCCACTTCGACGTGGATTCGGCCGCCATCCCTGGCGTCACGTAACCGGCTTCGGGTCGCCCTGCCCGGCCATCCGTGGCCGGGCGTTCGGCCCGCCGCGCGGCGATGCCGCAAGCGTGCCACTTCGACGTGGATTCGACTGCCATCCCTGGCGTCACGTAGCCGGCTTCGGATCGCCCTGCCCGGCCATCCTTGACCGGGCGTTCGGCCCGCCGCGCGGCGATGCCGCGCAAGCGGCGAGCCTCACCCGCTCCGTTTCTTGAAGAGATACCCCGACACGCCCAGCATGATCACGGTCGGCAGCAGGTACGCGAGGCGATAGTCGAACTTGTACACCGCCGCGAGTTTCACGAACTGGGTCTGCAGCAGCCAGAAGCACAGCGCGAACACGATGCCGATGAACAACCGCTTGCCCATGCCGCCGCTGCGCAGCGTGCCGAACGCGAACGGCACCGCGGCCAGGCACAGCGCCAGTACGTTGACCGGATAGAACCAGCGTCCCCAGTAGTGCTCTTCGAATTCCGATGCATCCAGCCCGTTGCGTTCGCGGTAGTCGATCGCGTGGCGAAGATCGGCGGCGGACAGATAACGCGGGCGGTCGGAACCGCTGGTGAGCATGGTCTGGTCCAGGTGCGACCGCCATTCCATCGTCTCCAGCTTTTCCTGCTTCACCGAATCGGCGGTCAGCTGGTTGCGCGTCACGTCGCTCAGCGCCCACGCGCCGCCACGCCGCTGCGCCGACTTCGCGTGGATGATCTCGCGCAGGCTGCCGTCGGGCGCGACGAAATAGAGCGACACGCCCCGCAGTTCGAGCACGCGCTGGTCGCCGACCATGCGTTCCTGTCCGCTTTCGGCGTTGAGGATGGTCTCGCCGTCGCGCGCCCACAGGCCCTGCGTGTACTGCGGCACCACACGCCCGGCTTTCGCCGCCGACTTGATCATGTCGGCGCGCTGCTGCGTCCACGGCGCGATCCGCTCGCCGTTGAACACCATCAGTGCGGTGAGGAGAGCAAGCGCGCCGGCGACGGCCAGTCCGAGGCGACGCCGCGACAGGCCCAGCGCGCGCAGTGCGGTGAGTTCGGACGTGGCCGCCAGCTGGCCCAGCGCCATCAGAGAACCAATCACGGCCGCGTAAGGGAACAGGTAATACAGCCGTCGCGGCACGCTGAGCGCCATGTAGACGAAGGCTTCGGAGATGCCGTAGCGACCCTTGCCGATGTCGCCGAACTCGCTGACCAGGCCGAGCATCACGTCCAGCCCGCCCAGCACTGCCCAGGTCAGCGCGACCGTGCCGAGCACGACGCGGCCGACATAGACGTCGTGGATCTTCGGGAACGGCCTCATGCGGCGGCTCCGGCAACCGGCGCCGCTGGTTTCCTCGGCCGGCCAAGACGCCCGTCAGTGAAATACAGCCACAGCGCGATCGCCATCACCGGCACCACCAGCCACCACAGGCCCAGCGCGGGCGCGAGCTTGCCGTTTTCCAGCCAGCCACGGCCCGCGGTCATCAGGTTCTGCCCGATCAGATAGGACAGGAAGCCGACCACCACGCGCCCGTAGCGCGCCTGGCGCGGCATGCTGCGCGCCAGCGGCACGGCCATCAGCGCGAAGGCCAGCGCGAGCAGCGGCGGGGCGATGCGGAAATGCAGCTGAGCCTGGGCTTCGCGGCGCGGATCGCTGATCAGTTCGGTGGTCGGCAGCATCTCCGGATCGCGCGCGTCGAACTTCGCTTCCACCGCCGGCAGCAGGATTTCGTTGCGGGCGTAGGTGACGAGGCGGAAATCCTTGCCGCCTTCGAGCGGGCCTTCGAGCTGGTGACCCTCCTGCAGGGTCAGGTAACGGTTGCCACCCGGCTCGACCACCAGTTCGCCCTGGTTGGCGGTGACCACGTCGATGCGGCCCTTTTCGTTGTAGCGGTGCACGAACACCCGGCCCAGGTGGCTGCCATCCTTGGACATGCTGGCCACGTAGATCACGCCGTTGCCATTGGGAATGCCCGTGAACGTGCCCGGCTCCAGGCCGGCCAGGATCAGGTTCCGGTTGGCGTCGTTGATCATCTGCTTGGACACCCGGTCGGCCCACGGACCGAGCCAGAGCGAGCAGGCCGCGACCACGATCACCAGCGGTCCGACCACCGTCATCAGCGGGCGCAGCATCCGCCGCGGGCCAACACCTATCGAGGTGATGACCGGCATCTCCGAATCGCGGTACAGCCGGCCCACGCCGAGCATCAGGCCCAGCATCAGCGCCAGCGGCAGGATGATCGGGGTCCACTTGATGAGCACCAGGCCGAGCTGGATCAGCATCATCCCGGCCGGCACGCGGCCGCGCGCGATGTCCTGGAGGACGTCGGTGAAGGCGCCGCCGACGGTGACGATCAGCAGCACGACCAGCGTGGCCAGGATCGCCAGGGCGAATTCGCTGATGAGGTAGCGGTCCAGCTTGGGCATCGGTCGGGTTCGGTCGGCGTCGCGTCAGAGGGTACGGGATCGGCTGCGTGCGCCGCGTCGTCCGGGCCACGGCCGCAGCCGCATCCCGGCCCGTCGCGCCGGACCATCCGCTTGAACGAACACCCCCGGCACGCCCGTCGAGCGGCAGGGCGCCGGTGGCGGCCTGCTAGAATCGGGGGTTCGTCCGAGGGCGTGAGGCGGCTGCGCAAGGCGCGGCCCGAACGGGCAACGCGTGCATCGCAACCCCCTCACGACCGCTCGATTGTACGGAACTGCTTCTTCAATCTGCTTTGGGAATCTGTTGGATGGCCCTCGAATTCGACCTGAACCGCGACGCGCCCGCCGCCGCCCAGACTGACTGCATCGTCGTCGGCGCCTATGCCGACAACAGCCTGACGCCCGCGGCGAAGGCCCTCGACGAGGCCAGCGGCGGCCGCCTGCGCGCCCTCCTCGAACGCGGCGACGCCAGCGGCAAGACCGGCAAGACCGCACTGCTGCACGACCTGCCCGGCGTGACCGCGCCGCGCGTGCTGGTGATCGGCCTGGGCGATGCCGCCAAGTTCGGCGTGCCGCAGTACCTCAAGGCCGTGGGCGATGCCGCGCGCACGCTCAAGAGCGGCCCGATCGCGACCGCGCTGTTCACCCTGTCCGAAGTCGCCGTCGCTGGTCGCGACGCCGCCTGGAACATCCGCCAGGCCGTGATCGCCGCCGACCACGCCTGCTACCGCTACACCGCCACGCTCGGCACCGCGCGCAAGAAGGACGAGCCGGGCCTGCGCGCGCTCTCGATCACGGGCAACGACGCCCTCGCCCTCGCGCAGGGCCAGGCCATCGCCGCCGGCGTGCAGTTCTCGCGCGAGCTGGGCAACCTGCCGCCGAACATCTGCAACCCGGCCTACCTCGCCGCGCAGGCGCAGGAGTTCGCCGGCCGCTTCCCGACCGCCTCGTGCGAAGTGCTCGACGTGGCGCAGATGACCGAACTGGGCATGGGCTCGCTGCTGGCCGTCGGCCGCGGCTCGGCCAATCCGCCCAAGCTGATCGTCCTGAAGTACAGCAACGGCGGCGACGCCAAGCCCTATGTGCTGGTCGGCAAGGGCATCACCTTCGACACCGGCGGCATCAACCTCAAGACGCAGGGCGGCATCGAGGAGATGAAGTACGACATGTGCGGTGGCGCCACCGTCATGGGTACGTTCGTCGCGGCCGTGGGCATGCAGCTGCCGATCAACCTCGTCGTCGTGGTGCCGGCCGTGGAGAACATGCCCGACGCCGACGCCTACCGTCCTTCCGACGTGCTCACCAGCATGTCCGGCAAAACCATCGAAGTCGGCAACACCGACGCCGAGGGCCGCCTGATCCTGTGCGACGCACTGACCTACGCGCAGCGCTTCGAACCGCAGGCGCTGGTCGACGTGGCCACGCTCACCGGCGCCTGCATGGTCGCGCTGGGCAAGTTCGCCTCCGGCCTGATGAGCAAGCACGACGACCTCGCCGCGGAACTGCTGGACGCCGGCGAGAACGTGTTCGACCGCGCGTGGCGCCTGCCGCTGTGGGACGAGTACCAGACCCTGCTGGAATCCAGCTTCGCCGACGTCTACAACATCGGCGGCCGCTGGGCCGGCGCGATCACCGCCGGCTGCTTCCTCGCGCGCTTCGCCGAAGGCCAGCGCTGGGCGCACCTGGACATCGCCGGTTCCGCCTCCGACGAAGGCAAGCGCGGCATGGCCACCGGCCGTCCGGTTGGCCTGCTGAGCCAGTGGCTGCTGGACCGCGTGGCCTGACCGCGTGGCGCGCGCCGACTTCTACCTGATCCAGAAGGACCGGTTCCGCGAGGAACCGCTCCTGCTGGTGTGCGAACTGGCGCGCAAGGCGCACGACGCCAACCTGTGGACGCTGGTGCTGGCGCGCGACGACGAACAGGCGCAGCGGCTCGACGAGCTGCTGTGGGAATTCGACGCCGACGCCTACCTCCCGCACCAGGTGGCGGGCGACGAGGAGGACGAGCTGACGCCGATCCTCATCGCCACGCCCGACACCGACACGCCGATGCGCGCGCTGGTGATCAACCTGCGCGACGAACCCGTCGACGGCAGCTTCGATCGCGTGCTCGAAGTGGTACCTGCCGACGACTCCGCGCGCGGCCCGCTGCGCGAACGCTGGAAGCAGTACCAGTCGCGCGGGCTCGAGTTGAAGAAGTACGACATGTAAGTTCCTCACCGTCATTCCCGCGAGTGCGGGAATGCAGCGACTTCCATGCCGGACAGTTCGCGACGGAAACCAAGAATCCAGGCACTGGATAGTGCCGCCGTTCGGTGGCCCAAAAGCCCCCGAGTTCGCGGGAACCACGAGCAAGAAGCACGAACCATGACCGACACCCTCGCCTCCTCCTACGATCCCAAGCAGTTCGAAACCCGCCTGTACGAAGAGTGGGAGCGCAGTGGCGTATTCAAGCCGCGCGGCGAAGGCGAGCCGTACACCATCCTGCTGCCGCCGCCGAACGTCACCGGCACGCTGCACATGGGCCATGCGTTCCAGCACACGTTGCAGGATGCGCTGGTCCGCTACCACCGCATGCGCGGTTTCGATGCGCTGTGGCAGATGGGCACCGACCACGCAGGCATCGCCACCGAAATGGTGGTGGCGCGCAACCTCAGCCGCGATGGCGTCACCCGCGACGATCTCGGCCGCGACGGTTTCATCGCCAAGGTTTGGGAATGGAAGCAGCAGTCGGGCGACACCATCGAGCGGCAGATGCGCCGCCTGGGCACGTCCGGCGACTGGACGCGCAGCGTCTTCACGATGGACCCGATGGCCGCCGATGCCGTGGTCGAGGCGTTCGTGCGCCTGCACGAGCAGGGCCTGATCTACCGCGGCCAGCGCCTGGTCAACTGGGATCCGGTGCTGAAGACCGCGATCTCCGACCTGGAAGTGGTGAACGAAGAGGAAGACGGCTTCCTGTGGTCGATCAGCTACCCGCTGACCGACGGCAGCGGCGAGCTCGTCGTCGCCACCACGCGCCCGGAAACCATGCTCGGCGACGTCGCCGTGATGGTGCATCCGCAGGACGAGCGCTACACGCATCTGATCGGCAAGACCGTCACGCTGCCACTGAGCGGCCGCGAGATCCCGGTCATCGCCGACGATTACGTCGACCGCGAGTTCGGCACCGGCGTGGTCAAGGTCACGCCCGCGCACGACTTCAACGACTACGCCGTCGGCCAGCGCCACGGCCTGCCGCTGATCAACATCTTCACCCCGGTCGCGGCGGTCAACGACAACGCGCCTGAGAAGTACCGCGGCCTGGACCGCTACGAAGCGCGCAAGGTCGTGCTCGCCGACCTGGAGGCCGCAGGCCGCCTGGTCGAGGCCAAGCCGCACAAGTTGCAGGTGCCGCGCGGCGACCGCACCGGTCAGGTGATCGAGCCGTACCTCACCGACCAGTGGTTCGTGAAGATGGACGGCTTCGCCGCGCGTGGCCTTGAGCTGGCCGAGAAGGGCGACGTGAAGTTCGTCCCGCCGAACTGGATCAACACCTACCGCCACTGGATGGAGAACATCCAGGACTGGTGCATCAGCCGCCAGCTCTGGTGGGGCCACCGCATCCCGGCGTGGTACGACGACGACGGCCGCATCTTCGTCGGTCGCGACGAAGACGAAATCCGCGCAAAGCACGGCCTTGGCACCGAGGTGAACCTCTCGCAGGACAGCGACGTGCTGGAGACGTGGTTCTCCTCGGCACTGTGGCCGTTCTCGACGATGGGCTGGCCCAACCAGGCGCTGATGGACGAACGCGGCTTCGACCGTTACGTGCCGTCGAGCGTGCTCGTCACCGGCTTCGACATCATCTTCTTCTGGGTCGCGCGCATGATCATGGCGACCGACCATTTCACCGGTCGCGTGCCGTTCCGCGACATCTACATCACCGGCCTGATCCGCGACTCGCATGGCCAGAAGATGTCGAAGTCCAAGGGCAACGTGCTCGATCCGCTCGACCTGATCGACGGCATCTCGCTGGAAGAGCTGCTGGACAAGCGCACCAGCGGCCTGATGCAGCCGAAGATGGCCGAGAAGATCGAGAAGGCCACGCGCAAGGAATTCCCGCAGGGCATCCCCGCCTTCGGCGCGGACGCGCTGCGTTTCACCATCGCCGCGCTGGCCACGCACGGCCGCGACATCAAGTTCGACCTCGGCCGCGCCGAGGGCTACAAGAATTTCTGCAACAAGCTGTGGAACGCCACGCGCTTCGTGCTGATGAACACCGAGGGCGCGAGCTTCGCCGGTGCGCCGCAGCCGCGCACCGACGCCGAGCGCTGGATCCTCTCGCGCCTGGCGACCGTCGCTGCCGAGGCGGAAACGCACTTCGCCGCGTACCGCTTCGACCTGCTCTCGCAGGCGCTGTACGAGTTCGCCTGGAACGATTTCTGCGACTGGTTCGTCGAGCTCGCCAAGCCGGCCCTCAACGGCGACGATGCCGACGCCGCGCGCAGCACGCGCCACACGCTGCTGTACGTGCTCGAACGCCTGCTGTCGCTGCTGCATCCGCTGATTCCGTTCGTGACGGAAGAACTGTGGCTGCAGATCGCACTGAAGCTCGGCATCGCCGAGACGACGATCATGCTGCGCCCGTATCCGCAGGCGGCCGATTTCGCCGGCCAGGACTACGCGACGGCCGAAGCGGACGTGGAGTGGCTCAAGGAGATGGTCACCGTGCTGCGCAGGATCCGCAGCGAGCTCAACGTCGCGCCGTCGAAGACGGTGCCGCTGCTGGTCGCCGACTGCTCGGCCGCCGACCGCGAGCGCGTCGCGCGCTTCGATTCGCAGCTGCGCTTCCTCACGCGCCTGGACGGCATCGACGTGCTCGCCAGCGACGCGGATGCGCCGGCCGCGGCGACCGGCCTGGTCGGTGAACTCAAGCTGCTGGTGCCGCTGGAAGGACTGGTCGACCTGGACGCCGAACGCGTGCGCCTGGACAAGGAGATCAAGCGCGTCGACGGTGAGATCGCGAAGTGCCACAACAAGCTGGCGAGCGAGACCTTCGTCGCCAACGCGCCGGCCGCCGTGGTCGAACAGGAGCGCAAGCGACTGGCCGACTGGAACCTGCAGCGCGAGGCGCTGATAACGCAGCGCGCGAAGCTCGACTGAGGCTCCCCCTCTCCCTGGCCGCCTTCGGCGGCCTGTCCCTCTCCCGCAAGGGGAGAGGGAGGAGCGCGGGGCTACCGATCAGCTCCTCCCCCTGCAAGTGGACCGGGAGAAGCGCAGCTACTGAAGCATCGGGCTTTTCCTTCTCCCCTCGCGGCGACCGCAGGGAGTGCAGAGCTGAGAAGGTGCCCGAAGGGCGGAAGAGGGGACGCTTCACCCCTCCGGCGGCAACAACTCGATCGCCATCACCAGCGCATCCTCGCGTCCATCGCGTGCCGGGTAGTAACGCGGGCGACGACCGATCTCGTTGAAGCCTTCGGAGTGGTAGAGCGCGATCGCGCCATCGTTGGACGGGCGCACTTCCAGGAACACGCGCTCTGCGCCGCGGCCGCGTGCGATGTGGACCAGCGCACGCAGCAGGTGGCGGCCGTGCCCCCGCCCCTGGTACGACGGATCGATGCAGATGTTGAGCACGTGCGCCTCGCCGGCGGCGACGCTCATCAGGAAGTAACCGATGATCCGTCCGCCATGCTGCAGCACCCAGGCCGGATAATCGGCGCGCAGGCAGTCGCGGAAGATGCCGACCGTCCACGGGAATTCGTACGCGCGGATCTCGACCGCATGCACCGCGTCGAGGTCCTCCTCGCGCATGGGCCGCAACGCGCCGAAAGACGCACGCGCCCCGGTGTCGGCGGCCAGTGCGTTCACGGCACGCGTCCCTTGGCGCGCAGCGCACGCAGGCGCGGCCACAGCGCGCGCTTGGCGGCGGCGTTGCCGCGCAGCGCGGCGAGATCGATGTCGAGCGCGGCCAGCGCCGCGCCATCGCCTACGACGCGCTGCAACGCCTGCATCAGGCGATCTTCATGCGCGACGGAACGCGCCGGCGCCGGACGCCGTTCTTCGCGCACGGGCTTCGATGCTTCGCGCACGACAGCATCCCGCGCGGGTTCCGTGGCGGATGCATCGCCTTCGGCCGGCGCGAGCGACCACACCGCATGGCCCATCGCCTGCAGCCATTCGCGCTGCTGCGTGGTCCACAGGCCACTCATGAGGTCGCCTCGGACGGCGGGCGTCGCAACCGGCGCACGGCCGCGTACACCGGGCCGGACAACGCGTACAGCGCGCCGATGGCGAGCAGCACGCGTGGCGGATCGATGGCGACGGCGACCACGATCGCAAGCACGACGACGATCGCCAGGAAAGGTACGCGGTCGTGGCGCGGACCGCCGCCCTTGAAGCTGAAGTAACGCAGGCGGCTGACCATCAACAGTCCCGCGATCACGGTCACCGCGAGCGCGCCGTAGCGCAGCTGTTCGCCGCTGTAGCCCAGGTCGTGGCAGGTCCATACGAAGCTGGCCACCAGGCCCGCTGCCGCCGGGCTCGCAAGACCGATGAACCAGCGCTTGTCGACCTGGCCGACCTGCGAATTGAAGCGCGCCAGGCGCAGCGCCGCGCAGGCCGCGTAGAGGAATGCCGCGACCCAACCGATCTTGCCGGGGATCACGCCGTCCAGGAGCGTGCTCGACAGCGCCCAGTGGTACATCACCAGCGCCGGTGCGAGGCCGAAGCTCACCAGGTCCGCGAGCGAGTCGTACTGCACACCGAACTCGCTCTGGGTGTTGGTCAGTCGCGCGACGCGGCCGTCCAGTCCGTCGAGGATGCCGGCCACGAACACCGCGATGCAGGCATCGTCGAAACGCCCCTGGGTGGCGGCGATGATCGCGTAGAAGCCGGCGAACAGGCCGCCCGTGGTGAACAGGTTCGGCAACAGGTAGATGCCGCGTCCGCGCGGGCGCGGCGTCTGCTGGGTTTCGTCCATGTGGGGGCTGGTCGGCATGGCTGTTCGAGGGCGCGGGCGCCGGGACAGGACAGTGTAAGTCCAACCGCGCCGGATCGATTCCGGGGCATCCGCGCAAGCGCGACGCCCCGCCCGAGACAACGAGACCGGCGCCACATATGTCGACATCCGGTCGCGCGGCGCTTGCCTCGACGCCTGTGCGGTGCTGCAATCGGCCGAATTCCGCTGCTCCCGACCAGGACTCCGCATGTCGCCCAAGTCGTTCCGCCTGCTGCCCGGCGTCGTTGCCGGCCTGTGCCTGGTCCTCGCCACCCCGGCCTTCGCCCAGAAGGTCTACCAGTGGAAGGACGCCAAGGGCGTCACCCATTACTCCGACTCGCCGCCGCCGGACCAGGCCATCAAGGGCCGTGCGATGCCGGCCAACGGCGGCAAGGCGGCCGAGGAAGCCCCGGTCAAGCCCGTGGTCAACGCCAACTGCAGCAATGCGCGCAGCAACCTCGCCGTGCTTCAGGGCGGCACGCCGGTCGGCATCGACGAGGACAAGGACGGCAAGCCCGACCGCAACCTCACCGAGAGCGAGCGCGGCAACCGCACCGAGCTGGCACAGGCGCAGGTCAAGACCTACTGCGGCGGCTGATCCACCGCATCGCTCGCGGGCGCCGCACGTGGCGCCGCATCATTTCCCCGGCGCCGCAAGCGGCGCCCGCGCGGGTCCAGCCTGCGCCGCGCATGGCAGAATGGCCGCTTCCCTACGTCCGAAGCTCCGCCGATGCGCCTGTCGCAGTTCCATCTCCACACCAGCAAGGAAACTCCCGCCGAAGCCGAAATCATCAGTCACAAGCTGATGCTCAAGGCCGGCATGATCCGCAAGCTCGCCGCCGGCCTGTACACCTGGTCGCCGCTGGGCCTGCGCGTGCTGCGCAAGGTCGAGCGCGCCGTGCGCGAGGAGATGGAAGCTGCCGGCGCCATCGAAGTGCTGATGCCGTCGGTGCAGCCGAAGGAACTGTGGGAAGAGACCGGCCGCTGGGAGAAGTTCGGCGGCCAGCTGCTGAAGATGCAGGACCGCAAGGAAGCCTGGTACTGCTACGGCCCGACGCATGAGGAAGTCATCACCGACTTCGCTCGCCAGGAGCTGTCCAGCTACAAGCAGCTGCCGGTCAACTTCTTCCAGATCCAGACCAAGTTCCGCGACGAGATCCGCCCGCGCTTCGGCGTGATGCGTGCGCGCGAGTTCCTGATGAAGGACGCCTATTCGTTCCACGTCTCCGACGAGGACCTGGGCCGCGAGTACCGCAACATGTACGACGCCTACGGTCGTATCTTCACGCGCCTCGGCCTGACCTTCCGCGCGGTGTCGGCCGACAGCGGCGCCATCGGCGGCGCGGTCTCGCACGAGTTCCACGTGCTCGCCGATTCCGGCGAGGATGCGCTCGCCTTCTCGACCGGCTCGGACTACGCCGCCAACGTCGAGGCCGCCGTCGCTGCCGACCCCGCACCGCGCGCCGCCGCGGGCGAGTCGCTGCGCAAGATCGACACGCCGCACCAGAAGACCTGCGAGGACGTCGCCGCGCTGATGGGCATCGCCCTGCAGCGCACGGTGAAGTCGATCGCCGCGGTCGCCGAGGACGGCACGTTCGTGCTCGCGCTGGTGCGCGGCGACCATGCAGTCAACGAGATCAAGCTCGGCAAGGTCGCCGGCCTGGCCGGCTACCGCCTGGCCAACGAGGCCGAGATCCAGCAGTTCCTCGGCAGCGAACCGGGCTTCCTTGGCCCGCTCAATCCGCGCCAGCCGATCCGCGTCGTCGCCGATCGTGAAGTCGCGGCGATGGCCGACTTCGTCGTCGGCGCCAACGAGAAGGGCTTCCACCTCGCCGGCGTGAACTGGGGCCGCGACCTGCCCGAACCCGAGACTGTCGCCGACATCCGCAACGTCGTCGCCGGCGATCGCGCCGCCGACGGTGGCGAGATCGGCATCGCGCGCGGCATCGAAGTCGGCCATGTGTTCCAGCTCGGCCGCAAGTACGCCGAGGCGATGAAGCTCACCGTGCTCGACGCCAACGGCAAGGCCGCGGTGCCGGCGATGGGCTGCTACGGCATCGGCGTGTCGCGCATCGTCGCGGCCGCGATCGAGCAGAACCACGACGAGAACGGCATCGCCTGGCCGGAGGCGATGGCGCCGTGGCAGGCGGTGGTTTGCGTGATCAATCCCAAGGGCGATGCCGCCGTGGCCGAAGCCGCGCAGGCGCTGTACCGCGACCTCAACGCCGTCGGCATCGAGACCGCGCTGGACGATCGCGGCCTGCGTCCGGGCGCGATGTTCGCCGACATGGAACTGATCGGCATCCCGCATCGCATCGTGGTGTCCGAGCGCGGCCTGTCGGCCGGCACCTACGAGTACCGCCATCGTCGCGCGAGCGAGTCGGAGAACCTCGACCGCGCCGCGGTGCTGGCGAAATTCGGCCGGTAATCCGCGCGAAAACCCCTCTCCCACACGGAGAGGGGTCGGGTCCGACGCCCGCCTCGATTTACGCCGCACGAGCGCCGCGATTATGATCGGGATAATCCGCCGATTAATGGCCGCCATTTAGGGCCACATAATCCCCCGATAATCCCGCATCCCGGAGGCACCATGTCGATCAACCTCGATTCGCTGTCGGCGAAGGAACTCGACGCGCTGATCAACCAGGCCAAGAAGCGCAAGACGACCCTGAGCAAGCGCAAGCCGATCGCACAGGTGCGCAGCAAGCTGACCCAGCTGGCCCGGGCCGAGGGCTACAGCATCGCCGAACTGTTCGGTGGCGCGTCGGCAAGCAAGGCGGCTCCGGCGACCAGGGCACCGGCGCGGAAGGCACGCAAGGGCGGCTCCACCGCCAAAGTCGCGCCGAAGTACCGCAATCCGGCCAACCCGTCGGAAACCTGGGCCGGCCGCGGCAAGCAGCCGCGCTGGCTGTCCGCGTACACGAACGCGGGCCGCAAGCTCGAGGATTTCCTGATCCGGTGATCGGACAACCACGGACGCAATGAAAAACGCCGGCATTCGCCGGCGTTTTCGTTTTTCGCGACACAGCGGGCGATGGCTAGAGGTTCCGTCGCGCCGGCAGCAGCAGGTTGCCGAACAGCAATCCGGCGATCAGTGCGAGCAGGATGTTCAGCACCGCGAGCAATGCGGCCTGTCCGGCATCGACGTCCTGCTGCTGGATCAGCTGCAGCAGCCCGCGCAGGCTCACGCTGCCCGGCACCAGCATGATGATGCCGGGTACGCGCAGGATCGCGCCGGGACGGTTCCACCAGCGCGCGTACGCGTTGCCCGCGGCGGTCAGCACCAGCGCGGCGAGGAAGATGCCGGCCGGACTGCCGAAGGCATGGCCGCCGAAACGCGAGATCAGGTAGCCGGTCGCCGCGGCCGCCATCACTTTCGGATAGTCGCGGCGATGCGCGCGGAACAGCACCGCGAACGCGAACGCGGCCAGCGTCAACGCGCACCACTCCACCCATTCCGGCTGCGGACGGGAAGCGCGGATCTGTGGATCCAGACCGAGCAGGTCGGCCAGATACAGCGCGATCACGGTGCCGATCGCGAGCTTGAGCACCGTCGTCACCGCACCGGCGAAGCGCGCCGTTCCCGATACCAGATGCTGGCTGGTGAGTTCGTTGACCGCATTGGTCAGTGCCATGCCGGGCAGCAGCACGATCAGCGACGCGATGATCACCGTGTTCTGGTTCAACGGCGCGACGTACGCGGCAACCAGAAGCGTCACGCTGGCGGCGAACATCGCGGTCACCGCTTCCAGCGCTTCCTTGAAGCGCGGATGCGTCTCGGACCACTGCACCAGCAGGCCGATCAGCAGACCGTTGACGCCGGCCACGCCGATGTCCAGCCACGGCAGGCGCAGCACGCCGGCGATGCCGGTCGCGGCAAGGCCGTACGCCACCACCTGCATCGCGCGGAAGCGGCGCGTGGGCGGGCGGTCCAGCGCGCTCATCTGCGCGTGCGCCTCGGCCAGGCCGAGGCGGCCGGCCATCACGTCCTCGGCGATGCGGTCGGTCTCGGCCAGCCGGTACAGGTCGTTCTCGCCGGGCGGCAGGCGGATCACGCGCGTGGTGTCGCTCTCGCCCGGTGCGCGCGCCGGATCGGCGAAGGTCAGGATCAGGCCGGTCGGGTTCGACCAGGGTTCGCACTCCAGCCGCAGCTGTTGCGCGACCGCGCTGATCGCCCCTTCCAGGCGCTGCGCGGTCGTGCCGTAGGCGTGCAGACGCTCGGCCAGCTCGATCACGAAGTTGATGCGCGCGGCGTAGCTGGCGGCACTCAGGGGCGGCGGGTTCGACATCCGCGAAGCATCGCACGCGACCACACCGGACGGGAGCGACGGCCGCCACGGGACGCGAACCCGGCGCCGCGTACACGCCGATTTCTCGCAGGCCGGGATAGTCAGGTGCGGTATCCTCGCCACCGGGCCCCGGGTCCATTCGATGATCGAGTCCACCGCGCACCCGCCGCAGATCGCCACCGAAGGCCACGCGCCTTCGCGCGTCCGGCTGTCCGGCGCATGGACGCTGGACTACGCGGCGCACATCGGCGACGCCCTGTGCGAGGTACCCGAGACCGTCGAGTCGATCGACGCGACCGGCGTCGAACGGCTCGACTCCGTCGGCGTGCTGCAACTGCTGCGCTTCGCGCGGCGCCACGGCATCGACCTGTCGGTGTTCACCTTCCACGAGTCGCACCGCGCCCTGGTCTCGGCGATCGAGGACGTGGCCGACGACCGTCCGCGAAAGAAGCGCGAGTACGGCGTCAGTGCGGCGCTGGCGCGACTCGGCCGCGCCGTGCACAACAACTGGAAGGAAGCGCTCGCGCTGGTCGGGTTCCTCGGCGAGGCGCAGGTGAAGCTGCTGCGCATGTTCAAGGAGCCGGCGCGCTTCCGCCCCACCGCCACCGTGTACCACATGGAACAGGTCGGCCTCGACGCGGTGCCGCTGGTGGCGCTGCTGTGCTTCCTGGTCGGCGCGGTGGTCGCGTTCCTCGGCGCGAACATCCTGCGCGACTTCGGTGCGCAGATCTTCGTGGTCGAGCTGGTAAGCATCTCGTTCCTGCGCGAGTTCGCCGTGCTGCTCACCGCGATCGTGCTCGCCGGCCGCACCGCCAGCGCCTTCACCGCGCAGATCGGCGCGATGGTCAGCCGCGAGGAAGTCGATGCGATCCGCACGCTCGGCATGGATCCGATCGACCTGCTGGTGATCCCGCGCATGCTCGCGCTGCTGGTGATGCTGCCGCTGCTCACCTTCATCGCGATGGTGTTCGGCCTGCTCGGCGGCCTGACCGTCGGCGCCTACAGCCTCGACATCCCGCCGCAGCAATACCTGGCGCGCATGCACGAGACGATGGAGCTGCGTCATTTCCTGGTCGGGCTGGCGAAGGCGCCGGTCTTCGCGCTGCTGATCAGCCTGATCGGCTGCCTGGAAGGCCTGCAGGTCGAAGGCACGGCGCAGTCGGTCGGCGAACGCACGACGTCCAGCGTGGTGCAGTCGATCTCGATGGTGATCGTGCTCGATGCGTTCTTCGCGATCTGGTTCATGGAGATGAACGTCTGAACGCCGTCGCGCCCCTGCATCCCCTCCCCTGCGACACCACGCCTATCGTGCGCGTGCGCGGGCTGGTCAACCGCTTCGGCGAACAGGTCGTGCACGACGGCGTCGACCTCGAAGTGCGGCGCGGCGAGATCATCGGGATCGTCGGCGGTTCGGGCACGGGCAAGTCCGTGCTGATGCGTTCCATCCTCGGCCTGCGCGAACCCAACGCCGGCGAGATCGAAGTGCTGGGACTCAACGCCCGGACCGACGACGCGGTGCAGCGGCGCGCGATCGAACGCAACACGGGCGTGCTGTTCCAGGACGGCGCGCTGTTCTCGTCGCTGACCGTCGGCGAGAACGTGCAGGTGCCGCTGAAGGAGTACCACGGCGACCTGCCCGATTCGCTGCGCTACGAACTCGCGCTGCTCAAGATCAAGCTCGCCGGCCTGCCTGCGGATGCGCTCAACAAGCTGCCGTCGCAGCTCTCGGGCGGCATGCGCAAGCGCGCCGGCCTGGCGCGGGCGCTGGCGCTGGACCCGCCGCTGCTGTTCCTGGACGAACCCACTGCGGGACTGGACCCGATCGGTGCGGCCGCGTTCGACCGCCTGATCCGCACCCTGCAACAGGCGCTGGGGCTGACGGTGTTCCTCATCACACACGACCTCGACACGCTTTACGCTATCTGTGACCGCGTCGCCGTGCTGGCCGACCGCAAGGTGATCGTCTGCGCACCGCTGGCCGAGGTCGAGCGTTTCGATCACCCGTGGGTCCAGGACTACTTCCACGGTCCGCGTGCGCGCGCCGCACGCACCACCCTCGAGGCGGCAAGCTGACGTCATGGAAACCCGGGCCAACTACGTGCTGATCGGTGCGTTCACCATCGTGGTGACGCTGTTCCTGCTGCTCTTCGCACTGTGGGCGGCGAAGTATTCCTCCGAGAAGGAATGGCGCAATTACGCGGTGCTGTTCAACGAGCCCGTCACCGGCCTGACCGAAGGCGGCTCGGTGCAGTACAACGGCATCTCCGTGGGCACCGTGCAGAACCTGAGCCTGGCGCCGGACGATCCGCGCCGCGTGATCGCACTGCTGCGCCTGCAGGCCAGCACGCCGGTGCGCAGCGACACGCGCGCCAAGCTGTCGATCCAGGGCATCACCGGCAGTCCCTTCATCCAGCTCACCGGCGGCAGCCCGGGCAGCCCGATGCTGTCGGACGTGGACCGTCGCGAAGTCCCGGTGATCCAGACCGAAGCGTCCGCGTTGCAGAACATCGCCGACACCGCCAACCGTCTCGTCTCGCGCCTGGACCAGGTGCTCAGCGACGAGAACGTCAAACGCGTGTCCAACACGCTGGCGAACGTGGAAGCGATGACCGGTTCGATCGCCGGCCAGCGCGAGGACCTGCGCGCCCTGATCATCGCCGCGCGCGCGTCCAGCGAGAAGCTGTCGACCACGCTCGACAACACCAACCGCGCAGTCGAGAGCGTCGACCGCGAACTGGTCGCCAAACTGCCGGGGCTGATCGCCAAGCTCGACAGCACGCTGACGCGGCTGGATTCGGCAGCCAACAACGCCAACGGCCTGCTCAGCGACAACCGCACCGCGATCAACAGTTTCGCCAACGACGGCCTTGCCCAGCTCGGGCCGACGCTCGCTGAACTGCGTTCGCTCGTGCGCGACCTGCGCCGCATCAGCGATCGCCTCGACGGCAATCCCACGCGCTACCTGCTCGGTCGCGACGCCCCCAAGGAGTTCGAACCCGAATGACGACGCGCGCACGCACCTGGCTGGCCGCCGGCCTGACGATGGCCCTCGCCGGCTGTTCGATCCTCAGCGACAAGCCCAAGAGCACCAGCACGATCTACGCGCCCGATCCGCGCGTGCAGGCCGAACCGGGCTGGCCGAAGGTGGACTGGCAGCTCGCACTGTCGTCGCCGAGCGCATCGCGCCTGATCGACAGCCTGCGCATCGCGGTGCGTCCGACCCCGGGCGAACTGCAGGTGTATCGCGGCGCGCAGTGGGCGCGTCCGCCGTCGGACATGCTGCAGGACACCGTGCTGCGCACGCTGGAGGATTCCGGGCGCATCGCCGCGGTGGCGCGCCAGGGCGCGGGCATCAGCGCGGACTACCGACTGCTGCTCGACATCCGCCGCTTCGAATCGGATTACGTGCAGGGTTCCCCAGCGGCCACGATCGAGGTGAGCGCCAAGCTGCTGCACGTCGCCGACCAGAAGGTCGCCGCATCGAAGGTGTTCCTGCAGGCGCAGCCGGCAACGAGCACCGCCGTGGCCGACGTGGCGCAGGCATTTGAACAGTCGCTGGCCGGCATCGGTCGCGACATCGCCGGCTGGACGCTGGCCAGCGGCCAGACCTACCAGCAGTCCCGCCCCGCCGGCGCTCGCGACTGAGATCCCCTCAGCCGCGCAGGATGCGGCGGAACGTCAGGTTGATGCGCGGCCGCATCGGCCGGCTCGTGCGCGGCAGCGCGTGCCGGTAATTGCGCTGGGTCGCGCCCGACATCACCAGCAGGCTGCCGTGTGGCAGATCAAGCGCGAGGCGCTGTTCCGGCTGGTTCCGGTGCTTGAGCGCGAAACGGCGCGTCGCGCCAAGGCTGATCGAGGCAATGACGGGTTCCGGTCCGAGTTCGGGCTCCGCGTCGCTGTGCCAGCCCATCGCGTCGCTGCCGTCGCGGTACAGATTGGTCAACACACTGTTGAACGAAACGCCCAGCGCGTCCTGCAGGCGTTCGCGCACGGGCACGAGCGCCTCGGGCCAGGGATGCGGGGTGAAATCGGTGCCGGAATAGCGGTAACGGGCCTCGGGATCGCCGATCCAGCAGCTCAGGCGCGGCGAATCGACCTCGCGCCCGAAAAGACGGATGCGGTGCACTTCCCACGGCACCTGCGCGTGCAGCGCGGCGAGCAGCGCATCGGCCTCCAGCGGGCCGAGCCAGTGCGGATCGAAGCGCAATTCCGCGCCGGGCAGCGGGATGTCGGACAGGACCATACGCCACGCTAGCACGGCGTATTTGGCGCTTGCCGCGCAAAAACGCGACAATTCGCATTCGAATCAGCCAGCCACGCCGCGGAGCCGCCAGCATGAGCCAGTCCGATCCCAGCGCCATCGAACGCGACGTGATGGAGTACGACGTCGTCACCGTCGGCGCCGGTCCGGCCGGATTGTCGTTCGCGATCCGCCTGAAGCAGCTCAATCCGGAGATCTCGGTCTGCGTGATCGAGAAGGCTTCGACCATCGGCGCGCACATCCTGTCCGGCGCGGTGATCGAGCCCGGCCCGCTCGATGCGTTGCTGCCGAACTGGCGCGACAACCCGCCGCCGATCTGCGTGCCGGTGACGAAGGACGAGTTCTGGTTCCTGACCAAGAATGGTGGCCAGAAGCTGATGCTGCCGCCGGGCATGCACAACCACGGCAACGTGATCGTCAGCCTCGGCGCGATGTGCGCATGGCTCGCACCGCAGGCCGAAGCGCTGGGCGTGGAGATCTACCCCGGCTTCGCCGCGTCCGAGACGCTGCACGATGACAGCGGCGCCGTGATCGGTGTGCGCATCGGCGACATGGGCGTGGCCCGCGACGGTTCGCACAAACCCGGCTTCACTGCCGGCATCGACATCCGCGCCAAGGTCACCGTGCTCGCCGAAGGCGCGCGCGGTCACCTCACCAAGCGCTTGATCAAGCAGTTCAAGCTCGACGCCGACAGCGATCCGCAAGGCTATTCGATCGGCATCAAGGAGCTGTGGCAGGTGCCGGAAGACCGCGTCGAGCCCGGCAAGGTCGTGCACGCGATCGGCTGGCCGGCCGACAACAACACCTACGGCGGCAGCTTCCTGTACCACCTGGACAAGGGCCGCATCGCGCTGGGCTACGTCAGCGGCCTCGACTACAAGGATCCGGAATACAAGCCGTGGGAAGCCTTCCAGCAATGGAAGAACCACCCATCGGTGAAGCCGCTGCTCGAAGGCGGCAGCATCCTGTCGGCCGGCGCGCGCGCGATCGTCACCGGTGGCTGGCAATCGCTGCCGAAGCTGGAGATGCCCGGCGCGATCCTGATCGGCGATACCGCCGGCCTGCTCAACGTGCCCAAGATCAAGGGCACGCACCAGGCGATCCGTTCCGGCATGCTCGCCGCCGAACACCTGGTCGCCTCGCAGCTGTCGCCGCAGGGCTTCGATGCGAAGCTGCGTGCGTCCGAAGCGATGGCGGAGCTGAAGAAGATCCGCAACGTGAAGCCGGGCTTCAAGCGCGGCATGTGGTTCGGGCTGCTCAACGCCGCGTGGGAAACCATCACCTTCGGCCTGTCGCCGTGGACGCTGAAGAACAAGGCGGACTGGTCGTCGCTGGACAAGGTCGGCGAACACGAAGAGCCCAAGCGCGATTATGTCGACCGCACGCTCGCGCCGCGCGATCGCCTGCAGGGCGTTTATTACGCCGCGACCGAACACGACGAGGACCAGCCGGTGCACCTGAAGGTGCGCGACACGTCCATCTGCATCACGCGTTGCGCCGAGGAATACGACAACCCCTGCACGCGTTTCTGCCCGGCCGGCGTCTACGAGATCGTGCAGGACGAAGCCGGCAAGCGCCTGCAGATCAACGCCGCCAACTGCGTGCACTGCAAGACCTGCGACATCAAGGACCCGTACGAGATCATCGACTGGGTGACGCCGGAAGGCGGCTCGGGACCGAACTACCAGAACCTGTAACCGGCGCGACGCCGGCGGTCGTCAGCGCCGGGCGATGATCGCGATGCCTGCAGGATAGTCGAACGCGACCATCTCGCAACGCGTGAAACCTGCCTGCAGCACCATCGCCCAGGTATCGGCGCCAAACTCGGTGTGCACGATCAGGTCCGCTCCCGCCTGGCTCGGATCGCCGTGGTAGCTGGGGCCCAGTCCGGTGCGCAGGACGCTCATGCGCCCCATCACGATGGGCACGGTGAAGATCGCCGCGCCTCCGGGACGAAGTACGCGGAGAGTCTCGGCAAGCGCGAGCTGCGGATCCGGTACGTGCTCCAGCGTGTCCGAATGCACCACCGCGTCGAAGCTGGCGTCGTCGAACGCCATCGCCTGAAGGTCGACGTCCGGATAGCTCCCGAACACGTGTCCCGACAGGCGCCCCAGGCGCCAGTGCAGCGTGCCGGCTTCATTCACTTCGAGCAGGCGGATG
The DNA here is from genome assembly GCF_009765165.1 of Lysobacter panacisoli. NCBI lineage: Bacteria > Pseudomonadati > Pseudomonadota > Gammaproteobacteria > Lysobacterales > Lysobacteraceae > Lysobacter > Lysobacter panacisoli. Next base: position 701,268 of record NZ_VLNU01000001.1, read on the forward strand.
GCAGGCGGCGCATCCAGCATGGCGTCGAGCGTGCCTTCGCGACCGAAGGCGATGCAAAGCGCCTTGCCCAGCGCGATCGACCGGATGTTGCATCCGCAGCGCTCGCAGACCGTGCCCTGCTGGCGGTTGACGTAGGCCACCTCGTCCGGCAAGAGCGCCCATTCGTCGACCAGTCCCTGCCAGAGCACATCCTGGTGGCGGTATCGATCTCCGCCGCAGACGGCGCAGGCGGGGATGGCATCGAGCGGCGCCAGCCGCTCGCGGGGCCTTGCGGGAACACGACTTTCGGGCATTTCGACAACGATCCGATCAGCGAACGGCGAATGCTACTGCACGGATGCTGCCGATACCATTTTCAGCGCTTGAACGGCACGCCCGTCTTCCCGCGCAGTTCATCCGCGGTGACATCGGGCGCGAGTTCGACCAGCGTCAGGCCGTCGGGCGTCACGTCCATCACGGCCAGCTCGGTGATGATGCGGTTGACCACGCCCACGCCGGTCAGCGGCAGCGTGCATTCGGGCAGGATCTTGTGTTCGCCGTTCTTCGCGGTGTGCTCCATCAGCACGACCACGCGCTTCACGCCGGCGACGAGGTCCATCGCACCGCCCATGCCCTTGACCATCTTGCCGGGCACCATCCAGTTGGCGAGGTCGCCGCTGGCGGTGACCTGCATCGCGCCGAGGATCGCCAGGTCGATGTGGCCGCCGCGGATCATCGCGAAGGAATCGTGGCTGCCGAAGTAGCTCGCGCCGGGACGCGCGGTCACGGTCTGCTTGCCGGCGTTGATGAGGTCGGCGTCGACTTCGGCTTCGGTCGGGAACGGGCCGATGCCGAGCAGGCCGTTCTCGCTCTGCAGCCACACGTCCATTCCGTCCGGAATGAAGTTGGCCACCAGCGTCGGCAGGCCGATGCCGAGGTTCACGTAGGCGCCGTCGGTGAGTTCGCGTGCGGCGCGCTGCGCCATCTGGTCGCGGGTCCAAGCCATGTCAGTGTCCTGTGTTCGTAAGGTCAGGTCGCGCGCACGGTGCGCTGCTCGATGCGCTTCTCGGGCGAAGCGTTGAGGACGATGCGGTCGACATAGATGCCCGGCAGGTGCACGTGGTCGGGATCGATCTCACCGATCTCCACCAGCTGCTCGACTTCGGCCACGCAGATCGCGCCGGCCATCGCGCACGCCGGATTGAAGTTGCGCGCGGTCTTGCGGAAGACGAGGTTGCCCGCCTTGTCGGCCTTCCACGCCTTGACCAGCGACACGTCGGCCTTGAGCGCGGTTTCCATCACGTAATGGTGGCCGTCGAACTCGCGCGTTTCCTTACCCTCGGCCACGATCGTGCCGTAACCGGTGCGGGTGAAGAACGCCGGGATGCCTGCGCCGCCGGCGCGCAGGCGCTCGGCCAGCGTGCCCTGCGGGTTGAATTCCAGTTCGAGTTCGCCCGACAGGAACTGGCGCTCGAATTCCTTGTTCTCGCCGACGTAGGACGAGATCATCTTCCTGATCTGCCGCGTCTCCAGCAGCAGGCCGAGGCCGAAGCCATCGACGCCGGCGTTGTTGGAAATCGCGGTCAGTCCCTTCGCGCCGCTGTCGCGCAGGGCGGCGATCAGCGCTTCGGGAATGCCGCACAGACCGAAGCCGCCGACGGCGAGCGTCTGTCCGTCGGAGATGATGCCTTCGAGCGCCTCGCGGGCGCCGGGATAGACCTTATTCCTGCGTGCGCCGGTTTGCGTCGCGGCCATGACGGACTCCAGTGTCGGATCTGCGCAATGTCCCGCAGTTTACCGTGGCGACGCACCGGAACCACCGTACCTTCGGGCATGGGGACCGACTAGACTGCGGCCATGACCCGCATCGCCCTCGTCACCGCGATCGCAGCCGCCGGACTGGACGACGACCTCGCACCGCTGCTGGATGCATGCGCCAAGGCCGGCATGGCCGTGCAGGTCCGTGCCTGGGACGATCCCACCGTCGGCTGGGGCCGTTTCGACGCCGCGATCCTGCGCTCGCCGTGGGACTACGTGCCGCGCCTTTCCGAGTTCCTGCAATGGTGCGAACGCGTTTCCGCGCAGACGCAGCTCGTGAATCCGTTGCCGGTGGTGCGCTGGAACACGGACAAGCACTACCTGGCCGAACTGGAAAGCCGAGGCGTACCGGTGGTCGCGACGCGCTTCGTCGAGCCCGACATGGAGCCGCTGCCGGCGTTGCAGGCGTTCCTCGCCGAACACGCCGATGCGGCCGAGTTCGTCGTGAAGCCCGCGGTCGGTGCGGGCTCGAAGGATGCGCAGCGCTATGCGCGTTCGCAGGAATTCGCCGCCGCCAACCACGTGGCGCGGCTGCTCGACGCCGATCGCAGCGCGATGCTGCAGCCGTACCTGGCCTCGGTGGATCGCGACGGCGAAACGGCGCTGATGTTCTTCGCCGGGCGCTTCAGCCACGCGATACGCAAGGGGCCGCTACTGCGCCCGGACGAAGGGCCCACATCGCACCTGTTCGCTGCCGAGGCGATCACGGCGCGCACGCCGCAGGCGGACGAGATCGCACTGGCGCAGCGCGTGATGCAGGCCGCGCACGAAGCGCTCGCACTGCCCGAACCGCTCGCCTACGCGCGCGTGGACCTCATCCGCGATGCGGACGGCACGCCGCGTCTGCTCGAACTGGAACTGTGCGAGCCCTCGCTGTTCTTCGCGCATTCCGCGGGAAGCGCCGAGCGCTTCGCCGCGGTGCTGGCGCAGGCGCTGCAACGCGCCCACGCCTGAGCGGCCTCACGAGCGGCCGTACACGTCCTCGAGACGGACGATGTCGTCCTCGCCGAGATAGCTGCCCGACTGCACTTCGATCAGCTCCACCGGCTCGATGCCGCGATTGCGCAGGCGATGCACGCTGCCCAGCGGGATGTAGGCGCTCTCGTTCTCGTGCAGGTCGAACACGCGGTCGTCGCACGTGACTTCGGCCACGCCCGACACGACGACCCAGTGTTCGGCGCGGTGCGCATGCTTCTGCAGGCTCAGCGCCGCGCCGGGCTTCACGACGATGCGCTTGACCTGGAAACGCGCACCGACACCGATCGAGTCGTAGCTGCCCCACGGGCGGTACACCTTGCGGTGGAACAGGTGCTCCTGGCGACCTGCCTGCTTGAGGCGATCGACCACGGCCTTCACGTCCTGCACGCGATCCTTGCGCGCGACCAGCGTCGCGTCGGCGGTGTCGACGATGACCAGGTCTTCCACGCCGATGGTCGCGATCATGCGGCGCTCCGATGCACGCACGAGGCTGTCGCGCGTATCGACCGCGATCACGTCGCCTTCGTAGCGGTTGCCGTCGTCGTCGCGTTCGGCGACGGACCACAGCGACGACCACGAACCGATGTCGCTCCAGCCGCAGCTCACCGGCACGACCGCGGCGCGATCGGTCTTTTCCATCACCGCGTAGTCGATGGAATCGCTCGGGCTGGCGGCGAACGCGTCGTGGTCGACGCGGATGAAATCGAGGTCGGTCTTCGACGCGGCCATCGCGTTGCGCGCGGCGGCGAGGATCACCGGCGCATGCGTCGCCAGTTCGTCGAGGTAACGCTGCGCGCGGAACAGGAACATGCCCGAGTTCCACGCATACGTGCCTTCGGCGACGTAGCGTTCGGCGGTGTCCTTGTCGGGCTTCTCGACGAAGCGTTCGACGCGGTAGCCGCCATCGCCCAGCGATTCGCCGCGCAGGATGTAGCCGTAGCCGGTTTCGGCGTATTCGGGGGTGATGCCGAAGGTCACCAGCCAACCCTGCCCGGCCAGGCCGGTGGCGGCCTCGACCGCGCCGCGGAACGCGGCTTCGTCGTCGATGAGGTGGTCGGCCGGCATCACCAGCAAGGTCGCGTCCGGATCGCGCGTGAGCGCATGCAACGCGGCCAGCGCGATCGCCGGCGCGGTGCTGCGCGCGGCCGGCTCCAGCAGGATGCCGCCGCTGGCGATCCGGATCGCCTGGAGCTGCTCGCCGACCATGAAGCGGTGGTCGTCGCTGCACACCGTGATCGGCGGCTGCGCGCCCGGCAGCTTGCTCGCGCGCAGAACGGTCTCCTGGTACAGCGAATGGTCGCCCATGAGCGCCAGGAACTGCTTGGGCTGGTTCTGCCGCGACAGCGGCCACAACCGGGTCCCGCTGCCGCCGCTGAGAATGACCGGATGAAGCATTTCGACTCCGTGGAGGATGAGCGCGCTGAAGGGTACCGGATCGGGTGAAGCCATTGACCCGACGGCGTCCGCGCTCCTGCGATTCCCCTTCCCTCCGGTTAACGCAATCCGGCGGCCGGAGCACCCGCCTCCCGGCCGGCCGGGCCACCACACGCCTGCGTAGGGAGCGCCTCTCGGCTAGAATTGGCGGCTCTCGGCCCGCAATCGGCCGCGCAACCATAGGAACCCCCGCACGATGAAGATCCTCGTCGGCTACAAGCGCGTGGTGGACTTCAATGTCCGCATCCAGGTCAAGCCGGACGGCTCCGGCGTGGTCACCGACGGCGTCAAGCTGTCGGCCAACCCGTTCGACGAAATCGCCCTGGAAGAGGCCCTGCGCCTGCGCGACAAGGGCATTGCGACCGAAGTCGTGGTCGCCACGATCGCCCCCGCCGATGCCCAGGCCCACCTGCGCAACGGCCTGGCAATGGGCGCCAACCGCGCCATCCACGTGGTCGCCGATGGGCCGATCCAGTCGCTGACCGCTGCCCGCGCCCTGCTCAAGCTGATCGAGAAGGAACAGCCGGACCTGGTCATCCTGGGCAAGCAGGCCATCGACGACGACGCCAGCCAGACCGGCCAGATGCTGGCCACGCTGTGGGGCCGTCCGCAGGCGACGTTCGCCTCGAAGCTGGAGATCGCCGACGGCAAGGCCACGGTGACCCGCGAAGTGGACGCCGGCCTGGAAACGCTGGAAGTCGACCTGCCGGCGGTGGTTACCACCGACCTGCGCCTCAATGAGCCGCGCTTCATCAAGCTGCCGGACATCATGAAGGCCAAGAGCAAGCCGCTGGAGACCATCGCGTTCGCCGACCTCGGCGTGGACGCAGGCGACACGCTCAAGACGACCCACTACGCCGCGCCGGTCAAGCGCAGCAAGGGCGTGATGGTGAAGGACGCGGCCGAACTGGTCGCCGCACTCAAGCAAAAGGGGCTGCTGTGATGAGCAAGGTTCTGATCGTCGCCGAACATCTGGACGGCAAGCTCAACGCCTCCACCGCCAAGTGCGTTTCCGCCGCGCAGGCGCTGAAGCCGGAGTCCATCGATATCGTTGTGCTGGCCGCCGATCCGGGCGCCATCGCCGCCGAGGCCGCGCAGATTGCCGGCGTCGCCAAGGTGCTGACCGTCGCCAACGCCGCCAATGCGAACGCCATCGCCCAGGTGCAGGCGCCGCAGGTGGCCAAGATCGCCGCCGGCTACAGCCACGTGTTCGGCCCCAGCACCACCTTCGGCAAGGACCTGATGCCCTGCGTCGCCGCGCTGCTCGGCGTCGCGCAGGTGTCGGACGTGATGGCGGTGGAAGCCAGCCACACCTTCAAGCGCCCGATCTATGCGGGCAACGCGATCATCACCGTCGAAGCCCCGGCCGACCACACCGTGGTCGCGACCGTGCGCACGGCCTCGTGGCCGGAAGCGGCGCGCGGCGGCAGTGCCGCGGTCGAAGCCGTGTCCGTCGATGCCGCCCTGCCGACTCACACCCGCTACCAGGGCCTGGCCGCCGGCAAGTCCGACCGCCCCGACCTTCAGAGCGCGCGTCGCGTGGTGTCGGGTGGCCGCGGTGTCGGCTCGGCCGACAACTTCAAGGTGATCTACGCGCTGGCCGACAAGCTCGGTGCCGCCGTCGGCGCATCGCGCGCGGCGGTCGATGCGGGCTACGTGCCGAACGAACTGCAGGTCGGCCAGACCGGCAAGATCATCGCGCCGGAGCTCTACATCGCCGTCGGCATTTCCGGCGCGATCCAGCACCTGACGGGCATCAAGGACGCCGGCACCATCGTCGCCATCAACAAGGACGGCGACGCGCCGATCTTCGAGATCGCCGACATCGGCCTGGTGGGGGATCTGTTCCAGCTGGTGCCGGAGCTCGAGAAGGCGCTCTGAGCCGGGTTTGATGCTTCAAGGCCGGGCGCTCAGCCGCCCGGCCAGCTGTTCCATTCAAGGCGAGGCCGTGCGGCGGCGTCGACATCGCCGCATGCATCGCCTCGCGGCATGTGCACCAGGCGCCTACCGACCACCACGAGCAACCGCGCATGCCTCTTCGGCTCGCATCTTTTCGACCGGCGTACGTGTTCTAATTTTGCAATTGGCCGCGTGAAACCGCGGCTGCGAAACGTCTGCGCAGTGCCACGGCATGCGCACTTACGAGCCCTCCGGAAGTCCCGATGAACATGGATGCCGCCATCTCCCCGTCCGCTGACGCCAGCCAGAACCCCTACCTGTCGGTCACGATCCCGATCTACAACGAGGAAGACAACATTCCGTTGCTCTACCAGCGCACCCGGGACGCGCTCGACGGTCTGAAGCACACCTGGGAACTCATCCTGGTCAACGACGGCAGCAAGGACCGCTCCACCGAGCGCCTGGACGAAGTGGCGGCAAGCGACGATCGCGTCCGCGTGATCCACCTGAGCCGGAATTTCGGACAGACCGCCGCATTGATGGCCGGACTGGACCATGCGCGCGGCGAGATCGTCATCCCGATGGACGGCGACCTGCAGAACGACCCGGCGGATATCGGCAAGCTCCTGTCCCGGCTCGACGAGGGCTATGACGTCGTCTCCGGCTGGCGCAAGGACCGCAAGGATGCGGCGATCAAGCGCAACCTGCCCAGCCGCATCGCCAACGACCTGATCTCGCACGTGTCCGGTGTACACCTGCACGACTACGGTTGCTCACTCAAGGCCTACCGCCGCAACGTGCTCGATGGCGTGAAGCTGTACGGCGAAATGCACCGCTTCGTGCCGATCTACGCGGCCTGGAATGGCGCGCGCGTGACCGAGATCGAGGTCACCCACCACCCGCGCATCCACGGTGAATCCAAGTACGGCCTGGAGCGCGTCATCAAGGTCGTGCTCGACCTGTTGGTGGTGAAGTTCCTGTTCAAGTATTCGGGCAAGCCGATCTACGTCTTCGGCGGATTCGGTATGGCGAGCATCGCGACTGCCGCACTGACCCTGCTGTGGGCGCTGGCGCTCAAGATCTTCGAAGGCGTCTCGTTCATCCTCACTCCGTTGCCGACGCTCGCTGTGATGCTGTTCGCCATCGGCATCCTCAGCATCCTCATGGGCCTGCTCGCGGAGATGCTCAACCGTACCTACCACGAATCGCAGGCGAAGCCCGTCTACCGGATCGGACGCATCGTCCAGGCGGGGCGCATCAGGGAAGGCAACTGACCGTGTGCGGCATCGCAGGGTTCGTCGGGACCGCCAACCCCGAAGCATTGAAGCGCATGACCGACCGGATCGCCCATCGCGGGCCGGACAGTGCGGGCTTCTTCTCGGACGACGAACAGCGCGTCCATCTCGCCCACCGTCGCCTGTCGATCCTCGACATCGCCGGCGGCTATCAGCCGATGCGTACGCTCGACGGGCGGACCAGCATCGTATTCAACGGCGAGATCTACAACTTCCGCGAACTGCGCATTGAGCTTGAGGGCCTGGGCGCGAGGTTCCAGAGCGACCACTCCGACACCGAAGTGCTGCTGCATGCCTGGCGACATTGGGGACCGCAGATGGTCCATCGCCTCAATGGCATGTGGGCGTTCGCACTCCACGACCGCGAACGCCGCCTCCTGTTCCTTTCGAAGGACCGATTCGGCAAGAAGCCTCTCTACTACCATGCCAGCGCGCAGGGTTTCGTGTTCGCGTCGGAGCTCACCGCACTGCGCGAGCACCCTGCGGTTCCGGCGACGCTGAGTGCGCGTGCGCTGCGCAAATACTTCGGCTACGGCTTCGTGCCAGCACCGCTGACGTTCCTCGAGAACGTGTACAAGCTGCCAGGCGGACACTCGCTGACGCTATCGCTCGACACATTGCAGCCGGTCGTCCAATGCTATTGGGAATACCAGCCCGAACCGTTCGACGAGCGCCCCGCGAATGCAGAGGAGCGTTGGCAGGAAGAACTCCGCGAACGCCTGGACGCCGCGGTCAAGCGGCGCCTGGTGGCGGATGTACCGGTCGGCAGCTTCCTGTCGGGTGGCATCGACTCCTCCACGATCTCCGCCCTCGCGATCCGACATGTGGGCCGCGAGCGCCTGAAGACGTTCTCGATCGGCTTCGACGAGGCGACCTTCGACGAGAGCGCGCACGCCCAGACTGTCGCGACGCACATCGGCGCCGAGCATCATCTCGAGCGGCTCTCCGTGCAGCGCGCGCTCGAGATCCTGCCCGATATCGCGGCACGACTGGACGAGCCGATCGCGGATTCGTCGATCCTCCCCACTTACCTGCTCTGCGAGCATGCGCGCAGGCATGTCACGGTCGCGATCGGCGGCGATGGCGCGGACGAACTGTTCGCCGGCTATGACCCGTTCGTCGCGCTGCGCTATGCCCGCTACTACGATGCCGTCATGCCGCGCCCGGTGCATCGCGCGGTATCGCTGGCGGTCTCGCGACTGCCCGTATCGCATCGCTACATGAGCCTGGATTTCCGCCTGAAGCGGACGTTGCGGGGCATGGACCATCCCAAGCACCTGCGCCTGCCGGTCTGGATGTCGCCGCTGGCACCGAGCGAACTCGCGGAACTCTTCGACGAGCCGATCGACCTCAACGACCTGTATTCCGAATCGATCGAAGCCTGGGATGGCTGCGCCAGTACCAACGACGTCGATCGCACCATCGCGTTCTACGTGAAGTTGTACCTGCAGGACGACATCCTGGTGAAGGTGGATCGCGCCAGCATGCTCCACTCGCTGGAAGTGCGCGCGCCCTTCCTCGACTGCGACCTCGTCGATTTCGCGCGACGACTGCCCGCGGACACGAAGCTGCGGGGCGGTACGACCAAGTGGATCCTCAAGCAGGTCGCCCGCTCCCTCCTGCCCGAGGAAATCGTCAATCGCCCCAAGCAGGGCTTTGGCGTACCGATCGGACAGTGGTTCCGCGACCAGAAGATCCCGTCTTGGCAGCCTCCCTTCGCGGGCGGCTCGGACTTCGATACGCGCAAGCGGCAGCTGCATGTCGCGGGCCGATCCGATGAGCGCGCCTACCTCTGGAGCGACTGGATCCTGGGCCATTCGCACCTTTGCCGGGCGTTGCCGCAATGAACCGGCTGTCCCGATGCGAATACGTCGCCTTGCGCCTCGTCCGCCGCTTCGTGTTCAACGAACGCACCGCGAACCGGTTGTCGCGCTGGCTGCCCTACTACCGCAGCAGCGTCAATGAGTCGGCTCCGGGCAACATCGTCGCCTCGTACGTCGACGCGCTGGCGCAGGCAGGTCATGGACTCAACGGTCTGCGTGTGGCCGAGATCGGTGCGGGGCGTACCAACGCCGTTGCGTACGGCCTCGCCGCGGCGGGCGCATCAAGCGTCGTCGCGATGGAACCTTTCGCCCCGTACGATCGCGAACTCGACCATGCGCTCATGCATCGCTTCGATGTCGCCGAAAGCACGGCGGCACGCGTCGCACGCGCGACGGGCTTCGACGAGATTCCCGATGGATCCGTCGACCTGCTGCTGTCCAATTCCGTGCTCGAGCACGTCACCGACCTCGGCACGTTCTTCCGCGACTGCCGACGCGTGCTTTCGCCGGATGGCGTCATGCTGCACCAGATCGACTACCGCGATCATTTCTTCAAGTATCCCTATGCGTTCCTGACGTTCCGGGATGACACCTGGCGGCGCTGGCTCGATCCGGGCGACCTGCCGCGATGGCGCCTCGATGACCATCTCGGCGCACTCTCGGCTGCCGGCTTCGATACTTCGATCGTGCGAAGCGAATCGCTTGCGCAGGACTTCGCACGCGTGCAGGACAGATTGACCGAACGCTTCGCGGCAATGGGCGAGCGTGCAGCGGTTTCGAGCGCCGTGCTGGTAGCGCGGTGCAGCCCATGAAGCTGGTCCTGGTCAACTACGAGTACCCTCCCCTCGGGGGCGGCGCCGGCAATGCGACCGCGTACCTCGCGCGCGCCCTGCACGCGCTGGGACATCGGGTTACCGTGGTGACTGGCGCCTATCGCGAGCTTGCAGGCGAGACGAGCGACGAGGGCGTTTCCCTGCTGAGGTTGCGCAGCCGCCGCGCGCGCGTGGACCGCGCTTCCCTCGTTGAAATGGCCAGCTACGTATGGCGGGCATGCTGGGTCGTCCCACGCCTGGCACGACGCATCGAGGCAGACGGGTGCATTGTCTTCTTCTCTGTGCCCTGCGGCCCCATCGGATGGCTTACCAAGCTGCTCTCCGGCACGCCATACGTCGTTGCGCTTCGCGGGGGCGACGTGCCTGGCACCGAAGCTGGACTGACATCCATCCAGCGATTCATCACTCCCGCGCGCCGGATGGTGCTGCGTGGCGCGTCCGCGGTTACGGCGAACTCACACGGCCTCGCGGCCCTGTCGCTTGCGGCGGATCCCATTGCGGTCCAGGTGATCGCCAATGGCGTGGACACCACTTTCTTCCACCCACCGGCCGTCCCCCCTGCGGATGAAGTGGTGCGACTCCTGTTCGCCGGTCGTTTCACGGAACAGAAGAACCTGTCGGTGCTGATCCGCGCGTTCGAGTCCGCCCGATCGCAGACACCATCGCTGCATCTGACGATGGTGGGAGACGGCCCGCTTCGCGACTCGCTTCAACGCGAGGCAAGGGAACTTGGCGTGGACTCCGCGATCACGTGGCGCGGTTGGCTCACCAAACCCGAGCTCGGCGCGCTGTATCGCGAGTCGCATGTGTTCGTGAATCCTTCGCTGTACGAGGGCATGCCCAACACGGTGCTCGAGGCAATGGCATCGGGACTTCCGGTCATCGCAAGCGGGGTCGCCGGCAATGACGAACTCGTCAAGCATGAACAGACCGGGCTACTGTTCGACCTTGCCGAACCGCAAGCACTGGTCGCCGCGATCTCGCGACTCGCCGCGGATGCACGCACGCGCGAGGTCCTGGGTTCCGCCGCGCGGCAAAGCATGCTGGACGGCTACAGCTGGGAAGCGACCGCCCGGCGCTATGCGGAATACTTCGAGAGCGGAGACCATCGATGACGCAGTCTGCATTCGACTTTGGCCAGAACTGGAAGGAGTTCTCGGAACAGGCGCTGACGGAAGAGCGATTCCAGCAGGCGCGCGCCGACTTTTCCAAGCTCATGGAAGGAATACCGCTGAAGGACCGGACGTTCATCGACATTGGCTTTGGGCAAGGCCTTTCCCTGCTTTGCGCGATCGAGCACGGTGCGAAAGTCCACGGCCTGGACATCAATCCCAAGTGCAGGGACGTGTTCGTCGCCAATCGTGAACGCCTGAACGTGGCTGGCGCCGACGCAGAGATTGCCGTCGGCTCGATCCTGGACGGACAGCCACTCGACGTCGTGCGCGCATGGCAGCCTGGCGGCTACGACGTCGTTCATTCGTGGGGCGTGCTGCACCACACGGGCCGCATGTGGCAGGCCATCGAGAACGCTGCCAGCCTCGTCCGACCGGGCGGCCACCTCGTGATCGCAATCTACAACCGCCATTGGAGTTCTCTCCCCTGGCTCGCGATCAAGCGCCTGTATGTCGCACTGCCAAAGGTGCTCCAGTCGCTCATGAACCGGCTTTTCGTGCCGGTGATCTACGTCGCGAAGCTGCTCGTCACCGGGCGCAATCCGTTGAAGATGGAGCGCGGCATGGACTTCTACTACAACGTCGTGGACTGGGTCGGCGGTTATCCGTACGAGTACGCGAGTCGCAACGAGATCGAAACGCACGCGAGCCGCCTCGGGTTCACGCCGGTGAACTTCACCAGGACCATCGTGCCGATCGGGTGCAACGAGTTCGTTTTCCGGAGGGATTCGTGAACGTCTGCGGTACTGCGCGGGATGCGCATGCGGCCTGAGGGAGTCGGCGTCATGCAGCGGCTGCTTCGGAGCACGCCCTTCCGGTTTGCGATCAAGATTGCGGCATCGCTGCTCTTGATCGCGCTCCTGTTCCGGAGCGCGCCGCCGAAGGAAGTGATGCTCGAACTCGGCCGCCTCCCGATTGGCGCGCTCGCCGCGGGCGCAGTGATCACGATGCTCTCCTGGCTGCTTTCCGCGGTCAGGCTGCAGCGCCTCATGCCGGAAGCCCGGATGGGCACGGTGGTGATGGTCACGCTCAGCTCGATGTTCTACAGCGTCATCCTGCCCGGCCAGGTTGCGGGCGAAGCGGTGAAGGCGTATCGACTGGGACGCACGCACGGCGCGCTGGGTCGCGCCGCGGCCGCCACCGTCCTCGACAAGCTGATCGCCATCCTCGCGCTGTTCGTGATCGCGACGCTGATGGCGCCCTTCGCGACAGGACTGCCCGTCCAGTTGCGCTGGCTCCTGCTGGCAGCCAGCGTGGCCCTGGGCCTGGCGCTGCTGTTGATGTTCGATCCGCGCTTCACGGGCCGGTGGAAGCGGGTCATCGCGACGATACGCTTCCAACGCCTTCGCGATGGCGCACTCAAACTGCTCGATACGGCTTCAGGCATTGCGCGGCGCCCACGGCCGCTGGCGGAGAACTTCGGCATGGCCGTTGTCTTCCACGCGTGCTGCATCGCCGTCCACCCGCTCATCGCGTCCCATCTCGGGATCGAGCTGTCGATCGCGAACTGGACCCTGGTTTACGCCTGCGTCGCACTCCTGCTGATCGTGCCGATCAGTTTCGCGGGACTGGGGCTGCGCGAGGGCGGATACGTGGGCCTGCTCGGCGTACTGGGCGTACCTGCAGACCGCGCACTTTCGCTTTCGCTGGTGTTCTTCGGCTATCTGCTGCTGGGTGCATTCCTGGGCTGGCTCGTCGAGCTGTTCGCCGACAAGCCGCCATCCGCCTGACCGCGAACCCGGTCAGGGGCAAGGGGGCATGACGCTGACGCGTCCGATCTCCTTGCCCTGCACGCCGTCCCGGAATATGAACTCCACGCCCTTCATCACCCACGGGCCGGTTTCGGCCGTGCCACTGTTGCCGCCCGCTACCCACAGCTGAGCAACGTCTCCACCTGGCGCCATCACTTCGATGGCAACCGGTCCAGGCGCACCCTTCCACGTGACTTTCGCGACCTGGTTGCGACTGCCGTAGCAGACCAGCTCCTCATCGACGCTCACGACCGCCAGCCCCTTGCCGGCCAGTGGAGACCTCATCGCGGGCGCACGCCCATCGCCCGGCCTGCTGCCGCCCACGACCTGCCAGACGACATAGTGGTCGTCCTGGTACGCGAGCTCCAGGGTGCCGCGTTCCTTGTTGGCGGCGATGTCGCGTCCAACCCGCAACTCGACCTCGTTGCGCATGGGACGCTTGGGCACGATCACGTACTCGACTCCAGCGGTCAGCAGGTAGCGCCCGAATGCATCCGGGGATGCGATCAGCGAGGGATTCTGCCAATCGAACGATTCCAGCACCTCGTACTGGACGGGCAGGAACCATCCCGAGGGCAGGCGATCGCTCACGCCGAATACCTCGAGTCCCACGACATGGGTGCCCGGAGACATCCCGCTGAAGAACTTCGCGACACCCTGAAGATGGGCTTCGGCGATTTCCCGCTTTCCGCGCGCGGCGTACTCGAAAGGCAACCGGGTCATCACCGCGTCGAACGGGCGGGTGCCATACCCCCACGCACCGGTAATGAATGAGATTCCAAGCCCGCAGACGAAGAACGGGAGCAACGCAACTTCCAGGAAACGGCGCGGCTGATCGTGCAGTTTGTTCACCAGTACCACGCCCCAGAGCGTGAGGCAGGTGATGGGCACGATGAAATAGTTGCCATCGCCTCCCGCCAGCATGCGCAGGCCGAACATGGTCGCGAAGAACCCCGCACCCACGAACAGCAGCGGCCATGACGCGATGTCGGCGGTACGCCTACGCGAAGTCGCGCCGCCCAGCAGCAGGAATGCCAGCGGCAGGAAGATCCAGACGTTCCCGATCCAGGTGATGATCAGGTGCAGGAAACGCGCGGGGTCGAACAGGATGCCCCACATGCCATCGACCAGCGGCAGCCGCTGGATGTCGTCCTTCATTGCCAGCAGCAAGCCCGCTGGTGCGTCCGCACGGAGCCCCAGGGCCAGCTGCAGTTCGACGGCCACGTTGGGCGCCACCAGCAGCACACCGGAATTGTGGAACGTCCGTCCCAGGCTCGCAGCAATGAGGATGGCCGCAATGGCGAAGATCCAGAACCCCTTGCCCTTCAGACCTGCCAGACCGCCGTCGGTGCGCCACCGCGCGACGAGCGCGTAGCCGTAAAGCATGAGCAGGAGCGCCGCATAGGGCACGCTCGACAGTCGGCTCTGCGTTCCCAGGCCAATGGCTGCCAGACCGATCCAGAACCACTGCGAACCATTGCCGCGGCGATACTTGACGAGGCCCAGCACGCCCATCATCAGGAGCCATGCAGCGAACGCATCGCCCTTGGCCGTCATCGCGATGTTCGCAAGTGCGGGCATGGAACAGACCAGCGCCGTTCCGATCAGACGCAAGGTGGGGCTGACGCCGTATTCGCGCAGGATCGCCACCAGCGTGAACGCGATCAGCGACCAGCTCACTATGCCCAGGCCGAAGATCAACGAGACGCTGCCCAGCCCGGCGAAGGGCAACGCGAGCGCCTCGTACACCTTCGGGTAGTAATGGACGAGCCAGACCATCTCCTGCGACGCGAACAGGCTGCCATCGCCGACGAGGACTTTCTCGGACTGCAGGCCATACCAGGCGGAGTCGAAGTCCACCCACACGGAGGACTTGGCGAACAGCGCCATGAAGAAGGTCGCCAATCCCGCCACGATCCAGCGGTCGATCAGTCGCCGAGTAGGCATGAAGCGCCACACCAGTGTGACCAGGCGTGGCCCCCGATAGAACAGGAGCACGCCACCGAGGACGGCAATCGCGATCAACCTGATCGCGCCAACCGACCCCAGTCCCAGCGCCGAGCAGGTCCAGATGACGAGCGACCACACCACCAGGCCGAACATTCCGGCTACGAGAAGGGAGGTCGGACGCAGCGACTGCGGGCCCACGATCCGTTCCAGGGCCGTCCTTCCCAGCGCGAAGATCGCTTCCACATACAGGACCACCAGGGCGACGGACAGGTCGACGCCGTGTCGTCGGCCATACAACCAAGCCGCACCCAGCCCGAGCAGGAGTCCGTGGCGTCGATCAGGCAGCGAGAGCGCACCGAAGAGCAGCGCCCACAGCAGCAGCACTTCAAGCCCGCCCTGGCGGAACTCCAGCTGCTGGATGTGCCAGTCGAACGGCCCCTTGTCGACCAGCGAGTCCAGCGGTGCAAGAAGGAACCACACTGCAAGCAGCGCAGCCGCTGTCATGCCGACCAGCATCGGCCCCGAAATCCGCACTTTCGTCATCATCGCACCGCGGTCAATGTCCAGAGCGAGCCCATCAGGCCCACGCCCGGATTCCAAGGGAGGACCATGTCGACCTTGGTAAAGCCCGCGGCGCGCGTTGCCTCGAGCAGGTCCCAGCCGAAATGGTAATAGCAAAGGATGCCAGAACCCGCGGCCGGATCACCGTGGTACTCCGGCGGCTGCAGGTGCGTGACGGTGCCGTTGCTCGATACGGTCGCCCGGACCAGCGTCTCCGGAAACCCGGCAACGAATGGAGCCGTGAGCAGCGGACGTGGCGCTCGCACAAGCCGCACCATCCGTGCCACAGATCGTCGACCGCCAGCTTTGGCAGCGCCTGTTCGAACTGCCCGCGTCGATCATAGCGATCGCTGGCGGCCGCCATTTCCTGCCAGCGCGTGTAGCTGTCGAAGTGCTCGTCCGTCGTAGGCCCGATATCGTCGCTGCCCACGCACGCGTTCGCTTGTCCGTGTCGAGCCATGCCAACTCCTTGACGTTGCCCCGACCCTCGGCTTCGTTCAAGCCGGGGAAAGAAGTCCATCCCTCACGCGAGCCCGACCCGTTACGCGGTCAGGCCGTCCGGACGCAGGCCTCTGGCGAGAGACCACGCGAGTACTGCCGCTGCGGCGGTTCCGACAGCGTAAGCGCCGCGAACATGTGGGTCGGCTTGAGCCTGCCATCCGCGAAGCCAGCCTCGTCGAGCTGGTGGATGCGATCGATGAACGCACGATCCCACTCGGCATCAGCATTGAAATTGTGGCCGAACGCGCGGTCGATGAACGGGTCGATGACGTTGGCGAACCCAATGAACTTGTAGAACTCGAATCGCTCCAGCAAGGTCGGAAGGATGTCCTGCGCGCGGATCCCCTCGAAACCTTCGTCGGAACAGTCCCAGTTCTCGTATGTCTCTTCGTGCCGCGACAGGAGGCGGTTGTACCGGTACTCCGTCGGCATCTCCTGCCAGAAGCGTTGCACGTCATCCAGGGCTTCCGGCCAGCGCATGTGCCCGTTGCGACCGATGATGTCGCTGATGACGAACATCCCGGTGGGATGCAGGGCACGACGGACCTCGTCGAACAAGTCTTCCAGCGCCATGACGTGATGCAGGGACTGGGACGCCATGACACCGTCGTAGCGTCCGTCGGCGCGCCAGCGATTGAAGTCGCCTTCGACGAAGCCCACGTTGGACTGGACGCCTTCGGCCTTGGCCAGTTCGCGACCGCGCGCAAGCATGTGGGTATTGAGGTCCAGGCACTCGATCACGAAGCCGTCCAGCCCCTTCTGCCTCAGCAGCTTGGCCACCCGGACCTCGGTGTCGCAGTTGCCGGCGCCGATGCTGATGAATCGCGGCCGATCCGTACCGGTACGGACCGCGCTTTCATGAAGGTGGTTGGCAAACCACTCGTCCGGATGCCGAACGTCGAACTCCTCCACCATCGGCCGCAAGTAGGTGTGCGACCAGTAGTGGAAGATCGGCGGCAACGCATTCACGTCAGCCATGTCCTTGTATCGCGCATGTTCCTGCGCGAGTTTCGCGCGATACGCCGAAGTCCCCGCCATGCCGGAAGTCTTGCGCGCAGCGAGCAGATCGAAGATCGAACGAAGGGGATTCACCACTTTCTCCAGTCAGTAGGCCAGGGCGCTTTCACGGCCCAGAATGTACATGACCTCGCCCATCGCCGGATCCGTGAGGAGCTGGCGATTCTCGGCAGGCGCCGTCCAGATGCGATCGCGGACCGTTCCCGAGGTCTTGGGGCCGGGTTTCTCGACCACGAATGCCCAGGTCTTGCCGGGCACGGGATGCACGACGAAGCCTTCCTTCTCGAAGACTTTCCGTGCCGCGGTGACGGACCAGGAGGTGATGTGGCCGCGGCCGTAGGGATCGAGGTAGCCGGGGTCTTCCTTGCGGACGTATTCGGTCAGTCCTGTGTTGAACAGGAACAACGAACCGGGAACCGAACTGGCCGCGAGGGCCGAGGCGAGGTTGGCGGCCATCGCCGGGGTGAGGTGTTCGATCACCTCGATGCACACGCCGCACTCGAAAGGCATGCCGACATCGCGCAGGTCAGCACGCAGGTAATTCGGATGACTCGTGCAGTAACCGTCCGCGGGCGGGAACTTCTCGACACCGAAGAAGCGGTCGCGGTGCGACGGCAGGTAAGTCGACATCGCGTCCAGGAGGTAGCCCGGACCGGTGCCCACATCGATGAAGCGGTTGACCGGGATGCGGCAATACAGGATCGCTTCCGCCGCGCGGGCGAGCGACGACCCGAACGAACGCTCACGGGCCGATGCCAGTTCGTTCTGCCAGTACTCGGCGTCGTAGCGGCGCAGCGGTTCGCCTGCGTCGACGCTGCGAAGGAGTTCAGGGTCGGCGAAGATGAAGTCGCACGAGGAGCACGAGAAGTAATCCACGCCTTGAATTTCCCCGTGACGCGACGGAGTCGCGCCGCACAGAGGGCAATTCGCCGACGCTTTCGCTCGCGCCCGCTTAAATCCGAACATCCGTTGCTCCCTTAGGTGATGCAAAGTACTTCCGCAAAATGTGTTCCGCTTCGCCAAGCGAGCGCACCGTGCCCGGCGCCGGGTCACCGTCGCCTTCCAACAGCAGGTTCAATCCCACGCCTGCCGAGCGTCCCGCCTGCACGTCCCAGCTTTTGTCGCCGAGGAGCGCGGATTCGCCCAGGGCGATGCCGTACCGCCGCGCCGCCTCAAGGATCATACCCGGCGCTGGTTTCCGGCATTCGCACGTCCGTGCCTGGGGATCGACGGCGTCCGGATGGTGCGGGCAGTAGCAGGTCGCATGCAGGGCGGCGCCTCGCGCCTTGAATTCCCCATGTACCCAGCGGGTGTATGCCAGGAACTGCTGGTCGTCGTAATAGCCCCGCGCGATGCCTGCCTGGTTCGTCACCACCACGACCAGGCATCCCGCGTCGATCGCCATGCGCGACAGTTCGAAGATGCCGGGCATCCACTGTGTGTCCTCGCCGCGATGCACGTAACCGTGGTCGACGTTGATGATGCCGTCCCGGTCGAGGAACAACGCGCGACGCGGCGCGGCCAGTTCCTGCAGTACGCGGGGCGTGATGTCGTCCTCGAAGACGCCGCAGCCGGGTACGCTCACGTTCACCCCGCCACGACGGTCTGCGCGCGCGCGTAATCTTCCGGCACGCCGATGTCGATGAAGTCGCGGGTATCGGTGAAGGCGGCGACCTGTCCTTCCAGCGCCCACGGCAGCAGTACCCGTTCCTCGAACGAATACGACTCGTCGGCCGGAAGCCTTGAAAGACCCTCGCCAGTGATGAAGTAGCTGCCGGCGTTGATCAGACCCTCCCCCTGCCCGCCCTTCTCGCGGAACGCGCTCACCTTTCCGTCGCTGACTTCCACCGCTCCATAGCGGCCGACGTCATCCACGCGAGCGAGTGCGATGCCCATGCGCGCATCGGCGCGACGGGTAGCGGCTTCGAGCCCGGCAGGTGCGTAGCGCAGGAAGGTGTCCCCATTCGCCAGGTGCACACCGCCGTCGCCCAGCACATGGCCGGCAGCCTGGCGGATCGCACCGCCGGTGCCCAGCGGCTCTTCTTCGTGCGAGTACACGATCTCCATGCCGGACCAGCGAGAGCCTATCGCCGAACGGATCTGCTCGGCGCGGAAGCCGGTCGCCAGGATCGCGCGGCGCATGCCGGCGGCGGCGTAGGCATCCAGCTGGTAGGCAAGGAACGGCCTCGACCGGATCGGGGCCAGCGGCTTGGGCAGGTCCGCGACCACGGCGCGCAAGCGCGTGCCCATGCCCCCGACGAGGAGGATGACCTCGTCCGCCGTCACTTCGGGAAAACCTCGGACTCGATCAGCGCGCACAGCAGGTGGCCGATGAACTCGTGCCCTTCCTGGATGCGCGGGGTTTCGGTCGACGGCACGCGGAAGCAGACTTCGCAGCGGTCGACCATGTCTCCGCCGGTCGCCCCGGTAAAGCCGATGACGCGCACGCCCTTCTCCTCGCACGCGTCGAGCGCGCGCAGGATGTTCTTCGAGCGGCCGGAGGTGGAGATGGCGACGAACACGTCGCCCTTCTGCCCCAGCGCTTCGATCTGGCGCGCGAAGGTGTAGTCGTAGCCGTAATCGTTGCCGATCGCGGTGAGGATCGACGTGTCGGTCGTGAGCGCGATCGCTGGCAGGCCCGGACGGTCGTAGTAGAAGCGACTGACCAGCTCGCCGGCCCAGTGCTGCGCGTCGGCGGCGCTGCCGCCATTGCCTGCGAAGAGGATCTTCCTGCCCTCGCGCAGCGCGCCGACGCAGATCGCCACGGCCTGGCCGATCTGCTCGCGCAGACCGTCGTCGGCAGCCATGCGCTGGAAATTGTCGAGCGACTTGCCGAACTCGGCGCGAATGAAGTCGTTTATCCGAGTTTCCATGCGGAAGCTCCGTTCGAAGTGAAATGAGTGTCGTACACGGTGCCACCGGCGCCGCCCAGAGCGCGCACCAGTCCCACGCGCTGCGCGGGATCGCACAGGAACATCATGAAGCCGCCACCGCCCGCGCCCGACACCTTGGTCGCGTGCGCACCGTTGCGGAAAGCCAGCGCTTCGATCTCGTCGATCATGGGATTGGTGATGCTGGAGGCACTCTGCTTCTTGGCCTGCCAGCCCGACTGCATGACCGAAGCCAGGCGCAGGAAATCGCCGCGCAGCAGCGCTTCCTTCATCTGCGTGGCCTCCTGCTTGAGGCGGTGCATGGCGTCGAGCGAGTCGCTGCGTCCATCGCGGATATTGCGCGACTGTTCGTCGATGATCTTCGCCGAGGCGCGGGACACGCCGGTGAAGTACAGCACCAGGCTGGATTCCAGCTCCGACCAGATCCATTCCTTGATGCGAAGCGGATTCACCACGACGCGGTCGTTGTCGTAGAACTCCATGAAATTGAAGCCGCCGAATGCCGCCGCGTACTGGTCCTGCTTGCCGCCGGCCAGCCCCAGGTCGTTGCGTTCGATGCGGTACGCGAGCTGCGCGATCTCGTACTCGCCCAGCGCCAGCCCGAAGTACTCCGCGAACACCGTCACGAGTGCGACCACCATCGTCGATGAGGAGCCCAGGCCCGAACCGGGGGGCGCATCGGAGCTGGTGCGCACGCGCAGCGGCGGCGCGCGACCACCCAGGTAATCCTGCACGACGCGGCGATACACACCCTTCATCAACTGCAGCGGACCGGGCGCGATATCCACGCCGTCCGGCGCCATCGTCTGGCTGGCGTCCGCGTCCATCGCGAAGAACTCGGCCTGGCCGCTGGGCGACGGATCGAGTGTGGCGTATGCGTACTTGTCGATGGTCACGTTCATGACGTAACCGCCGTGCAGGTCGCAGAACGGCGAGACGTCGGTGCCGCCACCGGCAAGGCCGAGGCGCAGGGGCGCGCGTGCACGCACGATCATGGGCGGTTTCCTTCTGCCAGACCGAGGGAATCCAGCAATGTCTTCGCCATTGCGCCGCGGGAGAACGACCCCTCCGCGTAGTCCGCGCCCGCACGTGCCAGCTCCAGCCAGCGCGCGTCGTCGAGCAGCAGCGAGACGATCGCGCTGGCAAGCGGCGCCGGGGTGTCGTGTATCTCGCACACCCGGTCGACACCGGGCAACCCCTGCGCTCCCACCGAAGTGGTGACCAGCGGAAGTCCCTGCTGCAATGCTTCGACCACCTTGCTCTTGACCCCGGCGCCGAAGCGCAGCGGCACGACGGCCACTCGCGCACCGCGATAGCGGCGCATCAGCTCGGCATCATCGACGTAGCCGGTGACCTCGACCTGTGCGCTCGCCAGTGCCTTCACTTCGTCGGTCGGGTTGGAACCCACGAGCGCGAGTCGTACGGACGGATGATGTTCCCATACCAGCGGCATGACTTCGCCGACCAGCCATTTCGCCGCGTCGACATTGGGCGGATGACCGAAGCCGGCCACGAAGAGCAGATCGCGGCGGCCATCGGTGCTGGTTGGCACGACGAATTCACCGAATGCATACGGCGTGATCGCGCGCGCGTCGATGCCCGGTTCCAGGCTACGCGCATCGTCGGCTTCGCACTGCGACGGATACAGGACGACATCCGCCTTGCGCCACAGCGCGCGCTCCAACTTCTCGACGCGCGCGGCCTCCGCATCGTTGCTTTCGCCGTCCGCCCCGGACATGCGCCTTTCCAGCTGCATGCGCCGGAAGTGCAGGTCATGCCCGTAGTACACCACGCGCGCACGGGTCTTTTCCCGCACCACGCCGAGGAACTTCTCGGCCACGTGTGGACGCGACAGCAGCACTGCATCGAGATCCTGGCCTATTTCGCCGAGGTAGTCCTCGAAGTTGCCGATCCACTGCGCGCCGTAGACGACCTCGACGCCCTTCTTCTGCAGGGCCTGCGTGTAGCTGGCGTCGTAATGCAGATTGTCGGGCCACAGTTTCACGACGCAGCCTGCCTCGAGCAGGCGGTCGATGAAGGCGACCATCGTGCGCGAGCCGGCATCTCGGTCCGGCTGCGGCACGTAGTGATCGACCACCAGCACCACCGGCCGGTCGAAGGCACGATCGCGCGCGCGCACGACGTGCTCGCCGTTGGCGAAATGGCGCGACAGCTCCTGGCCCCAACGCTGCGCGAACTTGCCTTGGTTGATCGGCTGGTAGGCCTTCACGCCGCTGGCGGTGTCCGTGCCGTGCGAAACGCCTTCGTGGTGGACCACCTGCGCGAACGGCGTGTAGTAGGTCTCGCGCCCGCTCGCACGCACCTTGAACGCCAGGTCCGAATCCTCGCAATACGCGGGAACATAAAGCGGGTCGAAGCCGCCGAACTCGCGGAAGAGCCCGGTCGGCAGCAGCAGGCACGCTCCGGAGCAGTAGTCCACGCGACGCACGTAATTGAACTGCGGCGCGTCGGGATCCTGCAGGCGCCCGTAGTTCCATGCCGACGCGTCCTTCCACAGGATGCCACCGGCTTCCTGCAGGCGCCCGTCGGGGTACACCAGCTTCGCGCCGACCATGCCCGCGTCGGAATGCTGGTCGAACACCTCCAGAATCGCATCCATCCAACCCGACGCCACTTCGGTGTCGTTGTTGAGGAAGCACAGGTAGCGACCTCGCGCCAGTTCGGCCGCACGATTGCACGAGCGGATGAAGCCGAGGTTTTCAGGCCACACGTGGTAACGGAGGCCGGGGATCTGCTTGAGTTCGTGGATGCGCTGGTCGCCCGAGGCGTCCTCGGCGACGATGACCTCGTACGGAACCGTGGTATGGGCAGCGATCGACTTCAGACACGCCAACGTGTGTTCGAGCTGGCCATAGGTCGGAATGACGATGGAGACCAGCGGCTGCGCGGGCTCCTCGAACGCCAGCATTTCCAGCACGGGCTGGGGATCGCGCATGATCTCGTCCAGGCTCGTCTGGATCGGCGTCCTGTGCTGGGAGCGCTTCATCAGGAAACGCCTGACGGGATCCCGCAGCGGTTGCAGATACGGGCTGTCGGCGAGACCGGACTTGCGCAGGGCCTCCGCCACGCCGCGCCAGTCGCCTCGCGCGAGGCGTGCGGCGAAGCGCAGCGGCTTGGTGATGCGCCACGAGTGGGACTGGGTCATCAGCGAAATCGTGGCTTCCAGTTCGGACACACGCGAATTCAACTTCTGTTCGCGATTGCGTTCGTACTTGGCCACCGTACTGCCATTGGCCAGCATGCGCGTCAGCTTCGCCGCGCGCTTGGCCAGTTCGACATGCTGCTGGCTCAGCACCAGATAGCGCTGTTTGGCGCGGTCGGCGTCGAGAGTGAGATCGCGTATCTGTTCGTCGCGATAGGCGCTGCCCGCCATCGCGTCCTCAAGCTGGCTCCGCAGCGCCTGCCCTTCCTTGTCTAGGCTCACCGCCCACACGGAGCGCTCGTCGAACTCGCGATGCAGCGATTGGTACTTGCGACGCAGGTCCTCGAGTTCCTTGTCCAGCCCGACGGCCCAGCGCGCGATGCCCTCGTGCTGCGCGGACAGATCGACGCGATCGTCGGAGAACACCGACGCGGGCATCCTTGCGATCGACTGCTCCGACTGTGCGCACACCGCCAGGAAATACACCGCATCCCCGCCCGCGGCGGTGCGGTACTCCACATCGCCCTCCCCGACAGCGCACGCCTGGTAGTCGTCGCGCGATCCATCCAGGGGCAGTACGGCGGAGGCGGAAAGGATCCGCTGCCCGTAGTAGCTGACTGCAGGGAAGTAGCGATGCAGCAGGTCGTCCAGCTCATCGAAGTAGAGTTCCTTGACGTGGAACTCATTGACGAAATTGCGGCGATCGGAATAGATCGCCTTGTTCGGCGATGAAATGATCAGGACGCCATCGGGCTTCAGCACGCGGCGGATCTGCGCGAGCATCTCGTCCTGTTCGTGCAGATGTTCCAGCGTCTCGAAGGACACCACGGCGTCGAAGCTAGCGTCCTCGAACGGCAGCGCGGTCGCGCTCGCCTGCTCGAACGACAGGTTTCCGATGTCGCCGTACGCGGCCCGCGCATGCGCCACCGCCTCGCCGGAAATATCGACGCCCACGACCTGCGCTGCGCTGCGTGCCAGCAGCGCGGAGCCATAGCCTTCGCCACACGCGACGTCGAGGACCTTGAGGCCCTTCAATACCGGACTGCACCATCCGTAACGGTGCCAATGTTCCATGCTCAGCTCGCCCACTTCGGTGGGCAGGAAGCGTTCGCCGGTGAAGTCCATCAGACACCCCCTTCGTTGGCGACCGCGATCTCCAGCATGGGCAAGCCCATGAGGCCGAAGCTGATCGTGTCGTCCAGCGCCCGGAACTCGAGCGCATCGTGAATCCAGTGCTGCTGGGTATGCTCAAGCTGACTGCCGGATGCGACAGCCACGTCGATCATGTAGGAGCCCGCCGGAAGGATCGGCATACGGAAGCGGAACCGGCTCTTCAGCACCTCGCCTGCCCGCCCCTTCGGGGGATTCTTCACGTACGCCAGGTACGTGTTGTCGCCGAACAGGCGCTGGCCGAGACGATCCTTGACGTAGAAGCCCACGATGACCTGGTCCAGCGCGTTGCGCAGGCGAACCCTGATCGACAGGTCCACGACCTCGCCGCCATCGAGCACATGCAGCATGCGTCCATCCGTGGCGCGCAACTCCACGCCTTCGATGACCGCCTGCTGCACTCCGAACTGCGCACCGACACTATCGGGATCGAACTGGAAGATCTGCATGCGCGGAAGCGCATGGGCTTCGCGCAGCGCATCCTCGCGGAAGTCGGGCAGGCTCGCCGCGTGCGCACTTTCTTCCTGCTTGCTGGATCGCTTCGCGGCCACGACGACGAACTCCTGCTCGCCGGACTGCGCGCGCTCGGCGATGTGTTGCTCGGCCATGTAACGCTCGACCACGTCCTGCGCGTCCGCGACCATGCGCGGCCGGCCGTTCTCAAGCCACAGCGCCCGGGCGCACAGGTTGGTCACCGCAGCTGCGTCGTGGCTCACGAACAGCAGCGTGCCGCGCTTCTGGAAGTCGCGCAGGAATCGCATGCACTTCTGCGAGAAGAATGCGTCGCCGACCGCGAGCGCCTCGTCGACGATCAGGACGTCGGCATCGACGTGCGCGATCACCGCGAAAGCGAGGCGGACGACCATGCCGCTGGAATAGCTGCGCACCGGCTGGTCGATGAACTCGCCGATGTCGGCGAACGCGAGGATGTCGGCGATGCGCGCGTCGATCTGCTGGCGCGAAAGGCCGAGGATCGTGGCATTCAGGTAGACGTTCTCGCGACCGGTGAATTCCGGATTGAAGCCGCTGCCCAGTTCGAGCAGCGCCGCGACACGGCCGTGGACCTGAATTTCGCCCTCGGTCGGCGTCAGCGTGCCGGCGATCATCTGCAACAGCGTCGATTTGCCCGATCCGTTGCGACCGATGATGCCGACGGTCTCTCCGCGACGGACTTCCAGGTCGATGCCGCGTAGCGCCCAGAATTCGCGGAAGAACGACTTGCGCTTGCCGAGCAGTCCCTGCCACAGGCGGTGTGCCGGACTGTCGTACATGCGGTACGACTTGCCGACGCCGCGGACTGAAATGACGACGCGGTCGTCGCCGTCCTCCGGCATCTGGTGGGTTGCGGGTTCAGAGGACATCGGCAAATCCACGGCGCATTCTCTGGAACAGGCTATGACCGGCGAACGCGACGACCAGCGCCACGGCGCTGTAGAGCGCGAGCCCCAGCCAATCGGGCAGGCGGCCCCAGATGACCACTTCGCGGGCCTGGTTGATGATGAACGTGAGCGGGTTCATCAGAAACACCCAGCGGTACTTCTCGGGAATCGAGTCCAGCGGAATGATCGCCGACGACAGGAACAGCATCGCCGTCGCGACCACGCCCATGACCTGGTTGATGTCGCGCAGGAAGACGCCAAGCGCGGACACGAACCAGCCGATGCCTACGGTCAGCACGATCAGCGGCAGCACGACCAGCGGCAACAACAGGCTGGTTGCATGGATCTGCCCCTTGAACGCCAGCTGCAACGCCAGCAGCACGACGGTATTCATGGCCAGGTGGAACAGCGCCGACAGCGTCATGCTCCAGACCAGGATGTCCAGCGGGAAGACCACGCGCTTGACGTAGTTCGTGTTGGCGACGATCAGCTGCGGCGATCGCGTCAGGCATTCGGCGAAGAATCCATGAATGGTCAGGCCCGCGAACAGGATCAGCGCGAACTCACCCGTCGATCCGCTCGTCCCCGGCCATCGGCTCTTCATGACGAAGCCGAAGGCCAGCGTATAGACGAGCAGCATCAGGAACGGACTGATCAACGACCACAGCAGACCGAAGCTGGCACCGCGATAACGACCCAGAATCTCGCGACGGGTGAGCTCGTAGACCAGCGATCGGTTCTTGCCTACTACCGAGAGGATACTCATCGCGTACCGTCGGGCTCCGATCCGGATTCCAGCGCGTGGTCGAGATCAGCCTTGAGGTCCGCAAGATCCTCGATGCCCACGCTCAACCTGACCAGGTTGCCCGTGATGCCGAGCTGCGCACGCCGCTCCTCCGGCACCGACGCATGGGTCATGATCGCGGGGTGGTTGATCAGGCTCTCGACGCCGCCGAGCGATTCGGCGGTGGTGAAGTAGTGGCAGCGCTCCATCATCCGGCGCGCGGCGGCTTCGCCGCCCTTGACGTAGATGCTGACCATGCCGCCGAAACCGTGCATCTGGCGCTTGGCCAGTTCGTGCTGCGGATGCGAGGTCAGACCCGGATACAGCACCTTCTCGATCGCCGGATGCGTCTGCAGCCATTCGGCGAGTGCCTGCGCGTTCTCGCAGTGCGCCTTCATGCGCAGGTGCAGCGTCTTCAGGCCGCGAAGGGCGAGGAAGCTGTCGAACGGCCCCTGCACGCCGCCGATGGCGTTCTGCAGGAAGGCCATGCGGTCGGCGATCTCGGCGTCGTCGCCAACCACCGCCATGCCGCCGACGATGTCGGAGTGGCCGTTGAGGTACTTGGTCGCCGAGTGCATGACGATGTGCGCGCCCAGTTCGAGCGGGCGCTGCAGGATCGGCGAGCTGAAGGTGTTGTCGACCACGACGATCAGCCCGCGCTTGCGCGCGATGGCGGCGATCTGGGCGATGTCGACGAGCTTGAGCAGCGGGTTGGTCGGGGTTTCGATCCAGACCATCTTCGTTTCGGGGCGGATCGCCGCCTCGAAGGCCGCCGCGTCGCTGAGGTCGACCCAGCTGAAGTCCAGCCCGGCGGAACGGCGGCGGACGCGCTCGAACAGGCGGTAGGTGCCGCCGTAGACGTCGTCCATCGCGATGACGTGGCTGCCGGAGTCCAGCAGCTCCAGGATGGTCGAGGTGGCCGCCAGACCCGAGGCGAACGCGAAACCGCGGGTACCGCCTTCCAGGCCGGCCACGCAGCGCTCGTAGGCGAAGCGGGTCGGGTTGTGGCTGCGCGAATACTCGAACCCCTGGTGCACGCCTGGGCTGCTCTGGGCGTAGGTCGAGGTCGCGTAGATCGGCGTCATGACCGCACCCGTGCTCGGGTCCGGCGATTGTCCGGCGTGGATCGCGAGAGTTCCCAGACCGGGCTTCTTCGCCCCGCCGTCGGCGTGATTTTCAGTCATTGCGTCCTTCCGTTTCGCCTGCGTGTTCCGCCTGCATGGCGGCCGCCGATTCTAGCACCGCACCATGCCGCGGCCGGGTCGCCGCGGGCCTGAAAACAAAGCGTTCCGAGCCGCACCGAACGCGACCTGAACACCATGACCGGCAGGGCCCGGAACGGTCCGCTCCGACGCCCCGCACTGGTCGCCGGCGCGCTACTGCACGCGGCGGCGCAGGTAGTTCAGCAGGTCGATGCGGGTGATCAGTCCCAGGAACTTCTCGCCGGCCATCACGATGGCGACATGGCCCCGGTCGAACACCGGCAGCAGCGCCTCGATCGGCGAGCTGACGTCGATCTTGTCGAGCTTGCTCACCATCGCGGTCGAGACCGGATCGCGGAAGCGGCTCTCGTCGCCGTAGACATGCAGCAGGACGTCGCTTTCGTCGACGATGCCGACGATGTTGTCGCCGTCCATCACCGGCAGCTGCGAGACGTCGTACAGCTTCATGCGCTGGTAGGCGGTGACGAGCAGGTCGTTCGGGCCGACGACCACCGTGTCGCGCTGCGAGAACGGACGCAGGATCAGGTCGCGCAGGTCGCCACTGGACTGGCGTGCGAGGAAGCCGTTGTCGAGCATCCAGAAATCGTTGTACATCTTCGACAGGTACTTGTTGCCTGTGTCGGGCACCAGCGTCAGCACCTTCTTCGGCGTGGTCTGCTCGCGGCAGTACTTGAGCGCGGCGGCCAGCAGCGTGCCGGTCGAGGAACCGCCGAGGATGCCTTCCTTCTCAAGCAGCTCGCGCGCGGTGAGAAAGCTTTCCTTGTCGGTGACGGCGTAGGCCTTCTTGACGCGGGTGAAGTCGGAAATCGGCGGCAGGAAATCCTCGCCGATGCCTTCCACCATCCAGCTCGCGGACTTCTCGCTGATCGTGCCGCGGTTGATGTATTCCTCGAGGATCGAACCAACCGGGTCGGCGAGGATCAGCTCGGTGTGCGGCGAGTGCTTCTCGAAGCAGCGCGACAGGCCGGTCATCGTGCCGGAGCTGCCGCAGCCGAACACGATCGCGTCGACACCACCGACTTCGGCCATCTGCTCGAGGATTTCCGGACCCGTTCCGAACTCGTGCGCGGCCGGGTTGTCGGGGTTGCCGAACTGGTTGATGAAGTACGCGCCGGGCGTTTCGCGGGCGAGGCGTTCGGCCAGGTCCTGGTAGTAATCCGGGTGGCCCTTGGCGACATCCGAACGCGTCAGCACGACCTGCGCGCCCATCGCCTTGAGGTTGAAGATCTTCTCGCGGCTCATCTTGTCCGGCACGACGAGGATCAGCTTGTAGCCCTTCTGCTGCGCGACCAGCGCCAGGCCGATGCCGGTGTTGCCGGCGGTGCCTTCGACCAGCGTGTCGCCGGGCTGGATCTTCCCGGCCTTCTCGGCCGCTTCGATCATCGACAGGCCGATGCGGTCCTTGATGGACCCGCCCGGGTTCTGGGCTTCCAGCTTGAGGTAGAGCTCGCAGACGCCGGTGTCCAGGCGCTGGGCCTTGATGATCGGCGTGGCGCCGATCAGTTCGAGTACGGATTGATGGATGCTCATCCGGCCAGTGTAAGAGCCAAGGATGAGGCGCGGAAATAGGGGTTCGCGGAGGAATTCAGGATCCGCGGCAGGACGCCGGGGCCTTCGCACCGGGGCGGCTGCTGGGCGCAGCCGCCCCGGTTCCGGGAGACGCAGGCGGAGAGACCGACGAGGAAGTCGCCGCCCGCGGCGAGGAAGTCTGGGTGGGGGTCAGTGGGGTTGTGTGTCGTACATCCGGACCAGCCGGTCCTTCGCAGCCAGTTTCTCGCGCTTCATCTGCGCAAGGGTGAGGTCATCGATCGGCAACACGCCCAGCTCGGCGTCCATCACCTTCTTGTCGAGATCCTTGTGGCGCTGGTAGAGCTGGCGGAATTCCGGGTTGCTCTTCATCAGCGCTTCGATCTCGGGCTGCGGTCGTTCTTCGAACATGTAGTGCCTCCTTCAGCGGGTCGGGAAGCCCGGCCGCGAAGGCCGGACCCTTGCGGAAGGCCCCGCAGACGAAAACGCCCCGGTCGTCGGACCAGGGCGTCGTGCGGGGTCGTGGGGGATGGGCTGGTCGGAACCGGTGCCGGCATCACACAGGCCGGCCGCCAACGAACGTGGGGCGGCGGGATCCTGCGAGAGGGGCGTTGACGTCATCGACCGGGCTCATCGCCAAGCGGAAAACAGGCCGCTTGGGTATCCGACCCTACTCCTCCCTCCCCCGGTCGGCAAGGGTGATTTTGGCGAGCTGTGAGCCCCGTCGCGGACGTCGCGACGAGCGGGGACCGGCACTGGCCGGCCCCGCCCGGAGACGACGTAACTTATTGTTTTACTTCGACTGAACGACGACTTCCGTGCGATCGGCCTTGCCCGCGCGGCCGGTCACCTGGACCTTGCCCTGCGCCATGCCGCCGGCGACCAGCGCATCGCGCACAGCCTCGGCGCGACGCTGGGCGAGCTTGGCATCGGCCGCGGTCACGTCGACCTTGACGCCCGTCGCGGACGACGACGCCTGCACGTAGGCGGCGACCGTCTTCGCAGTCGATTGTGCGTCGCCGCTGAGGCTGGCCTTGCCCGCGCCGAAGCTGCCCTTGCCGAGGGTGAACACCTCGCCGCGGTTGTCGCGCTTGGACGACGGCAGCTTGCCGCCGGTGACCAGCTCGGCTTCTTCGCGGGCCAGCTTGGCCTCGCGCTCGCGCGCGGCGTTGAGGCGGGCGGCCTGTGCACCGGCCACGCCCTTCAGCGCGGTCTCCACGTCCTGCATGGCGACCGCATCGGCCTCGCTCTGCACGCGCAGGCGCTCGGCTTCCTCGGCCTGCATCTGTGCCTGCAGGCGCAAGCGCTCGGCCTCGGCGCGCGCGCGCGCGGCGTCCTGGCGACTGGCTTCGACCAGCAGTTCGCTGCGCTCGCGCTCCAGGCGATCGACCTCGCGCTGCATCGCCTGCGCGCGCGCGGTGATCTCGGCGATCTGCACGCGACGCTCGGCCACGTACAGGGCGTCGGGCCGGGCACGCCCGGAAGCCTGAGCGAGCGCATCGATGGCCTGGCGGGCCTGCAGGCGTTCGTAGGCGCCGAAGGTGTTGAGCTGGGAATCGGCCTCGAGCGTGGTCAGGCGCTGGCCGAGGCGGACCACGTCCGGGTTGTCCGCGGCGAACGCGGGCGCGACGGCGAAGGCCAGGGCCAGCGCGGCCGGAAGGAATGCGGGAAGGAGGCGACGGCTCACGGCTGGCCCTCCGTCTGCAGTCGGTTGCGCAACTCGCCGACCTCGGCCTGGCGCTGGCTCAGCTGCGCCTGGGCCAGGGCCTCGCGGCTCTTGGCGTAGGCCAGGTCCGCGTCGGCCGCGGCCGCCAGGGCCATGCGACGGGCGTCGTCCTCGTCCCCGGAGCTCATCGCGGACTGGGCGCGGGACAGCGCGTTGCGGGCCGCGTTGAGGTCCTGCAGGGCGTACTGGTCGCCGTCGGCGTCCTCGGCACGGGTCACGGCCTGGCGCGCGGCTGCCAGCTCGCCGGTCGGCGGCGGCAGGGACGCGCACGAGGAGAGTGCGGAAGCGAGAACTGCAACCAGCAGCGGAAATCGGATTTGTGCGAAGCTTGGGCGCATTGGGGAGGCCGGGCCTGAGTTGTACGCGCGGCCATTGTCGTAAAGCCGCCTGCGGGGTTGCAACGTTACCCCAAGGGCGCGCGTCGAGGTCAACAAGGGGTTTGCTGCATGGACATCGGCTATTTTCTGAAGCTGATGACGGAAAAGAACGCGTCGGACATGTTCCTGACGACCGGCGCGCCGGTGTACATCAAGGTCGAAGGCAAGCTGTATCCGCTTGGCAACACGGGCCTGCCGCCCGGCATGGTCAAGAAGATCGCCTATTCGCTGATGGACGAGGGCCAGGTTCCGCTCTTCGAGCGTGACCTCGAGCTGAACATGGCACTCGCACTGCCCGAGGCCGGCCGCTTCCGCATCAACGTGTTCAAGCAACGCGGCGAGGTCGGCATGGTGATCCGTGCGATCCGCAGCGTGATCCCATCGATCGAGGAGCTGCAGCTGCCGCAGGTGCTGAAGGACATCATCATGGCCCCGCGTGGCCTGGTGCTGATCGTCGGTTCCACCGGTTCGGGCAAGTCGACGACGCTCGCGTCGATGATCGACTACCGCAACAGCAACATCTCGGGGCACATCCTCACCATCGAGGATCCGATCGAGTACCTGCACAAGCACAAGAAGTCGATCGTGAACCAGCGCGAAGTCGGCCTGGACACGCACGCGTTCCACAACGCCCTGAAGAACGCGATGCGCGAAGCGCCCGACGTGATCCTGATCGGCGAAATCCTGGATGCGACCACGATGGAGGCGGCCATCGCCTTCGCCGAGACCGGCCACCTGTGTCTGGCGACGCTGCATTCCAACAACGCCGACCAGACGCTGGAACGCATCCTCAATTTCTTCCCGGAAGCCGCGCACAAGAACGTGCTGATGAACCTCGCGCTGAACCTGCGCGCGGTGGTCAGCCAGCGCCTGGTGGTCGGCACCGACGGTCGTCGCGTGCCTGCCGCGGAAGTGCTGATCAACACGCCGCACATCCGCGACCTGATGCGCCGCGGCCAGGTGCACGAGATCAAGCAGGCGATGGAGGAATCGCTGGAAGAAGGCATGGAGTCGTTCGACCAGTGCCTGTTCCGCCTCTACAAGGAAGGCAAGATCGACATGGAAGAGGCGCTCAAGGCCGCCGATTCGCGCGAAGGCCTGGCACTCAAGTTCCGCCTGTCCGAAGGCGCGAGCGGCGAGCACGACCCCTACGCGGACGTGTACGCGACCACGACCTGACGCTCGCCCACCGCTGAAGCTGCAAACGAACAGGCCCGCACGAAGCGGGCCTGTTTCGTTCTTGTGCGATGGTGCGCGCTCAGGTCGTTTCGGGCGCATCCGGCTGGCGCTCGGGCCGCGCCGCGTCGAAGGCCGGCAGCGCGAGGCACGCCTTCTCGATGCGCATGATCGTGGGATACGCCCCAAGGTCCACGCCGAAACGGCGCGCGTTGTAGACCTGCGGCACCAGGCAGCAGTCGGCCAGCGTCGGCGTGTCGCCTTCGCAGAACAGGCCGGTCGAAGGATGGTCGGCGAGCATCGCTTCCAGCGCGACGAAGCCTTCGTGGATCCAGTGCTGCACCCACGCGTCGCGCTCCGGCTGAGGTACGTGCCAGCTATGGCTGAAGTACTGCAGCACGCGCAGGTTGTTGAGCGGATGGATGTCGCACGCGATCGTCTGCGCGATGCCGCGCACGCGCTGACGGTCGCGCGCGGCCGCGGGCAGCAGCGGCGGCTCCGGCCAGGTTTCGTCGAGGTACTCGAGGATCGCCACCGACTGGCGCATGACGCGCTCGCCGTGCTGCAGCACCGGCACCAGTCCCTGCGGATTCACGTCGCGGAAGGATTCGGTGCGCTGTTCGCCGCCATCGCGCAGCAGGTGCACGGGCACGGTTTCGTACGGCAACGCCTTGAGGTTCAGGCCGATGCGCACGCGGTACGCCGCGCTCGAACGCCAGTACGAGTACAGCCGCAGGTGCTCAGCCGCCATCTTCCCTCTCCCCTCGCGGACGCGGTGCGTCCGGTCTGCGCGCGGCGGGATCGCCGCGCGCCTTGCCCCTCAGTTTTCCTTCGCGCGCTCGATGCGCTGCTCGATCGCGCCGAACACGTCGCTGCCATCGCGCGCGCGCATTTCGATGCGCACGGTGTCGCCGAAGCTCATGAACGGCGTGATCGGCTTGCCCTGCTCGAGCGTCTCGACCGTGCGCTTCTCTGCGAAGCACGATGCGCCCAGCGAAGTGTCCTCATTCGCCACCGTGCCGGAACCGACAATGGTGCCAGCCGACAGCGGACGCGTCTTCGCGGCGTGCGCGACGAGCTGGGCGAAATCGAACTGCATGTCCACGCCCGCTTCGGGCGCACCGAACCATTCACCGTTGATATGCGTCAGCAGCGGCAGGTGCACCTTGCTGCCCTTCCACGCATCGCCGAGTTCGTCCGGCGTCACGAACACCGGGCTCAGCGCCGAACGCGGCTTGGACTGCAGGAAGCCGAAGCCCTTGGCGAGTTCGTTTGGAATCAGATTGCGCAGCGACACGTCGTTGACCAGGCCGATCAGCTGGATGTGCGCGGCGGCCTGTTCCGGCGTGGGCGCCATCGGAACGTCGTCGGTAACGATCACGACTTCGGCCTCCAGGTCGATGCCGTAATCCTCGCTCGGCACGCGCACCGGATCGCGCGGGCCGTAGAAACCGGCGCTCACGGCCTGGTACATCAGCGGATCGGTGTAGAAGCTTTCCGGCACTTCGGCACCGCGCGCACGGCGCACGCGCTCGACGTGCGGGAGATACGCGGAGCCATCGACGAACTCGTACGCGCGCGGCAGCGGCGCGGCGAGCGCGGTCATGTCGACGTCGAACGCGTCCTGCGCGGCGCCATCGTTGAGCGCGTCGTAAAGCGCGTTCAGGCGCGGCGCGGTGTTCGACCAGTCTTCCAGCGCGCGCTGCAGCGTCTCGGCGATGCCGGTCGCGCGCACGGCGCGGCGCAGGTCACGGGAAACGACGATCAGGGTGCCGTCGCGGCCGCCTTCCTTCAGGGAACCAAGCTTCATCGAAACTCCGGAATTCAGCGCTCGCGCGCGATGGTTTCAATTGTAACGACTGCGCACGCTGCGAGGACATGGAACGTAAACGCAATGCGCGGCTGCAACCCGCCATGACGCGATCGCGGCATTGAAATGCACCGCGTCGCCGTGGACAAGCATCGTGGAATGCCTGGCGCGCGGGCAACAAAAAACCCGCCTTGCGGCGGGTTTCTTGTTTGTTCTGGCAGCCCCGGAAGGATTCGAACCTCCGAATGTCTGAGTCAGAGTCAGATGCCTTACCGCTTGGCGACGGGGCTATGGAGCAGATTGTAACCCGAAAAAGATTAGCGCTTGGAGAACTGCGTAGCGCGGCGGGCCTTGTGCAGACCGACCTTCTTACGCTCGACTTCACGCGCATCGCGGGTCATGAAGCCGGCCTTGCGCAGCTCGGACTTCAGGGTTTCGTCGTACTCGACCAGCGCGCGGGCGATGCCCAGGCGGATCGCACCGGCCTGGCCGGTGATGCCGCCGCCGGCGACGGTGACCACGACGTCGAACTTGTCGGACGACTGGGTCAGCTCGAGCGGCTGGCGCACGATCATGCGCGCGGTCTCACGACCGAAGAAGTCTTCGATCGAACGCTGGTTGATGGTGATCTTGCCGTCGCCCTTGCGCAGGAACACGCGGGCGGTGGAGGACTTGCGGCGGCCGGTGCCGTAGTTCTGCTGGAGTGCCATGGGATGTCTCTAGGAATTAGGTCCGAACTCAGAAGTCCAGCGTCTGCGGCTGCTGGGCGGCATGCGGGTGCTCGGAGCCCTTGTAGACCTTGAGCTTGCGATACATGGCGCGGCCGAGCGGATTCTTCGGCAGCATGCCCTTCACGGCGATCTCGATCACGCGCTCCGGATGGCGCTCAAGCGCCTGGGCGAGGGTCTCGGTCTTCAGGTTGCCGATGTAGCCGGTGAAGCGGTGGTACTGCTTGTCGGCCAGCTTGTTGCCGGTGACGACGATCTTCTCGGCGTTGATGACGATCAGGTAATCACCCGTATCGACGTGCGGGGTGAACACGGGCTTGTGCTTGCCACGCAGACGGCGGGCGAGTTCGGAGCACAGGCGGCCGAGGGTCTTGCCTTCGGCATTGACCACGTACCAGTCACGCTGGACGGTCTCGTTCTTGGCGGTGAAAGTCTTCATGACTGATCTGGTCTTGGTTACTCGGTCGGGTTGGTTCCGCGTCGGTTTCGGCTAGGCCGGTCCGGCGGAACTTCGCCACGCGATGTGGGAGGTGGAACGAAAGAAGCGGGATGATAACGGGGCAGCGGGGCCCGCGCAAGTCGCTGGGACGCCGCTGCTAGAATCCGGGTCCATGCCAGCCAGCACGCGTGAACCCGGACCGACCGACCCGCTGGTGGCCTTGGCCGATCGCTGCGTGCAGTGCGGCCTGTGCCTGCCGGCTTGCCCGACCTACGGGCTGGAGCGCAACGAGGCCGAATCGCCCCGCGGCCGCATCGCCCTGGCCCGCGCCTGGGCGCTGGAGACCCTGGACCCCACCGCCACCGGCGACGCCCACCTCGACCATTGCCTGGGCTGCCGCAGCTGCGAGGCGGTCTGCCCGGCGGGCGTGAAGTATGGCGCCTTGCTGGCCGCGGCACGCGAGCGCCAGCGCAAACGCCGCCCCGCCGGCTGGCGCACACGGCTCCTCGAAGGGCTGGTCACCCGGCCGGCGCTGCTCGCAGCCGCGCTGGGCCTGTATCGAACGCTCCATGCCGCCTTGCCCTCGCGCTGGAGGCCGGTGCCGCGTCCGCCGCGCGGTCCGGTTCGGCCCGCTGCGATTAACGAATCCAGCCGCGTGGCCCTTTTCACCGGCTGCGTCGCCAAGCCCTACGAAACAGGCGTACGCGATGCGGTCGTCCGCCTCTGCGGTGCGCTCGGCGTCGCGGTGGCGGAACCGAACGGTCAGGGATGCTGCGGCAGCCTCCACGCGCATGCCGGCAACAACGCTGACGCCGCGCGCCTCGCCGAACGCAATCGCACGGCCTTCGCTCGTGCGGAAACCGTGCTGACGCTCGCCAGTGGTTGCCACGAATCGGTGTCGCAATCGCTTTCCAGCTCGACGCGCACGATCGACGCCCTCGAATTCCTCGCTGAACGACTCGCCCAAGCCCCCGACACGCTACGCTGGCGCACGACCGATGAGACGATCGCGCTGCACCTGCCCTGCACCCAGCGCAACGTGGTGCGATCGGTGCCCGCGATGCGCCGCCTGCTCGCAGCCGTACCGGGCCTGCGCGTGATCGAACTCGACAGCGGATTCGGCTGCTGCGGCGCGGCCGGCCTGCAGATGATCGAAGATCCGGAGCGTGCAGCGCAGTTCCGCGAACCGCTGCTGCGCTCGCTCGATGCCAGCGGCGCGACGCGTCTACTCAGTGCGAACATCGGTTGCCGCCTCCACCTGGGCAACGGCACGACGATTCCCGTGCAGCACCCGCTGGAGTTCCTCGCCGGCTGCCTTGATCCCGAGTCTTCACCGCATCCCGGCGCGAGCGACGCGTAAACTGGGCACATGAACGCCACCCGCGAACTCACCCCGCTGGACCGTTTCCTTGCCGATACGCAGCGCGCGCTCGACACGGTATTCGGCGCACCGACCGCGGAGCGCGACAACCCGTCGGACGGCGTGGCCCAGGTCGAACTCCACGACGACGAGCGCCGCCATTCCGCCGGGCTGATGCGCATCAACCACGTCGGCGAAGTCTGCGCGCAGGCCCTGTATTGCGGCCAGGCCGCGGTCGCGCGCGATCCCGCCACGCGCGCGCACCTGCTCGAAGCCGCGCAGGAAGAGACCGACCACCTCGCCTGGTGCGCGGACCGCCTGCGCGAACTCGACAGCCGCCCCAGCCTGCTCAACCCGGTCTGGTACGCCGGCAGTTTCGCCATCGGCGCGCTCGCCGGACTGCGCGGCGATGGCTGGAACCTCGGCTTCGTGGTCGAAACCGAACGCCAGGTCGAAGCGCACATCGACGAACACCTCGACTCGCTCCCCGCCGCCGACGCGCGCAGCCGGGCGATCCTCGAAGTGATGAAGACCGACGAAGCCCGCCACGCCGACCACGCCGAAGCGGCCGGCGCGCGCATCCTGCCGCCGCCGGTACCGTCGCTGATGGCGGCCGCGTCGACGCTGATGAAGGCGGTGGCGTACCGGATCTGATCCGGATCGCCAGGCACAAAAAAGGCCGGCAATGCCGGCCTTTTTCATGCCTGTCGGGGCTCGCTCAGTCGGCGAGATTGCGACCGTGGTAGAGCTCTTCGATCTCGCGGCGCAGGCGCGCTTCGATCTTCATGCGCTCCTTGAACGAGAGGTTCTTGGCCTTTTCCTCGAACAGGTAGGTGTCGAGGTCGAACTCCTTCAGGTGCATCTTCGTGTGGAAGATGTTTTCCTGGTAGACGTTCACGTCGAGCATCTCGTAGCGCGACTTGATGTTCTTCGCCAGGTAGTCCTGGATCGAATTGATCTTGTGGTCGATGTAGTGCTTCTTGCCCTTGATGTCGCGGGTGAAACCGCGCACGCGGTAGTCCATCACCACGATGTCGGACTCGAAGCTCTCGATCAGGTAGTTCAACGCCTTCAGCGGCGAGATCACGCCGCAGGTGGCGACGTCGATGTCGGCACGGAAGGTCGCGATGCCGCTGTCCGGATGGGTTTCCGGATAGGTGTGCACCGTGATGTGCGACTTGTCCATGTGCGCGACCACGGCGTCGGAGATGATCTCCTTACCGGCGGCCTTCTTGTCGATCACCGGTTCCTCGGAGATGAGGATGGTCACCGACGCGCCCTGCGGGTCGTAGTCCTGGCGGGCGATGTTCAGGATGTTCGCGCCGATGATCTCGGCCACGTCCGTCAGGATCTGGGTCAGTCTGTCGGCGTTGTACGCCTCGTCGATGTACTCGATGTAACGACGACGCTCGTCCTCGGACGCCGCGAAGCAGACGTCGTAGATATTGAACGAGAGGGCCTTGGTGAGGTTGTTGAATCCTTGCAACCTCAGGCGAGGCAACGGCTTGACCACGGCAGTAGGTATCCCGGTAGGGCGGCGAGGGCCGGAATTATGAGGCACAAAGCCCTGCGGGGGAACGCAAGGCCCGACCAGGGCCTCTGCCCGGCCGGAGCTGAACCGGAAGCATCGTCACAGGTTAGAGTTCACGGCGTGTGACGCAGTGGGGCGGATATTTGCCCAACGCGTTACTTCGGCCTAAGCTCGCCCAATCACACAACTTTCACGCCCATGTCCGCCAATCCGGTTGCCTCCTCGCCCGTCCGCCGTACCAACAGCCCGCTGCTGCCGGACGGTGCCACCATCGAGCGCTTCCTGGCGCACTGCCACCGTCGCCGCTATCCATCGCGGACCGACGTGTTCCGCCCGGGCGACCCGGCCAGCACGCTGTACTACATCGTCTCCGGCTCGGTCAGCATCATCACCGAGGAAGAAGACGGCCGTGAGCTGGTGCTGGGCTACTTCGGCCCCGGCGAGTTCGTGGGCGAGCTGGGCCTGTTCATCGCCAGCGACCAGCGCGAAGTCATCCTGCGCACGCGCAGCACCTGCGAGCTGGCCGAGATCGGCCACGAGCGCCTCTACGACCTGCTGCTGACGCGCCTGTCGCTCGACGCGCCCAAGCTGCTGTACGCCATCGGCGCGCAGATCTCGCGGCGCCTGCTCGACACCAGTAGGAAAGCCGGCCGCCTGGCATTCCTCGACGTGACCGACCGCATCGTCCGCGCCCTGCACGACCTGGCCAAGGAGCCGGAGGCCATGAGCCATCCGCAGGGCACCCAGATCCGCGTGTCGCGCCAGGAGCTCTCGCGCCTGGTCGGCTGCTCGCGCGAAATGGCCGGTCGCGTACTCAAGAAGCTGCAGGCCGACGGCAAGCTGCACGCCCGCGGCAAGACCGTCGTCCTGTACGGCACGCGCTGAACCCCGCATGGGGCGCGTCGCGGGCACCGGCGAGGCGGCCGCGCGCATCCGGGCGGCGGAGCTGGGCGACGCAAGCGACGTCGCCTTCCTGCTCGGCGAGCTGGGCTATCCCTGCACCCGCGACGAGGCCGCCGAGCGCATCGCGGTCGTCCGCCACGATCCACGCCAGCACCTGCTGCTCGCGGAAGTCGAAGGCGACGCCTGCGGACTGGTCTCGCTCTACACCCTCTATTCGGTGGTCCACGGCTGCGAGCTGGCGCGCATCACCGGCCTGGTCGTGCTGCCGGACAGCCAGGGCCACGGCATCGGCCGGCGCCTGCTGAAGGAAGTCGAATCGATCTCGCGCCGCAGCGGCGTGCGCCGCATCGAGATCACCAGCAATTCCAGCCGCACCGGCGCGCAGGCGTTCTACCGCCGCTGCGGCTACCTCGACGACGCGATGCGCTTCATCAAGGCGCTAGGCGACTGACACCACCGACGACGGATCGTTCCATGCAGTGTCCCAAGTGCAGTTCTCCGATGGAAACGATCGGCATCCTGTCCTCGCGCTCGCAGCGCTGCACGCAGTGCGGCGGCCTGTGGCTGACGATGGGCGAGAACCGGCTGCTCAAGGCCGAGGCGGAGCGCGTCGATACTGGCGATGCCGCCGTGGGCGAGCACTACAACCACGTCGACCGGATCAAGTGCCCGGTCTGTGCCGACCGCCAGCTGGTGCGCATGGTCGACGCGCACCAGCCGCACATCTGGTTCGAGAGCTGCAGCAACTGCTTCGGCCGCTTCTACGACGCCGGCGAATTCCGCGACTACGCCGAGCACACGCTGCTGGACTTCATCCGCGATCTCGACGCGCCCGAGCGCGTCTGACCGCACACGACGGCGTTATCGCACCGGGTCGCCGCCGCGGTCCTTGCAGCCCCAGTTGAGGATCGGCGTCCCCGGCGGCAGCACGCGCCGGAACATCGCCACGCGCCGGCGTTTCGGGTTCACGACCACCGGCCTGCGCGCCGCCTTGAGCAGCGGCAGGTCGGCGCTGGAATCGGAGTACGCCACCGCGACCTGGTCGTAACCGGCGTCCCAGATCATCCGCATCTTGTTCTCGTGGTGGCAGTGCTCGACGGTGATCATGCCGCCGAGGAACGGGCCGCTGATGCTGCCGATCACCGGCAGGTCCTCATGGGCCACGAAATCCAGGATCGCGCGTGCCAGCTCCGGCGAAGCGCCGGTGGCGATGATCACGCGATCGCCCGCATCGCGATGCTTCTGCAGCACCTTCAGTGCGACCGGCAGCAACCGCGCGCGGATTTCCTTCGCGTGCGTGGTCACGTAATGGTCGATCAGCCGGTCCATGTCGCGTCGGCGATGCGTGCCGATGGTGGCGATCCACAGGTAGACCGAGATCGCGCGGCGGCGCGTCGGCAACCACGCGATCATCGGCAACAGCAGCGGCGAAACCAGCAAGGCAGCGACGACGCGCGCCCAGTCGCGGCGGATCAGCCACAGGACGAGATGGCTGCCGGAGTCGCCGTCGTAGAGCGTGTGGTCGAAATCGAACACCACCAGCGGAGCATAGGGACGCTCGTTCTTGCCTTCGCCGATCGGCGCAACCGCCGCCGCGCCGGGCAGGTGCTCGATGTTCGCGTTGGTCGGCGTTGGGTTCGCGCTCATGCCGCGAACAGCCGCTGCAACGCGGCGCCCGGCTCGTTCTCGCGCATGAACGACTCACCGACCAGGAAGGTCTGCACGCCGGCCTCGCGCATGCGCGCGACGTCGGCCTGGGTGGCGATGCCGCTCTCGGTGACCAGCGTGCGGTCGCGCGGCACCGCGTCGCGCAGCGACAGCGTGGTGTCCAGCGAGACTTCGAACGTGCGCAGGTTGCGGTTGTTCACCCCGATCAGCTCGCAATCGGTCTGCAGCGCGCGCTCGAGCTCGTCGATGTCGTGCACTTCCACCAGCACGTCCATGCCCAGCTCCATCGCGAGGTTGGCCATCTCGACCATCGGTCCGTCTTCGAGCGCGGCCACGATCAGCAGGATCGCGTCGGCGCCGATCACGCGCGCTTCGTACACTTGGTACGGATCGATGGTGAAATCCTTGCGCAGCACCGGCAGCGCGCAGGCGCCGCGCGCCTCGCCCAGGTACAGGTTGCTGCCCTGGAAGAAGTCCACGTCGGTCAGCACCGACAGGCAGGCGGCGCCGCCTTCCTCGTAGCTGCGCGCGATCTGCGCCGGATTGAAGTCCTTGCGGATCAGACCCTTCGACGGGCTGGCCTTCTTCACTTCGGCGATGACGGCTGCGTCGCCGGCCGCGTGCTTGCGCTTGATCGCATCGACGAAACCGCGCGTGGGCGGCTGCTGCAGCGCGCGCACGCGCAGGTCCGCGAGCGGACGCACGCGGCTGCGCTGTTCGATCTCCTCGGCCTTGCGCGCGAGGATGGTGTTGAGGATGTCGCTCATTGCGTCAGTTTGGGGGATTTGCAGGTGCAGGCGTAGTGGCAGGTTTCGCGTATGCGCGTTCGACTTTCGCCACGCGCAGTTCGTAGTGTTCGTACCAGTGCACGCGGCCGTGGGCGCGCGTAGCCGCGTGCTCGGCGTGCTGGCGCCAGGCGGCGATGGCCTCCTCGCTTTCCCAGTACGACACGGTGATACCGAATCCGTCCGCGCCACGCGTCGATTCCACGCCGAGGTAACCGGGCTGCTGCGCGGCCAGTTCGACCATGCGCTGCGCCGCTTCCGCGTAGCCGGCGTCGTCGTGGCCGTTGCGGCGCGAGGAGAAGATCACCGCGTAGTACGGCGGTTTCGGCAGGCGGGCGAAGGACTCGTCCATCTCAGGCCCCCACCGGTGCGCCGGCGAGTTCGCGCGTGACGGCGACGAACTCCTCCAGCTTCGCCTTCGCCGCGCCCGACGCCAGCGCCGCACGCGCGCGGTCGATGCCATCGGCGATGCTGTCGGCGACGCCGGCGGCGTAGATCGCCGCGCCGGCATTGAGCGCGACGATCTCGCGCGGCAGGCCATTCTCGTTGTTCAGTGCCTGCATCAGCAGGACTTTCGATTCGGCGGCGTCGTTGACGCGCAGGTTGCGGCTGGCGGCCATCGCGATGCCGAAGTCTTCCGGATGCACCTCGTACTCGCGCACCACGCCATCGCGCAGTTCACCGACCAGGCTGCCGGCACCGAGCGACAGCTCGTCCATGCCGTCGCGCCCCCATACCACCAGCGCGCGTTTCGCACCGAGTTCCTGCAGCACGCGCACCTGGATGCCGACGAGGTCGGGATGGAACACGCCCATCAGGATGCTCGGCGCACCGGCCGGATTGGTCAGCGGACCGAGGATGTTGAAGATCGTGCGCACGCCCATCTCGCGACGCACCGGCGCGACCACCTTCATCGCCGGATGGTGCACGGGCGCGAACATGAAGCCGATGCCGCAACGTTCGATCGACTGCGCGACCTGCCCCGGTTGCAGCTCGATCGCCGCGCCGAGGGCTTCCAGTACGTCGGCGCTGCCGGACTTGGACGACACGCTGCGGTTGCCGTGCTTTGCGACCTTCGCGCCAGCCGCGGCCACCACGAACATGCTCGCGGTGGAGATGTTGAACGTGT
Source organism: Lysobacter panacisoli (assembly GCF_009765165.1). Classification (NCBI taxonomy): domain Bacteria; kingdom Pseudomonadati; phylum Pseudomonadota; class Gammaproteobacteria; order Lysobacterales; family Lysobacteraceae; genus Lysobacter; species Lysobacter panacisoli. Next base: position 744,048 of record NZ_VLNU01000001.1, read on the forward strand.
GCGCGCCGTCGCCACCGGTGCCGACGATGTCGACCAGATGATCGCGATCGGCGACCTCCACCGGACGCGCGAACTCGCGCAGCACCGTCGCCGCGCCGGCGATCTCGCCGACCGTTTCCTTCTTCACGCGCAGGCCGGTGAGGATCGCGGACGTCATGGTCGGCGTGACTTCGCCGCGCATGATCATGCGCATCAGATCCACCATCTCGTCGTGGAAGATCTCGCGATGCTCGATGGTGCGCTGCAGGGCTTCTTGCGGAGTGATGGGCATGGTCGTGGGGCCGGCGGGGCAGCCGCGTCGTTCTCTACTTTAGCGTTCGAGGAAGTTCTTCAGCAGCGCGTGGCCGTGCTCGGTGAGGATCGACTCGGGATGGAACTGCACGCCCTCGACCGGGTGCTCACGGTGGCGCAGACCCATGATCTCGTCGAACTCGGAGCCGCCGGCGCCGTCGTCGACCTCGGTCCAAGCCGTGATTTCCAGGCTCTCGGGCAGGGTATCGCGGGCGACGACCAGCGAGTGGTAGCGCGTGGCCTCGTAGTTGTCCGGCAGCCCGGCGAACACGCCCCTGCCCTCGTGGCGGATGCGCGAGGTCTTGCCGTGCATGATCCGCTTGGCGCGCACGACGTCGCCGCCATAGGCCTGGCCCAGGCTCTGGTGGCCCAGGCACACGCCGAACACCGGGATGCGCGGGCCGAGCTGGCGGATCACCTCGACCGACACGCCCGCTTCGTTGGGCGTGCACGGTCCCGGCGATACCACGATGCGCTCGGGCGCCAACGCCTCGATCTGCGCGACCGACAGTTCATCGTTGCGGACCACCTTCACCTCCGCCCCGAGCGCCTGCAGGTACTGCACGAGGTTGTAGGTGAAGCTGTCGTAGTTGTCGATCATCAACAGCATCGGCGGGGACTCGCAGGAAGAAGGGCCCGGACGGCGCGCGCGGGCAAGCCGCCATTATCCCGCGCGACCGGGGGTCGTTGCGTGGTGGGCGTGGATCGGGGGCGCGGGGCCGCGGATACGGCCGGGGATGGATCAGTGCGGGAAGCGGAGGTCACAGCGCGGTTCCTGTGGCGACGACGGGACGAGGCGGACGGAAGCCAGAGGCCACCATCGCCAACCCCGGTCGGCGGCAAGGAACTGCGGGAAGGGACGCACGATCATGGCCCGTACTGTAGCGGCTCCGCGCGCATGGCGCGAGCCGCGCGGCTCACGCCACCGGCAGCACCACCTGCGCGCGCAGGCCCGGTGTGCGGTCGAGGAGGAGGATGTGCCCGCCGTGGCGGTGCGCGATCGCGCGCGCCAGGCTCAGGCCGAGCCCGCTGCCCGGCGTGCCTCGATGCGATTCCAGGCGCTGGAAGCGGTCGAACACGCGCTCGCGGTCGGCCTCGGGAATGCCCGGCCCGGCGTCGTCGATCCACAGCACCGCGCCGTCCGCCGTGGCCGGCAGGGCGATCGCGACGTCGCTGCCCGCGGGGGCGTACTTGAGCGCGTTGTCGAGCAGGTTGACCAGCATCTGGAACAGCTGGTCGCGGTCGCCGCGCACCTGCACCGGATGCAGTTGCGCGTGCAGGCGGATCGCGCGCTCGCCGCCGATCGGCGTGTACAGCTCCACTGCATCGGCCACGAGTGCGGACAGATCGAGCAGCGGCCCTTCCGAGGCCGGCGGCTGCGCCTCGATGCGCGCCAGCCGCAACAGCGCACCGAACGTGTGCAGCAGCTGGTCGGTTTCCAGCACGGCCGCGTCGAGCGCGGCGCGATCGGCGGTGTCCTCGCCGGTGCGACGACGCAGGTCTTCGAGCCGATTGCGCAGTCGCGTGAGCGGCGTGCGCAGGTCGTGGGCGATGTGGTCGGTCGCGTGGCGTACGCCGCCGAGCAGCTCCTCGATGCGGTCGAGCATCGCGTTGAAGCGGCGCGCGAGCCGGTCGAACGCGTCGTTGCTGCCGTCCAGCGGAACGCGCAGGTCGAGCTCGCCACCACCGACGCGAACGGCGGTGCGGTCGAGGCTGCCCAGGCGCCGTGCCACCCAGCGCGAGGTCAGTGCACCGGCCAGCGCGCCGAGCGTTGCGGCGACCAGCAGCGCGACCAGCGCGGTGCGCAGCATCAGCGCGAGGAACCGGTCCTGAGACTGCAAGCGCAAACCGGTGAGCAGCTCACTGCCGTCGCCGAGCGGTTGCAGGTACGCAAGCACACGCGGCGAATCGCCGTTGCGTTCGAACGTCACCCAGCGCGGTCGCGGTTTCGACGGCTTCGCGACTGGCAACGACGACGCCTCGCCGAGCAGCACGTTGCCGCTCGCGCCGATCAGCGCATACACCGCGTCGGGATCGTCGGGCGCCTCGATGCGGTCACGCAGTTCGACTTCCAGTGCGGTGCGACCACCCTCGCGGTACAGCTCGACCAGCCCCGCCGCGTCGGTACGCACCAGTTCGCGCGCGTCCTGCAGCAACAGCGTGGAGACGGCGACGTACACGCCCACGCCCAGCACCACGAACGCCAGCAGGAACGACGCCATGACCGCGAGGGCCAGGCGCGTGCTGGTCGAGCGCAGCATGCTCATTCGCCGAGCCGGTATCCCGCGCCGCGCACGGTGTGCAGCAGCGGCGACTCGAAGCCGTGGTCGATCTTCTGCCGCAAGCGGCTGATGTGCACGTCGATCACGTTGGTCTGCGGATCGAAGTGGTAGTCCCACACCGCCTCCAGCAGCATGGTGCGCGTAACCACGCGACCGGCCTGGCGCATCAGGTATTCGAGCAGGCGGTACTCGCGCGGTTGCAGCTCGATGCGCTTGCCAGCGCGGCGCGCGTCGCGCGAGAGCAGGTCCAGCTCGAGGTCGCCCACCTGCAGGCGGACGGGTTCGCGCGGTTCATCGCGCGTGCGGCGCACGATGCTGTCCAGCCGCGCGCTCAGTTCGGAGTAGGCGAACGGTTTGACCAGGTAATCGTCGGCGCCCGCACGCAGGCCTTCGACACGATGGTCCACCTCGCCCAGCGCGGTCAGCAGCAGCAGCGGCGTGCGGTTGCCCGCGCCGCGCAGCGTCTGCAGCAGCACCAGCCCGTCGAGCCCGGGCAGCATGCGGTCGAGCACGACCGCGTCGAAGGTTTCGGTGGTCGCAAGGAACAGACCGGTCTTGCCGTCGCCGACGTGCTCGACGGTGTGACCGTCCTCGCGCAGTCCCTTGCCGATGAAGGCCGCGGTGTGGGGATCGTCTTCGATCAGCAGGACGCGCATGGCAACTCCCAACGTCGGAAAAAAGGATACCCCGCCGACAGGGAGATCGACGGGGTATCCGCCCGCGTTGCACGGGCTCCGGGGACAGGCTTCAGGAACAGGGTTCAGGAACGGGCTTGAGGACGCACTTCAACAGCGGACTTGGATCAGCTCTTCTTCGCGTCGGCGCTCGGGGTCTGGGTCTTGGTCTCGGCCTTCTTGCCCGCGTGCTTGTGCTTGGCGACGGTCGTCTTGGCGGGCGCGGCCGGCGGGTTGGACGACGGCGGCGCGGCCAGGGCGGCACCGGCGAACGCGGTCAGGGCAACAGCGAACAGGGACTTGCGGAGGTTCATGGGTGACTCCTGATGAGGACATCGCGGTGATGGATTCGGCGTCGGCACATCTCCGGCGCAGGATCAGAGTGCGCGCGACAGCCTCACCGGCCCCTTTCCGGCACATGAAAGATCGGTAATGTTCGCGGCGCCGCAGAAAGCGGCGCCACGTGCGCTCAGCGGCGCGCTCAGGCTGCGCCGCTGCCCCGTCGCAGCGGCACCGGCGCGGTGGCGATGCGGCTCTTCAGGTCCGACATCGTGCCGGGCAGGACCACCAGGTACGTCAGCAGCTGTTCGGCCAGTTCCAGCAGCAGTTCCGCAGTGACCTTGTCGATGGTCGCCTCGTCGTCGAACTGGCGACCGAAGGTGCCGCCCGCCGCGAGCAACTGCGCGATGTCCTGCAACGGACGCGAGAGGTCCACGTCCTGCGGGAGCGCTTCGAGCTTGCGCGTGAGCGAAAGCTCGCGCTTGTCCTCGGCCAGCATGCGCGTGGCCAGGCCGCCGATCAGATGGCGCACGGTCAATGCCGTCGCACCCCATTCGGCACGGTTGTAGAGCTTGAGCGCGGATTCGTAGCTGCGTGCCAGCGGCGCGGACAGCGCCTGCAGGTGCTCGACACCCGACATCGGTTCGCGCCCGGCGGGCTTGGGATAGCAGAACAGTCCGCCTTCCTTGCGCGTGCCATCGGCTTCGAGCAGCTGGACGAACAGCACCGCCTCCTCGCAGCGCGCGCACACCAGCTCGCTCGCGGCGAGCTGGCGCCCATGCTCCTGCCACGTTCGCGCCTCGAACACCGCCTCTTTCAGGCAGTGCGGGCAGATGACCTCGACGGTCCGCGGAAACGTATTGGAAAACCGGGATTGAACGAGGTTGTCTTGGACGAGTTGCATCGCCGCCTCCTTCCCGCTGGTTCGTGATCCCAACGAAGTACGCCGGGCCGCTGGTGCACGACGACCTCACGCCGCCAGTGAACACCGGCGTTTGTGAATAAAACGTTGTGGAGGCGCGTTCGCGGTCAACCTGCGCGCACGATCTCTGCGGCCGGCGATGAAGGCCGCGTGGAGACGATGCGGCGGACGGCGAACGCCGTCACAGTCCCTTGGCGGCCTGCGCGACCGCGCGGAACAACGCGCGCCCCTTGTTCATCGTCTCCTCCCACTCCATCGCGGGATCGGAGTCGTAGACGATGCCGGCGCCGGCCTGCACGTACAGGCGCCCGTCCTGGATCACCGCGGTGCGGATCGCGATGGCCGTATCCGCGTCGCCGCTGCGTCCTTCCTCGCCCCAGCCGATGTAGCCGATGGAACCGGCGTAGACGTTGCGCCGGATCGGTTCGAGTTCGCGGATCACTTCCAGCGCGCGGATCTTCGGCGCGCCGCTGACCGTGCCGGCGGGGAACGTCGCGCGCAGCACGTCGGCGTAGCTCAGGTCCGGCTTCAGCGTGCCGGTCACTTCGCTGACGATGTGCATGACGTGGGAATAGCGTTCGATCACGAACTGCTCGCCCACTTCCACGCTGCCCGCTTGCGACACGCGACCGACGTCGTTGCGGCCGAGGTCGATCAGCATCAGGTGTTCGGCGCGCTCCTTCGGATCGGCCAGCAGCTCGGCTTCGAGCGCGGCGTCCTGCTCCGGCGTCTCGCCGCGCGGGCGCGTGCCGGCGATCGGACGCACCGTCACGATGCCGTCCTGCAGTCGCACCAGGATTTCCGGCGAACTGCCGACGACCTGCGTGCCACCGACATCGAGGTAGTACATGTACGGCGACGGATTCAGCGCACGCAGCGCGCGATAGACATCGACAGGGCGCGCCTTGAACGGCACCGACAGGCGCTGGCTCAGCACGACCTGGAAGATGTCGCCGGCGCGGATGTACTCCTTCGATTTCTCCACCGCGTCGATGAAGCCTTCGCGGGTGAAGCCTGAGACGAAATCCGCCTCGTCGAGCACGCGGCCTTCCAGTGTCTCCGGATACCCCGGGCCGCCTTGCCGAAGGCGATGCACGAGTTCATCCAGGCGCCGGTTCGCGCGCGCCAGTGCGCGCGGCTCCGACGGATCGGCGTGCACGATCAGGTACAGCCGGCCCTTGAGATTGTCGAACACCGCCAGCTCGTCGCTCTGCATCAGCAGGATGTCGGGCGTGCCCAGTTCGTCCGGCTTGTCGCCACCGGCCAGGCGCGGCTCGATGTACTGGATGCATTCGAAACCGAACCAGCCGACGAGTCCGCCGGTGAAACCCGGCAGTCCCGGGATCTGCGGCACGCTGTGCGCGGTGCGCAGGCGCTCGACTTCGGCGAACGGATCCTCGACGAGGCGGCTCTCGACCAGTTCGCCGTCCTCGGTGACGAACAGCGTGTGGCCCGCGAAGGCGTACACGCGGCGCGCAGGCAGGCCGATGATCGAATAGCGGCCGAAGCGCTCGCCGCCTTCGACCGATTCGAACAGATAGGTATGCGGACCGTCGGCGAGCTTGAGGTAGACCGACAGCGGCGTGTCGAGGTCGCTCGGGACCTCGCGCACGACGGGAACGAGGGTGTGGCCGTCAGCGGCCTGGGACTGGAATTGTTCGGGAGACACGCGGCATGTCCTGGAAGGTCGGAAGGGAATCGGCGTTGGCGACGGGTCGCCATCGCCAGTCCGTGCCGGCCAGGAGATGCTGGTTCGCGAGGATCGGATGAACGCGGTTCATCGGCCTACTGTAGCGGCTTCGCGGGCCTCGCGCGACGCGTTGCGCCGGAGCAGCGGACAGTCGACCGGCAGGTGCATGCGCACGGCACCGGGCACGCACTCGATCGAGAAACGGCGCGCCTGCACCGGCTCACCGTCGAGGTTGAGCGTGAGCGGCTCGTCGGATTCCACCGCCAACGCGCGCAGGCGCGCGCGTTCGGCCACTCGATCCAGCGCGGCATGACGACCCTCGCGCAGCACCGTGGCGATGGTGGACGCGACCTCGCCACTGAGTTCGGGAACCACGGTGAGATCGAACAGTCCGTCGTCGACCAGCGCATCCGGGCACAGCACCTGACCGCCGCCGGCCTGCCGACCATTGCCGATACCAAGCGCGAGGAACGCGCCGTCCCGCGCGAAATCCGCGCCGCGCAGGCGCGCGGATACCGGCTCGATGCGACCCACGCGCGCGACACCGGTGATGAAATACGCCAGTCCACCGAGCAGGTTCTTCAGACCGTCGTCGGTCTCGACCGTGATGTCGGTGCCGAAGCCGCCGCTGGCGAGGTTGGCGCACCAGCGGCGCTCGCCGTCCGCATCGATGCGCAGCAGGTCGATGGGAGTTGCGCCCGTTTCGCGAACCAGGCGCAGTGCATCGGTCGGCGTCGGCGGGATTTCCGCCGCCGTCGCGAAATCGTTGGCGGTGCCCAGTGGAACGAGCGCGAGCGTGGGCGTGTCGCGCCGCGTATCCGCCGATTCCGCGAGCGCCGCGGCGACTTCGCCGAGCGTGCCGTCGCCGCCACCGGCGATCACGCAATCGCAGCCGTCCGCGATCGCTTCCTCGACGTGGCGTCGTGCATCGCCGTGTTCCCACGTCACGCGCACCTCGAGCGCGACGCCGGCGTCGCGCATCGCGCCGACCGCTTCGCGCACGCTGTCGTCGCCTGCGGACTTGCCGTTGAGGATGAGGCGCCAGTGATTCGTCATCGCCGCCGCTGTCGTGGACCAGACCGCAGGCTACGCAACGCGGACGGGAGCGATCGTGAACGGGGAACTGCGCACGCGATTGAAGAACCCTGCAGCGCGTCACACATCCGTCATCGAAAGCCCGGAGAATCAGAGTCCATTCTCAAGGACGACGGACGGAGGCGGGATTGCCTCCAAGTATCCAGCGGCAAGCCAGCGATGGCTTGCCGCTTTGCTTTGCGAATGCCGGGCTCAGCGCAGGTCGGTATCGGCGACGACCACGCCGTCTTCGTCTGCGCACAGCCAGTCGCCGGGACGGATGCGCACGCCGCCGAATTCGACGTCGACATCGCGTTCGCCCGCGCCGAGTTTCTCGGTCTTGCGCGGGCAGGTGCCCAGCGCCTTGACGCCCAGTTCGAGTGCACCGATCGCGCCGCTGTCGCGGATCGCGCCGAACACCACCACGCCGGCCCAGCCGTTCTCGGCCGCGCGTGCGGCGAGCAGGTCGCCGAGCATCGCTCGTTGCATCGAACCGCCGCCGTCGATCACCAGCACGCGGCCCTGCCCGGCTTCGTCGACCGCTTCGCGCACGCGCGAGTTGTCCTCGACCGCGCGCACCGTGCTGACGATGCCGTTGAATGCCAGTCGTCCGCCGTAGTCGCGCAACGGCAGGTCGACCACGCGAACCTGCGCGTCGTGGAGATCGCACAGGTCGCAGGTGTTCATGCGCGGGCCTTGGCCACCGCGTCCTTCATGCGGGCGATGACGTCCGCATAGTCGGGCGCGTTGAAGATGGCGGAACCGGCCACGAAGGTATCCGCGCCGGCGGCGGCGATCTCGCCGATGTTGTCGGCCTTGACGCCGCCGTCGATCTCCAGCCGGATCGGCTTGCCGCTGCGATCGATCATCGCGCGCACGCGGCGCAGTTTTTCCAGTGCGGAGGGAATGAAGCTCTGTCCGCCGAAGCCGGGATTCACCGACATCAGCAGCACCATGTCGAGGTCTTCCAGCACCCACTCCAGCACATCCACCGGCGTGGCGGGATTGAGCACCAGGCCGGCCTGGCAACCGTGCGACTTGATGAGCTGGATCGTGCGGTGCACGTGCGCGCTGGCTTCGGGATGGAAGCTGATCAACGAGGCGCCGGCCTTGGCGAAATCGGGAACGATGCGATCGACCGGCTCCACCATCAGGTGCACGTCGATCGGTGCGGTCACGCCGTGCTTGCGCAGCGCTTCGCACACCATCGGGCCGATGGTGAGGTTGGGCACGTAGTGGTTGTCCATCACGTCGAAATGGACCCAGTCGGCACCGGCCTTGAGCACGTTGTCGACCTCCTCGCCGAGCCGGGCGAAGTTGGCCGAAAGGATGGACGGGGCGATGACGGTGGATTGCATGGGCGATCTCGTGCGTGGGTCGGTATTCGCCTTCCCGCTCGGGAAGGTGGAAAGCGCAGCCGGCCGATTCGCCCGCAGGCGTCCGGCACGACCTTACCTGCTGCGACGCAGGGTCTTGATGCGGTCGTAGGCCTGGTTGATCTCGCGGGCCTTGGTTTCGGCCTGCTCGCGCAGTTCGCGCGCGGCGCCGGCGACCCGGTCCGGGTGGTACTGGGCGATCAGCCGCCGATAAGCCTGATCGACCTCGGCATCGGTGGCGTCGGAGGTCAGGCCCAGCGCGGCGTACGGATTGTCGCGGCTCAGCTTGAACCAGTCCGTGTCGAAGGCGTGGCCGATCAGCAGCCCGATCAGGGCGCCGAACAGCGGGTTCGTGCGGAACAGGGCCGCACCGGCAAAGAAGCCCAACAGCTTGCCGTACCAGCGTTTCATCGTCCTCCGCGCCGCCCCAGCGGCCCCGTGCGCCTGTTGGCGACAGTGTACCTGCACGCCGCCGCCGGCCGGCGTACACTGGCCGGCCCTGTCGCGCACGCGCGCGAGTCAAGGCGAGCGTATGGCGGGGACTCCGTGCACCCATTGGGGATTCCTGCGTTGTCCACGACCCTGCTCCAGTCCGACCTGCCCGGCCTCCACCTGCGTCATCGCGGCAAGGTCCGCGACGTCTTCGACCTGCCCGCCGATCGCCTGCCCGCCGATGCCGGCGACTGCCTGCTGATGGTGGCGACGGACCGGCTCTCGGCGTTCGACGTCGTCCTGCCCGACCCGATCCCCGGCAAGGGCGAGATGCTGTGCCAGATCAGCAACTTCTGGTTTGGCAAGACCGAGCACATCGTCCGCAACCATCTCACCGGGATAGACGTAGCCTCGGTCCTGCCCGACGGCGTGGACGCGGCGCTGTACGGCAAGCGCGCCGTGGTGACCAAGCGACTGAAGCCGGTGCCGATCGAATGCATCGCGCGCGGTTACCTGATCGGCAGCGGCTGGAAGGACTACCAGCGCACCGGCCGCGTCAGCGGCATCGCCCTGCCCGACGGCATGCGCCAGGCCGAGCAGCTGGCCGAACCGATCTTCACGCCTTCGACCAAGGCCGCGGTCGGCGACCACGACGAGAACATCGACTTCGACACGGCCGTGCGTTCGGTCGGCGCCGATCTCGCCGAACAGGTGCGCGACGCGACGCTGCGCCTGTACAAGTTCGCGCGCGACTACGCGGCGCAGCGCGGCATCATCCTCGCCGACACCAAGTTCGAATTCGGCCTCGACGCCGATGGTCGCCTGTACGTGATGGACGAGATGCTCACGCCCGACTCGTCGCGCTACTGGCCTGCCGACCAGTACGAAGTCGGCACCAGTCCGCCGAGTTACGACAAGCAGTTCGTGCGCGACTACCTGGAAACGCTGGACTGGGACAAGACGCCGCCGGGCCCGACGCTGCCGGCGCAGGTGATCGAGCGCACCCGCGCCAAGTACGCCGAGGCGCTGATGAAGCTGGCCGGGATCTCGGTGGACTGAGCGCACTTCCCCTCTCCCCTCGTGGGAGAGGGACAGGCCGCCGAAGGCGGCCAGGGAGAGGGGTGAGGAACGAAAAGCGCCCCCTCTTCCGGCGCTTCGCGCCACCTTCTCCCACGAGGGGAGAAGGGAGCAGCAACAACTCCTCTTTGCCGACGCACTCACTCCCCTCTCCCCTTGCGGGAGAGGGACAGGCCGCCGAAGGCGGCCAGGGAGAGGGGTAGGGAAGGAAGGGCAAGATCCCGCTATGCTCCGTACGTCCGCGCATTGAGCGCCGACCTTCATGCGCCTTGGGAGGGGTCGACATGAACACCGCCGCTGAAACGCAATCGTCCGCCGAACGTCCGATCGACCGCTGGTTCGCCAACTACTCCGGCGATCATCGCAACGCGGGCAACCAGCTCATCCATATCATCTGCGTTCCCGCCATCCTGTGGAGCGTGGTCGCGCTGCTGTGGTGCATCCCCTCGCCGGGCACGTGGTTCCGCGCCGGCTTCTGGGCCGGCCTGGCGATGCTCGCCACCGCGCTGTTCTACTACCGCGCCTCGCGCATGCTCGGCCTGGGCATGATCGTGGTGTACGTGCTGATGGGCCTGCTGACGCGCTGGCTGCACGACACCTACGGCACCAGCACGCTGCTGTGGCTCGCCATCGGCGTGTTCGTGGTCGCATGGATCGGCCAGTTCATCGGCCACAGCAAGCTGTTCGAAGGCAAGCGCCCGAGCTTCTTCACCGACCTCACCTACCTGCTGATCGGTCCGGCCTGGGTGTTGTCGAAGCTGTACCGCAAGCTCGGCATCCGCTACTGATCGATTGCGTGCGGATCACCGTGCGGGCCGGGCGGGCTCCACCGCCCGGCTCCACGACAGGCCGTAGCGGCGGAGCCAACCCGGCCTGCATTCAGAGCCGGTAATCCATAGGCCCGACCAGGTCCACGCCGCATTCCAGGCGCGAGAGCCAGTCGAGGAAACGCTCCATCGTCTCGCCTTTCATCGGCAGGCCGTGCTGCGGCACGATCATCGCCGGCTGCAGGTCGCGCACCATCTGCACCCACAACCGGGTGACGCGGTTGGACGCCATGTAACGTCGATGGAAGCCCTCCATGCGTTGCACGTGCGCATCGAAATCGGCGACGAACGTGTACGGCGTCTGGCTCGGCACCATCGATGCGCCGACGTCGCCGGAGAACAGGATCCGGCTGACCGGATCGAAGAAGCTGAAGTTCCCGACCGAGTGCATGAAGTGCGCTGGCAGGGCGCGGATGTGGCTGTCGCCCATCGGGATGCGCCCGCCTTCGTCGGGCAGCAGCAGGTAGCGATCGCTGCCGGCGTTGCGCAGGTAGCCCGGTACCACGTGCGGAACGAAGCGGCCCCATAGCTTCGAGCACACCACCGTCGTGTTGGTGTACAGCAGCCACTTGTCGACCGAACCGATGATGTCCGGATCCTGGTGCGAGCACAGCAGCCAGGTCACATCCGTCGGCGCCACGTACGCGCCGATCGCAAGGATCAGCGGGTTGTAGAGCAGCGCGCCGCCCGGGTCGAGCAGCGCGCTCTGGCTGCCGTGCTGGACCAGGAACTGGTTGGCCTGGACGCCGTCGTCGCCGCGCACGAGGTCGCTGAAGGCTATGCAGCGGTGGCCCGCTTGATCGAACAGTATGGTGGCCATCGCACGCCTCCCCGACAAAGCGGCCACTCTAGGCACGCGTCGCGGGCATCGCTTGAGGCAGGTCAATTCTGGTCGAAGGCGACGCAAGCGCGGACAATGGCGACCGTTCGCGCACGATCCGCGCGCCTGTGCCACGCTGCCACGACATGTCTCCCCGCGATCTAGTCCTCGTACTCCTCGTCGTGCTGGCCTGGGCCGGCAACTTCCTGACGTCGGCGATGGCGATGCGGGAAATCCCGCCGATCCTGTTCACCGCGCTGCGCTTCGCGCTGCTCGCGCTGCCGCTGGTGTGGCTGGTGAAGCGACCCGCGCCAGGACAGTGGCCGCGCCTCATCGCCGTGTGCCTGTGCATCGGCGTGCTGCATTTCGGACTGAGCTTCACCGCGCTCAAGCTCGCCGGCGATCTGTCCTCGCCCGCGATCGTGATGCAGAGCTACGTGCCGATGACGACGCTGCTGGCGTGGTGGGTGCTCGGCGAACGCTTCGCGTGGCGCACGGGGCTGGCGATCGCGGTCAGCTTCGCCGGCGTGCTCGTGCTCGGCTTCGATCCGATGGTCCTCGATCATCCGATGGCGCTGGTGCTGATGCTGGTCTCGGCGGCGTTCCTCGCGATCGGCACGGTGCTGATGAAAGGACTGCGCGGCATGGACGTGTTCAGCCAGCAGGGCTGGACCGCGATCTTCAGCGTGCTGCCGCTGCTGGCGATCAGCACGTGGCTGGAGCCGGGAGCGATCGCGCGACTGCCCGACGCGAGCTGGGTCGCCTGGAGCGGCGCGCTGTACGCGGCGTTCGTGTCCTCGCTGCTCGGTCACGGCCTGTACTACGTGCTGGTGCAGCGCTACCCGGTCGCGCAGGTGACGCCGTGGCTGCTGCTGGTACCGGTGCTCGCGATCGGCCTGGGCATCGCCTTCTGGGGCGACCGTCCCGGCCCGCGCCTGCTGCTCGGCGGCGCGATGGTGCTCGGCGGCGTGCTGCTGATCGCGCTGCGCGCGTTGAGCAAGGCGCGACCCGCGCCGCTCGCCGAAGACCTGTAGTCAGCCGTCGCTGTCGCGCGGCAGGAACATGTCTGCGCTGGGCCGGAAGGCGCGCGGCGCATAACCGAAATCGCGTTGCGCCGGCGTGGCATCGAACGCCAGATCGCTGCGCATGCGGCGCACCGCGGCTTCGCCGAGGCCGGTCGCGCGTCCGGTCAACTGCGCGGTGAAGAGGGCGAAGTTGAACACCGGCGACGGCAGTTCGACCAGCTGCGCCGGCGGCTTCAGGCACGCCAGCACGCGCGCGACCATGTCGCGATAGGTCAGCGTCTCGCCGCCCGGAAGCGCGTAGGCGTTGCCGTGCGTCGCGGTCGAAGCGACGCAACCGAACGCGGCGCTTGCCAGATCGTCCACGTGCACCGGCTGGCGCAGACCGTTGGCGTTGCGCGGCAGCGGAAAACGGCGCCAGCGCTGGGCGAGTTGCGCGATGCGCGTCAGCGTCGCATCGCGCCCGGCGCCGTAAACCAGCGTGGGGCGCAGCAGCGTGGCCGCCGCATCGCGGCGCGCAGCGGCCGCGAACACGCCTTCCTCGCCCTCGCGCAGGCGACGCGCGACGTCGCGCTCCTCGGCATCGGCCGAACCGCGCTTGACCTCGATGCTGGTGGAGCCGAAGGCGATCACGCGCGGGCAGTCGATCGTCGCGTCCGCATACCACTGCGAAAAGGCATCGAGCGGCCCGCAGCTGAAGATCGCATCGACGCGCGACGGCAACGCCGGCAACTGCCCGAGTTCGCCGCGCAGCCACTGCAGGCCGGGTTCGTCCGTGGGAGGGCGACGCGACACGGCGGTGATGCGCCAGCCGTCGCGCTGCAGCAGTCCAAGCAGGGGATAACCGATCTGTCCGGTTCCACCGAACACCAGGGCATGACGCATTCTCAATCCACCTTCGAGCGCGCGGGCAAGCTCGCGCGCAGCCACAGGAAACCCAATACCGCCGAGAGCAGCGACGCGACGAGCACGCCGAGCACGGCTTCCTCGTAGCGCGCGGGATCGCGGTAGGCCAGCGATGCGATGAACAGGCTCATCGTGAAACCGATGCCGCACATCAGGCCCAGGCCCAGCATCGCGCGCAGATCCATTCCGTCGGGGAAACGCGCCCAGCCGAACGCGCGCATCAGCAACGCCGCACCGACGATGCCGACCGGCTTGCCGACCAGCAGGCCGATCACCACGCCCAACGGCAAGGGTTGGAGCATGTCGGCCGGACTCATGCCGTGAAGCACGAGCCCCGCGTTGACGAACGCGAACAGCGGCAGGATCGCGTAGGCGACCCACGGATGCAGCGCGTGCTCCAGCGTTTCCAGCGGCGAATGCGCGCGCTCGTCGCCCGTGCCGCGCACGTGCGGAATCATCAGGCCGGTGACCACGCCGGCCAGTGTCGCGTGCACGCCCGACTTGAGCACGCACACCCACAGCACCACGCCGAGCACGAGGTAAGGCGCGAGCCGCATCACGCCGCGACGGTTGAGCAGCCACATCCCGGCGATGGCCGCACCTGCCCACGCCAGCGCAGCCGTCGACAGGCCGTGCGAATAGAACAGCGCGATGATCAGGATCGCGATCAGGTCGTCGACCACCGCAATGGTCGAGAGCAGCAGCTTCATGCCGCTTGGCACTCGCGAACCCAGCAGCGCGAGCACGCCGAGCGCGAAGGCGATGTCGGTCGCGGTCGGCACCGCCCAGCCGCGCATCGCGTCGGCATCGCCGCGATTGAACGCGACGAACAGCAGCGCCGGCGCCGCCACGCCCGCGGCGGCACAGACCATCGGCAGCAGCAGCTGCGCGCGGCTGGCGAGCTGGCCGCTCAGTGTCTCGCGCTTGATCTCCAGCGCGACGAGCAGGAAGAACACCGCCATGAGCCCGTCGTTGATCCACAGCAGCAGCGGCTTGGCGATTTCCAGCGCGCCCACGCGCAGGTGCACCGGCAGTTCGCGGAAGGCCTCGTAGGCGGACACGAGCGGCGAATTGGCCGCGACCATCGCCAGCACGGCCGCGACGATCAGCACGATGCCGCCGGCCGCTTCCAGGCGCAGGAACTCGCTCAGCGCGCGCAGTGCGCGCGGCGGAGGCGTCGTCGAGGGAGGCGATGCGTTCGGGTGACTCATCGGCCCAGTATATCGGCCGCCCGATCCGCGCCGCTTAGTGCTGCATGGTGAGGATTTCGAACGCGACCCATGCGAAGAAGGCGATCAGCAACGCCACGCCTTCGTTCTTGCTGATGTGCAGGTCTCCGCGCAGCATCGGATACAGCAGGACCGCGAACGCCGCCGCGGCCGGCAGTTCGAAACGCACGAACGATTCCGGGAACGCCAGCGGCGCGCCGATCACCGCCATGCCGCCGATCACGACGAGCAGGTTGAACAGGCTCGATCCGATCACGTGGCCGACCACGATGTCGCCATGACCCTTGCGCGCTGCGGACATCGCCGCAGCGACTTCGGGCAGTGCGGTACCGATCGCGACCGGCAGCAGGCCGGTGAGCAGCGGTGCCATGCCCAATGCCTCGCCGATCGTCGGCGCGCTGCGCACCACCATGCGCGAGCCGAAATACAGCAGCACGGCGGCGATGGCGAAGCGCAGCAGGTTGAGCCAGAGATCGGTGCTGGTATGCGCGAACGCGGCGATGGCGTCCTGCAGTTCCGGCGATTCGCGGCGCGTGCGCGCCGCGGCGAAGGCGACGACCGCGACGAACACAACCAGCAGGACCAGCCCTTCCCAGCGCGACAGGCTACCGTCCAGGCCCAGCACGACCGTCAGCGCGGTCCCCAGCAACAGAACCAGCAACAGTGGCGACAGCGCGCGCCAGCGCACCGTCAGCGGCGCGACCAGCGCCGCCGCGCCGAGCGTCAGTCCGAAGTTGGCGACGTTGCTGCCGACCGCATTGCCGAGCGCCAGCGCGGGCTGGTTGCGCACGATGGCCTGCAGGTTGACTGCGAGTTCCGGCAGCGAGGTGCCGAACGCGACCAGGATCAGGCCGGCGACGAAAGGCGATGCGCCGATGCGCTGGGCCAGGCCCGACGCGCCTTTGACGATCGAGTCGCCGCCCAGTGCCAACAGCACCAGACCCAATACGAACCAGCCAATGGCCTCGAGCATCGTGTCCCCTCCACGCCTCAGTCCGACGATTCTATGCCCGATGCCACCGCCCCGGTCCACATGGACTCAGGAGCAGCCCTCGACATAGTCCACCTGCGGTGGTTCGCCGATGCGCCAGCCGACCACGCGTCCGGCCGCATCGGTCTCGAACAGCAGCACGCCCGGGCCGTTGGCATCGGGAATGCGCAGGTAGTGGCCGCCTTCCACGTATTTGTGGTTCTGCACCTGCACGCGGCTGCCGTACAGCCGCTGGATGTCCTTCTCGCCCATGCCCACGCGGCCGCCGCCGGGTGCTTCGATGTCCGCGACGTCCACGTCCATGCGCACGAAACGCTGGTCTTCGAACATGAAGGCCAGTCGATAGCCGTCAGGCGACCGCGGCTGCGGCATCAGGTAGTAGCAGCCACCGGGCTGGTCGGGCTTGAGGCCGCCGAGTTCGCGGCCCCACGCCATGCGCACTTCTTCCTCGGTGCCACCGAATCGCGCGGGACCGAAGCCGCCGTAACCGATCGCGCCGGACGAGGGCATCGCGCCGGTGACGGGTGCGACAGGAGCGGGCGTTGCGGGCTCTGGCGATACCGTCGCCGTCGCGGCAGGCGCCGCCGCATCGGCCGGTGCCGGCACGCGAGCGGGCTCGCGCTCGCCGCACGCGGCCAGCGCCAGCAGGCAGGCTGCCGCGAATGCCCCTCTCATCGTCACGCCCCTTTCTCGCATGCGCAGGTCGGGCAGACTACTCCCGACCCGTGAACATCGCGCATACGCAGGTCACGATTGCGCGCTCAGGACACAGGTGGTGCGAAGTGCTTCTTCAGGCCTGCCCAGCACGCCTGGTAGTCGCGCTGGCGATGCGCGGCGTCGATGGCCTGCTGCGTCGGACGGATCACCGCGCGCGTCTCGAACATGAAGGCCATCGTGCCGGTGATCACGTCCGGTTTGGCGAGATCGGCGGCGCTGGCCTTCTCGAAAGTTGCCGCGTCCGGACCATGTCCCGTCATCGAGTTGTGCAGCGATGCGCCACCCGGCGCGAAACCTTCGGCCTTGGCGTCGTACACGCCGTGGATCAGGCCCATGAACTCGCTGGCGATGTTGCGGTGGAACCACGGCGGACGGAACGTGTCCTGTGCGACCAGCCAGCGTGGCGGGAAGATCACGAAATCCATGTTGCTCGTGCCCGGCGTATCGCTGGGCGAATGCAGCACCAGGAAGATCGACGGATCCGGGTGGTCGTAGCTGATCGAACCGATGGTGTTGAAGCGGCGCAGGTCGTACTTGTACGGCGCGTAGTTGCCGTGCCACGCCACCACGTCCAGCGGCGAGTGGCCGATGTCGGCACGCCAGAGGTGGCCCTGGAACTTGGCGACCAGTTCGAACGACCCGTCGATGTCCTCGTACGCCGCGTTCGGCGTGAGGAAATCGCGCGGGTTGGCCAGGCCGTTGCTGCCGATCGGGCCGAGATCGGGCAACCGCAGCATCGCGCCGAAGTTCTCGCACACGTAGCCGCGCGCCTCGCCGTCGGGCAGCGAGACCGCGAAGCGCACGCCACGCGGGATCACCGCGATTTCCTGCGGCTCGACGTCGATGACGCCCAGCTCGGTAGCGATGCGCAGGCGCCCCTGCTGCGGGACGATCAGCAGTTCGCCATCGGCGTCGTAGAAGTAGCGTCCCTGCATGTCGCGGTTGGCGGCGTACAGGTGGATGCCGATGCCGGCCTGCGCGGCGGGCGAACCGTTGCCCGCCATCGTGAACAGACCGTCGATGAAATCGACCGGCGTCGTCGGCATCGGCGTCGGACTCCAGCGCAGCTGGTCGGGCGAGACCGGTCCGTCGCCGAAGTCGTTGTGAAAACGCGGCGCGGCATACGACGCGAACGCGCCGTGCATCGCCGAGGGCCGGATGCGGTACAGCCAACTGCGACGGTTGGCATGGCGCGGCGCGGTGAACGCGGTGCCCGACAGCTGCTCCGCGTACAAGCCGTGCGCGACGCGCTGCGGCGAATTGCGCCCTTCCGGCAGCGATCCCGCCACCGCCTCGCTGGCGAATTCGTTGCCGAAACCGGTCTGATAGCCGTTGCTGTTGATCGTCATCTCGCCGTCCCTATTCCCCTCACCCCAACCCCTCTCCCGACGGGAGAGGGGCTCGATCATTTACAGCACGCCGCGACGCATCTGGTCGCGCTCGATGCTCTCGAACAACGCCTGGAAGTTGCCTTCGCCGAACCCTTCGTTGCCCTTGCGCTGGATGATCTCGAAGAAGATCGGACCGATCGCGTTCTGGGTGAATATCTGCAGCAGCTTGCGCTGGTGGGTTTCCGGATCGGCGTCGATCAGGATCTTGTTCTTGCGCAGGCGCGGCACGTCCTCGCCGTGGTTCGGCACGCGCTGGTCGATCACGTCGAAGTAGGTGTCCGGCGTGTCGAGGAACTCCACGCCCTGCGCGCGCATCGCTTCGACCGTGTCGTAGATGCTGTCGGTGAAGCAGGCGATGTGCTGGATGCCCTCGCCCTTGTAGGCGTCGAGGTATTCGTTGATCTGCGACTTCGGATCGCTCGACTCGTTGAGCGGGATGCGCACGATGCCGTCCGGTGCGGTCATCGCCTTGGACACCAGGCCGGTCTTGGCGCCCTTGATGTCGAAGTAGCGGATCTCGCGGAAGTTGAACAGGCGCTCGTAGTAGTCCGACCACTTCTGCATGTTGCCGAAGTAGAGGTTGTGCGTGAGGTGGTCGATGAAGGTCAGGCCGAATCCGGCCGGATCCTGGTCGGCGCCCTGCACTGGCAGGTAGTCGCCTTCGTAGATCGAACCCTTGTCGCCGTAGCGGTCGACGAGGTACAGCATGCAGTCGCCGATGCCCTTCACGACCGGCGCATCGACGGCCTTGCTGTCGGCCTTGTCGGCGATGGCTTCGCCGCCGTTGCTGACGACGGTGTCGAACACCTTCGCAGCCGGCTCCTTGAAACGGATCGCGAAGCCGCAGGCGCAGGGACCGTGCTTGGCGGCGAACGCCGCGGCGAAGCTGTCCGGGTCTTCGTTGACCAGGAAGTTCACGCCGCCCTGGCGATAGACCGTGATCGGCCGGCTCTTGTGGTGCAGCACGGCGGTGAAGCCGAGCTTGCGGAAATAGTCGTGCAGCAGCTCGCCCTGGCCCGCCGGAGCGGCAAACTCGACGAACTCGAAACCGTCGATGCCGAGGGGGTTCTCGAACGTGGTGACCTGCATGCCGAGGTTGGGCTGTGCATTCATGGCATTGTTCCCGAAATGGCGGCCGGTTCCGGGGTGCCCGGGCCGGCGTGTACGAAACGTTCCTTATAGTTTCAACTGAAACCATAATCAAGGCATATCGCACCATGAATGCGCGCGATCCCGGAATTTCCCGGCTGGGCCAACCCCTGACCGGTCATGCCCAGTTGGACCTGGAGCACTTCCTGCCCTACCGCCTGTCGGTGCTGAGCAATCGGGTCAGCAGCACGATCGCGCGCATCTACACCGAGCGCTTCGCGCTGAGCATCACCGAATGGCGGGTGATGGCGGTACTGGGCCGTTACCCCGGCCTGTCGGCGAACGAGGTCGCGCAGCGCACCGCGATGGACAAGGTGGCGGTGAGCCGCGCGGTCGCGCGCCTGCTCGACGCCGGTCGCCTCGACCGCGACATCCACGGCGACGATCGCCGACGCTCGGTGCTGCGCCTGTCCGATGCGGGCTACCGGATCTACGACGAGGTCGCGCCGCTGGCGCTCGCATTCGAGCGACGCCTGCTCGACGGCATCGACGACAACGAGCGCGCGGTGCTGTTCCGCCTGCTCGACAAGCTGGACGAGCTGGAGCTGCGCGCCGAAGAGGCCGAAGCGCTGCCTTGACGCTCACCCCGGATGATGGATGGCGAGTACCCGCCACGCCGGGAATTCGCTGCCCACCGCCGGCAGATCGATCCAGCCGCAGGCGAGCAGGCCGTCGTCGCTGCCCGCTTCGCACAGGTACACCGCGACCGCGCCGCGCTGCTGCTCGGTGCGCACCAGCGCCCAACCTTCGGGCAGCGCGCGTTTGTCCCGCGCCAGTTCGGTTTCGAGGTACGGCGTCGCGTTCGCTTCGAGGATCTCGCGACCGGCGGATGAGGCATGCGCGGTGATGGTCGGAATCTCCGCATCCAGCGTCGGTGCGACGGGCGGACGTTCCACCACCAGGCCGTGCCCTTCCAGGCGCGCGGCGATGGTTTCCGGCACGGCATACGCAAGCGGTCGCTGCACGATGTGCTCGCCGACGAAGCGGCCGATGTACGGCACGTTCACGCTGACCGGTTCGCCTTCCAGCGTGTACGGCTCGCGCGTGAGGATTTCGACCTGCCGATCCTCGAATGCTTCCAGTCGATAGCGCACGGCGATTTCGTCCGGCGGCATCTCGCACGCGGCGAGCAGCTCGACGATCTCCTCTCCGTGCTCGGCCGCGTAAGCGACGGTGTGGCGCAGGAACGCGTAGGTGGTGTGCACGCGATCGTAGAAATCGATGTACGCATAGGTTTCCAGCAGCAGGTCCATGCGATTGCCGAGTCCGCGATAGTTGCCGCCGAAGCGCGGATGGTGCGTGTAGGTGATCCAGCCCGCGCCCTGCCCGCCTTCGTCGCGCAGGAAGTTGCCGTACCAGAACGTGTCGATCCCCTCCTCGCTCTTCACCGCGGCGGTCACCGCGGGCAACAGTTCGTCGCGCATGTAGTCGATCGGCTCGCGTCGTCCGCTGTGGATCGTGTGCGGAATGTCGTAGGTCAGCGCATACCGATGGATCGAGCCGTTGGTGGCGTGGCAGTCGATGCACAGGTGCGGATTCCAGCGATGCATCACCTGCGCCTGCAGCTGGCGCATCTCCGGCGCGTCCTGGCGCATGTAGTCGCGGTTGAGGTTGATGCCGGCAGCGTTGACGCGTGTGCCGACGCCGCTGTCCGGGCCGAGCTGGCCGGTGAAGTGCGCGATGTCGAGCTTGCGGTTGGCCGGATCGATGCGGTCGTTGCCGTCGGCGTTGAACAGCGGGACGAGCAGCAGCGTCGCGCGGGAGAGCACGTCGCCGTGCGCGCCGTGCAGCAGGTCGCGCACGTACATCAGGCCCGCTTCCTTGCCCTCGACTTCGCCGGCGTGGATGCCGCACAGGATCAGCACGATCGGCAGACCCAGCGCGCGCGCCTCTTCCGGCGTCGCCACGCCTTCGCGCGAGAGCACCAGCAACGGCAGCTTGCGACCTTCCGGCGTCTGGCCGAAATCGGCGACGTGCAGGCGCGGGTCGCCCACTGCGATCAACCCGTCGACGAAGGCCATGACGTCCGCATGGCGCGAGGTTTCGGCGTACTGCGTGGCCTCGGCGCGCGTGAGCAGGGGCGGCGTCTGGGTCATGGCGGGGTCCGGCGGAACGGAGTGGTTACCTTAGCTCCCAACGCGGAAACGCCGCGCATGCGCCCGTCGGAAACGACGACGGCGACCCGGAGGTCGCCGTCGCCGTCATCCCTGGCCGCATGGCGGCCGGGCTCGGATCACTTCACGCCGTGCATCAGGCGCTGGACCAGCGGGGCGATCAGGAACAGCAGCACGCCCGGGATCACCAGCGCCCAGAAGCCGAAGGTGTAGCCCGACAGCGCGGACTGCACGTTCATGCCGGTCTCGCCGCTGACGTGGCTGGCGAAGATGCCCGACAGGTTGTTGCCGATGCCGGTCGAGAGGAACCAGCCACCCATGCCGAAGCCGACCAGGCGCACCGGCGCCAGCTTGGTCACCATCGACAGGCCGATCGGCGACAGGCACAGCTCGCCGATGGACTGGATCCAGTACACCGCGAACAGCGTCCAGAACGGGATCTTGCCGAACTCGTTGACCAGGCTCGACAGGGCGAACATCAGCAGCAGGAAGGCCAGGCCGTTGAAGATCAGGCCGAGGCTGAACTTGCGCGGGATCGACGGATTGTGGCGGCCCATCTTCACCCAGATCCACGCGATCAGCGGCGCCAGGGTGATGATCGCGATCGAGTTCACCGACTGGAACCAGCCCACCGGGAAGGTCCAGCCGCCGAAATCGCGGTTGACGATCTTCTCGGCGAGGAAGCTGAAGGAGCTGCCGGCCTGCTCGAAGAAGCACCAGAACAGCACGTTGAACGCGAAGATGATCAGCATCGCGATCACCATGTCGCGCTGGCGCGGCCCATTGCGGATGCCTTCGACCAGCAGCAGGACCGCCAGCGCGATGAACATCGCGGTGAGGATCCACTGCAGCGAGCTCGCGCCCAGGCTGAGCAGGAAGTAGACCACCGGGATGGACGCCACCGCGCATACGGCGGTGATCGCCAGGCGCACGCGGCTCTCGGCGCCCGCCGGCGGCAGGCCGATGCCCTTGAGCTGGCTGCGGCCGATCCAGAACCACACCAGGCTGATCAGCATGCCGACGCCCGAGGTGATGAAGACCACCTTGTAGGCCGGCATGCCCTCGGCACCGAAGACCTGCTCGGCCAGCCAGCCGGTCAGCAGCGGCGACACCATCGCGCCGAGGTTGATGCCCATGTAGAACAGGGTGAAGCCGGAGTCGCGGCGCTCGTCGCCGATCGAATACAGCTTGCCGACCATCGTCGAGATGTTCGGCTTGAACAGGCCGTTGCCGGCGATGATCGTCGCCAGTCCGAGCTTGAAGATTTCCTGGTTGGGCATGGCGATCATGAACAGGCCCGCGGCCATGATCGTCGCGCCGAGCAGGATCGATCGCTGGTAGCCGATGACCCGGTCGGCCACGTAGCCGCCGAAGATCGCTGCCGCGTACACCAGTGCGAGGTACGCGCCGTAGAGCTGGTTGGCCGGGGCCTCGCCCGTGCCGCTGCCGCCGTAGAACTGGGCGACGATGTACAGCACCAGCGCCCAGCGGATGCCGTAGAACGCGAAGCGCTCCCAGAACTCCGTCATGAAGAGCATCCACAGCGGCTTGGGATGCCCCAGGGTCTGCGGGAAGTCGGGAAGCGCGGCCGTGCCGGTCGCGGGTGTAGCGGTTCCGCTCATGCGGTATCCCCTGTATCGATCGAAGTACTGCCAAAGAAAACCCACGCCGGGCGGCACGGGACCGGGGAGATTTACCGGGTGACGTCCATCACGTCAAACCCGCGTGAAGACGCGCGAATCATGCTGCGACGCAGCATCCAGCATGAATGGGGAAGCCGGCGACCTCAGCCGCCCACAGACGCGCTCGTCAGTGCGAGTGCCAGCAGGCGCGGGAAATCCGGGTGGGCGGCGCGGAGCCGCTCCTGCGCCTCCTCCAGCGAACACCAGCGCAGCTCGGCGTGTTCGGCGAGGTTGGCCGGCTCGCCACTCCAGCGGGTCACGCGATAAAGCCGCAAACGCCACGGATCGGGTTCGGCGCCTTCGATGCACGCGAGGTAGCGCATTTCCACCGGCGCGATGCCGAGCTCTTCGCGCAGTTCGCGATGCAGCGCCTGCGGCCCGCTCTCGCCCGGTTCGACATGGCCGCCGAACACGTCCCACGCGCCAGCCAGCCAATCGCAGTCGTGGCTGCGGCGGCCGAGCAGTACGCGTCCGTTGTTGACGATCAGCGCGCCGACACAGTCGTGCACGGGCGTGCCCATCGCATCACTTGGTCGGTGGCGCGCCGTAGCTGCCGCCGGCGCCGATCATCGTGCGCACGTCGAACAGTTCCGGGAAGAAGGTCAGCTCCAGCGCCTGCTTGAGGAAACCCACGCCGCTGGAGCCGCCGGTGCCGCGCTTGAAGCCGATGATGCGCATCACCGTGCGCATGTGGCGGAAGCGCCACAGCTGGAACTGGCTTTCCAGATCGACCAGGTCCTCGCACAGGTGGTAGGCCTCCCAGTGCGCGTCGGTGTCCTCGTAGATGCGTTCGAACACCGGCAGCAGTTCCGGGTCGGCGACATGCGTGTGCGACCAGTCGCGCTCGACGTGGTGCGTCGGCACTGCGTGGCCGTGGCGCGCGAGGTAACGCAGCACTTCGTCGTAGAGGCTCGGCGCTTCCAGCACTTCGACCAGGCTCGCCTCGGCCTTGGCATCGTGCGAGAAGACCTTGACCATCGCCGCGTTCTTGTTGCCCATCAGGAATTCGATGGTGCGGTACTGCAGCGACTGGAAGCCCGACGACGGACCGAGGATCTCGCGGAACTCCATGTATTCCGACGGCGTCAGCGTCTCCAGCACCGACCACATCTCGGTGAGCTGGCGCAGGATGTTCTTGCAGCGCGCGAAGATCTTCTGGCACTCGCCCAGCCGGTCCTCGCGCAGGTTCGCGGTGGCGGCCTTGAGCTCGTGGATCATCAGCTTCATCCACAGCTCCGCGACCTGGTGCTGGACGATGAACAGCAGCTCGTCGTGGTGCGGCGGATTGGACAGGCGCTGCTGCGCCGACAACAGGGTGTCGAGCTGCAGGTAGCCGGAATAGCTCATCCGCCCCGAGAAGTCGGTGTGGATGCCGGTTTCCAGTTCGCGCTCGTTCTTCTCGACCGTCATTTCGGGCTCGTGGGTCGCCGGTTCCAGCCGGTCGGAGGGCCAAAAGGGTAGCGCATCGGCGGGCGGTCACCCGCGTGAAATACCCACGACGCAGCATCCTGCAAACTCGGCCGGCTCGCGACAGGGGCGTTGGCGGGCGAGGACGTTCCAACAACGGGGAAGACTATGGACAGGCTCAGGGGCCGCTGCGCGGCCGCGTTGTTCTCTCTTGCATTGCTGGCCGGGGCGACCACCGCCCAGGCACAGGTCGTCATCAGCCAGGTCTACGGCGGCGGTGGCGGCGGCACGGCCGTCTACGCCAACGACTACGTCGAGCTGTACAACCGCGGCGCGACGCCAGCCTCGCTGGCGGGCCTCTCGGTGCAGTACGCCAGCGCCACCGGCACCGGCAACTTCAGCGGCGTGGCGGTACTGCCGGCCGCGACCGTGCAGCCGGGCAAGTACTTCCTCGTGGCGATGAGCGGCGGCTCGGCCGGCGCGCCATTGCCGACGCCCGATGCGACCGGCCCCGCCGCCATGTCCGCCAGCGCGGGCAAGGTCGCGCTGGTGAATTCGGCTTCGGCCCTGGCCTGCAACGGCAGCAGCACGCCGTGCTCGGCCGCGCAGCTGGCGCAGATCGTCGACCTGGTCGGCTACGGCAACGCCAACTTCTTCGAGGGCGCCGGCCCCGCGCCCACGCTCAGCGCCGCCACCGCCGCGCTGCGCAACGGCAACGGCGCGAACGACACCGGCAACAACAACGCCGACTTCACCGCCGGTGCCCCGACGCCGCGCAACAGCGGCTCGACCACGCCGGAACCCGATCCGGCCACGCCGCGCACCATCGCGCAGATCCAGGGCAATGCCCTGCGCTCGCCGCACGAAGGCGAACGCGTCGTCACCGAAGGCGTCGTCACCGCGCTGAAGTTCAACAACGGCTTCTTCCTGCAGAGCATCGATCCGGACGGCGATGCGGCCACGTCGGAAGGCGTGTTCGTGTTCACCAGCAGCGCGCCGCCGGCGACCGCGACGGTGGGCAACCGCGTGCGCGTGACCGGCAAGGTCGAGGAGTTCGTCCCGGCCTCCAACGTCAACCAGCTCACCATCACCGAGATCACCGGCCCGACGGTCGAACTGCTGCAGGCCGGCGTCGCCTTGCCGGATGCGGTGGAACTGGGCACGGCAGATCTCTCACCCGCCGCGACGCCGGGCACGCTGGAGCGCCTCGAAGGCATGCGCGTCAGCGTTGCGCAGTCGCGCGTGGTCGGCCCGTCCGAGGGCCGCATCGACGAGGACGACGCCACCGCCAGCGGCGATGGCGTGTTCTACGTGACCTTGCCGGATGTCGCCACGCCGTTCCGCGAAACGGGCATCGGCGTGATGGATGCCGCGCTGGCCACGCTCCCGCCGGGCAAGAATCCGCCGCTGTTCGACACCAATCCGGAACGCCTGATGGTGCGCAGCCGTGGCCAGGTCGGCGCGTTCGCGCTGTCGGTCGATGCCGGCGCGCAGGTCGACGGACTGCTGGGCGTGCTCGATTACTTCGCCGGTACGTGGGCGCTGCTGCCCGACACGGCGACGCCGCCGACTGCGAGCGGCGGCCGCCTGCCGGAAGCCGTCGCCGACGCGAAGCACGACGAAGTCACCATCGGTGGCTTCAACCTGCTGCGCTTCTTCGACGAAGTGAACGACGGCAACGGTGCGCCGACGATCAAGCCCGAAGCGCTCGACAAGCGTCTGGGCAAGACGGCCGCGGCGATCTGCGATTTCCTCAAGACGCCCGACATCCTCGGCGTGGTCGAGGTCGAGAACCTGCGCGTGCTCGGCATGCTCGCCGACCGTCTCGACAGCAATTGCGCGGGTGCGCCGGACTACGAACCGTTCCTGGTCCAGGGCAACGATGTCGGCGGCATCAACGTCGGCTTCCTCGTCGCGCGCCGCGACAACGGCGCGGGCATCGCACGCGTGGAAGTGCTCGAAGTCGTGCAGTACGGCAAGAACGCCACGCTCGCCAATCCCGACGGCAGCACCAGCCTGCTCAACGATCGCCCGCCGCTGCTCCTGCGCGCACGAGTGCACCAGGCCAACGGTGCCAGCTATCCGGTCACGGTGATCGTCAACCACCTGCGCTCGCTCAACGACATCGACTCGGTGGCGCCGGGCAGCAACGGATGGAGCACGGACGGCGCGCGCGTACGCGCCAAGCGCGGCGCGCAGGCGGCGTATCTGGCGGGCCTGGTGCAGTCGATGCAGCAGGCGAACCCCACGGAGAAGATCGTGCTGGTCGGCGACTTCAACGCGTTCGAGTTCAACGACGGTTACGTCGACGTGCTCGGCGTGATCAAGGGCGAGCCCGCGGCCGAGGACCAGGTGCTGAGCCACGTGCCCAGCCCGCTCACCACGCCGCTGATCGACGGTTCGGAACTGATTGCCGATCCGCAGCAGCGTTACTCGTACGTGTACCAGGGCAGCGCGCAGACGCTCGACCACGTGCTGGTGAACGAAGCGGTGGTGATGGATGCGACGACGGTGCGCGTGGATCACGCGCGCATCAACTCCGGTTTCGGCCTCGACCACTACGGCGACACGACCCTGCCGCTGCGGGTGTCCGACCACGATCCGGTGCGCGTGCGCATCGCCGTGCCCGACTTCCGCAGTGCGGATCTCTCGGTCACGGCCGCGGCGACGCCGTCGTCGTTGCGCGCCGGCGAGACCGCGACGTGGGCCGCGACGGTGGCAAATGCCGGCCCGGACGCCGCCGACGCGGTTGGCGTGGCGTTCGCCTTCGACGCGACGCTCGCAGTATCGGTCGACGCTCCCTCGGGCTGGACCTGCGCCGCGCCGGCACAGGCCAACGGCACGACCACGGTCGCCTGCACGGTCGGCTCGCTGGCGGTGCAGGGCCAGGCCGTCTTCACGCTGCGCACTGTCATGCCCGCGCTGCCGAACGGGACGCCGGTGCGCATGGCAGTGGCGGCACGTTCGCAGACGCGCGATGCGGCCAACGCCGACAACGACGCCGTCGCCCAGGTCACCGTGGTGACCGCGGCCGATCTGTCGGTGCGCATCGAAGGGGGCGTGCTGCCGGTGCGTCGAGGCGCGATTGCGACCTTCCTCGTGCCGGTGCGCAACGCCGGCCCGGACGCCGCACAGACGCCGCGACTGGTGCTGGAGGGCAACGTCGCCGCCAGCGCCGCGGCCGTCGCCGCACCGAACGGCTGGAGCTGCACGCGCAGTGCGACCGCCACTGGCTTCCGCGCGCAGTGCGAGCGCAACGGCGCCATCGCGATCGGCACACAGTGGTTCGCCTTCGCCCTCGTCGTACCGGAACGTCCGCGCACCGGCACCGAGCTGGAGTTCGTCGCCACCGTGGGGTCCGACACGCCCGACCCGGACGCCGCCGACAACAGCGACCGGCTGCGCGTCGCGATCCGTCGCTGAGTTCGACCACGCGAAGGGCGCGGCTCCGGCCGCGCCCTTCCCTTTTCCGGGCCGCATTCATCCGCGATCCATACCGCTGCGTGCGGGGCGCCGCATAGCGTCTTTTCGGCAAAGTTGCATGCCGCAGCGCGCAACGGACCTTGACACGCCTTTGGGTATCATCGCCGCGACAACGCGTCGGCACGGCCATCGCAGCGGCACGAGCGGACGCCGCGGAGCCAGGCCGGATGTGTTCCGGCCCAGCCCTCCGAACAGCGGCCCGACCGGCACTGGATCCGGACAGCGGCCGGTTCGGCCCCTTGCCACTTTCAGCCAGGATCCCCCGATGACGGTCGCCGCGACCTTCGAGATCGAATACCTGCAATACCTCGGCCAGGACGGCACGCCCGTCGCCGAGCTGCCGGCCGCTTTCCGCGACCCGAAGGCACTGCTGCCGCTGTTCAAGCAGATGCTGTTCGTGCGCACCTTCGACAGCAAGGCCATTGCCCTGCAGCGCACCGGCAAGCTGGGCACCTATGCCAGCAGCCTGGGCCATGAAGCCACGCATGTCGGCATCGGCGCGTCGATGCACAAGGACGACGTGTTCGCGCCGAGCTACCGCGAATACGGCGCGCAGTTCATGCGCGGCGTGAAGCCACGCGAAGTGCTGCTGTACTGGGGCGGCGACGAACGCGGCAACGACTTCTCCGGCCCGAAGCAGGATTACTCCTGGTGCGTGCCGATCTCCACGCAGTGCCTGCACGCCGCTGGCGCCGCGCTGAAGTTCAAGCTGATGAAGCAGAAGCAGCTCGCGGTCGCGTGCTGCGGCGATGGCGGCTCGTCCAAGACCGACTTCTACGCCGCGCTCAACTCCGCCGGCGCCTACCAGTTGCCGCTGATCCTGTGCGTGGTCAACAACGGTTGGGCGATCTCGGTGCCGCGCTCGGCGCAGACCGGTGCGCGCACGCTCGCGCAGAAGGGACTGGCCGGCGGCCTGCACTGCCTGCAGGTGGACGGCAACGACCTGATCGCCGTGCTCGAAGGCATGCGCCGCGCCGCAGAGCGCGCGCGCAGCGGTGAAGGCGGCAGCGTGATCGAGTTCATGACCTATCGCCTGCACGACCACACCACCGCCGACGACGCACGCCGCTACCGCAACGAGGACGAAGTGAAGGACGCCTGGACGCGCGAACCGATCGCGCGCCTGCGCACCTACCTCACCGCGCAGGGCGTGTGGAGCGAGGCGGAAGAGAAGGCCTGGGCCGAGGAATGCGGCAAGCAGGTGGACATCGAGATCAACGCCTATCTCGAGACGCCGGTGCAGCCGGTCGAGGCGATGTTCGACTACCTCTACGCCGATCCGCCGCCGGACCTGCTGGCGCAACGCGCCTTCGCGCTCGCGCAGGAGGGCCGCTGATGAACGTCGAAGACAAGAAGAAGGTCGATGCCGCCAAGGCGGCCACGCCGACCGCGATCACGCTGATCGAAGCGATCACGCAGGCGCTCGCCTACGAGATGCGCGTCGACGACAAGGTGCTGGTGCTGGGCGAGGACGTCGGCGTCAACGGCGGCGTGTTCCGCGCCACCGCCGGGCTGCAGCAGCAGTTCGGTCCTGAGCGCGTGCTCGATACGCCGCTGGACGAAACCACCATCGCCGGCCTCACCGTCGGCCTGGCCTCGCAGGGCATGAAGCCGGTCGCCGAATCGCAGTTCGACGGCTTCGTGTATCCGATGGTCGACCACATCATCTGCCACGCCGCGCGCTTCCGTTACCGCACCCGCGGTCGCCTGACCTGCCCGATGGTGCTGCGCGTGCCGTGGGGCGGCGGCATCCGTGCGCCGGAACACCATAGCGAAGCCAACGAAGCGATCTTCACCAACGTGCCCGGCCTGCGCGTGGTGATGCCGTCCTCGCCGGCGCGCGCCTACGGCCTGCTGCTCGCCGCGATCCGCGATCCGGATCCGGTGATCTTCATGGAGCCCAAGCGCATCTACCGCCAGTACAAGGAAGTGGTTCCCGACGACGGCGAAGCGCTGCCGCTGGACGTGTGCTACGTGCTGCGCGACGGCACCGACGTGACCCTGGTGACCTGGGGCGCGCAGGTGAAGGAATCGCTGGAAGCGGCCGAGAAGCTCGCGAGCGAAGGCATCAGCGCGGAAGTCATCGACGTCGCCACGCTGCGTCCGCTCGACTTCGACACCATCGCCGAATCGGTCAGCCGCACCGGCCGCTGCGTTATCGTGCACGAAGCGCCGAAGACTGCCGGTTTCGGCGCGGAGATCGCCGCACGCCTGGCCGAGGAGTCGATGTTCGACCTGCTCGCGCCGGTCGAGCGCGTCACCGGCTACGACACGCACATCCCGCTGTTCCGCCTGGAAATGAAGTACCTGCCCAGCGTCGACCGCATCGTCGCGGCGGCCAAGCGGACCCTCGCGGCGAGCTGAGCCATGCAGCACGCGCGCGTCGTCGTCGCCCATCGCGCCCCGGATCGCCCGCCGGTCCGGGTCGCGCCCGGCGACGCGGTGCTGCTCGGCAAGCGCGACACCGACTGGCCGGAGTTCGTGTGGGCGACGATCGCCGAAGGCCATGAAGGCTGGATGCCGGTGCAGCTGTTCGACAGCGAACACGGTCCGGCCAAGGCGCTCGGCGAGTACGACACCCGCGAACTCGACGCGCAGGCCGACGAGATCCTGAAGCTGCATTACGAACTGGCGCAGTGGTGGTGGGCGGAGAACGCGCTCGGCCACCAGGGCTGGATCCCGGCGCGGGCGCTGGAGATCCTCGACGACGACGACGGCGAGGACGCATGAGCGACGCACGCAACGCCGACGATGCGGTGAATCTTCGCGACAAGCTCGCGCTGTTCTCCCAATGCTGGTCGCCGCGCGTCGTCGCGCGCATGAACGACGTCGAGTTCAAGCTGGTCAAGATGCACGGCGATTTCGTCTGGCATTCGCACGCGGACACCGACGAAGTGTTCCTCGTGGTGAAGGGCGAGATGGAGATCGGCTTCCGCGATCGCGACGTGGTGCTGCGCGAGGGCGAGATGTTCGTGATCCCGCGCGGGGTCGAACACATCACCCGTGCGCGCGAGGAATGCCACGCGCTGATCATCGAGCCGCGCGACGTGGTCAACACCGGCGAAGCCGGCGGGGAACTCACCGCACGCAACGACGTGTGGGTCTGAACATTGCCGGTCGGGCGGCGCGACGCCGTTCGACCACGAAACATCACGCATTCCAACGAGACGACACGGTATGACGACCAAGAAGACCTTCCTGCTTCCCGACCTCGGCGAGGGCCTGCCCGACGCGACCATCGTCGAGTGGTTCGTGAAGGAGGGCGACACCATCCGCCTGGACGAGAACCTGGTCTCGATGGAAACCGCCAAGGCCGTGGTCGAGGTGCCCTCGCCCGTGTCCGGCAAGGTGCTGAAGCTGTCCGGCGGTCCGGGCGACGTGATCATCACCGGCAAGATGCTGGCCGAATTCGAGATCGATCCGTCGATGCCGCAGCGCGCCGAAGGCCAGGACACCGGCCACCACCACGGTGCGGGCAGCCACGCGCCGGACGACGGCGACCAGGTCGTCGCGTCCGATGACGGCGGCACGATCAGCGATGCCGGCGAACCCGCGCCCAAGGGCGAAGCGCGCGCCGACTCGGGCACGGTGGTCGGTGCGATGCAGAGCTCCGACGCGGTGCGCAGCGAACAGGCGGTCGCGGTCGGCGGCGTGAAGGCGATGCCGGCGGTGCGCGCGCTCGCGCGCAAGCTCGGCGTCGACCTGACGCGCGTGCGCGCCACTGGCGCGGATGGCGTGGTGACGATGGACGACGTGAAGCGCGCATCGGCCGACGGTTCGGCGAAGGCCGGTGCCGCACCGGTCGCACGCGCGGCCGATCGCGCGGTCGCCGCACCCGCACCGGAGCCTGCCGCACCACAGGCACGCAGCACGCTCTCGCAGGCCGGCAAGCCGATGCGCACGCAGCCGCCGGGCGTGGCCGCGAGCGGCCAGCCGGAACAGCTCAAGGGCGTGCGCCGCAACATGGCGCGTGTGATGGCAGACGCGCACGCCAAGGTCGTGCCGACCACGCTGTGCGACGACGCCGACCTGCATGCGTGGATCGGCAAGCAGGACATCACCGCGCGTCTGGTGCGCGCGATCGTTACCGCGTGCAAGACGGTGCCCGCGCTCAATGCGTGGTTCGACGGCGAGAACCTCAGCCGCACGCTGCATCCGCAGGTCGACATCGGCATCGCCGTGGATACCGAAGACGGTCTGTTCGTGCCTGCGCTGCGCAACGCGGACATGCTGGACGGCGCCGGCGTTCGCGCGGCGATCCAGCGCCTGCGCGCACAGGTCGAGGACCGCACCATTCCCGCGACAGAACTGAGCGGCTACACGATCTCGCTGTCGAACTTCGGCATGTTCGCCGGCCGCTACGCGACGCCGGTGGTAGTGCCGCCGTGCGTGGCGATCGTCGGCGCGGGCAAGTTGAGCCACGACGTCGTCGCGGTGATGGGCGGCATCGAAGTGCATCGCCGCATGCCGATCTCGCTCACCTTCGACCATCGCGCCTGCACCGGCGGCGAAGCGGCGCGCTTCCTCAAGGCGCTGCTCGACGACATGGCGGCGCCGAACTGACGCAACATCGCGGCACGCATCGCTGCTGACAGGACCCTGTCAGCAGCGCCGATGCAGACTGCGAGCATCCCTTCGCAGGAGCACGACATGGCCCACCGTAGTCGTCTTGCCGGTTTCATCATCGACTGCAACACGGACAATCTCGACGCCGCCGCGGATTTCTGGAGCCAGGCGCTGGGCTGCAGCATCTCCAATCGCGACGCCGGCGACGACACGGTCGAGTACCAGGAGTTCGGCGACACGCCGGGCGACCTGTACATCGAAGTGCAGAAAGTCGACCACGCGTCGCGCGTGCACCTGGACATCGAAGCCGACGACATCGACGCCGAGGCGGACCGACTGGAGAAGCTCGGCGCGAAGAAGGTCGCGTTCGTGAAGCGCTGGTGGGTGATGGAAGCGCCGACGGGGCAGCGGTTCTGCGTGGTGAAGATGAAGCAGCCGGAGCTGCGGTCGACGCCTAACGAGTGGGATTGAGCCCTGCCCCTCTCCCTGGCCGCCTTCGGCGGCCTGTCCCTCTCCCGCAAGGGGAGAGGGACACACTTCATGCCGTGATGCCTCATTTCGAACTGTCGAGGCATGTGGCATTACTTCCACCTCTCCCCTTGCGGGAGAGGTCGGCGCGCGCAGCGCGCCGGGAGAGGGGGGCCCTCACCCATGCATCGGCGTGTCGTCCACCACGACGCGATTCCGTCCGCCCGCCTTCGCCCTATACAGCGCCTGATCCGCGCGATCGAACACCTGCTCGGACCAGTCGCGCGTCGGCTCGCCGGCGGCCAGACCGATCGACACCGTCAACGCGAACGGCAGCGGCGCGGCGGCGATGCGCTGGCGGATGCGTTCGGCGACCTGCACCGCCGACGAGAGCCGCGTGTCGGGCAACAGGATCAGGAACTCCTCGCCGCCGTAGCGCACCGCGACATCGCGCTCGCGGATCGATGCGGCGACCGCATCGGCGACGGCGCGCAGTGCGCGATCGCCAAGCAGGTGACCGTGGCGGTCGTTGACGTCCTTGAAGTGGTCGACGTCGAGCAGCAGCAGCGTGTATGGCGACTGTTGCAGCTGCAACATCGCCTCCGGGTTGTCGCGCAGCTGCGCCAGCGCAGCGCGGTTGAGAAGGCCGGTGAGTGCGTCGTGCGTGGCGCTGTGTTGCAGGAGATCGTTGCGGCGCTGCAGGTCCGCGCGCGCATCCTCGAGCCGCTGCGCGAATGCCTCGCGCTCCGACAGCAGGCGACGTTGTTCCATCGCATAGCGACGCAGTTCGAGCAGATGCTGCGTCTGGCGCGCGAGTACTTCCAGGCCTTCCAGTTGCGCGGCGGTCAGCGTGCGCGGCTTGTTGTCGAGCACACACACCGTGCCGAGCGCACGACCGTCGGGACTCAGCAACGGCATGCCGGCATAGAAGCGCAGCGGTTCGCCGCCGATGCGCAACGCTTCAGGACCGGCGACGCCGGACGCCGCCAGATCGTCGATCACCAGCGGACGATCCGGCTGCTGGATCGCACGTTCGCAGATCGCGTCGGTGCGCGCGGTCTCGCGCAGGTTGAGGCCGATCTGCGCCTTGAACCACTGGCGATCGCGATCGATCAGCGAGATCGCCGCGGCCGGAACGTCGCACAGCGTCATCGCCAGCCGCACGATGTCGTCGTACGCCTGTTCGGGCACGGTATCGACCACCCCGTACGCGTCCAGTGCGGCCTGGCGACGCGCCTCGTCGGGGGGTGGAAGGGCGAGTGGACGGGCGGCGGACATGGGGCTGGGCAGAAAGGCCGCTCAGGCTACTCTCCGGCCTTCGGTCAACCTGTGATGCATGCCACAGGAGCACCGATCCGGGCCGGTCGGTTCAGCCGGTCAGGGCCGCTCAGCCAACCTGAACAGGGCGTTCCGCGTGCTTCTGGCGGGCCAGCCAGATTTCCAGGCCCTGCGCGTTGAGTTCGATGTCGATCGCCAGCAGCGCGCGCGTCTCGTCCGGCGAAAGCGTGCAGCCGTGCGCCTTCGCCCGCGAAATGTACAACTCGCCGAGTGCGGCCACCAGCCACTGGTGGCGGTCGGCCTCGCCCTGCGCCTGGCGCACCAGCGCGACCATCGCGTCGATCTGTTCGACCAGATCGCGCGCGAGCCGCACGACATCGCCGACGCGGCCGTAATGGGTCAGACGCATCGCGTCCGGATTACGCGCGAGCATCGCCGCGATCGACGCCTTCAGTGGTTCGGGTTCGAACTGCACCGGCGACGTGGTCGGGATCACGAACGGCTCGCCGGCCGCGTTGTCGAACTCGCGATACGAGAGGCCGAACGTATCGCCGGTGAACCAGCTGCGGCTGCGCTCGTCCCACACGCACAGGTGGTGGCGCGCGTGACCGGGCGTGTCGATGCACAGCAGCGTGCGTCCGGCGAGGTCGATGGTGTCGCCGTCCTCCACCACGCGCACGCGCTCGGCCGGCACCGGCGCGATCTCGCCGTAACTGCGCGCGATTTCCTCTTCGCCGTATACGGCAGTAGCGCCGGCGACGAGCTTCTCCGGATCGATCATGTGCGGCGCGCCGCGCGGATGCACCGCGAGCGTGGCGTTGGGCAGCACGCGCATCAACGCACCGGCGCCGCCGGCATGGTCCAGGTGCACGTGGGTGAGGATCAGCCAGTCGACATCGGCCGGACTCAGCCTCTGCGATTGCAGCGCGGCGAGCATCGCCGGGATCGAATGCTGCGTGCCGCAATCGACGAACGCGCCACGCCCGTTCTCGACGATCAGGTACGCCGCGTCGAAATGCGGGCGCTGGAAGCCGGTGTCGATGGTGACGATGCCGTGCGCGTCGCTCATGCCGTTGCGCTCCGTTGCGGAAGGAACAGTGCCCAGTCTAGGCCGCGCGATGCCGCGAAACGATGCGGCTTTCGTAGCAGGAATTTCAGCGGTGGCGGCGCAGCCAGCGACGGCGCACGAAGAACGCCGCCGTCAGCACCGCCAGGAACACACCGTAGCCCACCGCCGTCGCCAGCACCTGCTGCCACATGCGTCCGTACACCGGGTCGGCGCTTGCGTGCGACCAGTACAGGCTCAGTACGAACGCGGTGAACGCGAGCAGTAGCGCGATGCCGTCGAACAGCTTGCGCGCCGCGTGGCGCGGATGCCGCGGGAACATCCAGAACAGCACGCCGAGAATCGCGAACCACGGCAGGAACAGGATCAGCGCCAGGTTGAGTTCGACCAGCGGGTTCATGCGTCCTCGGCGGCGAAACGCGCCAGCGCCTCGACGATATCGTCGAGTTCGACGCCGTCGTCGAGATGACCGATCACCTCATCGCCCAACCGCACCACGCCGGCTTCAGCGTTGCGCAACACCGCGGCGCCTTCCCGCTTGAGGCGGCCGATCAGCTGGCCCGCGGTACGCGCTGATTCGTGGCCTGTGCTCTGCAGCAACACGCGATCGCCGTCGACGAGCTTGAAGTAGAAGCGACCGTCGCCCTCGCGGTATTGCTTGAACGTCGGCAGTGCTTCCGCCTTCGCCGCTTTCCTGGTCGCGCCCGTCGTGACCTGCGACAGGTCGCGCAGGCCGACCGCCTCGCGCAGCGTCTTCAGCGTCGGTGCGGCGTAGGTCTCGCGCACGCGTCTTGCGCCATCGCGCAGGATCGCCTCGATGTCGGCCGGGCGCGCGATCAGTTCGTCGTAGCGCGCCCGCAGCGGCGCGATTTCGCGGTCGATGCGTTCGAACAGCGCTTGCTTCGCTTCGCCCCACGCGATGCCATCGGCGAACGCGCGGCGCATCGCGGTGGTTTCCTCGACGCTGGCGAAAGCCTGGTAGAGCTGGAACACGTTGGAGTTGTCGGCGTCCTTGGCTTCGCCGGGCGCGCGCGAATCGGTGACGATCGAGTAGATCAGCTTCTTCAGCGTCTCGCGCGGCACGAACAACGGGATCGTGTTGTCGTAGCTCTTGCTCATCTTGCGGCCATCGAGCCCGGGCAGCGTGGCGACGTTCTCGTCGATCACCGCCTCGGGCATCACGAAGAACGGCTGCGCCGCCGCATCGCCGTACAGATGATTGAAGCGTTGGCCGAAATCGCGCGCCATCTCGATGTGCTGCACCTGGTCGCGACCGACCGGCACGCGGTTGGCGTTGAACAGCAGGATGTCGGCGGCCATCAGCACCGGATACATGAACAGTCCCGCGCTCACGCCGGCATCGTCGTCCTCGCCGGCCTCGCGGTTCTTGTCCACCGCGGCCTTGTAGGCATGCGCGCGATTGAGCAGGCCCTTGCCGGCGACGCAGGTCAGGAACCAGGTCAGCTCCTGCACTTCCGGCACGTCGCTCTGGCGGTAGAACCACACCTTGTCCGGTTCCAGTCCGCAGGCCAGCCACGTCGCGGCGATCTCCAGCGTGGAGCGTTGCACGCGCGCCGGATCCTGCACCTTGATCAGGGCGTGGTAGTCGGCGAGGAAGTAGAAGCTCTCCACGCCCGGGTCGCGGCTGGCGTTCACGGCGGGGCGGATCGCGCCGACGTAGTTGCCCAGGTGCGGAGTGCCGGAGGTGGTGATGCCGGTAAGGACGCGGGTGCGGCTCATCGAAGCGTAATGCCGGGAAAACGGCCCCACAGTGTACCCGCGCCCCGCCAACCCCGCGGCCACGGCCCGTGCGTTGAACCGGACGTCCCCAGCCGAGGCCGTCCACCATGCGCACCCTGCCCTCTCTCCTTGCCCTGTCCGTCGCGTTGGCGGCCTCTACGGTCGCCGCATCGCCCCGGGTCGAACTGGCGCTGGTCGATCGTGACAGCGGCGAATGGGCCGCCCCCGTCCGCCACCGCGGCCAGACCTGGGTCGAAGGCACGCCGGGGCATCGTTACGCGGTACGCCTGACCAATGTCACCAGCGAGCGGCTCCTGGTCGTTCTGTCGGTGGACGGCGTCAACGCCATCACCGGCCAGACGGCCTCGCCTGCGCAAAGCGGTTACGTGCTCGAGCCGTGGCAGACGACGCAGGTCGATGGTTGGCGCAAGTCGATGCGCCATGTCGCGCAGTTCGTGTTCACCGACCTGCCCGACAGCTACGCCGCGCGCACCGGTCGCCCGGACAACGTCGGCGTCATCGGCATCGCCGTGTTCGAGGAAGCACGACGCTGGCGGGAGCCGCCGGCGATCGAGGAGCGTTCCGTGAGCAAGTCATCCGCGCCCATGCGGGACGAAGCGCGTGCGCAGTCGATCGGCACCGGGCATGGCGGCAGCCAGGCGTCGTCCGCGTATCGCACCGCGTTCGAGCGTGCGAGTTCGACACCGGTGGAAGTGACGCAGATGCGCTACGACGACCGCGCCTCACTGGTGGCGCGCGGCGTGATTCCGTGGCGCCGGCCGCATCGCGACGATCGTCCGCGCGCATTCCCGGCGGGGTTCGTTCCCGATCCGCCGGGTTGGGACGATTGACGATGGTGATGGTTCCCCGCGCGCGCCGGTGCAACGATGGGATTGGCGCCGGCGCGCGCACCGCTTGGGTCAACAGATCAGTTCAGGGACTTCTCGAAATCGCGGACTTCCTGCTGGGCGCGGTCGCGTTCCCAGCCGTAGCGTTCCTGCAGTTTTCCGGCGAGGTATTCGGCGTTGCCTTCGGCCACGTCGAAGTCGTCGTCGGTCAGGTCGCCCCAGCGTGCCTGGGCTTTGCCCTTCAACTGCGTCCACTTGCCGGCAATGATGTCTTTGTTCATCCGTTGCATTCCTCTGGTCGTGTCGATTGCGGTATCGATGTTTCCGCACGGACAGAGTCGCAAGCGACGCATTCGGTCGAAGTCGCGATTGTGTTAGACGCGATTTGATGTCGGTGAACGCGTCGTTCATCGCATCGCGCGTGTCGCGATCCGCGAAACGAAAAAGGCCGGATCGCTCCGGCCTTCTTCGTTCGGACTGCACTGCCCTGTTGCTTCAGCACTTGCCGTCCTTGCAATCCTCGGCCTTGGTTTCGACCTTTTCGCCAGCCTTCTGCACGTCCTTGCCGGCACCCGCCATCGTGTTGCAGGCGCTCAGGGTGCCCATCGAAAACAGGGCAAGCAGCAGCAGAGCCATCAAACGCTTCATGGAATTCTCCTCGACTCGGTGGAACCACTTGGCCACGCCGCGTGGCGTGTCGCGGATGCATCTGACGCGAGCACGCGTGAACGCGGGGTGGATGCGGTTGGGACCGATTCAGGCGAAGCGCACCGATGCCTCAGTTGAGCTGCAACGTCGCGTCGCCGGAGAAGGTCTGCAGCGTGACGTCGCCGTCGCCGTTGCCGTATCGGTGTTCGAAGTTCGAACCCGGGCCGTGTTCGGGACGGATGATCCGCGCACCCGGCGCCGTCAGGTCGCCGCTGAAGCTTTCGCCGCGCACGTTCGCCGAGAGGTTCTTCGGCAACGTCACGTTGAGGTCGCCGCTGACGGTTTCCAGCGAGATGCGGCCGTTGCTGGCCAGGCCGGTGTCGATGCGGATGTCGCCCGACACGGTCGAACCTGTGACCTTCTGCGGACGACTCTGCAGCACACCGACGTCGATGCGGCCCGACACGGTTTCCACCGAGATTTCGCCATCGAGGCGGCCGCGCAGGGTGAGATCGCCGCTCACCGTTTCGGCGCTGACGCGATTGCTGTTGATGGTCAGGTTGAGGTCGCCGCTGACGCTGTCGAAGTCGGCTTCGCGCGGCGCGGCCGCGACGACGACATCGCCGCTCACCGCGTCGATCGACAGTTCGCCCGAAGCGATGCCTTCGACGTTGACGTCGGCCGACACCACGTCGATGTCGAGGTCGGCGCGCAGCGGCACCATCAGGCGCAGGTCGGTGGGTTCGCTCTTGTCGCTGCCGAACATGCCCATGCCGCCGCGGTTCGGATACTTAACGCGCACATTGAGGTGCTCGCTGTCGCCTTCGATCTCCAGGCGCTCGACGCCGGCGCCGAGACTCCCTTCGATCTTCACTTCGGGACGATCCCAGGCCTTCACCACGACGGAGCCTTTGATGTTCTCGATCTCGACCCGGCCGCGCGGATCCAGCGGGCGCGTCTCGTTGATCGGCGTGGCCGCGAACGCGCCGTGCGCCGTCAGCAGGGCCAGGCCGAATGCGAGGCGTTGAATGTGGACGCGGGTCATGGACGTTCTCCGGAAGGGCATTGGATCGGAATGAGCGGAAGGTCGGTGGAGGAGGATGCGGACAACATCAGGCGTACGCGATGCGTTGCGCAAGTGCGAGGCGGCGTGCGTACGTCTTGCGCAGCTGTTCGAGCAGCAGGCGCGAATCGGGGTCGTGCGCCAGCGCTTCGAGGATCAGCGCGGCGTTGCGGTCGAGTTCGTCGAAGGCCGGTTGCAGTTCGGCCGGTGGGTGGCCGCTGCCGACCTCCTGGATCGCCGCCTGGTACTGCCGGGTCATGCCCTGCGCTTCGCGCTGCACGAGGCTGCCGCCGGTGCGCGTCGTCGCTGCCGTCGTCACCGTGTCGCGCGGCGACTGCACGTCGTTGTCGCTGCGCCACAGGCCGACCGTGCCGACCGCCAGCACCAGCGTCGCGGCCATCGCCACCGGCGTGAGCCAGCGCGGACGCGACGGTGCGGCGGCCTGCCGCGGCTGCGCCTGCAGTCGCTGCGCGATGCCGGGCCACAGGTCCTCGCCCGGCGGGACGTCGCGACGCATCGCACGCAGCTGCCAGCGCAGCGCGTCGGGAAGTTCGCGGGGGGTGTCGTCGTTGTGATCGTGGGTGTTCATGCGTGTGCTCCCAACCGTTCGCGCAACAGATTGCGCGCGCGATGCAATTGCGCTTTCGAACTGCCGACCGCCATGCCGAGTTCGGCGGCGATCTCCTCGTGCTTCCAGCCCTCGACGTCGTACAGGACCAGCACCGCGCGGGCGCGCGGCGGCAGGCTGGCGACGGCGCGTTCCAGGTCCATCGACAGGGCCGTGGTGTGTCCGGCCGAATCGGCGCTGCCGAGCAGATCGAATACCTCCTCGTCCGAATCGCCATCGTCCTGCGGGCGGCTGCGGCGGCTGCGCATTTCCATCAGCGCGGTGTTCACCGCCAGCCGATGCAGCCAGGTCGAGAAGGCCGACTCGAACCGGAACGCCGGCAACGCCTGCCATGCGCGGACGAAGGCTTCCTGGGTCAGGTCCTCGGCGCGCGCGCCCTGCCCACCGACGAGACGGGCGATCACGCCGTGCACGCGACCGGCATGGCGGCGGTAGAGCGCCTCGAAGGCACGCACCTCGCCGCGCGCGGCGGCGGAGACCAGGCTGCGTTCCTCGCTCCCGTCCTCGCTCGCGACGGGCATGTCGGTCAGGTTTTCGGTCACGACGGTCAGCATAGTGGCTGTGATGCGGTGGGACCGTGCCGGGTTTAAGCGGGGCCGGCGCCGCCGGTTTGCCCACCCTGTCCGGTCCGGGGTCCAGACAGCACAAAGGCCGGCAGGGCCGGCCTTCGCTGTGCTGGATCGATGGAGGACCGGCTTAGTTGCTGGCCTTGTCCTCGACCTTCTGGCCGAGCTTCTTCACGTCCTTTCCGAGGCCTTCCATCGTGTTGCAGGCGGTCAGCACGGCCAGCGAGAAGGTGGCGAGCAGCAGCAGGGAAACAAAGCGCTTCATGGTCTCTCCCCGAGACGAGGTCTGGTAATGGCCCAAGGATCGCATGGCCCGCCGCCGGCCGCACCCGCCCGACCGGGTCGACGGGCGTGATGTCAGCCGCAATTCAGGACGCCGTCGCTCAGTCGCGCATCAGGGTCGACTTGCCGAACAGGCTTTCGACCAGGTCCACCGCCAACCGCGCGGTACGGTTGCGTTTGTCGATGATCGGGTTGAGTTCGACGATGTCGAGCGAGGCCATCCGCCCCGTGTCCGCGATCATCTCCATCACCAGCTGCGCTTCGCGGTAGTTCGGCCCGCCCGGCACCGTCGTGCCCACGCCGGGCGCGATGCTGGGATCGAGGAAGTCCACGTCGAAGCTGACGTGCAGATGGGTGTTGTCGTCCACGCCTTCCAGCGCTTCTTCCATCACCCGCTTCATGCCGATCTCGTCGATGTAGCGCATGTCGTACACATCGAGACCGTATTCCTGCACAAGGCGCTTCTCGCCTTCGTCGACGGAACGGATGCCGATCTGGCGGATCTCCTCCGGCCGCAGCGCGGGCGCTTCGCCGCCGAGGTTCGTCAGTGCGTCGGGGCCGAGTCCGCACAGGCACGCCACCGGCATGCCGTGGACGTTGCCCGAGGGCGTGACCTGGCTGGTGTTGAAGTCGGCGTGCGCGTCGAGCCACAACACGCGCAGTTGTTTGCCGGTGCGACGGCAATGGCGCGCGACCGCCGTGATCGAACCCAGCCCCAGGCAGTGGTCGCCGCCGAGCAGGATCGGCAGGCGCTGCTGTTCCAGCTCGGCCGACACCGCGTCCATCACGAGGCGGTTCCACGCGACCACTTCCGCCAGGTGGCGATAGCCTTCCACCGGCTTCTGCCAGGGATTGCGCGGGCCGTCGAGGTTGCCGCGATCGACCACGTCGACGCCGCGCTTGAGCAGGGCCTCGCCGAGGCCGGCGATTCGCAGCGCTTCCGGTCCGAGCCGGGCGCCGCGGTGTCCTGCGCCGACGTCGGTCGGTGCGCCGATCAGCGAAACCGGCGGATGGGTACGACTCATCGATGGCGTCCTCGTCTGGTGCCGGCAGTCAGAATCGAACTGACGACCTACCGCTTACAAGGCGGTTGCTCTACCAACTGAGCTATGCCGGCGAGACGGACATTCTAGCCTGC
This sequence comes from Lysobacter panacisoli, assembly GCF_009765165.1. Classification (NCBI taxonomy): domain Bacteria; kingdom Pseudomonadati; phylum Pseudomonadota; class Gammaproteobacteria; order Lysobacterales; family Lysobacteraceae; genus Lysobacter; species Lysobacter panacisoli. Next base: position 786,174 of record NZ_VLNU01000001.1, read on the forward strand.
GGCCACGGTCGCGCCCATGTCAGCGCAGGCGCGCGCAATCCAGCGGTCGCGGCGCCATCTGCACCGCGGCTTCGGCGCGGGCGGGATCGAACTCTGGCTTGGCGACCAGATCGAGCCAGACCGACACGCGACCCTCGCCCAGCGGCTCAGCGCGCGCGGGAAAGCCCGCACCAGTGAGGCTGTCGGCGCGGCGGCGTGCGGAGTCCTCGCTGCGGTAACGGCCCAGTGCGATCGAATTGGCCTCGCTGCCCTGGCGCACGACGAAGAAATCGCCGAAGCCCGCCGCGGAAATCTTCCCGGCCATCGCTTGTGCGTCCTCGAGCGTGGCCGCCGCAGGCAGGTAGACGCGCCAGCCGCGCGCGCTCGAACCGGTGCGCTGCTCGCGCGGCACGACACGGCTCGATACGGCCATCAACAGTTCGCGCGCATTCTGCGCGGCGGTGGAATCGTTGAACGGGCCGACGCTGTAGCAGCGCGCGCCGGCGGGAATGGCGGCGGCGGTCGCATCGCGGAGTGCTTCCGGCGGCATCGGTGCCGGAGCCTTCGTGGCCGATGGTGCGATGGGCGATGGCGATGGCGCAGTCGTCGTGGTCGCCGGTGCGGCAGGCGCGGCCGGCTGCGGCGCGCGGGTTTCGCGCACCAGTTGCAGGCGCGCGACGTCCGCGGGCTGTTCGACCGCGATCGGCGGCGACGGCGGCGCGCGCAGCATCCACCAGGCGGCGACGCCGAGATTGAGCACGAGCAGCAGGACGACCAGGGCGCGTACGAGCATGGGGCGAGATTCTAAGGGGCAATCCTAAGCGGCGGTTTCGACGGCGGCCCACTGCGCGAGGCCTTCGAGCACGAGCGTTGCGACTTCGGTCGCGGTCGGCAGGTGCGCCGCCAGCGTGTCCGAACCGCCGCCGTGCAGCAACAGTCGCGGTTCCTCGCCGAGCCGGACACGGGCCGCGTCGAGGCTGCGTTCGATCAGGGCGACGGCCGCGCCGTCGCAGCCGGACGCCAGCGCGTCCTCGGTGTCGGCGGCGAAATCCACGTAATTCCCGCCCTGCTCCGGCAGCTGCGGCGCGCGCGCGTGCAGGACTTCGCGCATCAGCGTCGGCGACGGCGCGATCCGGCCGCCGAGGTGGGTTCCCTGAGCATCGAGCAGGTCCACCGTCAGCGCCGTGCCCACGCCGCACACCAGCGCCGGTCCCTGCGCGCGTGCATGCGCGGCGACCAGCGCCAGAAAGCGGTCGACGCCGAGCTTGCGCGGATCGCGATAGGCGATGCGCACGTCGCCGAAACGCGGCTGCGTGCGCGCGATGGAAATACGCCGGCAACGCGAGGCGAGCGCTTCCAGCACGGCCACGCGTAGGCCAGGCTGCGCGACGCTGGCCAGGTAGGCGACGTCGATGTGTTCCGGCAGATGCTGCGTCAGCGCGGCCGCCACGTCTTCCTCGCGATGCGGTAGCGCACGCGCTTCACCGACGCGGCCGCCGTCGAGCAGCGGCGCGCACTTCAGCCGCGTGTTGCCGAGATCGAACAGCCACGCGCTCATGCCGTCGCTCCGCTGCGCACGCTGACTTCTCCCGAATGGAATGCGCGTTCCTGACCGTCGTCGAGGCGCACGCGCAGCGCACCGTCGTCCGCGAGGCCGAGCGCGATGCCGGCGAGCGTCGCCGTCGGGGCGTGCACGGTGACAGGACGCCCAGCCAGCGCGTCGAGTGCGGCATAGCGCGCCTGGAACGGCGCGAGGCCGGTCGCATCGAATTCGTCGAGCGCCGGCAACAAGCGCGACAGCACCGCACCGGCCAGCGCATTGCGATCGGGCGCGCGTGCAGGCGCGGACAGGCCCGCGAGATCGCACCACGGTTGATCGATCCGTGCCGCCACGTCCGCCGGCATGCGCACGTTGATGCCCAACCCGATCACTGCTCGCGCCGGACCGGCGTGTTCGCCGCCGCCTTCGACGAGGATGCCGCCGAGCTTGCGCAGGCTGCCGTCGAATGCGGGAACGACGAGATCGTTCGGCCACTTCAGGCGCACGTCGTCGAAGCCGAGGCCGCGCAGGGCTTCCGCCGCGGCAATGCCGGCTACCAGGCTCAACCCGCCCAGGCGCGCCAGACCGGCACCGAACTGGCGCGAGACGGACACATAAAGGTGTGCCGCCAGCGGCGACGACCACTCGCGCCCGCGACGACCGCGGCCGCCGGTCTGGCGCTCGGCCAGCAGCACGCGAGCGCCGCGCTCGGGCGTGGGCTGGCGCAGGAGTTCGGTATTGGTCGAGTCGAGGGTCCAGGCCACGTCGAGCCCGGCCAGGACAGCGGCAGCCGCCGGGATCAGCGCGGAACGGATCGCACCGGCATCGAGCAGCTCCAGCGGCGTCGTCAGCACGTAGCCGCGCCCCGCCTTCGCCTCGATCGGCACGCCGGCTTCGCGCAGCGCACCGATGCGCTTCCAGATGGCGGCGCGGGTCTGGCCGCTGGCGCGGGCCAGGGCGTCGCCGGACGCCGGGCCTTCGATCAGCCGTTGCAGCAGTGCGCGCTCGTCCATCAGCGCGCCCACGACGGCAGGCGGCGGAGAGGGTCCAGACGGGCGACGGAGGGAGCGCGATTCATGGCGCGGATTATGCGGGAGCCGCCCCGGCCGACGAACGGCAATGCACACGCGCGATCGCGCCCGGGACCGCCCGAAATGCCGCTCCGGGGACACCCTACGGTCACGAATCGGCGGGACGATGGCCGTGCGCGGCGAAGCGTTGCAACGTTTCGCCCCGACCGTGCATCGATAGGAGATGATTGCGTCTGCAAGGTGCCGTCCGGATCGACGGTCGCCGAACGGCCCGAACCGGGCGGCGCCGATACATGGAGAGTTGCTGCAATGCACCACCAGCCCGTCCGGCCGACGTCCCGTTTTCGCGCTATAGTCCAGTCTTGCCCGGGGTGCGCCCCGGGTCCGTCCGAGGATTCCGCCATGTTCCGGATCTGCCTGTGCCTGCTGATCGTGGTCGCCAGCTCGACCGTGGCTGCGCGCGAGATCAAGCTCAGCTCCGCCAACAGCGGCAGCTGCCCGGAAGCAGCATCGCTCGCGCGTGAGAACACCCGTGCCACGCCGCGCGCGACCGCTCCCGCCCGTGAAGTGAAGGCCCGACCCAGCGTCCACAGCGACGCCGGCACCAGCTCGCGCATGCAGTCCCCGCGCTGGCACAGCTTCCTGCCGGGCATGTTCCGCTAAGACGCGCGTTTGCTAGGTCTGTTCCGACGCCTTCGCGGCGGTCCCGCTTCCATTCCCGACGATGTCTGGCACGGCACGCGTTCGCGCGTGCCGTGGCTGTCTTCGCTCGACGGCGCACGCGAGGCGCGACTGCGCGAACTCGTCGCGCGCTTCCTGCACGAGAAGACCGTCACGCCGATCGGCGAACTCACCCTCGACGACGAACAGCGCTGCAGCCTCGCCGCGCTGTGTTGTCTGCCGCTGCTGGAATTCGGCGCCGAAGGACTGCGTGGCTGGTCGCAGCTGATCGTCTATCCCGATGCGTTCCGCGTCGATCGCACGCACGTCGATGCGGCCGGCGTACTGCACGAATGGGAAGACGAACTCATCGGCGAAGCCTGGGAACAGGGTCCGGTGATCCTGTCGTGGGCCGACGTCGTCGCCGATTGCGAGGATCCACGCGCGGGCTTCTGCGTGGCCGCGCACGAAATGGCGCACAAGATCGACGTGCTCGATGGCTTGCTCGACGGCACGCCGCCGTTGCCGCGTGCGTGGCAGCGCGAATGGGCGCGCGACTTCCAGACCGCGTACGACGCGCTCGCGGCGAAAGTCGATGCGGGACGCGACACGGTCATCGACGGCTATGCCGCGGAAGCGCCGGAGGAGTTCTTCGCCGTCGTCACGGAGTATCACTTCAGCGATCCGCACACGCTTCGTCGCGCGATACCGAAGGTCGCCGAACACCTGCAGCGGTTCTACGGGCCCTCGCCCTTCGCCTGAGCGCGACGACTTACAGGCCCGGCGGCAACACCACTTCGAAATGCGCGCCGCCCAGTTCCTGCGAGCGGCTCACATCGAGCGTGCCGCGATAGCTGCGCACCACGTCCTGCACCGTGGCCAGGCCGATACCGTGGCCCTGCACGCGCTCGTCGCCGCGCACGCCGCGCTGCAGGATCAGCTCGATCTTGTCCTCCGGCACGCCGGGACCATCGTCGTCCACGGCGAGGAACAGGCCCGGACGACGGTTCGGCGCGATCTCGCCTTCCTTCACCGTCAGCAGCACGCGCGAGTGCGCCCACTTGAACGCGTTCTCGAGCAGGTTGCCCAACACTTCCTGCAGGTCGCCGGGCTCGCCGTAGAACTTCACACCGTCGTCGAGATCGAACTCGCACAGCACGCCTTTCGACGCGTAGATCTTCTCCAGGCTGCGCACGATCTGGTCGGCGTAGGGTTCGATCTCCAGCGGCGCGGCGAACAGCACGTGGCCCGACCGCGCCGCACGCGCGAGCTGGTACGACACCAGGTCGCTCATGCGCCGCACCTGCGTGTCGATTTCCTCGCGCAGTTCCGCCGCACTGACGTCCTCGCCGATGCGCGCGCGCAGCACGGCAAGCGGCGTCTTCAGGCTGTGCGCCAGATCGGCCAGCGTGTTGCGCTGGCGCTCGAGGTTCTCGCGCTCGCTCTCGATGAAGGCGTTGATGCTTTCGGTCAGCGGTTCCAGCTCGCGCGGATGGCGCCCGCTCATGCGCGAAGCGAGGCCGCGTTGCACGCGCTTGAGTTCGTCGATCACGCGCCGCAGCGGGCGCAGACTCCAGCGCATGATCACCGCCTGCAACAGCAGCAGGATGAAACCGGCACCACCGAGGTAACGCCACAGAGCCTGGCGGAATACGCTCACCTGGCGGCTCAGCGCGGTGGTGTCTTCGAGGATGTAGATGGTGTACGGGAACTCCGAGCGCGCGTCGTCGCCGCCCGCGCTCCAGATCAGGCCGCGGCCATAGCGGTAGGCCTCGCCGGGCTGACCGTTGATCTCCTTGATCGGCAGCGGCCCCTCGAAGGTCTCCAGGTTGGCCGCGAGCATCTCGCCGGCCGGCAGGGTCGGGCCCTGCGCGGAGGACGAATCCCAGTGCCCGTTGGGCAGCACCACTTCAGCGTAGAGGCCACTGCCCGGACGCTCCAGGCGCGGATCGACCGTCTCGTACGGGGGGATGAACTCCCCGTTGCGCGCGAATTCGCCGCCTGCCACGTAAGCCAGCGCGAGGCTGCGCAGGCGCTGGCGCATGTTGCTTTCGGCCGTTTCCAGGAACGCGCGGTCGAGCGCGTAGCCTGCCAACGCGAGGAACGCCAGCAGGCCCAGGCTCGCCGCCAGCAGCTGTCGGGCCTGCAGCGAACGCGGCTGGCCCCAGCTCATCGGCGGCGACCGGTGCGATGTCCGGCGTGGAAGTGGCATGCGGAAGACGGCATTGCCGCCAAGGGTAACCAGCGCGCCGCGCGTTGACGATTGCTCGCCGACGCCCGGCGCGTGGGAATCATCGAATCCGTGCGCTGTTGCTTATTCCCCGCTGCGCGCGATGGCGAAGCGGTAGCCACGACCACGGACCGTCTCGATCGGCTTGAGCGAGCCATCCGGGTCGAGCTTCTTGCGCAGGCGGCCGATGAAGACCTCCAGCACGTTGGAGTCGCGGTCGAAGTCCTGCTGGTAGATGTGCTCGGTCAGGTCCGCCTTCGAGACCAGCTCGCCGGCGTGCATCATCAGGTACTCGAGCACCTTGTACTCGTAGCTGGTCAGGTCGACATTGCTGCCGTTGACGCTCACCGTCTGCGCGGCGAGGTCGAGCACCACCGGACCGCATTCCAGCGTCGGCTTGCTCCAGCCGGCGGCGCGGCGCACCAGCGCGTTGAGGCGGGCCAGCAGTTCCTCGATGTGGAACGGCTTGACCAGGTAGTCGTCGGCGCCCTGCTTGAGGCCCTCGACCTTGTCCTGCCAGCTCGAACGCGCCGTCAGGATCAGCACCGGGAACTTCTTGCCTTCGTCGCGCAGGGCCTTGATCAGCTCCATGCCCGACATCTTCGGCAGGCCCAGGTCGATGATGCCCAGGTCGAACGGAACTTCGCGGCCCATGTACAGGCCTTCCTCGCCATCCTGGGCGGCATCGACCGCGAAGCCTTCGCGCTTCAGGCGGGCCGCCAGGGTTTCGCGCAGCGGAGCTTCGTCTTCGACCAGCAGAATTCGCATGTGGACTCCAATGTCGTCGGTTCGTTCTAGGCCGCTCCCCGGGGGCGGGATTCCCAGAGCGTGGCGGGTCAGTCGTCGTTGCGGCGTGTAGGGTCGTCCTGCGGATCCCGGCCACGCGATTGCGATTGCGGATCGTCCATGTAAATGCGAACGCGGCCGCTGGAGTCCACCACCTTCACGCGGTTGACGTCACGGCCGTCGTACGGCACCCGCTCCGCGCTGAGGACCTGGCCACCGGTGCGGCGCTCGACCCGACGCACCGAATCCGAGAGTCCGCGACGGTCCTCACCGCGATCGTGACCGCGGTCGTCGCCGCGATCCTGTCCCTGTCCACGCCCCTGCTGCGCCCACGCGGTTCCGACGGTCGCCGAGACGGCGGCCAGCAGGATCATCAGGGCGGTGCGGGACAGCGGCTTCTTCATGGCGGGCAGGGCTGGGAACGCGGCAATATCGCATGTCCGTGCGACGAGTGTGCATTCTCGAAACGGAGCGGTGAATCCGGTCTGAACTTTTCCCGCTGGGACTGGCCGGCATTCATGGCGCCCGACGTGAGGCAGGCGCCGGGCACTAGAAGACCTCGCCCACGCAGCATCGCAGCGAGCCGCCCGCGGCCTCGATGGCGTCGAGTTCGACGCTGCGGACCTGGAACCCCGCGCCGGCCAGCACGGCCCGGCTTTCCGGCGCCAGCGCGCGCGCGGCATCGGCGCTCATCCAGACCGCGTCGTCCGACAGGGCGATGGCATTGCCAGCGAACGCGCGGTGCTCGGCGTCCGACAGAATCACCGCGTGCGGCGCATGGAACTCCGCGATGGCCCGCGCGACCTCATCCCGCGCAAAACCGCGCGGCGCGACCAGCGCGGCGCGGCCCGCCAGCACCGCGAGCACCACGTTGGTGTGGTACTCGCCCGGCGCCAGGTCGAACATCAACGTTGCGCGCAACCCGAGCGCTTCGTGCATGAGCGCCGCGCCCGCCTCGTCGCAGCGTTCGGACAGGCCGCAGTAGCCGATGCCGCGCGCGCGGTCGATCACCAGCGCGCCGGTGAGTTCGCACGGATGCGGCTGCGTGGACAGGTCGATCTCGGCGTAGTCGAGTACGCCGGCGAAGAACGCGCGGATGTCCTCGCGTTCCGCTTCGCGCTGGCGCACGGGATGGCGCATGCGGCCGACCACGTAACGACCGGCGGCGGTCGCGAACACGTTGTTGGGGAACAGGCCGTCCGGCGCCTGCGGATCGCCCGCGAAGCATACCGTCGGCACGACCTGTGAGAGTGCCCGATGCAGTGCGCGGTGCTGTTCGCTGGCACGCGCGGCATCGAAGCCCGCCGCCTGCGCCATGTAGCGATTGTCGGATGCGGACTGTTCGGCGAGACGGAAACCGTCCGGCGCGACCAGGAACGCGGCACGCGCGGTCGCCGGCCCGAAATCCGCATGCAGGCCGCGTGCGATATCGAAGAACGCCGCGAGGTCGCGCGTGATCATGCGGCGTCGACCCGTTCGCCGGCGAAGGATTCGGTGATCGCGAGCGCTTCCTCGATCAGCGACCAGTCCGCGCCCGGCTTGTGCGCGCCCTCGCTGAGCACCTGGCGGAACGCGCGGCCGCCGCGCTCGCCCGCGAACAGGCCCAGCAGGTGCCGGGTAATGTGTTTGAGGTAGACGCCGCGCGCGAGCTGCGACTCGACATAGGGACGCAGCGCGCGCAGCAGTTCGCCGCGGCTGCGCAGTTCGCCACCGAACCAGGCCACGTCGAGCCGGTGCAGCAGGTACGGATCGTGGTACGCGGCGCGACCGAGCATCGCGCCGTCGGTGTGGTCCAGGTGCGCGGTCGCCTCGTCCTGCATGGCGATGCCGCCGTTGACGACGATCTGCAGCTGCGGACGTTCGTGCTTGAGCCGGTACGCCCAGTCGTAGCGCAGCGGCGGCACTTCGCGGTTCTCCTTCGGCGACAGACCCTGCAGCCACGCGTTGCGCGCGTGGATCACGAACATGCCGCAGCCGGCCTGCGCAACGGTGTCGATGAAATGCGCGAAGCGATCCCAGTCGTGGTCGTCGTCGACGCCGAGCCGGCACTTCACCGTGACCGGCACGTCGCAGCCTTCGACCATCGCCGCGACGCTCTCCGCCACCAGCGTCGGTTCGCGCATCAGGCATGCGCCGAAACGCCCGGCCTGCACGCGATCGGACGGACAACCGCAGTTGAGGTTGACCTCGTCGAAGCCGTGTTCGGCACCGATGCGTGCCGCCTGCGCGAGCAACTCCGGCTCGCTGCCTCCGAGCTGCAACGCGACCGGATGCTCCACCGCATCCATCGCCAGCAGCCGATCGCGATCGCCGTGGATCACTGCATTGGCATGCACCATCTCCGTGTACAGCCGCGCATGCGGCGCAAGCAGCCGATGGAACACGCGGCAATGCGTGTCAGTCCAGTCCATCATCGGCGCAACCGACAGCTTGATGGTCTGCGGATCCAACGTTTTTTGTTTATCTACGGTCACTTGTCCCAGCAGCGCGGCGTTCGATGGCGGGCCATTGTCCGCCGAAAAGGGCGAGCGCCCAAGTAGCGGATCGGACAAGGTCCGCGAAAGGCCGGCCGGGCCGATGCCCCCCGCCTCCCGCTTGGTCGCATCGCCCAGGGCTTACGGAGCCGACTTCTCGACGAGGATGCTGACCTCGACGCGACGGTTCGGAAGCAGGCACTCGCGGAGCTTGTCGCCTCCCAGCCCATCGCACGCCTGTACCTGCTCCGTGTCGCCCCGCCACTCATAGGAAATGATGTCGGCGGGGATGCCCTGGGTAATCAGGTAATCGCGCACGGCCTTCGCGCGCCGCTCCGACAGCGCCTGGTTGTACTGCCGCGTCGGCCCTTGCAGGCGATCGGCGTGCCCGATGAGCCGGATCGAGGTGATGCGCAGGTTCTCGTCCTTCGCCCGCTGCAAGGCCTTGGTCAGCACGGCTTTCGATTCGCCGCGCACCCGACTCATCGTGTCGCGATCGAAATCGAACAGCAGGTTCGCCGTCAGCGTCATGTTCTGCGGCTCCGGCGTGCAGTTGCGCGCCAACGACTCGGCCTCGTTGGTCAGGTCCTCAGCCATCTGGATGTACGGTTTCGCGTGGCGCCACTGCTGCTGGTTGAACTCGTTGCCGGCGTGCACCAGTTCGACCTCACCACAGGCCACGGCCTGCTGGGCGCACTCGAATCCGGGCGTGCCGTGGATCGCACCCAACCGCTTCCACAAGTCCTCGCGCAGGCGGCGGGCATTGTTCACCAGAGGCGTGTCGTTCGACGGCTCGGCGCCCTGCTCCATCGCGCCGATCAGCTGCGCCGACTGGTCCAGCGCATCCTGCGGGAAGTCGCTTCGATCGTTGCGCGAATACTCATGGAAAGACACGTCTAGCCAGCATTGCGCCTTGGCGAGATGGTAATCGCGCACCGGACGCCCACCGTCGTTGAGCGCCTGTATGCGGTCCTGCGTGGCCTGGTAGGTGGAATGGTCGGCGTAGAGCGCCTCATCGGTGATGCGCTGCTCCTGCGGTGCCAGCTGCGCGCTGGCATCGCGCGCCTCCTGTGCCCAGAGCGGCGCGGTGCAGGCCAGGAGCAAACCGATGAACAGTCGCGTGCGGAGGGATGTCATGTCCGGTGTCCTCACTTCTGCGCCGGCTTGCGGTAACGGTCGTCGTCGCGTTGGAACAGGTTCTCGTCGAACTTGAAGCGCAGCCGTATGAAGGCGCCTTCGTCGGTGTATTCGTAGCCGGTCAGGTCGGGGTCGCCTTCGAAGCCGACGAAGTTGTAGCCCACCGACAGCCACAGGTTCTGTCTCAGCAGGCGGCCGATCTCGACGCCATAGGCGTACTGGTTGGCGTCGTAGTCGCCCTGGAAAGTGGATGCGAGCACGCCGACGTCCCAGTTCTCCGTGATGTCGTAGACCACGCGGCCCGACACCAGGACGCCACGGAAGCGGTCGTCCACGCGTCCGCCGTCGTTGTAGCTGAATCGGTCTTCCTGCCACTTCGCCGCGACGCGACCGGTCAGCCACCACGGCCGCGACGGATGCCAGTCGGCGTGCGTGGAGAGAATGTGCGCGGCGGTGCGGATGTCCTGGCCGACGTTCTGCTGCGGAAGCCCGGCGATGCCAATGCCGCTCTTGTCGGATTCGATCTTGTACTCGTAACGGGCCAGCGCGTTGATGCGGTTGTGGTCGGTGTCGCGATAGGCCACGCCGAGCTGGAAGCGATCCTGCAACACGTCGCCACGCGACTGGTAGTCGGTCGCCAGCAGGTAGTTGCGCGCGAGCAGCGTCCAATCGCGGTTGAGCTTGCGCGCCCATAGCAGCTGGAACAGCGTGGTGTTGAACTCCTCGTCGGTGGCCGTGCCCTCGACATCGCCGGAGACCCGGTATTCCAGGCGCATCGCACCGCGCCACAGCGGGTTGGCGCTGTAGTCCAGGCCGAACGCCAACGCAGTGGTATCGCCGGTGTCGCCGTCGTAGATCTTGACGTGCTCGGCGGCGGTGCTCAGGCGCAGGCCCTCCGTGATGTCCCAATCGTTGCGGATGCCCGAGGCCATCTGCACGTCGCGTCCACTGATCGCATCACGCATCCGGTATTCGCTGAACACCTGCGTGTCCTTGACGTACGTGCTGTCGATGCCGAATACCAGCGCATCGGCTTCGCGATCCGTCGTGGTGATGCCGTAGGCGCTGGCCAGGCCGGTCTGCTTCTCGTAGCGGCCGTAGAGTCGATTGCGCTCCTTGAGGCGGTAATCGACACCCAGCGCCACGCGATTGCGATCCTCGCCGTTGACGTCCTGCTCGTACTCGCCACCGATCACGAACTTGTCGTTGATCTTGTAACCGGCGCCCGCGTGCACCGTGTCGGATTCCAGTTCCGTGCCGATGGGCAGGTCGGAGTTGGGCACCGTGCCTTCGCTGCGGATGACTGGGAGGCCGGTGAGCGGATCCAGCGGCTGTTGGCCATACCCCAGCGCACCGCCCGCGGCGCCGGTCGCGAAGCCACCGCTCAGCCCGCCCGTGCCGCCGAACGGGGGCGAGATCGACCACGGCGAATACGCGCCGATCGTTTCGCGGATCGAGCGCACGCCCAGGTCCAGCGTCAACCGCTTGGTCGCATCGATGCGCACGCCCGCACCGCCGGCGTTGCGGTCACCGCCGTCGGGGTTGCGGTCCTCGCTGCGCAGCGCTTCGACGTAGATCTCGAAGCGTTCGTTGACGGCCCAGGTCAGCTCCAGGTCGTACTCCCCTCGCCCGCCGTACAACGGCGAGGACGGGTTGTTGAACGCCGGATCGCTGCGACCAGCGAACACGGATGCATCGAAAGTCTTGCCGTCGTGGCCGAACTCGAGCCGGTAGGCATCGCCTTCGACTTCGCCGCTGAGGTCCTTCAGCCCAGGCGTCGCGAACTGGTTGATCGAGTTGGTATTGACCTCGCTTTCGGTACGCGCCGCTTCCAGCACCATCCAGGTGTTCTTGCCGAATCGGAAGCCCAGGTTCGCGCTGCCCATGCGGAACGGCGCGAACGGGTTCTCGTCGTTCACGTAAGCCGCACCCGCTTCCACATTCTTCGTCAGGCGGAACTGCGCATCCACGCCGTAGACCCAGAACTTCTCCGTGCCCTGGTCGAGTTCATAGGTGATGCGCAGCGAGATCGGATTGAGCTCGCTGTCGAAACCCGGCAGGAACTGGTTGAGCAGTATCCGTCCGGAGAACGGCTCGAAGCTGTAGTCCACCAGTCGCGCCAGCGGACGCACGGTGATGATCCGGCTGGGCTGGTTGCGATCGCGCGTGACGACCTCCACGCGCTCGCTGCCTTCGAGCACCGCGCTATTGCTGAGGCCGTACGGCCCGCTGCCCTGGCTTGGGAACTCGTCGATCACCTGCCGCAGCGAGTCCTCCATCGCGAACACATTGCCGCGCACGCGCTTGCCTTCGAAGTGCCAGCCAAAGCCCGTCGCGGTGCGGTTGTAGTTGCCCAGGCTGCGCATGACGATCTTGCCGTCCTGTGCCACGCCGGTCTGCGAGGCCAGCGAATCGCCGGTCTGGAAATCGCCGTACAGCAGGTAGCTGCGGTTCTTGTCGATGCGCACGTACAGGCGCTCGGCCGACTGCGCGTCGAAGCCGCGCAGCGAGGAATCGCCGTAGACGGGATAGAACTCCTCGGGCCGGATGTCGCGCAGCAGACGACCGCGCACTTCCTTGTCGGAGTCGTAGGCGGCCGTGAGCAGGTACTCGCCCTTGATCGTGCCCTTGACGAAGAACGCCGTGCGCGCGGCGGCATTGGCCTTGCCGCTGTTGAACTCGCGCTCCCAGCGGCGGATGTCGCGATCGAAGCCATCGTCGCGACGCACTGGATCGAGCGAGCCCCCGTTGCGGAAGTTGACCACGCCTTCGATCAGGCCGGTCGCGAGCAGATCCCGCATCTCCGGCAGGAAGCTCACCGTGTTCTCGGCCGCCACGCCGCCGGCGGTGATGCGCAGCAGCACGTCCTGCGGAACATCGGGCGCGAGCAGATCGAACTCGGCGCGACCGTCCTTCACGGGCAACTGGATGCCCGGCGTGACGCGATCCGCATCGAGCCGGCCCGGACCGAGTTCGTCCGTGCGTCCGCCCGGCAGCTGCACGCGACCGCCGCTGTATTCGATGGTGGCGAAACGTTCGCCTGCCAGCGGCCGTTCGTCTTCGCCGAGCAGCTGCACGATCACGTGCACCGGCGATTGTCCATCGGCGGGAACGCCGTCGCGATCGACGTCGACCCGCACGATTTCGACATCCGTGTTGACGCTGTAGTCGACGTTGCCAGACTGCACTTCGACGGCGTGTGGCGGTTCACCGGTCGTCGATGGCGTTTGCGGGTATAGCGCGGCCGGTGTGCCGAGCGCTGGCTCGAAGCGGTGATCGACCGGTTCGGTGGCGGGTGTCGCATCGATTGGCGTCGGCGCGATGTCACTGGATGGCGCGACATCCCCGGTCGGCGATGCCGCATCTGCCGTCGTTGCCGGAACGCGCGTATCGATGCCGCCGCCGATACCGACACCGGCCGGACGCGCAGTGCCGCGCGGCGCCACGATCGACGGCAACTGCCGCGCGGTGGTCGTCGCACCCGACGGCGCGCCCAGCGGCTGCGTCTGGAAGCTCAGCGGCGCGCCCTGTATTTCGGTCTCCGGTGCGGAGGTTTCACCCTGAGTGCGGCGCGCCTTGACCTGTTCCAGCACTTCGTTCGAACCGCTGCCTTCGATGAAGTCGGCCCGGTGCAGCTCGCCGTTCTTGAGGTCGATGAACAGGCTGTTCGCATCGCCCAGGTTGCGGTTGCTGCTGGTGGTCAGGCGCGAGCCCGTCGGCAACGTGCTGGCATCGACCTTCAGCGTGTGGCTCTTCGGCGGCAGCCCGCAGTAGCTGTACTTGCCTTCGGAGTCCGACACCATCCACGTGCCGTCCTCGAAGTAGAAGCGCACGCCCGGAATGCCCAGCTCTTCGCTGTCCTGCACATGGTTGTTGTTGCCGTCGACGAAGATCTTGCCGAGCACGCAACCTTCGTCGGTGAACACGCCGCCCGTCACCCGTACGCGGTACTGCGCGCGGTTGGACGGCACCGTGCCCGGCAGCGGCTGCAGCGTGCCCGGGTCGACGCAGCCGCCGTCGATCGAGCAACCGAACGCCTGCGCGCGATTGATGCCGTCGCCCTGCATCGAACCCACGCCGATACGCACGCGGTAGCTGAGCTGGATCTGCTGGCCCGGACGGATCGGCCCGACGTTGAACACCAGGCGCGGACCGGGTTTTCCGAGCGGATCGGCGATGCCGCGCCCGTCGGCGCGCGCGGTGCCGTCGATGTAGGTGAAACCTGGCGGCAGGTTGTCGACGACGTTGACCGTGTCGAGCGCCTCGCCCGCCGTCTGCCGGATCGTGATGGTGTAGAGCAGGGTGTCGCCGACTTCGACGATCTGCCGGTCGCCGGTCTTGGTGATGACCAGTCCCGGTGGCACGGAGGGATCCAGCGGCAGGTGGTTGTGCACGATGTTGGCTGTGCCGGAGCCGGCGAACAGCCCGAGGTAATAGGTCGTGGCGGGTCCCACCGGGCCGGTGGGCGGCGTCGGTTGCGGCTGCACCTGGAAGGTCGTGCCGACCGCGCCCGGCGGCGACAGGGCGCTGCCTTCGGGCGGAATCAGCGAGGAGCGGAAGGTGTAGCCGCCCGGCGGCGTCACCGTGAGCGAGAACTCGCAGCGCGGCGGCGCGCCCGGCCCGAACAGGAACAGGTAATAGCCGTCCGAGCCGACCTGCATCGAAATGTTGTTGCCTTCGACGTTGTAGCCGCCCTGCCCGCCGTTGAGGATCGACGTCGCCGGGTCGTAGTTCGCGCAGATGCCGACCGGCGCCAGCGTGACGATCGAGTTGGGCACCGGATCGCGCGACACTGCGTCGTACACCACGCCGCTGGGATCCACGGGCAGGCTCTGCTGCGGCAGGTTATCGCCGGAGCGCAGCACGACTTCGAGCTGGGTGATGCCATTCTCGTCGACGCGGCACGTGCTGGCGGTGCCGCTGGCGACAGCGGCATCGGTCTGGCACGGAGCGGCCGGTCCGGCCGCTGTTTCGCCGGTCACCGGGAAGCCCCATAGCACGCCGCTCTGCGGATGGCGGAAACGCACGAGGAAGCGCGTCGCGGGCAGCAGGTCTTCGAAGCGGTAACTGCCGTCCGCCGCGGTCGTTCCGGTGCGCACCACGGTGCCCGTCGCCTGGTCGAGCACTTCCACCGTCCAGCCCTGCAGGCGCTGGTCGCCGCCGTCGAGCAGCGCATCCTCGCTGCCCACGTCGAACCACACCGTGCCCGACAGCGAGGCCGCGGCCTGCACTTCCGACTGGATGCGGCACGCATTCTGGGTGATGGCCGGATCGCACAGCGGCAGCTGCGTGACGTCGCCGTCGAACGCGCCCTGCTCCGCCGCCGATGGCGAATGCGCGGCATCCTCACCGCCACCGCGCACGATCACCGCGTTGTGCACCGGCGATGCCGGTGCGGCGGCGGCACCGACTGTCACCGGCACCGTGATGGTGTCGGGCGAGGTCGCACCATTGAGGATCAGCGTCTGGCTCGTGCAGCTGAAGCGGTCCGCACCGACCGCGCCGGCGCACGTCCAACCGTTGCCGGTGGGCACGGCGGCGAGCGTCACGCCGACCGGCAGGCGATCGTCCACCTGGTACTGCCCGGCGGTCGGACGCGGGCCGATGTTGCGCACGCGGATGGTGTAGGTGGCGGCATTGTTGACCGTGAAGCGCGCCGGGTCGGCACTCTTGCTGACGACCAGATCCGGCGTGTCGGCGACCTCGCCGAAGTTTTCGTCGACGGCGGTCTGCCCGGGCAGCAGCACGATGTTGCTGATCGCCGAGGGCACGACCTCGATCGGAGTGGCCACGCCCATCGGCGCGCCGTTGACGGTGCCAGCCGTGGTGACGCCGTTGGTGGTGTCCGGCGGCTGGTCGGGCTCGGTGACGGTGTAGGTGCCGGGACGCAGGTTGTCGAAGACGTAATTGCCGCTCGCGTCGCTGACCACGCTGCGCGCCGCCACCGCCGCCAGCGGCGTGATGGCGTTCGCCGCGGCCAGCGTGGTGGGCAGGTCGTCGTCGCCTTCCAGCGTGATGGTGACGTTCGGAATGCCGGTCTCGTCCGCGTCGACGACACCGTTCTTGTTGTTGTCGTAGTACACGCGGCCGCGGATGCTCGCCGCCGGTATCTCGCCGAAGTCGTAATTGATGCCGGCCTGGTCCAGCCCGAGCGCGATGGCACTGATCGCCGATGGCACCGTCAGGACATCGGTGGCGGTGCCGCCGGCATTGCCGGCCACCGTAGCGCCGTTGAGCGTGCCCGGCGGCTGGTCGGGCTCGGTGATCGTGTAGGTGCCCGGGACGAGTCCGGCGAACAGATAGTTGCCGTTGGCATCGGTGGTGATGCTCTGGTTCACCGCCACGCCGCCCTGATCGGTGCCGGTCAGCGTCACGGTGACGCTCGCGATGCCGGTTTCGGCGCCGTCGATGGTGCCGTCGTTGCTGATGTCCAGCCACACGCGGCCGGACAACGAACTTCCGCTGGGCTCTTCGCCGAAGTTGAAGTTCAGTCCCTCGCCCGTTCCGACGCCTGCACTCAGGTCGATCACGCTGATGCGGTCGGTCGTCGCCGCATCGCCGCCCACGGCGGTCCCTGGCGTGCAGCCGGTGGTGCAGGCGACGCCGTTGATCGTGCCGGGATTGATCGCGCTCGGACGGTTGCGGAACGTGCCTGTCGGCAACGGTTCGCGCAGCGTGTAGACCACGTTCGGGTCGAGGTTGCTGAACAGGTACGCGCCGTTCGCGTCGGCGGTGACGGTCTGCACGACGGTCGACGTGCCGGCGTTGAGCAGTTCGACCGTGGCGCCGGCGATGACCGGGTCGGTGCCCACCGTTCGCACGTTGTTGAAGTCGGCGTCGACGTAGAGGAAACCCGACAGGCTCGCGTTGCTCAGTTCGGGGAAGTGGTAGCGCACACCCGCGGTGGCCGCCGGAACCGATATCGCGGCGTAGCTGGAATCCGGCGTGCCGCGCGCATAGTTGCCCCCGAGCGATGGCGCCTGGGGCCCGGTGGTGGGTGGATCGATTGGGCCGTTCACGAAACCGGCGGGCTGGGTTTCGACGATGGTGTAACCCGATGCGTTCGACGGTGAGAGGTCGGCGAACAGGTAGTCGCCATTGGCGTCGGTCGTCGCGTTCAGATTGACCGGATTGCCGAACGCATCGACACCACTCAGCGCGAGCACCACGCCGGGAATCCGTGGCTCGATCGACGCATCCTGCGGAATGCCACCGTTGCCGGTGCTGCGGTCGCGGTCCTGGAACACCGTGCCGGCCAGCGACGAGGCGGTCACCGTGATCGGCACCGTGCTGGTGTTGTTGCCCGGCACGTTGTCGACCTGCTGCGTCGTCACCGTGGCGGTGTTGTTGACCGTGCCGCCGGCCGGAACCGTGTCGAACCGCACCGGCACGATCACGCGCACGCGGCCCGGCTGGCCCGGATTGAACGTCACATCGCCGGCGGAACAGCTCAGGTTCTGTCCGGCGAGCAGGCAGGCACCGGACCCGTTGGGTTGCCCGTCCGGCACCGCGGCCACGGCCGGGCCGACCTTCTGCCAGGTCGCCGCGCCGGTGACGACCACGCCCGGCGGCAGGCTGTCGCTGATGATCGTGCCGTCGCCATTGAGCGGACTGCTCCCGGTGCGATCCAGCGACACGCTGTTGCCCGGACCGTTGTTGACGACATCGAACACGAAATAGAACGGCTCGCGGATCGACACCGTGGTGATGTCCGGCGGTAGTGCCGCGTTGGGATCGGCCGCCGGCGGCGTCGCGCCCGACACGACATGCTTGGTCACGCCCAGATCGACGCGACTGCGAACGCTGGTGGTCTCGTTCTCGGTGTTGTTGGCTGCGTCGGCCTCCGGCTCGATGGAGTCCGCACTGGCGACGTTGAGGATCGTGTCGCCGCCCGCGCCGGGCTGCGACTGGTACTGGAATTGCAGATAGGCCGTGGAGGTCGCACCGGGCGCGATCACGCCGTTCACGTTGTTCGGGAAGCCCGCGCCCGGCACCAGGCAGGCCACCTGCAACGGCGCCCCGGTGGTCGGGTTGCTGCCCGTGATCTGGCAGATGCCGGCCGTGAGCTGGAACGGTCCGTTGGGGTTGTCCGACTCGCCGATCAGCTGCACCGTGCGCCCGGGTGGCGGCGTGATCGTGTCGGTGACGACGACGCCGGTGGCCACCGACGGCCCCAGGTTCTGCACGGTGATCTGGTAGGTGATGAAGTTGGCGGAGGGATCGGTGGGGTCGTAGCCCAGCGGATCGACGCCGTTCGGGAACCCGACATCGAGTTTGTTGACGATCAGATCGACGTCGCCGACCTCGATCGTCAGCGACGCGCTCTTCTCGTCGTCTGCGTCCGTGTCGATGTCGTTGTATTCGAACGCACCGTTGCCATCGATGCCACCGCTCAGGTCGGCATTGCCGTCATTGTCGTAGTCGAAGAAGAAGTCGGCGAGGTTGTTGTAGACCCGCGTCGGCAGGCTGGTCAGGTTCGCGCGCGGGCGCAGCGTGACGTTGAGGCTTTCGGTCTGTCCGCCGGGCATGTCCAGCGGCGTGCAGACGATGGTGACCGTGCCGGCGGTGCTCCCGACCGTCGTATAGATGATGCCGCCGGCACCGGGTTGCGCGGCCACGGTCGGGCTGGTGAGCGCGTTGCAGTTCTGCGCGCCCGCGCCGGTGCGGCTGATGACGGTCAGGAGGAAGCCCGGGTCGTTGTCCACCAGCGAGATCACATCCCTGAACACCACCGCCGGCGCCAGCGACGGCCCCTGGTTGGTGTAGTCGATGCGGTACACCGTGTCCTGCCCCACCGCACCGGGCGAGCCGGTCACGATGGTCTTCGCGGTCGTCTGCACGTTGGCCACGCGCGGGACGCGGACGAAATCGGCGCCCTGATTGTTCGAGACATCCACTTCGCCCGACGATCCCGCCACGTTCGGGTCGATCGCCACGCCGGCGCGGTTACACCAGGAACCCGCGGGCGTCGTGATCGCACCGCACGCTTCCGGCGCGCGCGACGCGCTGTCCGCGAGCGGGCCGGTGAGGTTCACCACGATGCTCACGCCGGGACCGGGTGGCAGTGGCGTGGTGCCCGACTGGCAGTTCAACGTGCCCGTGCCGCTGACGGTGCAGGTCCATCCGGGCGGCGCGGTCACGCTCGCGCTGGTGCGTCCCGGCAGGAAGCCCGGCAGCGTGTCTTCCAGGATCACGCCGATCGTGGCGTCGGGGCCGGCATTGCTCACCACGATGGTGTAGCTCATGCCGGTGTAGTCGATCGGCAGCGTGTTGTCGGCGTCGCCTGCACCATTCGTCTGCTTGGTCACGCTGAGGTCGGATCGCAGCGGGCTCGGACGCACGCCGGAGCCGTTGCAGTCGTTGCCCGGCTCCTGATCGCCGACACCGCCGTCGGTGGTGGGCTCGCTGGAACCGCCGGAGCCACCCGTGCACGCGTTGTTGGTCAACGTCGTGCCGTCGGCCTCCGGGTGCGCAAAGGACTGGATGCGCAGCGGCGGCGCCGGCCCCACCGGCAACGGCAGCGCGCTCGCGTTCAGCGTGCAGGTCACCACCTGCTGCGCCGGTGGCGCTGCGTACGGTGTGGCCGAACACGTCCACGGCGTGGTGTCGGACGGGAAGTACTCTTCGCCCGGCGCCAGTACGTCGACGACCTGAACATCGCCCGTCGCGGGACGCGGGCCGTTGTTGGTCACGTTGATGGTCGAGGTGGCGATGTAGCCGCTTCCCGCCGGCGGCGTCGGGCCCGGACCCGGCCAGATCGGAATCACGCTGGGCGACTTCGACTTGGTCAACGCGAGGTCGGCGCCGTCGGGAATCACCGTGAAGTTCACGGTGCCGGCGTTGTTGCCCGGCACCGGATCGGGCGTCGGCGAATCGACGGTTGCGGTGTTGATCTGGTTGCCGGAGCTTCCCGGCCCGGTCGACGGCACCAGTGCCGTCACGGTGAACGTCGCGCTCTCGCCGACGGCGAGCGTGGCCGGTGGCGTCAGGACGCAGTTGAACGCGGTGTCGCCGGGCGTCGTGCATACCCAGCCAGCCGCCGCCGTCGTGGACTGGATGATGAATCCGGCCGGCATTGGGTCGCTGAAATTCACCGCCGCCGCGGGGCTTGGACCGTTGTTGGTGACGGTCAACTCGAACGTGATGAGCTGCCCCGGCAGCGCGGGAACAGGTGCGGCTGTCTTGGTCATCTGCAGATCCGCACCGGCCGCCACCGTGACCGTCGCGCTGCCGGTGTTGTTGCCGGGATTCGGATCGGGCGTGCCGTTGGCGGTGACTGTTGCCGTATTCACCAGGTCGCCGCTTGCGGCGGTGACCGTCGCGCGGAATGTGTACGTCGCGCTGGCGCCGACCGCGAGTGGGCCTGCGAAGGTGCCGTTCTGTGCGTTGAAGGTCCAACCCGTGCCCGATGCGCTGCCCGGTACGAATGTCGTGCCGGCGGGCAGCACGTCGTTGACGGCGAAATTGCTCGACGGACTCGGGCCGTTGTTGACGACGGTGACGGTGTAGGTGACTTCGGTGCCCGCGACCACCGGGTTCGGCGACGCTGTCTTCGTCAGTGCGAGATCGCCCGCATCGATCAGCGTGGTGTTCTGCGAGACGACGTTGTCGCCGACGTTGGTGTCGCCGGCGAAGAACGGATCGCTCGGCGGCAACGTATTCAGCGGCGTCGTCGCCGGCGGCAGCGGCGCATGGCCGATGGCGGCGGTGGTGACCACGGTGCCGGGTGCGAGCCCCGCGGTGCTCACCTGCAATTGGAAGGTGGTAGGCGTCGGTGGATCGGTGCCGGTCACGCTGCCCAGGCTGCACACCACGCGTGTGCTAACCACCGGATCGACCGAGCAGTTCGCGGGCAGGTTCACCGCAGTCGCACCGGGCGGCAGATCGAACAGCACGAACGTGTCGTCGACCGTGTCCAGATCGCTGTTGAGGACGGTCACCTCATAGGTGATCACGCCACCGGCCGGCGTCGGATCGGAGCCGGTGTCGGAGAACTCGGACACCTGCAGGTTCGCCGCATGCGACGGCGCCGCCCAGCCTGCGAGGACGAAGAGCAGCACGAACAACGCAAACGCGAACGCACGCCTCGTGTGCCCGAACGGCCGTGAACGTTCCATCGCTCTGCGACTGCCCGGACAGACGTACGACTTCATCAAGCCCACGCCAGTCGAGCATCGACGTTCACGTTTCCGTGACACCGATGCGCGGTTATGGCCGTCTCGGCCTCGCCCCTGACGACGCCGGAATTTAGCCGTTGTTCACGATTTCTCGTTAGATACCAATCGCGTCGTGAACGAACTGTTCACGACTTTCCAACGATATCTCTAGGTCTTCGCGCGCATGCACCGCTGAATGGATCGCAGCGCGTCTCCCCGCATGCGAGGTTCGATGCGTTACTCAGGTTCCACTCGGCGCGGAATACACACGCGCGCGAAATCGGCCCTCGCGTGAGGTTGCGGCCCGCGCATGCGCACAGGCCGCAACGTGTCGAACGTCGAGCTCACGAGCCCGACGACGCGTCCTTCATCTTCTCCAGCACCCGATCGAGACTGAAGCTGGCCGCCTTCTGCCGAGGCGGGAATTCCTTGAAGGTCATCAGGAACTCCTGGACGATCGCCTGCGCGGGCACCAGCAGGTAGATGTGCCTGAACATCCAGTCGTAGAACGTGTTCGAGGTGATCTCGGCACGCTCATATGGATCCATCCGCAGGTTGAAGATATAGGGCGTGCGCAGCACCACGAACGGCTCCTGCCAGATCTTGAGCGTGCCTGGCACGCGCTGCTCCATGAACAGCATCTTCCAGTTGTCGTAGCGCAACGCCGCGACATCGCCTTCGTCGGTGAAGTAGATGAACCCGGGACGCGGGCTCTTCGCTTCTTTCCCCGTCAAATACGGCAGCAGGTTGTAACCATCGAGGTGGACCTTGAAGGTCTTGCCGCCGATCTTCAGCCCCTTCTTGAGTTTCTCCTTGACGTCAGGGTCGCCCGCGATGGCAAGGATGGTGGGGAACCAGTCGAGGTGACTGACGATCTCGTTCGACTCCGAGCCCGCCTCGATCCTGCCCGGGAAGCGCACCATGCACGGAATGCGATACGCGCCTTCCCAGCTCGAGTTCTTCTCGTTGCGGAACGGCGTCGTGCCCGCATCGGGCCAGGTGTTCATGTGCGGCCCGTTGTCGGTGCTGTACTGCACGAACGTGTTGTCTGCGATCCCGAGTTCGTCGAGCAGGTCGAGCATCTCGCCGATGCACTTGTCGTGGTCGATCATCACGTCGTGGTACTCGGACTGCCAGCGACCGGACTGTCCACGGCTCTCCGGCTTCACGTGCGTCCAGGCGTGCATGTGCGAGGTGTTGAACCATACGAAGAACGGCTCGCCAGCCTCGTGCGCGGCCTTGATGAACTTCTTCGCCGCGGCCATGAACTCGTCATCGCAGGTTTCCATGCGCTTGCGCGTGAGCGGACCGGTGTTCTCGATCTTCTGCCCACCCTTTCCGTCCGCCCAGCAATGCAGCACACCGCGCGGGCCGTACTTCTTCTTGAAGTCGGGGAAGTCCTTCGCGTTCGGATAGTCGACTTCTTCCGGTTCTTCTTCGGCATTGAGGTGGTAGAGATTGCCGAAGAACTCATCGAACCCGTGCATGGTCGGCAGGTGTTCGTCGCGATCGCCGAGGTGGTTCTTGCCGAACTGGCCGGTGCGGTAGCCAAGCGGTTTTAGCGCCTCGGCGACCGTGATGTCCTCGGCCTTGAGGCCCAGGTCCGCGCCGGGCAGGCCGACCTTGGTCAGGCCGGTGCGCAGTCCGCACTGGCCGGTGATGAACGACGCGCGTCCCGCGGTGCAACTCTGCTCCGCGTAGGAATCGGTGAAGATCATCCCTTCCTTGGCGATCCGGTCGATGTTGGGCGTTCGATAGCCCATCAACCCCTTGGTATAGCAACTCAGGTTCGCCTGGCCGATGTCGTCGCCCCACATCACCAGGATATTCGGGCGCTCCGCACCGCCCTTCTTGCCTTCGGTCTTCTTCGATGCAGCTGCCATTTCGGGCCTCCAGGCCTCGGGGAGAACCATGAACATCGAATTCGTCGCCCCCCGGCGAACAGGCGTTAATGGTCCGTCCAGCGAAGTAAAACGACGGTGAAGCGCCCGCGTGAAAGCAGTGTGAGTGGATGAAGGCGATCGACCGACTAAATAGTCGCGCGTGAGCGGCGATGGCGTTTCTCTTCCGCCGGATGGCCGCGATGACCCATGCACTGAATGTGATCGCCATCTTTGGCGAATGGAGGTCGTCCCATGTCAACGCAGGATCCCACCGTCGTCTCACCGTTGAGCAACCCGTCGACCGAACTTGCGGCGCGTCGCACCGGCATGGCGTTCCAGCGAACACGGCTGGCTGCCGATCGCACCTTGATGGCGGTGATCCGCACCTCGCTGTCGCTGATCAGCTTCGGCTTCACGATCCACAAGGCGTTCGAGCGCCTGAAGGACATGAAGGTCATCGATCACGCCGCGTCGGCGCGGAACTTCGGCCTGTCGCTGGTCGTGATCGGAATGCTGGTTCTGATCATGGGGATCATCTACCACGCCTGGTTCATGGCCGCGCTGCGCAAGCAACGCGGCGTGCTGGGCAGTTCCGGCCTGATCCACGGTGAAACACCGTTCCCGCCGTCGATGACGCTGGTCGCCGCGGTGCTGATCCTCGTGCTCGGGCTGGCGACATCGATCAGCATGGTCTACCACATCGGTCCGTACACCTGACATCCACGCAGCGCAGCGCATGGAAGGCATGCGGTCGGATGGTGCCATCCGGCGGATTGAGCGGCGCCGCACAACCTGCCATCGACATTCAACGCTGGAGAGCGCGACATGGGATTCGGTGCTGGCCTGGAGAACGCGCCGCTGTGGCTGCTGGGATTGCTGCTCTTCGGGGGAATGCTGCTGGCCCGGGAAGCGGGGAGCTTCCTGCATGACCGCCGTGGATCGACGGACACGGAGGCACGCAAGGACAGTGACGCGTTCGCCATGACGTCCGTTCTCGGCCTGCTCGCGCTGCTGATCGGCTTCACCTTCTCCATCGCATTGTCGCGGTACGAGTCGCGACGCGAACTGGTGGTCAAGGAAGCCAATGCGATCGGTACGACGTGGCTCCGGATGCAACTGCTCGACGCGCCCGAGCGGTCGCGAATGGAAGACCTGCTGCGACGGTACGTGGATACCCGCATCGCCTTCGGCGCGGCGGCCTCGCCACAGGCGGAAGTCGAGCAGTACCAGCGGGCCGCGACATTGCAGAATGAACTGTGGGTCGGCCTGATGGCCGCGATCGCACCGTTCCGCGATACTCCGCGCGCGTCGCTGCTCGTCACCACGACGAACGAGTCCATCGACCTGGCGGCCGAACGCTTCGCCACGCGTCAGGCGCACATTCCGCCCAGGATCATGCGGATGCTGGTGCTCTTCGCATTGCTCGCAGCGGGAATGGTCGGCTACGAGCGTGGACATCAACGCCGGGCGACGACGCTCCTGTTCCTCCTGCTGACACTTGCCGCATCGCTGGTCGTCGACCTGGATCGCCCATCGACCGGCATGATCAACGTTCCGCAGGACCCGATGCTGGACCTGCGCGCTTCGATGCAACCGGGTGTCGCGTCGTAAACCCTGGGTCAGCGGAGGGCGCTGGCCAGCCCGCCCTACCCGCTACATCCACCGCAGCACACCGACGGAAGCTGGCGGACCTGCGCAGGCTCCACGCGCTGTCCCGACAATAGCAGCAGCACGACGAGGGTCCGCGCGTCGAATGCGCCAGCGATGCGCAACCGGCCCGCATCCTCGTCCACCAGCGCGGCCGGGTCGACCGTGCGCAGCGTTTCGTCGATGCGGCCCAGATCCGTCGCCGGTCCGTCCAGTTCCACGATGAATTCCATGAATCCTCCAGTCGGTAGCGTCACGAAGCCCGCGCGAGCGTGCGGATGCGCGAGGCCAGATAGTCGAAATAGCGATCGATGTAGCTGATGCCGTTGTGCGCATCGATCAGGTAGGGATTCATCAGCGTGTGGCGCAGGATCACCACGTGGTCGTCACCCGCGCCCATCGTTTCCGGGTCGAGGTCCAGCGCTGCAAGGATCCGCGCGAGACGCTCCTGCCCCAGCGATGCAGGACGCAACGTCGTCATCGAACCGAAGAATTCCTTCACCTGCAACGGGCGCGATGGATCGCAGCGCAGATCGTCGTGCAGCGTGCGCACGAAGCGGTTGGCGCGTCCTATATCACGGTTGCCAGCGAGGTTCAGCGCAAGGCAGACGAGGTTGCTGTCGGGCTCGAACGGCACGCATACGCGTGCGACGTCGGACAACTCGGACGCCACGCGTTCGGCGCCGCGACGGAACGCTTCGGCAGCGGCGACGGTCTGGCGCGGGAGCTGGCCGAAGCGCGCGTGGTCCAGAGGCAACACCTGGTGCATGACGTAGACCGCCGCCGCCGATGCGCCGGCCTTCGATCCTTCCGGGATGTACTGGCCGAGCTGGCGGAAGCGAGTCATGTAGTCCTCCGCCTCCAGCCCGTTGAACACGTAGTCCGCTTCTTCCGACAGCAGCGTCATCGCACGGTTGTCGCGGCACACGAACGCGCCCGCGCCATACGGCAGGTAGCCCAGCTTGTGCGGATCGACCGTGACCGAATCGGTCCGGCCCACCGCGGCGAACGCGGCGTGCACGCATTCGCTCGGGAATGACTGCAGTCCCTGCGCCACTTCCGCGCGCGAACGAAGACTGCCGTCCGGATTGCGGAACATAGTCGCCAGATAGCCGCCCCATGCCGCGTCCACGTGGACGCTGAAGCCCAGGCCCTGCGCCTGGGAGCGATCGCGCGCGGCAACGATGCGGTCGATCGGATCGATCATTCCGTGTTCGGTCGTGCCGAGCACACCCACCGCCATCAGCACCGGCTGGCGCGTGCGGCGGCATTCGTCGAGCGCTTCGTCGAGCGCGTCGGCATCCAGGCGCATGTCGCGCTCCGGCAGCAGCGAGAGCTGCGCGCGACCGAGGCCGAGCAGCTTCAGGCCCTTGCTCCACGAGTAGTGTGCGGTGACCGGTGCGTACACGCGCGGTACGCGCAGCGTCGGATGGCGCGAGAAGAATCCGGTGAGCCCGAGCGTCTCGATGCGCTCGGCCTGCACGCGCGAACGCCAACGCTGCGCCTCCTCGGGCGAGAGCGTCGCCAGCCAGCGCTGCCAGCCTTCGACCAGCGCAATGCCCGGCGCGACGCCGACGTTGAACGCCTGCCAGTCGTCCGCGAGTCCGCGTACGTCCTCGATCGCCACGCCGACGCCCGCGGCGCGCAGCGCGACCGGGAACGCCTTCAACGCCAGTGCCAGGCGCAGCGCCTGGTAGTTCGCGACGGTGCCGCCGGAGGTGAGATGACCGAACGCGCATCCGGGCA
The DNA here is from genome assembly GCF_009765165.1 of Lysobacter panacisoli. Taxonomy (NCBI): domain Bacteria; kingdom Pseudomonadati; phylum Pseudomonadota; class Gammaproteobacteria; order Lysobacterales; family Lysobacteraceae; genus Lysobacter; species Lysobacter panacisoli. Next base: position 812,443 of record NZ_VLNU01000001.1, read on the forward strand.
CATCCGGATCGGCCGGGTAACCGAGCATCCGCGCGAGTTGCAGGCCGACCTTCACTTCCAGCTCGACCGTGACGGGTGCGGCGTCCTCGCAGACGTTGTTGGGGTTGTAGGGCAACGTCAGCAGTTGCGCGGCCAGCCCCGGCAGCAACAGGTCCGAGGCCATGTGGCCGATATAGCGCGGGCTGTGGAACGGCACCGAACGCTTGAGCGCGGCCGACAGCGAATGCAGCTCACGGCGCATGTTCGCTTCAAGCGCCTGGTAGGCGGGATGCTGCGCGGCCGCGGTCGGGATCGCCGGCGGATCCTCGGGATGGAAGTTGCGCCGCCAGTACACGTGGTCGCGCAGGAACTCCACCACCAGCTTCTCCAGCAGCGTGTCGTTCTCGCCGTAGGGGCCGAGGAAGCACGCGTGCAGCGCTTCGGGCGACAGCACCGGCGTGGCGGGCGGAGGGGGGCTGGAACGGAAGGTGTCCACGCGGGCATCCGGATGAGCGATGCGTCCAGCCTAGGCAACGGCCGTCCGGACGCGCTGATCCAGATCAAGTCGGAGAGCGCGGGAAGGCTCCATCGCGTTCACGGCCGAACGCGGGCGCGGTCGGCCCGTCGAAACGCGTGCCGTCGGCCTGCACCAGCGGGATATCGATGGCTTCGCCCTGCAACGCGCGTGCGAGCGTCGCGTCGGCGGCGTCGGTGTCGATACCGTGGCGCGCGTACCAGTCGGGGTTGTAGTAGCTGTGGCCGTAACGTTCGCCGCCATCGCACAGGATGGTGACGATGGAGCCGCCCTGCCCGGCCGCGTGCAACGCCCACGCGCAGCGCAGCACGCCGACGAAGTTGGTGCCGGTGGATCCGCCGACGCGTCGCCCGAGACGCTGGCTGACGTGGCGCATCGCTGCCAGGCTGAGGGCGTCGGGCACCTTGGCCATCGCGTCGATGCAGGTCGGGATGAAGCTCGGCTCCGGTCGCGGGCGGCCGATGCCTTCGATGCGCGAGGTGCCGGCGCAGCCCGCCGACGCGAGGCCTGCGCCGCAACTGGCGGCGTAATGGTCGAAGAACGCCGAATGTTCCGGATCGACGCAGAGCGTGCGGGTTTCGTGGCAGCGATAACGCAGGTAGCGCCCCAGTGTCGCCGCGGTGCCGCCCGTGCCGGCCCCACACACGATCCACGCCGGCTCCGGATGCGGCTCCAGCGCCATCTGCCGGAAGATCGATTCGGCGATGTTGTTGTTGGCGCGCCAGTCGGTCGCACGTTCGGCGTAGGTGAACTGGTCCATGAAATGGCCGCCCGTCGTGCGCGCCAGTTCGCGCGCCTGCGCGTCGATGCTGCCGGCGTCGTCCACGAGATGGCAGGAACCACCGTAGAACTCGATCGCGGCGATCTTCTCCGGCGAGGTGTGCTTGGGCATCACCGCGATGAAAGGCAGGCCGAGCAGTCGCGCGAAGTACGCCTCGGACACGGCCGTCGATCCGCTCGACGCTTCGATCACCGTGCTGCCCGCGTGCAGCCAGCCGTTGGCCAGCGCGTACAGGAACAGCGAGCGCGCGAGCCGGTGCTTCAGGCTGCCGGTCGGATGGCTCGACTCGTCCTTGAAATAGACGTGGATGCCCGGATACGCGGGCATCGCGAACGGAATCAGGTGGGTGTCGGCGGAACGGTTGAAGTCCGCCTCGATCCGCGCCACCGCGGAAGACACCCAGTCACGACGGATCATGCGCGGCACTCGCTTGCGAGGGATCGGGTCGCCCACCTGTGCAGGCGACCCGTGTACGGCTTACTTGGTGACGACGACCTTGCCCTTCATCAGCATCGAATGGCCGGGGAAGCTGCAGTAGAACGAGTAGTCGCCGCCGGCGGTGAGCTTCTTGCCGGGGAAGGTCGCGGTGGCCTTCTCGCCGCCGCCGACGATCTTGGTGGCAGCGATGACGCGCGCGTCGCCCTTGGGCACGTAGTTGTTCGGCAGGCCGGCCTTGACGCCATCGCGCACCACGCCGTCGAGGTCCTTGGTCGCGCTGATCACGACGTTATGGCCCATTGCCGCGGCCGGCATCTTGCCCGTGTGCGCGAACTGGATCGTGATGGTCGGGCACGAGGCCGAAACGCTGACCTCCTTGACGTCGAACTTCATCGCATCATCGCCCTTCACGGCGATGGTGCAGTTGTTGGCGGCCTGGGCGTGGCCGGCGGCGGCGATCAGGCCGAGCGCCAGCAGCGAGGTGGACAGGAACTTCATGGCAACTCCTTGGGGATGGATGGTGGTTACGTAGAGCGGGATTGGCGGACGGTCAGTTTGGCGCCGCCAGGTGTTCACGCACCGTGGAGACGAAGGCGGGATCGGGCTGCAGCCCGTCGACCTCGCTGCGCGCGACGATACGGCCGTCGCGGTCGAGCAGGATCAGCACGCTGGTATGGTTGAAGCTGCCATCCGGCTGCGCGCGGTAGCGCACGCCAAGCGCGGAGGCGAGCGTCCTGACGTCGCGGGCTTCGGGACGCAGCAGGTGCCAGCGAGCATTGTCGAGGCGGTGCTGCTGCGAAACCTCGGCCAACGCCGCGGGCGTATCGCGCGCGGGGTCGATGCTGACGACGGCGAAATCGAGTGCGGACTGCTGGTCTTGCGGAAGCTGCTTCTGCAGTGCCTTGCCGCTGGCGATGATCAGCGGGCACATCAAGTGGCAGTTGGTGTAGAACATCGACACCACCACCGGCTTGCCGCGCAGATCCTGCCACGCGAGCACGCGTCCGGACTGGTCGGTCATCGATGCCGGGAGGTTGTAGACCGAATCGCCCGGGAGGGCCGGACCGGCGGTGGCCGTCGCCGCGAGCAGCAGCGACAGCGAGAGGAGGAATCCTTGCAACACACGTCTCATGGCGAACTCCGCACGCAACGGAAACCCAGGTTGCCCAGCGTGCTGCGCGGCTCCATCGCCGACAGCAGGGCGACCCGCTTGAGGACGGCGTAGTCGTCGCTGTTGGCGAACGACAGGCCGGAAGCGCCACAGAACTGCAGACGATCGCCGTCGTTGGAGCCGCGCTTGTCGGCATTGCCGAGCAGGCTGGCGTAGTCGCCGACCCACTCCCACGCCGTACCGTGCAGCCCGCGCACGCCGTATGCGTTCGCCGGCGAGTCCACGCGGGCGTCCACCGCACGCGGCGTGCCGTCGTCGAACAGTCGCGCGCGCCATGACGAATCACCGCGCGCGTCGCGGCGGGTGGCATCCGCCGCGGCCACGTATTCCCATTCGGCCCAGTCGGGCAACCGCGCGTCGATGCTGTTGCAGTACGCATCGGCGGCGAACCAGCTCACCTGCGTCACCGGCGCGTCGGGATCGACATCCGATCCCGCCGCGTCGGCAGAATGCCAGTGCGCGAGGTACGCACGGTCCGCCACCAGCGACGGCACGCGATCGCGCCGCCACTGCGGTTGCTCACGCACGAAGCGCTCGTACTCGCGCACCGTCACCGGCCGCCGCGACATGGCGAATCCGGTGACGGTGCGCGGGCCGTCGCCCGCGTCGGAGCGCACGGTGGAGCGGAACTCCCCACCCGGCACTTCGACGAAGTCGGCCTGCGTCGTAGGCGACGAGGTGCCCATCAACGCGAACCACACGACGGCTGCGGCGAACATGCGATCGCCCTCCTGTTACTCAGTGACCCTTGGCCTTGGCCTTGGCGCCGGCCGGCTCGGGGTACTCGCCTTCGGACTGCTGGCCGCTGTAGATCGCCGGGTTCTTGTCGCCCGTGACCTTCAGGATGCCCAGCGTGCCCTTGTGGAACGTGCGGAAGATGCTGTGGTCGACCAGCACGAAGTTGCCCGGCACGTCGGCCTTGAACTCGACGATGGCCGAACCGCCCGCCGGCACCAGCGTGGTCTGCACGTTCTCCTGGTACTTCGAGCCGCCTTCGGTGTAGACCTTGTCGAAGATCTCGCCGATGACGTGGAAGCTGGACACCAGGTTCGGGCCGCCGTTGCCGACGTACATGCGGATCGTCTCGCCGGCCTTCGCCTGCAGCGCGTTGTCGCCCGTCAGTGCGCCTTCCGAACCGTTGAAGACGACGTAGGTCGGATGCTCGTCGATCGCCTTCTCCAGGCTGAAGGGCTGCAGGCCCGGCTCGCCGTGCTTGCCTTCGGTGTAGAAGTCGCCCTGCATGACGTAGAACTCCTTGTCCACCTTCGGCAGGCCTTCCGGCGGCTCGACCAGGATCAGGCCGTACATGCCATTGGCGATGTGCATGCCGACCGGCGGGGTCGCGCAGTGGTAGACGTACAGACCCGGGTTCAGCGCCTTGAAGGTGAACTGCGTCTGGTGGCCCGGCAGCGTGAAGGTTGCTTCGGCGCCGCCGCCCTGGCCGCTGACCGCGTGCAGGTCGATGTTGTGCGGCATGTGCGAGTCGTGCGCGTTCTTCAGCTTGAACTCGACCGTGTCGCCCTGGCGCACACGGATGAAGCTGCCCGGCACGGTGCCGCCGAACGTCCAGAAGTTGTAGGTGACGCCGTCGGCCAGGCGCATTTCCTTCTCGATCACTTCCAGCTCGACCAGCACCTTCGCCGGTGCGTTGCGGTTGGTCGGCGGCGGCACCATCGGCGGCGCGGTCAGGACCGCGTTGATGGTCTGGGTGGGCGCGCCGGATGCGTCGTGGGCCGCGGCGCCGACGACGACGGGCGCGCCGATGCCGAGTGCGACTGCAAGCGCGTACTGCAACAGATTGCGTGATGCGCGAATCATGGGATCGCTTACCTTGAAGAAGGCCTGTTGGCCGTTGGGCGCACGTTAGGCTTCGCCAACCTGACCGGCCTTGACCTACGTCAAGCGTTTTCGGAGTGTCCGCACGCTGTCGGAAACGGCACGCTCCAATTTGATCAGGATCATTTTTCAGGGCGTTTCCGGGGAACAGACTTCGCCGCAATCGCTGATGCGACTAAGTCGCCAGCACCGGTTTTTCCAGAAACCTGCGGTGTCCCATGCCTGCTTCCACCACGATCCATCCCCACCGGAGCGCACCTGTCGTGCGCCCGCTTGCGCTCGCGCTATCCCTGTTCGTCGCGGGCACCTGCGCGGCGAACGAAAGCGCACACGCGCACGACGACTCTATGCACGACCCCGTCACGCTCGACACGCTCGTCGTCACCGACGTCATGCCGACGCTGGCGATGACCTTCGTCACCAACACCAAGCTGCCGCGCCAGCCAGTGCCGGCCAGCGACGGCGCCGATTACCTGCGCACGGTGCCCGGCTTCACCTCGATCCGCAGCGGCGGCACCAATGGCGATCCGGTCTTGCGCGGCATGTTCGGATCGCGCCTGAACCTGCTCACCGACGGCGGCCACATGCAGGGCGCATGTCCGGCGCGCATGGACAATTCGCTGTCCTACGTTTCGCCGGAAACCTACGACCGGCTCGAAGTGATCAAGGGACCGCAGACGGTGCTGTGGGGACCGGGCGCGTCGGCGGGCACGGTGCGTTTCGAGCGCGACATTCCGTTCTTCGATGCGCCAGGCATGCAGTTCAACGGCAGCCTCACGGGCGGCAGCTTCGATCGCAACGACCAGGTGATCGATACCGCCGTCGGCAATGCGGATGTCTATGCGCGCCTGACCGCCAACCGCTCCGAATCCGACGACTACCGCGACGGCAACGGCGAGCGCGTGCCGTCGGCGTGGGAGAAGTGGAATACCGACGTCGCGTTCGGTTGGACGCCGGATGCCGACACGCTGGTGGAAGTCGGCGCCGGCACCGGCGACGGCGAGGCGCGTTATGCAGGTCGCGGCATGGACGGCGCGCAGTTCGATCGCACCAGCTATGGCGTGCGCGCGGAGCGTCGCAACATCGGCGAAGTGTTCGACAAGATAGAAGCACGTCTCTACTACAACGACGTCGATCACGTAATGGACAACTACACACTGCGCGATCCCGATCCGAACGGCAGCATGCCGATGCCGATGGCGAGCAACGTCGCCCAGCGCACGACCGGTGGCCGCATCGCCGCGACGTGGAAGACCGAGGCATGGGACCTGCAGGCCGGCATCGACCAGCGCGACAGTCGTCATCGCCAGCGAAGCGCGATGGGCCGCGACGTCTACCTGTCGAAGCCGTGGACGACCGACGCGCGCTTCGACAACGTTGGCGTGTTCGCGGAACTCGGGTGGAATCTTGCCGAGCGCCAGCGCCTCGTCAGTGGCCTGCGCGTGGATCGCGCGGGTGCGACGGACGAACGCGCGAGGACCGGCGGGATGATGCCGCGCCCGAATCCAACGGCCGGCCAGACGCGCCACGAAACGCTGCCGTCGGGACTCGTGCGCTGGGAAGTGCAGCCGAAGGACTCCGCGATCATGTGGCACTTCGGCCTCGGCCACGTGCAGCGCATGCCCGACTACTGGGAGCTGTTCTCGCCGGGCAGCGGCCCGACGGGCTCGCTCAACGCCTTCTCCGCGATCGAACCCGAACGCACCACCCAGCTCGACGTCGGCATGCACTACCGCGCCGGACGCTGGGATGCGTGGGCCAGCCTGTACGCGGGACGCATCCAGGACTACATCCTGTTCAAGTATTCGCGCGGCATGATGGGTTCGACGACGCAGGCCTACAACGCCGACGCCGACATCCGCGGCGGCGAAGTCGGCGCGGAGTTCCGCCCGAAGGAGAACTGGAAGTTCGGCGGCACGCTCGCATACGCCTGGGGTGAACTCGACGACGGTGGCGCGCTGCCGCAGACACCGCCGCTGGAAGCGCGCCTGACCGCGTCGTACGACAACAAGCGCTGGTCGGCGGGCGCGCTGCTGCGCGCGGTGTCGGAGCAGGATCGCGTCAATCCCGGTTACGGCAACGTGGTCGGTCAGGACCTCGGTCCAAGCGCGGGCTTCGCGACGTTCTCGATCAACGGCGGCTATCGCTTCACGCCGCGCCTGAGCCTCGCGGCGGGCATCGACAACATCTTCGACCGCGCCTATGCCGAGCACCTGAACCTCGCCGGCAACAGTGCATTCGGTTATCCGGCCGACCCGGTGCGCATCAACGAGCCCGGCCGCAGCGCGTGGCTGAAGCTCAACTACAAGTACTGAGCGCACGACTCCGCGGTGCGCGTCGTCGATCTGCCCTGCCCTTGACGTGAGTCAAGGGCAACCGCGCCGGCGCTGCCTAGCCTGAGCATGTCACGGAGCGCACCGGCGCGCTCCGTTTTCCTCAGGAACATATCCGATGATCTCCGCGACGAATCCGAACCTCCAGACCGAACGCGAACTCCTGCTCACCCGCGCCCTGCGCAACGCCGATCCGGAAGCGGAGGTCAGCATCGACCACGAAACCGGCCAGCTCAGCATTTCCACCGTGCTCGGCGAGGGTGAGGTGATGGAACTCCTGGCAGGCCTGGGCGTCGATGCGGCACCGATTCCCGCCGCACATGGCGAAGGCGGCAATTGCTGCGGCGGTTGCGGCGGTTGATTCGCACCCGTCCGCCACGATGCGTTTCCACGACCTGCGCCAGTTCCTCGGCTGCCTGTCCGACCACGGTCAGCTGCTGGAGATCGACGCCCCCATCGATCCCGAGCTGGAAAGCACCGCACTGAGCCTGCGCGCCTTGCGTGCACAGGGGCCTGCGCTGCTGATGCACAACGCCAGCGGCTCGACGCATCCGCTGCTGGGCAATCTGTTCGGCCATCGCTCGCGGATCGAACTCGCGCTGGGCGAGCGGCCGCTGTCGTCGCTGCGCGAACTCGGCGAACTCCTCGCTGCGATCAAGGAGCCGCGCTGGCCTTCCAGCGTGCGCGACGCGTTGTCGAGCTGGCCAGAGCTGGCGCAGCTTGCGCACGTCGCGCCGCGTGCGTGCGATGACGCGGCATTCAACGAAGAAGTACTCGAAGGCGAAGCCGTCGACCTGCGTCGCCTGCCGATCCAGCGCTGCTGGCCGGAAGACATCGACCGCCTTATCACCTTCGGTCTGGTGATCACGCGCGGCACGCGCCAGCCGCGCCAGAACGTGGCGATCTATCGCCAGCAGCCCATCGGTCGCAACCGCGTGATCATGCGCTGGCTCGCGCATCGCGGTGGCGCACAGGATTACGCGAGCTGGCAGGCGATGCATCCGGATCGTCCGTTCCCCGTGCTGGTCGCGATTGGTGCGGACCCGGCGACGATGCTCGCGGCCGTCGCGCCGGTCCCGGACACGTTGTCGGAGTACGAGTTCGCCGGCCTGCTGCGTGGTGCGCGTTCGCGCGTATGGCACAGCGCGCTGACTGGTCTCGATGCGCCGGCCGGCGCGGAGATCGTGCTCGAAGGCTTCATCCATCCGGGCGACACCGCGCTGGAAGGACCATTCGGCGACCACACCGGCTACTACAACGCCCAGGCGCATTTCCCGGTGCTCACCGTCGAGCGCATGCGCCTGCGCCGCAATGCGATCTACCACGGCAGCTACATGGGCCGCGCGCCGTTCGACGAGCCATCCGTGCTGTCGATGGCGCTCAACGACCTGTTCGTGCCGATCCTGCGCAAGGTGTTCCCGGAGATCGAGGACTTCTACCTGCCACCGGAAGCGTGCTCGTACCGCGTCGCCATCGTCAGCATCCGCAAGCAGTACGCGGGCCATGCGCGGCGCGTGATGCTCGGCGTGTGGTCGTACCTGCGCCAGTTCACGTACACCAAGTTCGTGATCGTCACCGACGAGGACATCAACGTGCGCGACTGGAGCGAGGTGATCTGGGCGGTGTCCACGCGCGTGGATCCGGCGCGCGACAGCGTGCTGATCGAGAACACGCCGATCGACTACCTCGACTTCGCCAGTCCGACCTCGGGGCTGGGTTCCAAGCTCGGCCTGGATGCCACGCGCAAGTGGGCCGGCGAGAGCGACCGCGAATGGGGTCGTCCGATCACCCTCGATCCGCAAGTGGAACGACGCGTGGATGCGATCTGGGAGCAGGTGTGCCGTGCGCGCGAGGAGCCGCCGCCCGGAATCTGACGCTGGACGGTTCGGCCCTTCCCTTCCACGGATTCCTTCCATGCAACTGGTCTGTCCCGCCGGCAATCTGCCGGCCCTTCGCACCGCCATCGACGCGGGTGCGGATGCGGTCTATCTCGGCTTCCGCGACCAGACGAACGCGCGCGCGTTCCCTGGCCTGAACTTCGACGACGGCGAGATCCGCCAGGGCATCGCCTATGCGCATGCGCGCGGCCGCCAGGTGTATGTCGCCCTGAACACCTATCCCGACAGCGCGCGCCTGTCGCACTGGCAACGCGCAGTAGATCAAGCCGCGGAGCTGGGCGTGGACGCGATCATCGCCGCCGAGATGGGCGTGCTCGACTATGCGTGCCGCACCCATCCGTCGCTGCCGCGCCATCTGTCGGTGCAGGGATCGGCGACGACAGCCCCGGCATTGCGCTATGCGCACGAGCGCTTCGGCATCGCCCGCGCGGTGCTGCCGCGCGTGCTCTCAGTGCAGCAGGTCGAACGACTGTGCGCGAACGCACCGGTACCGCTGGAAGTGTTCGCGTTCGGCAGCCTGTGCATCATGGTCGAGGGTCGCTGCCAGCTTTCGAGCTACGTCACCGGCGCGTCGCCGAACCGCCACGGCGTGTGCTCGCCGGCGCGCTTCGTGCGCTGGGAAGAGCACGACGACGGCCGCCGCAGCGTGCGACTGAACGACGTGCTGATCGACCGTTTCGACCCGGCCGAACCTGCCGCCTATCCAACCGTCTGCAAGGGACGCTTCGGCGTCGCCGGCGAAGTCTTCCACGCGCTGGAAGAACCCACCAGCCTCAACACGCTCGACCTTCTGCCTCGACTGGCGCAGGCAGGCGTGGCGGCGTTGAAGATCGAGGGCCGCCAGCGTGGCGCGGCCTACGTCGACGCGGTGACGCGTACCTGGCGCGCGGCGATCGACCGGCATCGTGTCGCGCCGGAAGCATGGCGTGCGCAACCCGCCTGGCACACGACGCTGGCCGCGCATGCGGAAGGCCACCAGACCACCCTCGGCCCCTACCACCGCGAGTGGCACTGACATGCAGTTGAGCCTCGGACCCCTGCAGTACTTCTGGCCGCGCGAACGCACGCTGGCCTTCTACCGCGAAGCGGCGGCGTGGCCGCTGCATTCGATCTACCTCGGCGAAACCGTGTGCAGCAAGCGCCGCGAGCTGCGCACGCGCGACTGGATCGCGCTGGCGGAGGAATTGTCCACGAGCGGCAAGCAGGTCGTGCTGTCGTCGCTGGCGCTGATCGAGGCCGAATCCGAACTGAGCGCATTGCAGCGTCTGGTCGATGACGGTCGCTTCTGGATCGAGGCCAACGACCTGTCGGCGGTGCAACTGTGCCGCGAACGCCGCGTGCCCTTCGTCGCCGGCCCCAGCCTCAACGTCTACAACCACGACGCGCTGGCGATGCTGATCGAGGACGGCCTGCGGCGCTGGGTGCCGGGCGTCGAGCAGGGCCACGCGCTGATCGGCGAACTGCTGTCGGCGCTGGAGGCTCGCGGCACCGCGCGTCCCGAGGTCGAGGTGATCGCGTGGGGTCGGCTGCCGCTCTCCTATTCGGCGCGCTGCTTCACCGCGCGCGCGGCGGACGTGAGCAAGGACCAGTGCGGCTTCCGTTGCATCGACCATCCCGACGGCCTGCCCCTGACCACGCGCGATGGCCGACCGTTCCTGCGCATCAACGGCATCCAGGTGCAAGGCGAGGAGACCATCGACCTGCTGCCGGAGCTGCCACGTCTGCGCGAACTCGGCGTCGACCTACTCCGGTTGTATCCGCAGGCGGAAGGCATGGATGGGATCGTAGAGCATGCGGCACGGGCGCTCGCGGCGGACACGCCCGTGGATGCACTCGGCGCACGCAACGGCTACTGGCACGGCGAACCCGGCATGAGCGGGATCGCACGCGACGCGTGAAGTCAGCCGTCCTCGCGCCAGTGCGCACCGAGGCTGCGCGAGCGTCGCAGCGCCGAGGCCAGCAGGCGCTGCGCCACGGTCGTTTCCCAGCCGGAACCGGCCATCTCGTCGATATGCGCGCATGCATCACGCAGCGCTTCCGCATTGCGAACCGGTCCGGCCGCGTTCCACAGGATCTCGCGCAAGCGTGCGAGGGCCGGCGGCGCAAGTGCCGATCCCGGTTCCGCGGTGATCGTCGCGCCGGCGGTCGATGCGGCGTGGCGAAGACGCAGGTGCCGTCCGGTGCGACGCCCGCAGACCACGCCCTCCAGCAGCGAGTTGCTCGCAAGCCGGTTCGCGCCGTGCAGGCCATTGCACGCGACTTCGCCGACTGCGTACAGGTTGGTTACCGACGTGCGCCCCAGGGGATCGGTCGCGAGCCCGCCCATGTGGAAGTGCGCGGCGGCCGCGATCGGGATCCGATCGTGGCGTGGGTCCACGCCATGCTCGCGGCATGAGGCCAGCACCGTCGGGAACGCGTGCGTCCATCCGTCGGGCAGCGACGTCGCGTCCAGCCATACCGGCCCATCGCGTCCGGCTTCCCAGACGCGACGGGCCACGATGTCGCGCGGCGCGAGGTCGCCGAGCGGATGGCGGCCTTGCATCAGCGCATCGCCGCGATGATCCAGCAGGCGCGCGCCGGCGCCGCGCAGGGCTTCGGTGATCAGCGGCAGCCGCGTCTGCGTGCCGTCGAACGCAGTCGGATGGAACTGGACGAATTCCAGATCACGCGTGCGTGCGCCGGCGGCGAGCCCGAGCGCGATTCCGGAGCCGCGACTGGACCCGGGATTGGTCGTGCGCGCGTACAACGCGCCGATTCCGCCCGTGGCCAGCACGACCGCATCGGCGTCGATCTCCTCCACGTGACCGTGGCCATTGCGTACGCGAACGCCGACGACCATCCCGTCCGCCATCAACAGCGCTTCCACTTCGGTGTTCTCGCGCCACTGGACGTGCGCGGCGTCATGCACGCGCTCGCGCAGCGCGACGACCGCGCGCTCGCCGGTGCGGTCCCCACCCGCGTGGACGATGCGCGACCGTCCATGACCGCCCTCGCGGCCCAGCGCGTGCTCGCCACGGGCGGTTCGATCGAACGCCAGGCCATTCGATTCCAGCCAGGCGATGGCCTCGCGCGCCTGCACCAGCACGTTCCAGACGATCGTCGCGTCGTTGTGGTGCGCGCCGGCGGTGAGCGTATCGGCGACGTGCGCGCGCACGTTGTCCTCATGTCCGAGTGCGGCGGCGATGCCGCCCTGTGCCAAGCGGCTGGCGTTGAGTCCGCCGGCGTCCAGCAGCACCACTTCGCGCGGCGCGGCCGACAGTGCGGTGCTGAGTCCCGCGATCCCGGCGCCGACCACCACGATCGGCGCGGTGCGTCTTAAACGGGATCGCGCCGCCCGACCTGCAGCATGCGTTCCAGCGCCAGGCGCGCGCGTCGCGCCACCTCCGTCGGTACCGTCACTTCGTGCTTCAGGTGCAGCAGGCAGTCGTGGATGTTCGGCAGCGTGATCCGCTTCATGTGCGGGCACAGGTTGCATGGCTTGATGAACTCGATGTCGGGGAACTCGGCGCGCAGGTTGTCGGCCATCGAACATTCGGTGATCAGCGCGACGCGCTGCGGCCGCTCCCGCGCGAGCCAGCGACCCATCGCCGTGGTGGACCCGACGAAGTCGGCTTCGGCCTGCACTTCGGGTGGACACTCCGGGTGCGCGACGAGCATCGCGTCGAAGCGCTCGCGCGCGTGCCGCGCCTGCGGCACGGTGAACTGTTCGTGCACTTCGCAGCGGCCATCCCAGAGCACCAGCTCGACGTCCGTCTGCGCGGCGACGTGGGCGCCGAGGAAACGGTCCGGCAGGAAGATCACCTTGTCCGCGCCCATCGCCTGCACCACCTGCACCGCGTTGGCGCTGGTGCAGCAGGCGTCGGACTCGGCCTTCACCGCGGCCGACGTGTTGACGTAGCTCACCACCGGTGCGCCAGGATGCTGCGCGCGCAGCGCACGCACGTCCGCGGCCGTGATGGAGGACGCCAGCGAGCAGCCGGCCTCCAGATCGGGAATCAGCACCGTGCGATCGGGCGCGAGGATCTTCGCCGTCTCGGCCATGAAGTGGACGCCGCACAACACGATCAGGCCAGCGTCGCAATCGGCGGCGGCCTGCGCGAGCGCGAGCGAATCGCCAGTGACGTCGGCCACGCCGTGGAAGATCTCCGGCGACTGGTAGCTGTGCGCCATGATCACCGCGCCGCGTTCGCGCTTGAGCCGCTCGATCGCATCGATCCACGGCAGGTGCAGCGGCCATTCCAGGCACGGCAGCAGCGGCTCGAGACGCGCGCCGAGCTCGGCGTAGCGGTCTTCCAGGTCCTCGCTCCAGCGCGGCGCGAACGATGTGGACGGCATCCGGATTCCTCAGGCGTGTGCGGTGGCGTGGACGGCGCGCGCCGCGCGCATGCCGCGTGCGGTGCGATGCAGGACGATGCGCAGCCCCAGCGGCAGCGATTCCCACGGCAGGCGATCGAGCAGGTTGCGTACCGTGAGGCCGAGCTCGACGTCGCCGGTGAGCATCAGCCGGCGCTGGAAGAACAGCGTGTCCGCGTCCTCGAGCCGGCTCGCCAGCAGCATCAGGTCGGTGGCGGTGCCGCGCACGACGGCCTCGGCCGCGCCACGACTGCGGCGCACGCGACCTGTGTCGACTTCCAGCACCCACGACAAGCCCAGGTCGGTCACCTCGATGCCGATGCGGCGGTGCTCGACGGTCTGCAGCCAGTCGCCCTGCATGCTCGCGAGCAGCGCCTTCGACAGGACGCGTTCGGCCGCGCCGTCGAGCAGCGCCGACGGAACCAGCGCGAGCGGCGCACGCCATCGGCGCGGCGGCGGGAGCAGGCGCAACAGGCGCGTGGTGCGACTCGCATCGCCCTCGCCCTGCGTCCACGTCGATGCCGGTTCCGCACGCGCACGCGACGCCTGCTGCTGGCAGGCATCGCCGATCAGCGTGTCGACGAGACGGTGCGCGGATGCCACCGGGATGCGCAGGCGCGTCGCCATGCGTTCGGCACGCTCATGGACCTGCGCTTCGCGATCGTGGTCGTGGACAGGGGCGTCCATCGCGTTCTTCGCCGGTCCTGCGGCGGACACGAGGCGGCGTCGCGCCGCGAGCAGCACGATCATCGCGTCGTCGACGCGATCGATGCCGAAACGCGCGCCGGACAGGACGCGACGGGCCAGGCGGGGTCGGGTGTTCTGCGGTTGCATGCGGTTTCCCATCGTCGATGGTCGGGCGCCAGATGCTAGGTGCGCGCCGCCGCGCTGCCATTGACCTGCGTCAATCCGGGGCCAGCTCGGCGGCATGGCGCCGCATCCGGCGATGGCAATGGCACAGCGTGATGAGCGTCGCGGCGTGCGCGAGGGCCAGCGCCACACCAGCGACCGCCTGTCCTTCCTGCGTCCATACGGCGGTCGCGAGCACCGCCGATGCGACCACGTGCGCGCCGAACACGCGCCGCTTCGCGCGTTCTGGCATCAACCGGCCCACGCCGGGGACCTGGCGGCCGCGCGGCACGTCGCGGCGCAGCTGGATCCATGCCAGGAACGCGGCGATCTCCAGCAGCATTGCGGCCACCAGCATCGGCAGCCCGATGCCGAGCGCGAGCACGCCGATGCGCACGGCGCGCAGGGGGTCGTCCTGCGGCCACCACAACAACAGCGCCGCCGCGACAGCGAGCACGCTGGCGCCGGTCGCCCACCCCGCGATCAGCGCGTGATTGCGTCGATGGCGCGCGCGCAGCTGCGTCCACAGCGACGCGAGCGCGAACACCCACACCGCTGCCGCCACGACCATCGCCAGCCATGCGTCGTCGCCCTGCATGCGTGCGATTCCGCCGGCCACCAGCCCGACGAGGACGCTCGTCAGCCATGCCGCCACGCCGCGCGGCGGCAGCGCACGCGCGCCCTGCAGCATCGGCATCGTCACCGAGCCGACGGCGACGATCAGCGCGAGCGTCCAGCCAACGGTACCGAACGCGGCGTGCGTGTCGACCACGCGATCGAGCGCGATGCGAAGTTCACCGCCGAGGGTGAGCACCGCGGCCACACCGAGTACGGCCGTGGCGACCAGCCCGGCCAGCGCGATGCCGATCGCAGCACGCAGCCATCGCGTACCGGCGCCCTTCGCCAGCGCGCGTGCGGCGAGGATCGCGAACACCAGCAGCGACCCTGCCACCAGGCATCCGGCGAGATGCAGCGCGACCATGTTCAGGCCCGACATCCCGTACGCGAACAGCATCAACCCGACGTTGAACGCGGCATGCAGCAACGGGAACAGGCGGCGATGATCGAACGGGCTCATCACCGCGACCGGCAGGAACTGCGTAAGCGCGCCCAGCATGGCGTTGCCCAGCACGCCAAGTGCGACGAGATGCACCAGCACCACCGTCGGAGGCGACCAGCGCGACGCGAGTGCGGTCTCGCCATGCCATGCCAGCCACGCGCCGGCGACCACGCCCCACGCCGGGGCGCTCGCGAGGAATCGCATCGGCACGCTGGGCGACGGCGCCTGCGTGAGTGCAAGGCCGCTCAAACGTCCGCATCTCCGTCGAGGATCGACGCATGGTCGGCGCGCACGATGCGCACGCGGTAGCCACGATCAGCGGGCGCGACCGCTACCGCATACCCGTCGGCGTCCAGCATCGCCAGCAACGGCGCGGGATACAGCGGCGTGAATGCCTCCAGGCAGGCATCGCCGGGTAGCACAGCGAGCGCGTCGAGGATGCGTTGCATCGGCTCCGGCGGCGCGAGCTCGCGCAGGTCGAGGCTGGTATGCGGCATCAGCACGACGGACTCACACGTCCTGTTCGAGGTCCGCGTCGTATTCGTCGTGCGCGTCGGCGGCGGTGGTGCTCAGGCCCGCCGCGTCGAAGGATTCGGCGACCATCGCGAAGGCGGCCGTGCCGGGTTCGATCGAGTCGTTCCAGAAGTTCATAGGTCATCCCAACAGGTAGAACAGGCCCAGCGGGTTGTGCGCACGGGCGATGAAGTAGATCTGCGCGAACACCAGCAGCGCGGCGGCGAACGCGATGGCGCGCGTCCGCGGCGTGCGGCCGCGCCGCAATGCGAACACGCCGAGCACGATGTACACGACCACCAACGCGACCTTCACCGTGAGCCAGCCGTTGGCGAAGAGCTCCTTCGGCAGGATCGTCAGCAGCATCATCGCCGCGGTCAGCAGGACCGTATCGACGGTGTAGCTGAAGTAGCGCACCGGAGCGGCCATCGGCCAGCGCATGCCGACCAGCAGGCCACCGCCGCGCAGCAGGAACAGGCTGCCGCTGCAGGCGATTGCGAGGATGTGGACAAGCTTGATCTGCGGGTAGAACTCGAGCATCACTATCTCAACCGTGCTGTATCAACCGTGTGTTGTCTCAACCGGGCTTTCCGTCGGCGCGCGGGGTCAGGTAGATCCAGCCCAGGCGCGACACCCACGGCAGGAACGCAACCAGCCAGCCGATCGCCGCGACGGCATGCCATGCGTAGGCGTCGGGTGCGATCTCGGCCGCGATACGAAGCACGGCTACGATCTGCACGGCGACGAACGCGAACCACGCGATCGGGTACATCGCCAGCGGACGGCCGGAGTGACCCTGCGTCACACGCGTCACCATCGCGATCAGCAGGCTGCCGAAGAATCCGATGAACAAGGCATGCGCGGGCGCGCGACCCAGCTGGAAGCCGCCGTCCATCGCATAGATCGCACTCTGCAGCGAATACAGCGCGAAGGTGATCGGCAGCCATGCCGTGCCGATGAACAGCACCGCCAGGATCCCCGGCATGCGCTTGCGCGGCCACCAGTGCCACAGCGCGAGCAGCGACAGCGCAAGCAGGGGAACGTCGACCAGCCACAGCCATGCATACGCGTGCGACAGCTCCAGCAGCAGGTGCGCGAACAGCAGCGCCCACGCGGCACCGAGCCACCACATCGGTCGCCACGCGCGATAGCCCGGCACCACGTTGGCGGCGAAGAACGGGAACATGCGGTGCGCGACGGTCAGGTACACCGGCAGCAGCAGGCCGACCGTGCCGAGCTTGATGCTCAGCATCGCCAGCACCGGCGATCCGCCCAGCACGAATGCGAGGAACGCGAGCAGCCCGGCCCAGCCCAGCACCAGCGCAAGGAAGCACGAACGCGCGTGCCAGGTCGTGCCTTCTTCCTGCAGCAGCAGGCGACCGAGGAAGAACAGACCCGTCGTCCAGCCCGCCGCGGCCATCAGCACGCCGATGAGGACGCCGACTTCCAGTCCGCAGGCGCCGAGCAGGAGCGCAAGCTGTCCGCCCATCAGGCCGGCGCCTATCGGCACGTAGTGCCAGCGTTCCAGCGAAGGTAGGCCCATCCAGCGCGGGAAGACGGTGAGCAGGAATCCGAAGATGAAACTCGGCAGCACCAGGTACTGCATGATGAAGGCGTGCAGCCAGCCGGCCGGCACGCTCACCTGGGGCGCGGACAGCAGTCCCGGCCAGCGCGTGGACACCAGCCACACCGCCCACCACAGCATCGCCAGCAACACGTTTCCCGCGCCGATGAAGAACATCAGCCGGTGCGGGGCCTGCATGAGGTGGCGCGCGGAAGCGCCGGGGGGTTCGGTGGCCTGGAGCATGCGGGCAGTGTCGTCCTGGCCCTGTGTAGGCGCCTTGACACATGTCACCCGCGCCAAAGAAAACGCCCGGCCGTTTCCGGCCGGGCGTTGCAGGGCCCTATGGGGGAGGGACGATCAGGCCTTGCTGGGCAGTGCGTCGGTCGCCTCGACACGCTTGGGCGCCACCCACAGGCGGAACACGAACCAGGCCAGCGCCACCGCACCGACGCTGAAGATCGTGTCGGACGGCACGCGCATCCACACCAGCAGGTCCACGATCGGCTGCTGCATGAACTCGGCCGAACGCGCGTACCAGTAACCGTGGTCGAGCGCCGCCTTCAGCTGGAGGATGCCCAGCGGAAGCAGGGTGAACAGCGCCATGCCGGCCAGGCCGATGTTGAAGGCCCAGAAGCTGGTGCGCAGCACCTTCTCGTTCCACTGCACGTCCGGCTTCAGGCCGCGCAGGCAGAACAGCATCAGGCCGATGCCGAGCATGCCGTACACGCCGAACAGCGCGGTGTGGCCGTGGGTCGGAGTCAGGTTCAGGCCCTGCATGTAGTACAGCGACAGCGGCGGGTTGATGAGGAAGCCGAACAGGCCCGCACCGACCAGGTTCCAGAACGCCACCGCGATGAAGAACATGATCGGCCAGCGGTAACGCTGCATCCACGGCGTCGCCTTGCCCATCTTGTAGCTGTGGTAGGCCTCGAAACCGACGTACGCCAGCGGCACCACTTCCAGCGCGGAGAAGCTGGCGCCCAGCGCGATGACCGCGGTCGGCGTGCCGGTGAAGTACAGGTGGTGCAACGTGCCGAGCACGCCGCCAGCCATGAACACGATGGTCGCGAACAGCACCGCGATCGTCGCGGTGCGCACCTGCAGCAGGCCCAGACGGGTGAACAGGAACGACATCACCGCCACGGCGAAGACCTCGAAGAAGCCTTCCACCCACAGGTGCACGACCCACCAGCGCCAGTACTCGATCATCGACAACGAGGTGTGCTCGCCCCACATCAGGCCGGCCGCGTAGAACAGGCCGATCGCAACGGTGGACAGGAACAGCAGCACCACGATCGAGCGCGACTCGCCGCCGTTGCGGATCGCCGGCCACAGCGCGCGACCGACCAGCGTCAGCCACAGGCCCAGGCCGATGAACAGGAACCACTGCCAGAAGCGACCGAGGTCGACGTATTCCCAGCCCTGGTGACCGAACCAGAAGTTGTGCTCCAGGCCGAGCTTCTGCATCACCGCGAACCACTGTCCGGCGAACGCACCGACCACGATGACCAGCAAGCACACCCACAGCAGGTTCACGCCCAGCCGCTGGAACTTCGGCTCATGGCCGGAGATCGCTGGGCCGATGTAGAGGCCCATGCCCAGCCACGCGGTGGCGATCCACAACACCGCCAGCTGCGTGTGCCAGGTGCGCGTGAGCGCATACGGCAGCACATCGGACAGCGCGAATCCGTACGCCTCCTGACCCTCGACCTGGTAGTGCGCGGTGATCGCGCCGAGCAGGATCTGGGTGAGGAACAGCGCGATCACCACCCAGAAATACTTGGCGGTGGCCTTCATCGACGGTGTGACCTTGATCGACGCCAGCGGATCGGTCTTCGGCAGCGCCGGCGCGAGTTCCTCGCCGTGGTTGACCGCGTAGTGCCAGCCGAGCAGGCCGATGCCGGCGATCAGGAACAGCACGCTGAACACCGTCCACACGAACGCGGCCGTGGTGGGCTTGTTGCCGACCACGGAGTCCGCGGGCCAGTTGGCCGTGTACGTGATGTCCGAACCCGGCCGCTGCGTCACCGCGGCCCAGGACGTCCACCAGTAGAACGCGGTGAGCTTCTTGCGATGTTCCGCATCGGGAACCGTGTCGTTGCGCATCGCGTACGCTTCGCGCAGCTCGGCGGTCGCCGGATCGTTGCCGAACAGACTCTCGTAGTGCTTCGCGACTTCGCCGATCGCAGCGACGCGATCGGCGTCGATACGGATCGTCTGCGTCTGGGCGTCGTAAGTGTTGGGACGCAGCAGCGCCTGCACGCGCGCCTGGTAGGCGGCCTGCTGGTCCGCACCGAGGCTGGCGTAGTCCTTGGCGCCGGCCTCACGCGCCCAACCGTCCATGACGGCAACGGCTTCGCGGTGCAGCCAGTCGGCGCTCCAGTCCGGCGCGACGTAACCGCCGTGGCCCCAGATCGAACCGAGCTGCTGGCCGCCGATCGACTGCCATACCTGGCGTCCGGTCTCGATGTCCTTTCGCGTGAAGACGACTTCGCCGGTGGGACCGACGACCTGTTCGGGCATCGGTGGCGACTGGCGGTGGATCTCGCTGCCGACCCAGAGCAGGACGGCGAACGATGCGATGAGCAGGACCGCCAAGCCTGCCCATAGCTTGCGGGTGGAATTCATGTCTGCGCTCCTATGGATAGCGCGGGCATCTTCCGGCCGTGGCAGGCACCTGCCCATGACGCAGGTCAAGCGCAGGGGTGTTGCGCATCGCGCCGCCTTAGTGGCGCAGCACGACCAGCGCGAGCGATTCCAGGCGCTGCATGTCGAGGATCTCGACGTCGCGCAGCTTGATCGACACCAGGCCCTCGCGCTCGAAGCGACGCAGCACGCGGCTGACCGTCTCCGGCGCCTGGCGCAGGTAGTTGGCGATGTCGGTGCGCGACATCGTGAGCTGGAAACGGCGCGGCGAGAAACCGCGCGCAGCGAGTCGTCGCGACAGGCCGATCAGGAACGCCGCCATGCGCTGGTCGGCGGAATGATCGCCCGCGAACAGCGAGGCGACACCGATGTCGCGGCTCATCAGCTTGAACAGGTGGCGCTGCAGGTTCGGCAGGCGCGTGGCCAGCATCGCGATGCGCGGGAACGAGAAGCGGCACAGCATCACCGTGTCGAGCGCCACCGCGTTGCACGGATAGCGGTCGTCGTGGATCGCGTTGAGCCCGATCACCTCGCCCGGCAGGTGGAAACCCAGCACCTGTTCGTGGCCGTTGGGATCGATCATGTAGGTCTTGACGGTACCGGCACGCACCGCGGCGATGGCACTGAACTCATCGCCTTCGCGGAACACGTGCTCGCCCGGGCGCAGTGGGCCGACGTGCTCGACCAGCACGTGCAGGTCCATCAGCGCGCTCTTGTCCATGCCCTCGGACAGGCAGGCCTGCGAGAACGCGCAGGTGGAACAGAACGTCAGCGAGTCGCCGTCGTCGGCGATGATCGAAGGGTTCGTACGTGGAAAGACAACGCCGGAACTCATGCCGCGGTTCGCATCAGACGGTTCGTGAGAACTGTACCGGCGTCGTCCCCGCTTGCGGGGCGAGGTAGCGATCGAAACACGCCGCAAGCACGCGCAGGAGCAATCGCCCTCGCGAGGTGGCACGGATCGTTCGCGCGGACAGTTCCACCAGTCCGTCCTCCTGCAACGCCTTCAATTGCTGCAAAGACTGCGCGAAATAGTCGCAGAAGTCCATGACATGCCGACGCTCGGTCATGGCGATGTCGATCTCGCCGTGGCACATGAGCTGCTGGATCACGTCCGCCCGGATCACGTCGTCCGAGTCCATCTGCATGCCGCGCCACACCGGCAGGCGCCCTTCGTCGATGGCGCGTTCCCAGCTCGGCAGATCACGCGGATTCTGGCTGAAAGTATTGCCGACATGGCTGATTGCGCTCACGCCGAGGCCGACCAGGTCGCTGTCGGCGCAGGTCGTGTAGCCCATGAAGTTGCGGTGCAGGTCGCCGCGCGCCTGCGCGCGGGCGAGGTCGTCCTCCGGCAAGGCGAAGTGATCCATGCCGATGTAGACATAGCCGGCCTCGCCCAGGCGCTCGATCGCCCGCTGCAGCAGCCCCAGCTTGACCTGTGGCGTGGGCAGGTCCTCGGCGCGGATCTGCTGCTGCGCGCGGAACAGGTTCGGCAGGTGCGCGTAGCTGTAGATCGCCAGCCGGTCCGGACGCGCATCGAGGGTGATGTCGAGCGTGCGGTCGAAACCTTCCAGCGTCTGCAGCGGCAGACCGTAGATCAGGTCGACATTGACCGAGCGCAGGCCGTAGGTACGGCAGGCATCGATGATGTCCAGCGTCTGCTCGACGCTTTGCACGCGGTTCACCGCACGCTGCACGGTCGGGTCGAAATCCTGCACGCCCAGGCTGGCGCGGTCGAAACCGGCCTGCGCCAGCGCGCGCACGTAGTCGCGGTCGATGAAGCGCGGGTCGAGCTCGATCGAGCACTCGCGCTTGCCATCGCGTGCCGGCGGGAAATGGCGATGGATCACGTCCACCGCTTCGGCAAGCTGGTCGGCGGAGAGGAAGTTCGGCGTACCGCCGCCGAAGTGCAGCTGCACCAGTTCGCGATCGCGATCGAACAGCGTCGAGGCCATCGCGATCTCGCGATAGAGACGGTTCAGGTACACCTCGCCGCGCGTGGTGTCGCGCGTGATGATTCGGTTGCAGCCGCAGTAGAAGCACGGGCTCATGCAGAACGGCACGTGCACGTACATCGACAGTGGGCGCGGGATCGGATCGCCGTTGGTCGCCGCCGCGGCTTCGCGCAGTTGCGCCTCGCCGAAGCCGGCGGCGAACTGCGGCGCGGTCGGATACGAGGTGTAGCGCGGCCCGGGCCGGTCGTATCGGCCGAGCAGATCCGGGTCGAAAAGGATGGGCGAGATGGGCATGGGAACGATGGTCCGCGCCCGGCGCAGAAGTCGCCTTGATCTTCGTCAAAGGGAATGCGAGGCGCGCCCGCGCGATGGGCCCGGGAGGCCCTGCAGCCCGCTTCAGCGACTTCACGCTGCGTGTCGATCGCGCACGCACTTGATCTGCGTCATGTCGGGTTCGGGTTGCTGAACGCGATGCTTCGCGTCGCCGGATTCGACGCCGACGCGGGCCATCCCGGGCGCGCCGACGCCATGCGCCGACCGGCCATCGCCATGCCCTACTACGTCGTGCTCGTGATCCACCTCCTGTGTGCCTTCGTCTTCGTCGGCACGGTCTTCTTCGAGGTGCTGGTCCTGCATGCGGTGCGACGGCATGTGCCGCGGGACGCCTTCGCCCAGGTCGAGCGCGGTATCGGCGAGCGTGCGCGCCGCCTGATGCCCTGGGTCCTGTTGCTGCTTTACGGCGCCGGCATCGCGCTGGCCTGGCACTACCGCGCTGCGCTGGCGCATCCGTTCGGCAGCCCGTTCGCGACGATGCTCACGCTGAAGATCGTTCTCGCGACCAGCGTGTTCCTGCACTTCCTCCATGCCATGCGATTGCGACGGACGCGACGCCTCACCGGTGCGCGCTCGCGTCGCCTGCACCTGAGCGTGTTCGTGCATGTCGTCGCGATCGTGCTGCTCGCCAAGGGTCTGTTCCATGTGACCTGGTAGCCGCCGCCGACCGGCGCGGCCCTGCACGCGAACGCCCCACCTCTTTTCTCCAACCTCAGGTCATCTCCATGCGTACCGTTTCCTCCGTGTGCCGCGCTGCACTCGCGGCTTCCATCCTTGCATCGCTGGCGTCGCCCGCATTCGCCGATACCGGTTCCGACGGCTGGATCAAGCCGGTCTTCGACGCGCGCTACCGCTTCGAGCACGTCGATCCCGACAACGCGCTGCACGACGCCGACGCCAACACGCTGCGCACGCGACTGGGCCTGGAGACGCGTCCTCTGGCCGGCTGGTCCGCGCATGTCGAGATCGACAACGTCAGCCATCTCGGTGCCGAGGATTTCAACAGCACGCGCAACGGCAACACCAACTACGCCGTCGTCGCCGATCCGGATGGCACGGCGTTCAACCAGGCGTGGCTCAAGTGGGCCGGCAAGCACGGCGGCGCCACCGCGGGTCGGCAACGGGTGAACTTCGACAACCAGCGCTTCGTCGGCGGGTCGGCGTGGCGGCAGAACGAGCAGACCTTCGACGGCGTGCAGTTGCAGTTCTCACCGTTCGACACGCTGACCGCGACGTACCTGTGGATCGATCAGGTCAACACGGTGTTCGGCCCGTCCGATGGACGCGCCAATCGCAGCAACCTGGCGACGCTTGAAGGCGACAGTCACCTGCTCAACGTCCAGTACCGGCCGTCGAAGGCGCTGTCGCTCACCGCGTACCAGTACCGCCTCGACTTCGACAACGCGGCGGTGACTCCGACCGCACCGCTGGGCACGCTCTCCACCGTTACCACCGGCCTGCGTGCGCAGGGCGCCGTGCGCGCCTTCAGCTACGCGGCCGAGTACGCGCGGCAGACCGACCACGCAGGTAATCCGTGGGATCTCGACAGCCGCTACGCGCTGCTCGAACTGGGCTGGAAGGCTGGGCCGGTGCAGTTCAAGGCTGGCGAGGAACGACTCGGCGCAGGCAGCGGCACCGGCAATCGCGCGTTCCAGACACCGCTGGCGACCAAGCATGCATTCCAGGGCTGGGCGGATCTGTTCCTGACCACCCCGGCCGACGGCATCCGCGATCGCTACGCCGGCCTGTCGTCCGCGCTGTTCGGCGGCACTGTCCAAGCCTGGGTCCACGACTTCGACGGCGATCGCGGCCCGAGCCTTGGACGCGAAGTCGACCTGTCCTACCAGAGGCCGCTGCCGTGGTCGAAGAAGTTCACGGGACTGGTGAAGCTCGCCAGTTACCACGCCGACGACGCCCGCACCGTGGACACCGACAAGGCCTGGCTGCAACTCCAGTACACCTACTGACACCCGGACCGACCGGCACGCCCGCCCCTCGATTGATCTGGGTCAGGGCGTGCCCTCGGCCGGCATGCGCGAATGCGCGCACTCCACCCGAGGAATCCACGATGAGCCTCTACCCCTTCGATGCCCGCGGTATCAGCAAGCGCTTCCGCCATGCCTCGATCTTCGGCGCGCTTGACGCGATGACGTCCGGCGAGACCATGCGGTTCTTCAACGACCACGACCCGATCCCGTTGCTGCGCCAGATCGAGCAGCGTTACGGCGAAAGCGTGCGCGTGGAATACCAGCAGCGCGAGACCGGCGTGGTCATCATCGACTTCACGGTGACCGCCAGCGCGGCGTGATCGCACGGTCGATTCAGGCCGACGGCTCCCAGACCATGTAGACGTCGGCACGCGCGTAATGCGAGCCCGGACGCGGTGCCGGATGGTGGCGGAAGCCGACGCTTTCGTACAAGGCCAGCGCCGGGCCGAGCTTGGTGCTGGATTCGAGGAACAGTTCGGTGCCGCCACGCGCGCGGAATACGTCGATCGCGCCGTCCATGAGCTTGCGACCCACGCCGAGGCCGCGCGCTTCCGGCGCGACGACCATCTTGGTGAGCTCGAACACGCCATCCGATTCGAGCTTCAGCGCGACGGTGCCGATGGCGTGGTCGTGATCGTCGATCGCGAACAGCACGTGGCCGCCACTGGCGATGATGTGGCGCTCCGGATCGCCGAGCACTTCGCGATCGATCGGCTCGACGGTGAACCAGCGTTCGAGCCATTCGAGGTTGAGGCGCTCGAAATCCTCGCGCCAGCGGGGTGCGTACTCGACGATGCGGACGGAAGCCTGGGTCATGCCCGCGATGATAAGCGGTGACATACGGCCCAACGAAGACGGCGGCCGAAGCCGCCGTTCGTGCACCGCATCGATGCCTCAGTCCTTCTTGCCGCCCTTGTTGCCCTGGTTGCCCTTGCCCTGGTTGGGCTGGACGCCCTTCGGCTTCGCGGACTGACCGTTGGACTTGGCCTTGGCCTGCTGGCCCTGGGGCGTGGCCTTCTTCGCGCCCGCGTTGCTGTTTCCCTGCGGACCCTTGCCGCGACCGGGGAAATCGCGCTGCAGTTCCGCATCGAGGGTGATGTCGCGCCCCCAGCGGTCGTAGCTGGGCACGAAGCCCTTCTTCAAGCGATGGAATTCCGGCGAACCCGGCTTGATGCCGAGGTTCTTCGCCACCGCGCCCCAGCCCTGCGCATGGTCGCGTTCCCAGACATCGACGACGTAGCGACACGGACGACCGATGATCGAGGCGAGGGCGCACGCGAAATACACATCGCCCGGCGCCCACTGCCTGTCGACCAGCAGGTCGCTGACCAGATCCCGCGGCGCGCCGTAGTAGCGCACCATCTCGTCGACGAAGGGATCGCGATAGCGCCCACCGTAGCGGTTGACGTCGGACAGCCAGGTGTCGACCCAGACGTCGCCGCTGCGTGGGTTCCATCCGAAGGTGTAGTCCTGCGCCGAAGCCGTGCCGCCGATGCCCAGTGTCGCGGCCGCGGCGACCACCAACGCGCCGATCCTCGCCTGCCAGGTCCGCATGAGTCCGTCTCCCGTGTTCACGTCATGCCCGCATCAATCGTCGTCGCGCCAGTCGCGGCCGCGCCGGTCATCGTAGCGGCGGTCGTCATGGCGACGATCGTCGTGGCGGCGATCATAGCCGTCGTACCGCACGTAGCGGTCGCGGTAGTAGCGGCGATCGTCGTAGCGATGATCGTAGCGGGCGTCGTAGTACTGGGTGACGCACTTGCCGTGGTGGTTGCACTTGCCGCGGCCGGGCTTGTTCCAATGACCGTAGGCGTTGCCGTACGGCGGGCCCGCGCGATGGACGTGGCGATAGTAGGTGGGACGGCCGCGATAGTCGTGGACCACGACCAGGCGGTCGCGATAGCCGTGGTCGTAGCGGTAGTACGGATAGCCGGAGTGGTAGATCACGTCGGCGATGTCGACGATGACGCGCACCAGATCGTCGGCGCGCGCGGGCGCGGGCGCCATTGCGGCCACGCCGAGACCGGCGGCCAGCATCATCGGTGCGAACCATCGGGTCATTACGGTGGCCATTTCGTTGCTCCCTGATGGCCCGCACCCCGCGGGCCGTGGAAGCACGATGCGACCGGCCGCGTGAATCATTTTTTAATCCAGCGGGATCGTCCCGGTGCCGCTTATCCGCCGTTGGGGATCGCGTTCAGCCTGGGCGGCCGGCCAGCTCGCGCAACGCCGCCGGCAGCTCGTGCGCGCTGCCGATGCGGCGCAGGCGCGGGGCGGATTCGGCGACTTCGGCCTCGTTCTCGTGGGCCCAGGTGGTGTGGTACGGAACGTGGATGCCCCACCCGCCCAGTTCCAGCACGGGCGCGATGTCCGAGCGCAGCGAATTGCCCACCATCGCGAAGCGTTCGGCCGGCAGGTCGAACTCCTCGAGCAGGCGCGCATAGGTCGACACGTCCTTCTCGCTGACGATCTCGATGCGGCGGAACAGGTCGGCGAACCCGCATTGGCGCACCTTGGCCTCCTGGTGGAACAGGTCGCCCTTGGTGATCAGCACGACGTCGAAGTCCGCGGCGACGGCCTCCACCGCTTCGCGTACGCCCGGCAGCAGTTCGACCGGGTGCCGCAACAGGTCCTTGCCGAGCTGGACGATGCGATGCACGTCGCGGGCTTCGATCTTCTGCGCGGTGATGTCCACCGCCGCCTCGATCATCGACAGCACCATGCCCTTCACGCCGTAGCCGAACAGCGCGATGTTGCGCTTCTCGACCTCGTACAGGCGCTCGTGCACGCGCGCGTCGCGCAGGTCCGCGTAGGCGCCGACGATGCGTTCGAATTCGAGCTGGGCTTCGTCGAAGTAGTCCTGGCTGCGCCAGAGGGTGTCGTCGGCATCGAAGCCGACCAGGGTGATTTCGCTCATGCGCATAGTTTAAGGGCGCGGTTGGCCTGGCGTGCTTTTCCTTCTCCCCTTGTGGGAGAAGGTGGCGCGAAGCGCCGGAAGAGGGGGCGCGCGTAGCACGTGCCATACCCCTCCCCCTGGCTCGCTTCGCGAGCCTGTCCCTCTCCCGCAAGGGGAGAGGGCTCACACCCTGAAAAGAAAGGGGCGGCTCAAAGGCCGCCCCGAAGCGCATTCGTTCCGTGGTGATGCCGTCGTGCTGCTATCAGCGCTTGCCGCCGCTGTTTCCCGAGCCGCCCTGCGCCTTGGCGACATAGGACTTGTATTCGTCGGCGGTCAGCGCGCCGTCGGCGTCCGCATCGGCCTGCTCGAACACCTTGCTCAGCGCCGGCACCGTCGAGGCTTCGTTCTTGCTCAGGCTGCCGTTCTTGTCGACGTCGACGTCGGCCCAGCTCTTCTTCTGCGGGGCCGCGGTGTCGGCGGTGGCCGGCGATGCAGCCGCCGGATCCTGCGTGGCGGTCGGGCTCGCGGTCTGCGCGAAGGCGAGCGGCGCGGACAGGGCGGCCACGAGGCCCACGATGATCAGCGGCTTGCGGGACTGGATGCTCATGCGGTGTCTCCTGGAGTGGAAAGAGTTCTGCGCGGATAGGCCGGTGGCGTGCCGCACGAAGCCACCTTGCCGCGCGACGCATGAACGCCCCAGCGGTCGCGGGAGTTAATCCAACGTTCTCTTAACCAGCACGCGGGCGATTGCGTCTAGACGAAACCGCTTTCAGTGATGCGTGGCGCGCCGCAACGTGACGCAGTGCAGACTTCGCAACCGCCTCGCGCGGTGATCGCGACTGAACGGAACACAACCTTCACCCCATCGCGGTCAACGCGCGTCGCGTCGATGCATTTTCCTCACGCCTCGTCTTCGGCGGCGACATGGACTTCCACGCCGCCGTCGTCTTCCACGTGCACGGACACATTGATCGGCCGGCAGCAGACGTGGCAATCCTCGATGTAGCGCTGCGTCCCCGCGGAATCGTCCACCAGCAACGTGATGGTCTCGCCGCAGTAGGGGCACTGCACGTCGATCGCGGGAAGCATGGCGGCTACGGCTTGGCTTTCGGCAGCGTCTGGTCCGCGGCCGGCACCAGCGATATCTCCACCGGCGTGCCCGGATTGTGGCTGAGCAGGCGGAACTGCCCCGCATCCAGCGCGAGGATGTCGGTGGGATACGAGACGCCTTCCTCCACCATCGTCAGCGCGCCGTTCTCCAACGACCACTTGCCGTGCATCGGCGTGCCGTTGGGCGAATCGATCACCAGCGTGCCGCCGGAGAGGAAGGTGTACGTCGTGCCGGGTTCGGCCGAGGACGACGCGCTGACCTGCCACACGCGATCGACGAACGCGGACGGTTCGACGACCGGCTTCTCCGCCGTCGGCATCGGCTCTTCGGGCGCCGGCACATCGGTGGAACGCGCCGGTTGTCCGGAGGTATCCGCCGTCACCGTCGCGGGCGTTTCCGCTGCGGGTTCGGCGGGCGGCGCGGCCTTCTGGCAGGACGCCAGCACCAGTATTCCCAGCAGCGCGACGACAGGCAGGATGGACCGGTTCGCAATGCGCATCGCACACACTCCTCGCTCGTGTTGCGCGCACCTTAGCACCGTCGTGCGAAGGCGCGTTTCATCACGTCGCGGTCACTGTCGCGGGGCAAAGCTGTCGCGCGTGTATGTCGGTATTCCGGCGCCGCGGAATGCTCCGGCGATGGCAGGAGGAACGATGAAGATCCGCCATGTATTCAGCACTCCCAACCTCGATGCCGCGCAGTCGGTGATGAACGCCGCGCGCGGCGCGGGCGTGAACGACGACGACATCCTGCTCGTCGCGCGCTCGGACATCGAGCTGGAGGAAATCCCGAACGATCGCAAGGAAGCCGACACCGACCTGCTGCCGGCAGCATTGCGTGGCGCCGGTTATGGCGGCGCCGCGGGATTGCTGGCGGGCTTGGCGGCGGTGGTGATCACACCGATCGGACTGACCCTGGCGGGCGCCGCTGCAGCGGCAGTCGCGGGCGCACTGGTGGGCTGCTGGGCGTCGGCGCTGATTGGCTCGGCATTGCCCGATCCGATCCGGCGCAAGTTCGACGACGAGATCCAGGCGGGTCGCATCCTGGTGGTGCTCGACGGCGACAAGCCGTTCCTCGACGGCATCGAACCGTCGCTCGTCGCCGCGGGCGCGACGCCGCTGCCTTACGAATCGACCAAGGCGATGGCCTGACGCGTCACGGCGACGCGGCGGTCTTCGCCACTGGCGGCAACGGCGTCATGCCGAGCGCATCGCGGTAACGTCCGTAGAGCGTGCGCACCTTCGCCACGTACTCCTGCGTTTCCTGGTACGGCGGCACGCCCCCGTATCGTGCGACCGCGCCGATACCGGCGTTGTACGCGGCGGCCGTGAGCGTGAGGTCGTTGCCGTAGCGCCGCAGGAGCGAACGCAGGTGACGCGCACCGGCCATGATCGATTCGCGGTCGGAGAACGGATCGACCACGCCGTACTCGCGACTGGTCTGCGGCATCAGCTGCATCACGCCCTGCGCGCCCTTGGGCGACACGGCGTTCGCATCGAACCCGCTCTCGGCGTGCGCGATCGCGCGCAGCCAGGCTTCATCGACGCCGGTCGCTTTGGCGGCGGCGCGGAACTGTTTCGGGAATGCGTCCAGGCGCGGCGGTCCTACGTTGCCCAGGCCTGCGTGCGCGGGTTCGCCCGGCGGCGCGGGCACGGTGAAGGACAGCACCTTCACCGAACCGGGCAGCTTGCGCGTGCCGTACACCACCTTGCCGTCCTGCACGCGCTCGTACAGCACGCCGCTGACGGCTTCGCCGGTACCGAACAGGTTGGGCACGCGCGCGGCGTTGTCGTCGATTTCCTTCGCCCGGCAGCGCGATCCGGGCTCCGGCGCTGTGGACAGGCTGACCGTGCCGTCGCGCACGCATCGATAGACCTTGCGCGCGTCCGCCTGCCCGGGGGCGAGCAGTGCCACCGAGGCCAGCAGGACGACCATCGCGGGCGCTGTCCGGGCCATTCGCCGGATTCTAGGCCCGCGTGGCGGATGAATGCGCGATACCCCCGTCGCGCTTGATCGAGGTCAAAGCGGCCTCGCGCGCGCCGGCTAGCCTGCCCGGATGCCGATCCTGCCGCCCTTCCCGACCGAACTGCTGCGTCGCTACGACCGACCGGGGCCGCGTTACACCTCGTACCCGACCGCGCCCCAGTTCAGCGAGTCCTTCGGCGTCCCGCAGCTGATGGAAGCGGCGCACCAGAGCAACGGCGATCCGATCCCGCCGCGCCTGTCGCTGTACGTGCACGTGCCGTTCTGCGCCAATCCGTGCTTCTACTGCGGCTGCAACCGGGTGATCACGCGCGATCGCAGCCGCAGCGGCCCCTACCGCAACCGGCTGGGTCGCGAGATCGGCATGATGTCTGGCCTGTTCGATCCGGACCGCGAAGTCGTGCAGCTGCATTTCGGTGGCGGCACGCCGAACTTCCTCACCCCCGCGCAGCTGGCAGACACGCTGCGCGACCTGCGCGACCACTTCCGCTTCAGCGATGCCGCCAACCGCGACATCTCCATCGAACTGGATCCACGCGAACTCACCCCCGACGACATCGCCGAACTGGTCGCGGCAGGCTTCAACCGCGCCAGCCTGGGTGTGCAGGATTTCGACCTCGCCGTGCAGCAGGCGGTCAACCGCGAGCAGGACGTCGGCGCGACGCTGGCGGTCCTCGATGCATGCCATCGCCACGGCATGCGCTCGGTCAACGTCGATCTCATCTACGGCCTGCCCCAGCAGACGCTGGAAGGTTTCGCGCACACGCTGGACACCGTCATCGGCGCCCGCCCGCAACGCCTCGCGGTCTACAGTTACGCGCACCTGCCCGAGCTGTTCCGCCCGCAACGGCAGATCCGCGCGGAGGACCTGCCCTCGCCGGAAATGAAACTCGAGCTGCTGCAACTGGCGATCCAGCGCCTGACCGCCGCCGGCTACGTGCACATCGGCATGGATCATTTCGCGCTGCCCGACGACGAACTCGCGATGGCGCAATCGCGCGGCGGGCTGCACCGCAACTTCATGGGCTACACCACGCATGCCGACTGCGACCTGATCGGCCTGGG
Organism: Lysobacter panacisoli; assembly: GCF_009765165.1. Lineage (NCBI taxonomy): Bacteria > Pseudomonadati > Pseudomonadota > Gammaproteobacteria > Lysobacterales > Lysobacteraceae > Lysobacter > Lysobacter panacisoli. The sequence goes on from NZ_VLNU01000001.1 coordinate 843,730, forward strand.
CGTCAGCGCGATCAGCCGGATCGGCGACAGCTACAGCCAGAACGTGCGCGACCTCACCGCGTGGGAACAGGCCATCGACGCGCCGCGCCTGCCGGTGTGGCGCGGCATGCGACTGAGCGCCGACGACCAGCTGCGCTCGGACGTGATCCAGCGCCTGATGTGCCAGGGCGAAGTGCCGATCGACGCGATCGAGCGTGCGCACGGCATCGATTTCTCGCAGTACTTCGCCGACAGCCTGCGCCGCCTGGAACCGTTGCAGGACGACGGGCTGGTGTGGATCGAACCCGAACGCATCGTCGCCACGCCGGAAGGCCGCCTGCTGCTGCGCGTCATCGCGATGTGCTTCGACGCCTACCTGCCGCGCGTGTCGGCGCCGGCACGCTACTCGCGCACTGTCTGAGCCTCGGCCGCCAGCGCGCCAAGCGTGCGCAGCGCCTGTTCGGCGCGCGCATCGAAAGGATGGCCGTAATTGAGGCGCAGGCAGCGCGCGAAGCCACGGCTCGCGGAGAAGATCGGTCCCGGCGCGATGCTGATGCCGTGGCGTGCCGCGCGACGCTGCACTTCGAGCGAATCGATGCCCTCGGGAAGTTCGATCCAGGCGAAGTAGCCGCCGCCGGCGCGCGTCACCCGCGTGCCGGGCGGGAAATCGCGCGCCACCGCCGCGATGTACTGCGCCTGCTGTTCCGCCAGCGCCGCGCGCAGGCGTCGCAGGTGGCGGTCGTAGCCGCCGCGCTGCAGGTAACGGCTGATCGCGTGTTGCGCCGGCACGTTGGTGTTGAGCGTGGTGGTGAGTTTGTTGCGCGCGATGGTGTCGCGGAATCGTCCCGCCGCGACCCAGCCGATGCGGTAGCCCGGCGCCAGGCACTTGGAGAACGACGAGCAGTGCATCACCAGCCCGTTGCGGTCGAACGCCTTGGCTGGCGGCGGACGCTTGGGACCGAAGTGCAGCTCGGCGTAGACATCGTCCTCGATCAGCGGGATCCCGTGCTCCGCGAGCAGTTCCACCACGGCCTGCTTGGCGGTGTCGGGCATGGTCGCGCCGAGCGGATTGTGGAAGGTCGGCATCAGCCAGCACGCGCGCGGCGCATGACGGACGATCGCGCGCTCCAGCGCCTCCGGATCGACGCCGTCGCGCGGATGGGTCGGCACTTCGATCGCGCGCAGGCCGTTGCGTTCCAGCGATTGCAGTACCGCGTAGAAGCACGGCGATTCCACCAGCACCGCGTCGCCCGGACGCGTCGCCGCGCCAATCGACAGGGTCAGCGCCTCCAGCGCACCGTTGGTGATTACGATTTCCTCGGCCGGCACGTCGATGCCGTCGATCAGGTAGCGCTGGCTGATCTGCCGGCGCAGTTCGCCCAAACCGGGAGTCAGATCGTCGACCGTGCTCCACGGGTCCAGTTCCGGCGCGGCGGATGCGAGCGCGCGCCCGAGCTTGGCCATCGGGAACAGCAATGGACTGGGGAAAGCCGAACCGAACGGCACCCGGTCGCGCTGCATCGCCGACTGCAGGACCTGGAACACCAGCTCGCTGACGTCGACCTCGCGCGAGTCGCCATCCGGCCAGGAGGAGGCTTCCGGCTCCGGCGGCAGGCGCGGCGACTGGCGGGCGACGTAGTAGCCGGACCGCGCGCGCGACTCGATCACCCCGCGCGCTTCCAACAAGTAATAGGCCTGGAACACGGTCGAGGGACTGAGCCGGCGGGCGGCGCAGGTCTGGCGCACCGAGGGCAACCGCTCGCCGGGCCGGAATACCCCGGCCTGGATCGAGCGGGCCAGCTCCTCGGCCAGGGCTTCGTAGCGCTTCATGAGCAACTGATACGGTTTTTCTGTCCGATTTCTGATTCTACTTGAACTGATATGGTCGCCCTAGACTGCGCCGGTTCCCAGCCGCATCGAGCGTCCCGTGTCCCCCGGCGTCCAGCTCAACCTCGCCCTGATCCTGTTCGCACCGTGGTTCGCGGTGCTGTCCGTGCTGTTCTGGAAGTACCCGAAGCAACCGCGCGGGCCGGTGCGGTTGCTGTTCGACGCGGCCGCCCTGGCGCTTTCCCTGGTGGCCGCGGCGGGCGGCGTCTACTGGGGAATGGCCCACGCGGACACCGGTTACGGGCCGATGTGGAAGCAGATCCTCGCCACGTCGGTGGGGTACGGCCTGTATCTGGGCGTTATGGCCATTGCGCTGCTGGTGCGCATGCGCTGGCTGTCGCGTCCGACCCCCTCCCCCGAACGGACCCTGCCATGAAGACCCTGCTGGTCGTGGGTTTCCTGACCCTGATCGTCTACAACCTCGGCGCCGCGCTGTTCTACATGCTCACCGACCGCGGCGAGAGCAAGCGCGCGGTCAATGCCCTGACCCGCCGCATCGGACTGTCGATCCTGCTGATCGCCCTGGTCGGTGCGGGCATCGCCAGCGGCGTCATCCAACCCCACGCGGTGGGGACCTGACCGGCGCGGCCGGCGATGGCCGCCGCGAGCGTTTTTCCGCCATAGGCAGGGACTTGATCTAGATCAAGCGCCCTGCTTCGACGCGTTCCTAGTATCCCGCCCGACCCGGCCGCTGGCGCAGGGGGTGCCCAAAAATGCAAACAACTCCAGAAACCTATAACGACAAGATCGTGCGCCAGTTCACCGCGATGACGGTGGTTTGGGGCATCGTCGGCATGGCGGTCGGCGTGTTCATCGCCGCCCAGCTGTACTGGCCGGCGCTTAACTTCGACATCCCTTGGCTCAGTTACGGCCGTCTGCGGCCGCTGCACACCAACGCGGTGATCTTCGCGTTCGGTGGCTGCGCCCTGTTCGCCACCAGCTACCACGTGGTCCAGCGCACCTGCCACGTGCGCCTGGCCTTCAACAAGCTGGCGGCCTTCACGTTCTGGGGTTGGCAGGCGGTGATCGTCGCCGCGGCCATCACCCTGCCGCTGGGCCTGACCCAGGGCAAGGAATACGCCGAGCTCGAATGGCCGATCGACCTGCTGATCACGGCGGTCTGGGTGTCCTACGCGGTGGTGTTCTTCGGGACGATCGTGAAACGGCGCGTGAAGCACATCTACGTCGCCAACTGGTTCTACGGCTCGTTCATCATCACCATCGCGCTGCTGCACATCGTCAACAACCTCTCGATCCCGGTCGGACCGTTCAAGTCCTACTCGTTGTACACCGGCGCGGTCGATGCGATGGCGCAGTGGTGGTACGGGCACAACGCGGTCGGCTTCTTCCTGACCGCCGGCTTCCTGGGAATGATGTATTACTTCGTGCCCAAGCAGGCCGGACGCCCGGTGTACTCGTACCGGCTGTCGATCGTGCACTTCTGGGCGCTGATCGCGGTGTACATGTGGGCCGGTCCGCACCACCTGCAGTACACGGCGCTGCCCGACTGGGCGCAGTCGCTGGGCATGGTGTTCTCGCTGGTGCTGCTGGCCCCGAGCTGGGGCGGCGCGATCAACGGCATCCTGACCCTCTCCGGCGCGTGGGACAAACTGCGCACCGACCCGATCCTGAAGTTCCTGATCGTCGCCGTTTCCTTCTACATGATCGCCACCTTCGAGGGGCCGATGATGTCGATCAAGACGGTCAACTCGCTGTCGCACTACACCGACTGGACCGTCGGCCACGTCCATGCCGGCGCACTCGGCTGGGTGGCGATGATCTCCATCGGCGCGGTGTACTCACTGCTGCCGCGACTGCTCGGCCAGGAGCGGATGTTCTCGGTGAAGGCGATCGACCTGCACTTCTGGCTGCACACCGTGGGCGTGGTGTTCTACATCGCCTCGATGTGGATCGCCGGCGTCATGCAGGGCCTGATGTGGCGCGCCACCAACGCCGACGGCACGCTGACATACAGCTTCGTCGAAGCCCTCAACGCGACGTATCCGTACTACCTGGGCCGCCTGGCCGGTGGACTGATCGTGCTGGCGGGCATGTTCGTGATGGCCTGGAACGTCGTCCGCACCTGGCAACAGGTACGCGACCTCGCCCCGACTCCGGTGATGCCGCCGGATGCCGCCAGCGCACACGCCTGAGGTCGACGACATGAGCCATTCACACGAAAAGATCGAAACCAACGTCGGCCTCATGGCCGTGCTGATCGCGGTGGCCGTCTCCTTCGGCGGCCTCGCGGAAATCGTCCCGCTGATGCACCAGGCCGAGGCCATCGAGCCGCTGCCCGGCGTGAAGCCCTACCCCGCGCTGGAACTGGCGGGCCGCGACGTCTACGTCCGCGAAGGCTGCTACAACTGCCACTCGCAGATGGTGCGCACGCTGCGCTTCGAGACCGAGCGTTACGGCCACTACTCGCTGGCCGGCGAATCGGTTTACGACCGCCCGTTCCAGTGGGGCAGCAAGCGCACCGGTCCGGACCTCGCCCGCGTCGGCGGCCGCTACTCCGACGACTGGCATCGCGTGCATCTGCACAACCCACGCGACGTGGTGCCCGAGTCGAACATGCCCGGCTTCCCGTGGCTGTCGGAGAACAAGGTCGACGGCGCGCAGGTCGAACACCGCATGCGCGCACTGAAGAGCATCGGCGACCCGTACACCGACAAGGACATCGCCGGCGCGCAGGCCGCGGTCGACGGCAAGACCGAACTCGACGCCGTCGTCGCCTACCTGCAGGGACTCGGCCGCCACGCGCCGAGGGGAGGCTGACATGGTCTCCGGAATCGTGACCGCAACGCTGCTGGTGCTGTTCCTGGCCGGCTGGATCTGGGCCTGGAGCCCGAAGCGAAAGAAAGAATTCGACGCGGCAGCACGCCTGCCGCTCGAGGGTGATCAGAAGGAGACGAAGCGATGAGCCCGGGCTGGTCGTGGTACGTGATCGTGATAGTCGCGATCAACATCTTGGGTTGCGTCTGGCTGCTGTGGTGGACAGGTAAACGTCGTCCGGGCGATCCGGCTCCGACCGACACCAGCCACATCTGGGACGGCGACCTCACCGAGTACAACAAGCCGATGCCGAAGTGGTGGATCAACCTCTTCTACATCACCATCGTCTTCGCGATCGGTTACCTGGTCTATTACCCGGGCCTGGGCGCTGTCGCGGGCGTGGGCAAGTGGACCTCCGCCGGCGAGCACGCCGCCGACAAGGCACGCGACGACGCCAAGCTCGAGCAGACCTTCGCGCCGTACGCTGGCAAGTCGATCGACGTGATCGCACGCGATCCGAAGGCCGTGACGCTGGGCCGCTCGATCTTCAACAACACCTGCGCCACCTGCCACGGCTCCGCCGCGAAGGGTGCGATCGGCTACCCGAACCTGACCGACGACATCTGGCACTGGGGCGGCACGCCCGACCGCGTCCTGCAGACCGTGCTGGATGGCCGTGAAGGCGTGATGCCCGAATGGGGCAAGGTGCTGACCGGCATGGGCGGCGACAATGCTGTCGATTACGTGGTCGCCTACGTCCGCACGCTGTCCGATCCGTCGACGATGCAGAACAACTACATGGCCGCGCAGGGCAAACCGCTCTACGACGGCGTGTGCGTGGCGTGCCACGGCATCGACGGCAAGGGCAACCAGGAACTCGGCGCGCCGGACCTGACCGACAACTACTGGCTGTACGGCAACACCAGCGAGAGCATGCGCCAGACGATCAACAGCGGACGCCACGGCTCGATGCCGGCGCACCGCCAGATCCTCGGCGAAACCCGTGCGCGCCTGGCCGCCGCTTATGTATGGTCGTTGTCCCACCCTGACGGGAAGCCTCCAACCGCTACGCGATGAATACGCCGATCCCGACGCGATTCGACTACCCGCCCCGACCGCTGTCCCAGCGGCTCGGGGCGATCCTTTGGCCGAGCTTCTTCTCCGCCTGCGTGGCGACGATGGTGTTCTTCGCCTTCGTCGACCCGCTCGCCCTGCGCGACATGACGTTTCCCGAGTTGCCGATGACGCGCACGCTCGGATACAGCGTGGGCTTCTTCATGTTCTGGCTGGCGACCGCCGCATCCAGTGCGTTCACCTGGATCCTGCTCCGCCCCTCCAGCCGCTATAACCGGCCGCTGCGGCCGGAGTGATCCCGAGTCCCATGCAATGAGCAAGAAAATCGCGATCGATCTGGTCGACGACGGCGGCAACGCGCTTTACGTCAGCGAACGCAAGATCTACCCCCGAAGCGTGCAGGGCCGGTTCCAGACATGGCGCACGATCGCGGTCGTGGTCCTGCTGGGCATGTTCTACGTGTTCCCGTGGCTGCGCTGGGACGGCCGCCAGGCGGTGCTGTTCGACCTGCCCGCGCGCAAGTTCTACGTGTTCGGCCTGAACTTCTGGCCGCAGGACTTCGTGTTCCTGGCGATGCTGCTGATCATCGCCGGCCTGGCGCTGTTCTTCTTCACCGCGCTGGCCGGACGCCTGTGGTGCGGCTACGCCTGCCCGCAGACGGTGTGGACGGAAGTGTTCCTGTGGATGGAGCAGTGGACCGAGGGCGACCGCAACGCGCGGATGAAGCTCGACGCGGCCCCGTGGAGTCGCGAAAAGGTGCTCCGCAAGGGCGGCAAACACCTGCTGTGGCTGGTGTTCGCGCTATGGACGGGCTTCACCTTCGTCGGTTTCTTCACCCCGATCACCGACCTCGCCGCGCGCACGCCGCTGATCGGCAATCCGCCCGGCTGGGGCGGCTGGGAAACCTTCTGGGTGCTGTTCTACGCGCTGGCGACCTGGGGCAATGCGGGCTTCCTGCGCGAGCAGGTGTGCAAGTACATGTGCCCGTACGCACGCTTCCAGAGCGCGATGTTCGATCGCAACACGATGATCATCGCCTACGATCCGATGCGTGGCGAACCGCGTGGCCCGCGCAAGCGCGGGCTGGAGAGCGTGCTGCAGCGCGCGCGCGGACTGATCGACGTGCAGGCCGCTTACGACTACGTGTTCCGCGCCGCGCATTTCGCCAACGCCACCGCCGCTCAGGCCGCCGGCACGACCGCCGTCACCGACGTCGGGCTTAAGGCCGAGCCGCTGCCGAAGTTCTCGCCCGAGGAACTGGGCGACTGCATCGACTGCACGATCTGCGTGCAGGTCTGCCCGACCGGCATCGACATCCGCAATGGCCTGCAGTACGAGTGCATCGCTTGCGGCGCATGCATCGATGCCTGCGACCAGGTGATGGACAAGATGGGCTACCCGCGTGGCCTGATCCGCTACGCCACGCAGAACGCGATCGACGGCAAGTCGACGCGCGTGTTGCGTCCGCGCGTGTTCGTGTACGGCTTCCTGCTGCTGGCGCTGTGCGGCGCGTGGGCGTGGGGCGTGGTGAACCGCAGCCCGCTGATCGCCGAAGTGCTGCGCGACCGCAATGCGCTGTACCGCGAGACCGCCGATGCGCGCATCGAGAACACCTACACGCTCAAACTGGTCAACAAGGACGTGGCGGCGCACACCTTCCGCATCCGCGTGCAGGCCGGCCCCGACATCACGCTGCCCGGCGGCGAGCTGACCGTGCAGACGCCGGCGGAAGAAGTGGCGAACGTGCCGATCGTGCTGTCGGCCCCCGCTTCGACCACTGGCAAGCATCCGGTTACCTTCCGCGTGGAGCGCAGCGACGGCGCTGCGTCCGCGGACGTCGCCTCCAACTTCTTCGGACCGATGTAATGCTCGATCGCAGTTTTCTTCGTACTCCCGTGGCCTGGCTGGTGGTGTTGCTGCCACTGGCCTCGGTGATCGCCGGTGTCGGCCTGGTCGTGATCGCCGTGCGCAGCGGCAGCAGCGACGCGGTGATCGACACCGTGCAGCGCACGGCGCAGATCCAGGTCACTGAACTCGGCCCGGACGAACGCGCACGCGCGCTCAAGCTCTCCGCGGTGCTTCGCGTCGACGGCAAGAGCAAGGGCGTGGAGCTGTTGCCGGTCGGCGATGGGCTTGCCGGCCTCGAACGCGACCGCGCGCTGACGCTGGTGCTCTCGCATCCAAGCGAAGCCGCGCAGGACCGCACTCTGCAACTGCAGCCGTCCGAGCTGGGCTGGCACGTCGCCGCGGAGTTGCCGCTCGACCATGACTGGCTGCTGCAACTCGCACCGGCGGACGGCGCCTGGCGCATCCGCGGTCGCCTGCATGCGGGCCAGCTTGCCGCACACCTGGGGCCCGCCGTCGGCGGAGAATGACCGTCATGGCCGTGGCCGCCTCCCTCGCCGCTTCCAGCACCGCGTCCCGCGCGGATTGCGCCCATTGCGGGGCCACGCTCGCGGGCGACGCGGTGGCCCAGGGGAACGAAGCGTTCTGCTGCAGCGGCTGCGCTGCCGCCGCCACCTGGATCCACCAGGCCGCGCTCGACGACTACTACCAGCTGCGCACCGTGCCCGCAGGCCGCGTGGATCCGGCCAGCGCCGATTTCGGTGCGTGGGATCGTGATGTCGTGCTCGCCGAGCACAGCCGCATCGTGCCGGGCGGACGCGAGATCACCGTGCTTACCGACGCCATGCGCTGCGCCGCCTGCGCCTGGCTGATCGACCGCGCCTTGCGCCGCCATCCGGGCGTGCTCGATGCGGGTGCCAACGCGGTCACCGGTCGCGTCGTGATTGCCTGGGATCCCGCCCGCGTGACGCTCTCGACGCTCATGTCGCGCCTCAACGCACTCGGCTATCGCCCGTGGCTCGCCACCGGCGAAGCGCGCGAGCAGGCCAAGCGCAAGGAACGCCGCCGCTGGCTGCTGCGGCTGGGTGTGGCCGGGCTCGGCGCGGTCCAGGCGATGATGTTCGCCGAAGCGCTGTATCTGGACACCGCGCAGCAGATGCCGATCGCCACGCGCGATTTCTTCCGCTGGATCACCTTCCTCGTGTCGACACCGGTGGTGTTCTACGCCGGCTGGCCGTTCCTGGAAGGCATGTGGAACGAGCTGCGCGGCCGTCGCATCGGGATGGACACGCTGATCGCCGGTTCCACCCTGCTCGCCTACTTCGCCAGCGTCGTGGAGACCGTGCGCGGCGGCGTGCATGTCTGGTACGACGCGGCGGTGATGTTCGTGCTGTTGCTGCTGGTCGCGCGCATGTTCGAGCAGCGCGCACGTGGCATCGCCAGCGCGCAGGTCGATGCGCTCGCACGCGCGCGCCCCGCGCTGGCCACGCGCGAGGATCGCGAAGGTCGCCCCCAGCAGATCCCGGTCGGCGAACTCCTTGTCGGCGATGTCGTCCGCGTCGCCGCGGGCGAAGCGGTACCGGCCGACGGCATCCTGCTCGATGCGTCCTCGTCGTTCGACGAAGCCCTGATCACCGGCGAATCCGCACCGGTGCGCCGCGAACCCGGCGATCAGGCGCTCGCCGGAAGCATCTGTCGCGAGCAGTCCGCGCGCCTGCGCCTCACCCGCATCGGCGCCGACACGCGCCTTTCCGAACTCACCCGCCTGGTCGAACACGCGCAGGGTTCGCGCCCCCAGCTCGCGCGTGCGGCCGAGCGCGTCGCCGGCGGCTTCCTCGTCGTGCTGCTGTTGTGCGCCGTCGCGACGTGGGCGTGGTGGCGCGCGCACGATCCGGCACGCGCATTCGAAGTGACCCTCGCGCTGCTGGTCGTGAGCTGCCCGTGCGCGCTTTCGCTGGCGATTCCGACCGCGCTCACCGTCGCCCACGGCACGCTCGCGCGGATGGGCGTGCTCGGCCTGCGCGGCGATGCGCTGTCGACCCTGGCGCGCGTGGACCGGGTGATCCTCGACAAGACCGGCACACTCAGCAGCGGAGGTCCGCAACTGGATTCGGCGCAGGCGTTCGAGGGATTCGAGACCGATGCCGCGCTCGCCATCGCCGCGGCGCTGGAACGCGACAGCACGCACCCGCTCGCGCAGGCCTTCACCGGCATCGACACGCCGCACGTCGCGCAGCAGGTGCGCACCGTCCCTGGACAGGGCATCGAAGGTCGCATCGATGGGCAGGAATGGCGACTGGGCCGTGCGGATTTCGCGGCCGGCGATGCCGATGACGGTGCGCTCTGGCTCGGCCACGGCGGCCGGGCCGTCGCGCGGTTCACCGTGCGCGAAGCGCTGCGCGACGACGCGCGCGAAGCGGTGTCCGCATTGCGCGAGGCCGGCCTGAAGGTCGAACTTTGCAGCGGCGACGCGTCCGTCGCGGTCGCGCGCTTCGCGCGACAGGTCGGCATCGACGACGCGCACGCGCGGCAGACGCCGGAACAGAAGCTGGCGCTGGTGCGTGAGCGTCAGGCACAGGGCGACGTCGTGGTGATGGTCGGCGACGGCCTCAACGATGCACCGGTGCTTGCCGGCGCGGACGCCTCGCTGGCGATGGCCGAAGGCGCGACGCTGGCGCAGCGCGCCGCGGATTTCGTCGTGACCAGCCCGTCGCTGCTGCGCATTCCGCAGGCGATCGACCTAGCCCGCCGCGCGCAGCGCGTTGTGCGGCAGAATCTGGCCTGGGCGCTGGGCTACAACCTGCTGGCGATCCCGCTGGCGGCGACCGGGCACGTCACGCCTTGGATCGCGGCACTCGGCATGGCCGGCTCGTCGCTGCTGGTCACCCTCAACGCACTGCGCCTCGGGCGTGGCGCGACGACTTCGCGGAGGCGCGCATGAACATCCTGCTCCTGCTCGTTCCCATCAGCATCGTGCTGCTCGGCATCGCGATCGGCGCGTTCGTGTGGGCGGTACGACGCGGCCAGTTCGACGACCTGGATACGCCGGCCATCGACATCCTGCGCGACGATCCCGCGCCGCTGCGCACGCAGGACGACGGCGATCGCGATGCCGATTGACTGGCTGACGCTCGGTGCGGCGGCGCTCAGCGGCCTGCTGGGCGGCGTGCACTGCGCGGCGATGTGCGGCGGCATCGCCAGCACGTTCTCCGCGAACGCGCGCAGTTCGGCCGCGCCCGCGATCGAAGCAAACCTCGGCCGCATCGGCGGCTACGTCATCGCCGGCGCGATCGCCGGCGGGCTCGGCCACGGCATCGTCTCGGTAGCGCGCATCGACGGACTCGCCACCGCGCTGCGCATGCTGGTCGGCGCGATCCTCGTCCTCGTCGCATTGCGCTTGTTCGACCGCAAGGGAAGGCTCGGTTTCCTAGGCCAGCCCGGCTCGCGTTTGTGGACCTGGCTGCGCCCGCTGCAACAGCGCCTGTTGCCGGCCGATACGCGCGCGCGCCGGCTAGGGCTTGCGGTGTTGTGGGGCTGGCTGCCGTGTGGGCTCAGTACGACCCTGCTAGCGGCGGCGTGGTTGCAGGCCGACGCGGTGCGCGGTGCGATGACGATGGCGGCGTTCGGGCTCGGCACCCTGCCGGTCATGCTGCCGCTGACGTGGAGCGGCGCGCGCTTCGGGCGCTGGTTGCAGACGCGCTGGCGCCATGCGGGAGCGGCGATCGTTCTGGTCGCGGGCGTGATGACGATGACGGCGCCGTGGTTGATGCAGGTGCCGTTGATGCACTCGCTGCTCGGCGCACTGGGTTGCTTGCCGCCCACGGCGTGAGCAGGACTCCCGTCGGGCTTCGACTCAGCGTGCGCGACGCGCGCGCGAGGACACTTCCTCGCTATCGGCCCCGTGCGCCAGGCGGATCAGTTCTTCGCCGTCGAGGATCTCGACGCGGCGACCATGCACCGCAATGACGTTGTCTTCCTGCAAGCGCGTGAATCCGCGGCTCACCGTTTCCAGCGCGAGGCCGAGGTAGCGCGCGATGTCCTCGCGGCTCATCGGCAGCCGGAACGCGAGTGGAGACTGGCCGATCTGGCGGAAACGCTCGCCGAGTCCGTGCAGGAACAGCGCAATGCGCTCGTTGGCCTGGCGACGCACCAGCATTTCCATGTGGTCGTGGTCGCGATTGAGGCTGTGGCCGATCACGCGCAGCAGCTGTTGCTGCAGGCTCGGCAACTGCGTGGCGATCACCGTCAGCTGGTCGAACGGAACATCGCACACGTTCGCCGCACCGAGCGCGATGGCTTCGCAGCGGTGCGCGCCTTCGCCCAGCGCATCCAGGCCGATCAGCTCGCCCGGCAGGTGGAATCCGACGACCTGCTCTTCGCCGTCCTCGCTGATGCTCACCGTCTTGAACGCGCCGTCGCGCGCGACGTACACCGAGGACAGCGGATCGCCGATGCGGAAGAGCCGTTCGCCGCGCTCGATCGTGCGGCGGCGACGCACGATATCGTCGAGCCGCTCCAGTTCGTGTGCCGTGATGCCTGCCGGGAGGCAGAGCTGCTGCAACGAACACTGAGAGCAACTGCGACGCAACCGCGCCAGGTCGAGGGGGCCGGAATCGTTCATCTGTGGACATTGTCGCATGCGCCGCGTGCGGGCGCAGGCGGACTACTCCGAAAACGACGGGCAAGCGAAAGGCGGCCGGAGCCGCCTTTCGCGCCACACACCCGAAGTTCGCCCTCTCGCGGGGCGGTCCGGCCCGGCACCGAGGAACGTGGCACCGGACCGGTTTCGACTGTGCCGCAGCCTCGATGAACCCACGCGTGACCATGCGCGTCACATCCACGCGGGATTAACCCCTTCTCGCGCGTTTTCTGCTTGTCCCGGGCGATCCGTGCACAACCGCACATCCGCGTTGCGATCCCGCGCGAACATGAACAACGTTCGCATTCGTTCATCCAGCGCATCGGAACCGTACGGTGTGCCCGCCTTCCGCCCGGCGAGTGCACACATTGCGCACAGTCGACGGCACTGCGCGCCGCACGGTTCCGCACGCGGGACAGAGCATCCCCGTAATCCGGTCTTTGATCCGCACGACTGGCGCCCATTTCATCCGTGCGGCGATGGCTGCCCAGACATTCCGTCAGGACCCATCGCGGACGCCACCGCTCCCTCCCCCTCTTTGCGGCGGTGTCGATGCAGGAGTCATCAAGACAATGAGCAAGAACAAGATGCTGTCCACTGCCCTGGTTGCCGTTCTCGCCGGTGCCGCCGCCTTCGGCGCGCAGGCGGCCGACAAGGGTTTCTACGCCGGTGCGGGCGTGGGCCAGTCCTACGTCGACGAGCGTAACTATGACGACGAAGACACCGCGTTCTCGTTGTTCGGCGGTTACCAGTTCAATCGCTACTTCGGCCTCGAGGCCGGCTACGCCGACTTCGGCAAGCTCGAGCCGCGCGGTGCGGGCGCCGAACTCGAAGCCAGCTCGGTCTACCTGACCGCGGTCGGCACGCTGCCGATCACCGACAGCTTCTCCGCCTACGCGAAGGCCGGCTTCCAGCGCTGGGACCTCGACACCGCGATTCCGTCCGTCGTCGGCAACGACGACGACAGCGGCACCGATCCGACCTACGGCGTCGGTGTGCAGTACCGCTTCACCGACCACCTCGCGCTGCGCGGCGAGTACAGCCGCTTCGAGATCGAAGACACCGACCTCGACCTGGCGCAGCTGCAGGTCCGCTACGACTTCTGATCGCAGCAGGCCTTGCGCAACACACGAAGCCGCCGGCCCTCCGGCGGCTTCGTCGTAGCGTGGCGCGGGACCGCCATCTGCGGCACTCTCGGCAAGGGCCATGCCGGGAGCAGGGTTTGGACACACGGACTACGCCGTCCACCGACGCGCCGACCACGGTGCGAGCAGTCGGTCGATGGCAGATCGTCGGCCTTTCCATCAACGACGTCATCGGCAGCGGCATCTACCTGCTTCCCGCCGCAGCCGCCGCACTGCTCGGACCGGCAAGCCTGTGGGCGGTGCTGCTCGCGGGCGTGGCCGTCAGTCTGCTGGTGCTGTGCTACGCGCAGGCGGCGAGTTACTTCGACGCACCCGGCGGCGGGTATCTCTACGCGCGCGAGGCCTTTGGGCCGCTGATCGGATTCGAGGTCGGCTGGATGCTGCTGCTCACGCGCATCGCCACCGCGGCGGCGCTCGCCAACGGCCTGGCCGAGGCGGTCACGCACTTCTGGCCCGCGGCCGACACTGGCTGGGCACGCGTGTCCATCGTTGCGGGTTCCATCGGCTTGCTGGTCGCGATCAACATCCTCGGCGTGCGCGCCGCCGCGCGCACCGGCGCGCTGCTGGCGATAGGCAAGCTTCTACCGCTGCTTTTGTTCGTCGCGATCGGCGCATTCCACGTCGATGCCTCACTCGCCTCGCCGCTCGGCACGCCGCTGTCGATGCAATCACTGGGCGAGGCGGCGTTGCTGCTGCTGTTCGCCTATGCGGGTTTCGAGAACCTGCCGGCCGCGGCGGGCGAGTACCGCAATCCGCGGCGCGACGTTCCGTTCGCGCTGCTGACCATGATCGCCACCGTCACCACGGTGTACGTCAGCGTGCAGTGGGTCGCGCTCGGTACGCTGCCTGGCCTCGCCGCGTCGACGACGCCGCTCGCACAGGCGGCCGCGCGCTTCAGCGGCGAGACGCTCGCATTGCTGATGACGATCGGCGCGAGCATCTCCATCCTCGGCACCAGCAGCAACACGGTGATGATGGCGCCGCGTTATCTGCTCGCGCTCGCGCATGACGGCTACGGGCCGCGCACACTCGCCGCGATCCATCCGCGCTTCCGCACGCCGGTCGTGGCGATCCTCGTCATCGGCGCGATCTCGCTCGCACTCGCGCTGTCGGGATCGTTCGTGCAACTGGCGCTGTTGTCGGTGGTGTCGCGACTGTGCACCTATCTGGGCACGGCGGGCTCGGTGCTGGTGCTGCGCCGTCGCCACGGAGACCGCGCGGGCGCGCTGCGTCTGCCGGGCGGCCCGCTCATTCCCATCGCCGCCATCGTGCTGAGCCTGGGCCTGCTGGCCAGCGCGCAACCCGCGAACCTCATGGCGGCGGCCGTTGCGCTGCTGATCGGCGCGGTGGTGTTCCGCTTCAGGCGTCGCTGACGGTCACGGCACGGTCGCCGGCATCTCCATAACCGGCATCTCCATCAGTTGCTGTTGCAGGTCGTAAAGGATCTCCGCATCGCCCGGCAGCCACTGCTCGTCTTCGTTACCGCGATAGTGGCGATGGAACGCGCGCAGTGCGGCCGCGGGATCGCGCAGGTCGTAACCGATCAACCGCATCGCAGCCCAAGGATCAAACCCCGACGGCACCGGCGCTGTCACCGCCCGCGGCCACAGCCCATAGCCCGCTTCGGCCAAACGCTTCCACGGGAACAGCGCACTGGGATCGCGCTTGCGCGTGGGCGCGATGTCGCCGTGACCGATCACGAGATGGCGCGGGATGTCGAGGCGACCGGTGATGTCATCGAGCAGGCGCAGCAGCGTGTCGATTTGCGCCTGGCTGAAGGGCTCGACGCCGTCGTTGTCGAGTTCGATGCCGATGGACGCGGAATTGAGATCGGCCACGCCGCCCCAGCGCGACGCACCCGCGTGCCACGCACGCTCGCTTTCGGCCACGAGCTGGTAGAGCCGGCCGTCGTCGCCGATCAGGTAGTGCGCGCTGACGCGCCCGGTGGGATTTCGCGTCTGCAGTGTGACCAGCGCCGCTTCAGCGCTCTCCATCTCGGTCTGGTGCAGCACGATCATCTGCGCGCTGCGTTGATCGTGGTTGGGCGATGGACGCCATTCCAGCGGACTGCACACTTGCGGCGGCGCGGTGGCGCAACCGCCCAGCGCAAGCGCTGCGATGCAGGCGCAGATGCGGACGATCCCAAGTGCGCGGTCGGGCTCGCGCAGGCCGTGGACACGGTTTGGCATGAAGACGGAATCCCTGTCCCTTACACGACGCCGGCATTGTTCCATACCGGCCGCCGTGTCGCCGTCACCGCGTCGCGACCGTGTCGCCGCTCAGTTCGGCCAGAGGTAGTCCTTCTTGCCCAGCGGCACGCCGGCCTGGCGCAGGATCGCGTAGCAGGTGGTGCAGTGGAAGAAGAAGTTCGGCAGCATGAAATCCGACAGGTACGCGGCTGCGCCTTCGAAACGCACGTCGCCGCGGCTTCCGGTGGTCATCGTGATCGCTCGCGCTTCGCTTGCGTCGAATGCGTCCGGCGCGACGGTGCCGATGTACTCGATGGCGCGGTCGATGCGCGCGTACAACTGCGCGAAGCTGGTCTCGTCGTCCTCGAACTTCGGCGCTTCGACCGCCGCGAGCCGCGCGATGCTGTTCTTGGCCGTGTCGGTCGCGATCTGCACGTTGCGCAACAGCGGCAGCATGTCCTCGATCAGACGCGACTGCAGGAGCGTGTCCGGTGCGATGCCGGTCTCATGCGCGTGGCGTTCGCCGGCCTGCAGCACGTGGCGCAGATTGCGCAGAGCGCGCTGGACGGTGGGCACGGTGACCTGGTACGTGGACGGCATCGGTGCGATTCCTGCGGGATTGGACGGGCCGCCAGCGTAACGTCGCATGTGCGTCCCGATTAGTCCGTTCGCAGGGGAAGCGCCGTCCCGTCGGCGGGCCAATCGTCGCAGCAGGAACAGGCGGAAGCGCTCAAGGCCGGCGGCGAGGCCGCCGGCGTGCGTTGGTTTCCGCGACGATCGATCCCCGCGCTCCTCAGCGCAGCCAACCCCGCGCGGCGGCGCGGCGCGCGTACGACAGCAGGAACAGCGCGATCGCCAGCAGCAAGACCGGCATCGCCAGGCCCGACGGGCCAAGCAGTCGCCAAGCCGGCGTGACCAGGAACGCGCCCAGGCACTGCACCACCAGGCCGACCAGCGACAGCAGGAAGAACGTCGTCGCCCAGCGCTTCCTCAGCAGCAGCCCGATGGCACCGAGCACGCCGCCGATCACGGCCGCACCGTAGGCGACCTGCATCCAGCCCGGCGTGGCGGCGAGGATCTCGCGATGTTCCGAAGGCATGGCCGCGACCTGTTCGGGCGTCGCCGCCATCGTCAGGCAGAACATCGTCAGTCCGATCAGGTTCCACAGCAGGGCGAGCACGGCGATGATCCAGTAACTGGTGGGGCGCGATGCGACCACGGTCGTCATGTCCACTCTCCGTCCGGGCGGGAATGCCCGGCGCCAGCCTACGTGCATGCCGCGATGCGGCATGGCGCGCGCCGACGGGCGGCGCTCAGCCCTTGCGGATGGCGTGCCCGCCGAACTCGTTGCGCATCGCCGCGAGCAGCTTGTCGGCGAAGGAATCGTCCTCGCGCGAGCGCAGGCGTTCGAGCAGCGACAGCGTGATCACCGGCGCGGACACGTCGAGGTCGATGGCCTCGGCGACGGTCCAGCGCCCTTCGCCGGAATCGGCCACGAACGGCGCGATGCCATCGAGCGTCGGGTTGCGTTCGAGCGCGTTCGCGCTGAGGTCGAGCAGCCACGAACGCACGACGCTGCCGTGGCGCCAGATCTGCGCGAGCCGGCCCAGGTCGATGCCGAATTCCTGCTTGCGCTCGAGGATCGCGAAGCCCTCCGCGTAGGCCTGCATCATTCCGTATTCGATACCGTTGTGGACCATCTTGGCGAAATGGCCCGCGCCGCTAGGACCGACGCGACCCCAGCCACGATCCGGCGCGGGCGCGAGCGCCTCGAACACAGGACGCAGGCGTTCGACCGGAATCTCGTCGCCGCCGATCATCAGGCTGTAGCCCTCGGCCAGTCCCCACACGCCGCCGCTGGTGCCGCAATCGACATAGCCGATGCCGTGTTCGGACAGCATCGCCGCACGGCGCATCGTGTCCTTGTAGAAGGAGTTGCCGCCGTCGACGACGATGTCGCCGCGCGACAGCTGCGGCAGCAGATCGGCGAGTGTGCGATCGACCGTCTCGCCGGCGGGCACCATCAGCCAGATCGCGCGCGTCGACTTCAGGCCGGCGACCAGCGCCGTCAGCGAATCGACCGCGTCGATACCGCGCTGCGATGCCTGTTCGCGCGCCTGCGGGCCGGGGTCGAACCCCACCACGCGATGCCCGTGCTTCACCAGGCGCTGCGCCATGTTGGCGCCCATGCGACCCAGTCCGACCATGCCCAGTTCCATGCCGACTCCGTTGCGTTCGCCATTGCGGCCGATCGCTACAGCATGGCGCAAGCGCGCGCGCAGTTCATCCCCCGCCGCGACGATGCTAAGGCGGCGTGAATCCGCTCGGGTTCACTTGTCGCAGCGGCCGAAGCGCGACTTCATCGCGGCCGCGCCAACCACTTTTTCCGCGGCGGGGACGTAGTCCTGCAACGGCACGTACAGTCCCTTGGGATCCTCGAACACGTATAGCGAGAAGTCGTCGCCGATGAACTCGACGCGATAGCCTTCCGGTACCGGCGAAGTCGGCGCGCCGCCGAAGCTGGTGTACGAATCCATGCGTACCGGCGTGCGCTGCTTGCGTGTGCCCAGGACGATCTCCAGCCCCTGCGCGGCGATGTGCACCTGCGGCGCGAACGCATCGCCGCAGGCCGGCGAGTACGTGCCGCCGTACTGTTGCAGCGATTCCGGGCGCAGGTCCTGCGCGACCGCTGCGGCGGCGCCGGCCATCGCCAGCGCAAACAACAATGCCCTACCCGCCCGATGGTCGCGCATGGCTTCGCTCCGTTGCCTCGTGTCCGGAGCAACGCGGGCGCTGCCGCGCGGCGGCCAGCGTCAGTGCGTGGACGGCGCGGTGCCCGTGACGGCGGACGCTTCGAGCGCGCGCTCGCGACGCTCCTGTTCCAGCGCGGCGAGGTATTCGTCCAGGGTGTGGCCGAGCGCAGCGGCTTCGCGGCTGGCGTTGTTGAGCAGCGCGGGCGAGGCCTCCAGACGCAACTCGTGACCCGCACCGGCCTGCACCGCGACCACGTGCTTGAGCATCGCCAGCGCCATCGCGGCGCTCTCGCTGCGCGCGACCACCTGTGCGCCCAGTACCAGCAGCCATTCACCGTCGCGCCAGCCCACGCCGCCCACCGATGCATCCTGATCGTCGAGCAGCTGCGCGTGCGGCTGCATGGCCGCGCCGAGCCGGCGGATCGGCCGGGAAGGCTCCTTCTTCTTGCGCGCGTCGCGCTTGACCTTGGAATTGCGTGACATGGGCCCCTGCCTGTACTGCGTCCGATGACGACATTCTAGGACGTCGACGCCGCCGGCCGCGTATTCAGGGACGAAGCGGCGCCATGACCTTCAGTTCGCGCAGGTTGTAGCCCTTCGCGGCAGCGCGCGCCTTGATCCGCTGGAACAGCGCGCGGTTCATCTCCGGCTCGCGCGACAGTACCCACAAGTGGTCACGGTCCGGCCCGCCAACGACGGCCCAGTGGTACTCCGGATCCAGATCGATGACCCAGTAATCCGCCCAGACCATCGGCAGCCACGACAGCCAATCCGGCGCGAACCGCACCTCCAGCGCGGCTGGTTTTCCGGCGACCGGACGCGCGATGCCTTCGGACACGTCGGTGGTGCCTTCCTTGGTACGGCATGCATTGCGCACCGTGACGTTGCCGTCGGCGCGCGGCGTGTAGGTCGCCGTGATGTCGCCCACGCACTGGCGCTGGAAGAACATCGGCAGGTGGGCGATCTCATGCCACTGGCCGCTGTAGCGCTTCAGGTCGAGCTCGGCGACCGGCGCGTTGACGGCATCCTGCGCGCGACCTGGCACGGCGAACGCGAGCAGCAGCGCCAACGCGCACATCCTTGGATGCATCATTCGCAGCTCCTTTCGGCCCAGAGCTGCAGCTTCACGGTGGCGCCGTCGCTTTGGCGTGATCGGTCAGGCGTCCGGAGCCAGCACACCACCGTAGCGGAACAACAGGCCGAACCACGGCAGCGTCACGGCCACATCGAACACATAACCGTCACGCGCATCGATGCGCTTTCCCGCTTGCACGCGCGGCAACAGCGCCAGCGGAATGCGCACACCGTGCAGCCACGCCGCGCGCGGATGCCATCGCCAGTCGCCATACGTCGTATCGACGGACAACGCGAGTCGCAATGGGCCGGTCGTTTCCAGCCAGTGTCCGCGTGGCCATGCGCCAACCGGAACAAAGCGCGACGTCATCGTTTGCGAAGCACCGAACAGGCGATCCCAGTGCAGGACATCACCGTCCGACCGGATGTCCACGCGCAGCATCGTTTCGCCGGGTTCGACCGGAACGCCCATCCGTTGCGCGAAGCGTCGGCCGATCCGTCCGGCAAGACCGTGTCCGAACTCGATCGTCACCGGGCCACGCAACGTGCCGCCGCGCCGATGCAGCTCGCGCAGGGCCGGATGGAGCGTGTCGAATCCGTCGCCGAACCAGCGTTCCACCGCGTGCATGCGCATCCCCCGAGCTCGCCGCCAGTGTGGCAGAAGGCGGGCGACGGGATCAGTCGGCGGCCGTGTCGTCGACGACGTAGTGGACGACGGTCGGCTCGAACTCGAGCAGGAACCCGTCGTCCTCCGGGTAGTACTTCGCCCGCTCCACGTCGCGACCCGCGAAGGCCTCTATCGAGGCCATCGATTCCCAGTGCGTGAGGATCAGGAAATGGGTGATCCGCCCGGCCTGGCGATGCATCACGCTGACCGACCGGTTGCCGGGCGTGCCGCGGTAATCGGGCACGGCCCGCTCGCGCAGGAACGCGAGGTAGGCATCGGCCTGCTCGGTCAGCGTGATCCCATGCCAGAGCCGGGCGATCATCGCCACAGGTTCAGCGGAACGGCGACAGTGCGGTGGTGCCGCAGACCATCGAGACCGCGTGGCTATGGAAGCTGGAACGCGGCTTGCGCTCGCGCTTGGCGACACGTTCGCGTTCCTGCTCGCCTGCCTTCGCTTCCGCCTCTTCGCCTGCCAGCGAAACCGCCAGTTCGGGATCCTGGATGTAACCCTGCTGGAACAGCAATCCGGTGTAGATATTCACGGCCGACTCCCTTTGCCACTTGAGTGGAAAGAAAGTTAGACCTGCAGGCGCCCGCGAAAAAGCGACGGTTTGGCAAGGCTCGCTTGAATGCGATTCAAGCCTCGGGCGACGACTCACTCGTCCAGGGTGAACCCGATCTTCAGCGTCACCTGCCAATGCGCGACCTTGCCGTCCTCGACGTGCCCGCGTACGTCCTGTACGCAGAACCACTTGATGTTGCGCACCGTCTGCGAGGCGCGCTCGATCGCGCGCCGGATCGCATCGTCGCTGCTGGTCTTGGAGGAGCCGGTCAGTTCAAGGTGCTTGTAGACGTGTTCGCTCATGATCGTTCTCCGGTGGAGGAACACGCGCCGTCCCCGGGGGCATCGTGTCGCCGGATCTTAAACCCGGCGCATAAGCGCGCCGTGATGCCGTCCGTCGGCATCGCGACGACCGGTCATCGATCCGGCATTTCCGCACGTCGCGCGCTTGCGTAATCTGGTGCCGTGAAGACTCGTGTCGGGGGGCACGAATGGGGGCTGGCATCGCATGGGCGGTCGTCCTGGCTACGGCGTCGGTGACGCCGTCGACGCACTGGAACGTCACCGCACCGCCCGCCAACGCGGCCGAATGGCGCTGTGCCAACGAGTCGCGCAGCGACTGGACGGTCGGCATGGGTGCGCGCGGCGAGCTGCTGTTCGCCACGACACCCGCGCATCCGCCGGAACTCTCGCAGCCGCTGCCCGGCGGCGGACGACTGGTCGGCACGAACAAGGGCGAATGGGGCGGCACCGTCGCATGGGTGTCCGACTCCGGCGCGCAGCGGGTGGAGCTGCTCAACAAGCCGGTCGTCGCATTCGCGGCGTTCCGGGGCGAGGTGTTCATCGCCAGCGGTTCGAACATGTACGGTGAGCGCGGGGAGATCCACCGCATGCATCGGCGCGGCGCAACGCGCTGGCAGATCGACAAGGTGCTGGACCTGGCGGAAGTCCCGAGCGCCGCCCTGCTCGAAGCGGATACGTGGACGCTGGTGACGAATCGCGGCGTGGTGCGCGTGGACCTGCGTACGCTGGCGACGTCGCGCCTGCACACGAACCTGCAGTGGGGCCAGGTGCATCCCGGCTCGGTCGTGCATCGTCAGGGCCGATGGTTCATCGGCGCGCGCAGCGCGGTGATCCGGTTGTCGCCGTTCAACGGCAGCTATCGCGAGGAATGGATGGTGCCGCCGTCGTGCGCGACGACGACGCCCGCCGGCACTTGCCACTGCAAGACTTGACCGGCTAGCCGTGCGGCATCGCGTCGTCGGGCTCGGCGGCGATGCGCACCGGCTCGACCGGCAACGAACCCGGCGCCGGTGCGCGAGGAATGCGTTCGGGCTCCACCGGCGCGTCGAGTTCGGTATTGATCACCACGATGCTGATGCGGCGGTTGATCGCGGCACGCGGATCCTTCTTGTCGAACGGCACCGACGCGGCCAGACCGACCACGCGCGAGACCTGCGCTTCTTCCAGTCCGCCCTCGACCAGCGCGCGACGCGCGGCGTTGGCGCGTTCGGCGGAGAGTTCCCAGTTGCCGTAACCGCCGGCCGCGTGGAACGGAATCTCGTCGGTGTGGCCGCTCAACGCGATGCGATGGTGGCCGTCGTTGAGCAGCTTGCCCAGTTCGCCGAGCAGCGTGTGTGCGTAGTCCTTCAGGCGCGCACTGGCGAGGTCGAACATCGGCCGGTTGAGGTGGTCGACGATCTGGATGCGCAAACCCTCCGGCGTGAGGTCGATCAGCAACTGGTCCTTGAATGGCGCCAGCGCCTGGCTGCGTTCCACCGCTTCCTCGAGTGTGCGCTTGAGCGCTTCGAGCCGGCGCGCCTCTTCCTCGCGCGCCGCCTGTTTTGCGGCCTGCGGCGTGATGCGCATCGGCTCGCGCGCGCCGAACTCGGCGCCGTGGCCGCCGGCGACGGCGACGGCGCTGGTGGTGGGAATCAGCCGGTCGGCCGCGCCACCGGGGCCGTTCGCACCGGGCGCGGGCTTGAGCGAGCGACCCGGCACTGCGCTGGGATTCTTGAAGTACTCGGAGATCGCCGCGCGCTGCTGCTTGTCGGCGACGCCGACGAGCCACATCACCAGGAAGAACGCCATCATCGCCGTGACGAAGTCCGCGTACGCCACCTTCCACGCGCCACCGTGATGGCCGCCCGCGACGCGCTTGATGCGTCGCAGGATGATGATCGGGCGATCCTTCGCGGTGGTCATGGGTCAGCGCTTGGCGCGCAGGTGCGCGTCGAGGTCGCTGAAGGCCGGCCGCATGTCGGAGAACAGCAGCTTGCGCGCGAATTCCACCGCGACGCTCGGCGAATAGCCGCGCAGGCTCGACACCAGCGCCATCTTGATGATCTCGAACGCCTTGGCTTCTTCCTGTGCGTGGTGATGCAACGCCGCCGCGAGCGGACCGACGAAGCCATAACCGAGCAAGATGCCGAGGAAGGTGCCGACCAGCGCGCCGGCGACGTGCTTTCCGATCTCCGCCGCTTCGCCACCGATCGAGGCCATCGTAATCACAATGCCAAGCACGGCCGCGACGATTCCGAAGCCCGGCAGCGAATCGGCGAGCACCTGCAGCGCATGCGCCGGCTCGCTGGCCTCCTTGCTGTGCGTCTCCAGTTCGACTTCCAGGACCTGTTCGAGTTCGTGCGGCTCGAAGTTGCCGCTGACCATCAGGCGCAGGCAGTCGGTAGTGAATTCCATCAGATGCTTGTCGGCCTGGAGCTTGGGATAGCGCGAGAACAGCTCGCTCGATGCGGGATCGTCGACGTCCCGCTCGATGCCCATCATCCCTTCGCGGCGCGCCTTGTTCAGCACGTCGTACAGCATCGCGAGGATGTCGACGTAATCGCTCTTCTTGTAGTGCGAACCCTTGAGCAGCTTCGGGACGCCCGAAGCGCAGGCCTTCACCACCTTCATCGGATTGGCGACCAGGAACGCGCCGAACGCGGCACCGCCGATGATGAGCAGCTCGTACGGTTGCCACAGCGCGCCGATCTTTCCGTGGGAAAGAACGAAGCCGCCCAGCACGCTGCCAAGCACGACGATGAAACCGATGATGATGAACATGTGGGGTCCCGATATACGACAGGGTTATCGGCGCGACCGGCGGAACATTGAGCGCACGTGGCCAGCGTCTTCGTTCAGCTGTTTCACCGCGGCGTCATGTCCGCTGCGATCTCTTGCCTGCACCCAGGGAGCGGAGGCTGCCCCGGCCCCGGCGGATACCGGGGACCGGGGGAGCGTCTGGACCGTCCCACAGGATCGACATGAAGCGAATCGTGGTGGTCGTCGCGTTCATCCTCGCCTTCGCCGCGTTGACGGTCGGCGGCTCGATCTGGCACCGCTACCTGCGCACGCCGCCCCTCGCCCTAGAACCCCTGCCCTCGCACCTGATCGCGCTCGACACGCCCGCGGGGCGACGCCTGCTCGCGGAAAGCGACGCCGATGCCGATTACGATGCATTGCGGACAAACTTCGTCGCGCAGACGCGTCGCGCGTACTGCGGCGTAGCGAGCGCGCTGGTCGCGCTCAATGCGTCGGGCGCATCGTTGGATCAGGAGAGCCTGTTCGCGGATGCGGACGTGGAACTGGATCCACTCAAGGTCAGTTTCGTCGGCATGTCGCTGCGCGAGTTCGGAGATCTTCTGCGTGCACATGGCGTCCATGCGACGGTCGTGCATGCCTCTTCCACCGATATCGACGGGTTCCGTCGCGCGGTGTCGTCGAACCTGCACCGCGAGGGCGATCTGCTGCTGGTCAACTACGAACGGGAACTGCTGGGGCAGAAGCGCATGGGCCACATCTCGCCCGTCGCCGCCTACGACGCGGACAGCGATCGCGTCCTGATCCTGGACGTCGCGGCACACCGCTACCCGCACGTATGGGTGACGATCGATACGCTGTGGGAAGCGATGAACGCGCCGGTCAATGAACAGACCACGCGCACTCGCGGGTACGTCACGGTCGCAGCGGACCCCCTTGCTGGCGAGCCCGCGCGTCGGTGACAGCACGCGGCACTCTGCTGCGGATCTGGACAATCTGGCGCGAGTCATTGATCGGCAGCCTCGGCCTTCTGCTGCTCAGCAGCCTCACGACGGCCCGATTGTCCTCATCTGCCTTCCGTGATGTCGGGCGTCAAGGCGAACAATTCTTGCCGCGTACTTTGAACCTTGCGGGTCCTTCTTACGGCGAAGATGCTGCAGGCTGCGCTGCCTCTCGTCCCGGCCATGCAGGCCGATCCGCATGGAGGCATCGTCGTCGGCCCCTCGGGGCGTAACAGAGGATGTGGTTGCCGTGAATTTCTTGATCTATCTGGTGGTGGGTGGTGTTGCGGGTTGGCTGGCGAGCATGTTGATGCGTCGGGACGCCTCGATGGGCATCGTGCTCAACATCGTGGTGGGCATCGTTGGCGGCTTCCTCGGTGGCTGGGCACTGCCGAAGGTGGGCCTGGTGTTCGGCAGCGGCTGGATTGGCTTCCTGATCACTGCCTTCATTGGTGCGGCGGTGCTGCTTCTCTTCATCAACCTGCTCACCCGCGGTCGCAGCCGGTGACACATGCCCCGGTGCGCTGGTTCGCCGCGCACCGGTGGCTCCATGCCTCGGGATCACGTTCATGAATGCAGGCAACAATGCCAAGGCGGCGCAGGCGGAATCGCACGATGCCGAGGCGAACGCTGCCTGGGGCAACGTCCATAGCATCAGTCGCGCCGAGCGCGGCCCGGACGTAGCGACACTGTTGGCACCTGACGCAGAGCTCACATCCTCGCCACCGCGCCGTCCACACGCCGAGTACCGCATCGTCCGGGATCGCCACTGCGGTTACGAAGTGCAATATCGTCGCCGTTTCGCCTGGCTTCGAACTCCCTGGCTGCAATGCGGCCTCGCCGGTGGCATGGGCACCAACTCGCACGCCTCGCTTGAAGAGGCACGGGCCTTCGCCCTGTCGCATGCAAGCGCGGGTTGCGTCGAGTATCTGGGATTCCTGTAGGCCGCTCCTTCTCGCGAACGCTCATTCGCCGACTCCCGTCTGCGCAGTCACGCTGACACACTGCGCGCCGTGGTTCATCGCGATTCGTTTCTGCCAGGTAACCAGCAGCGATTTTCGCTTACTTGACAGCGCACGATCTCGGATTGTTCCGGGTGACGCGCCCCCTCTCTCGCCACGTATAAGGAAATCAGGACGACATACGACCTGGTTGAAGCGCTTCGCTTTGGAGCCACCGAGGCCCCGGGCTGGTGCTCGACAGGAAATTCCACGCGATGGATTGGGAGGCGAATGAGCACTACTGTCAGCAGGACCAGTGAGGCCGCGAATGGCAAGGCGTTCCGCGTCGTCCTGGCGGACGATCATCCAGTCGTCGCGAATGGCGTCAGGCTTTTGCTTGAGCAGAGTGGCTGCAAAGTCGTTGCCGTCGCCATGTCCACAGACAGTCTGCTGAGTGCGCTCGCCCGCACGACCTGCGACATCCTGGTGACCGACTTCAGCATGCCGGGCGCCGAAGCCCTCGATGGTCTGTCGCTGCTGACCCTCTTGCGGAACCGGTGGCCCGTTCTCCCCATTGTCGTGCTCACTCAGGTTCAGAGTCCGGCTGTGTTGCGATCGATCGTGGGCTCTGGCGCCAACGCCGTCGTCAACAAGTCCGACCCTCTGTCCGAGTTGCTGCTGGCCGTGAACGCCGTGCTGCAAGGGCGCACCTATCTTGGCGACTTCGCCCGACGCCACATGGATGCGATGACCAAACGTCAGGAGACCCTTTCGCGGCGGGAGTCCGAAGTTCTGCGCCTGTATGCCTCGGGACTCAGCGTGAAGGAGATTTCGGAGCTCCTCGCGCGTAGTGCAAAGACCATCAGCAATCAGAAGATCGCCGCAATGGAGAAGCTCGGCATCCGATCGGATCTGGAAATATTCAGCTACGCCTCCGAGCACGGGATGCTGCCATAAGGGGCGCTCGCCCCGACGCCTCCCTCCTCGGAGGACTTCCCGTGACAAAGGGTATGGGATTCGCCTGCGAAGGCGCGCAGAATGCATTCAGCGATCCGCCTGAACCGCGCTGGGGTCGAGATGCGTGCCCATATGAGCATCGAAAGAACGCACACGGCACCCGCATGCGCAGGCTGGCCCGCCCTGTCGATGCATATCGGAGGTACGTGTCGCCGCCTGTTCGTACCACCGGATCGCAGGTTGTTCCGGATAGATGATCGCTTCGAGGCGATCTACCTGATTGGAAGCGGCGCCTTCAAGATCTCGCGCTTCTCCGCAGAAGGGCATGAGGAACTGTGCGCGTTCCGGTTTCCTGGAGAATTCATCGGCCTCGATGGGATCGTGAGCGGCCGGCATCAGTATGAAGGCTTGGCACTGGAGCCATCGACCGCCCACGTACTGCACAAGGACAACCTGGAGCGGATGGCAGTCAGCCCTGAGCTGTTTCCTTCGCTGCTGATGGCTTTAGCGCACGACAGCGACTGCGGTCACCTGCACTCCCAGATTCTCGGACACCGTGAGGCGCTTGGTCGGCTTGCGTATTTCCTGCTGGATATCGGCGATCGCATGGTGCAGGAGACCGGGTCGACACACTTCCGTCTACCCATGAGCCGCGCGGATATCGCCTGTCATCTCGGGCTGGCCCGCGAGACGGTGAGTCGAGCTTTCGCACACCTTCAGGCGGACGGCACCATCGACCTGGCGCGGCGTGCCGTCCGTATCATCCGGCGCGATGAACTGATGCGGATCGCGCATCACGACCCCAATCGCCCGATGCGATCCGGCCCGGCCGGCGTGCGCCAACTCCGATCACGTGCCCCTCCGCATTCCTAGCCTGAACCAGGTGCTTGCAGCTCCCATCAAGCCACGCGGCCGATACCGGGTTTGATGCGGCAGCATCGACGACGTTCTGCCACAGCGGCACAAGCACGGACTTCGGCGCCCCACTGCGCCATGCCGCTTCGCAGGACTCGGCCGCCTTGGCGAGGTTGCCTCGTTCCAGGAAATAGCGCGCCACGACCAACATCGCCCCGGCATCTGCGCGTGCGCGACCGAGAAGGCGATCGGCCATCAGGTCGTGCTCACCGACGGCATCGAGGGCCAGTGTGGCATCGAGGCAGTACTGCATCGCCTTCGCCTCATGCCTGGGGCTGTGCGCCAGGGGTTCTGCCCATTCCAACGCTTGGGCGTACATCTCCCTGGATGCCTGCATGCGCAGTAGTGGTGCCTGCTCGATCGTATTGGCGACCCGCTCGAACTGCAGAGCCTCGGACGAGGCAACGCGATTCGCGTATGGCTTGAGCAGGCGCTGCTGTGCGTTACGGAGCGTGGCTAGTCGAGCCAGCGGCGCCTGCCGGGCCGCCTTGCGCCGGGCGACCCGCGAAGCGGAGACCGCCAGTGACAGGTCCTCGTGATTGGATCGCATCGCATCGGAAAGCCGGGCTTCGGCTTCCTGATACTTCTCGATGGCTACGCTTCCGACCAATCCGTCGGCTTCCGTGCAGAGCAGTTCCACCCAGGCACTGACCAGAACCGGAGCCACATCGCCCTTCATGATGGGCGCGAAACGCGCTCGGATCTCACGCAGACGCGTGCGACGCGCTGCGGCATTCGGATTCTTCATGCGCATCGATTCGATTGCGGCGTCAATGGCGGTGGCCTGCCAGAGCGGCCGCCTAGCGGCCTGGGTTCCTTCACTCAGTGCGCGCCGGATGATGGCCGACGCTTCAGCGTGGCGAGACGCGCCCTGATCGCCTTGTTCGGACTGCGCCTGCTGGCGGAGGATGTCCTGCAGCTGCCACGCGGCGTCGGAGTCCTCCTCGGCGCCAGCTTCCATCGCTGCGCGCAACGGAACCACGGCGTTGATGTACGCGGTCGGGCCCGAGGCGTCATTGCTTAGTGCCACGCATTGCGCCTGCGCCGTACCCAGATCGGCCAGAAGACGGATGTCGGCGCCGCCCGCTTCAGCCGCCAGGCCCAGGCGTTCAGCCGCCTCGCTGAACAGCCGGCTTCGTTGCGGGCCTGCGCTGAGTCTTCGTGCCTGTTCGAGTCGACACTGTCCAATGCGTCGCTGCAATGCCTGTCGCTGCGGTTCAAGCTCCAGAACGCGGGCGAACGCATCGGCTGCAAGGCCATAACACTCACCATGCTCATCGCTCCTGATGGCGATGTCCTGCAGGATTCCGCCTGCCGCCATCAGTGTCTTGTTCGACACGTCGGTGCGTTTCAGCAACGGGGTCAGAAGTTCGGCCGCGCGCGCCGGCATGCCGGTCGACAATGCCGTTCGAGCCATCCTCACCGTCGCGTCCGGGTTATCTTCGTCGAGGAACAACTTCGATTCGGGCTGAGGTGATGCGGCCGTGGTCTGTCGCGAAGGCGTTGTGCCCCATGATGGCCGAACCACAGGCGACAGCGACGGCTGCCAAGAGGTCGGCACGTTGACCGTGACATCGCGCGCAGGCGCGAGAAGCAGCGATTCGGTTAGCGCGGCATCGCTTACCCTCACCCCTGCATGTTCATCGGATGGGGCTGAGCGGGATTCGCTTGCCTTGTGTTCATCGGCCTCTGCGCCTGCCTCGGCCTCGACGACTGCCTCGTCTCCTCTGCGAGAAAAACGCCGCGCGAGGAGAATGCACAACGCGATGAGGCCCAGTAGAAGCAGCACACCCACGATGAGCCATGCCGGATGCGGGATGCGCAATGTGCCCATAGCCAGCGGCGATAGCCAAGCGAAAACACCAGTGGAAGCAACGGAGAAGGCATGGCCGTCCCGCGTCGGAGGGCGCGCTTCTGGCTGCGCGTCTTCGATACGCAGACTGGATTCGTACTGGGTGTCGGCCAGACCTGCGACGTCCTGGGCAGTGGGGGCTTCGTGCCCACGCGCCTCTGCCGTGGCGGTGCCCATGTCATCCGCGCGGGTCTCTGTGTTTGCGTACATCGATTCGACTACCGGGTCAGCCCGCGGGGTCAGTGAAGCGCGGATCGCGGCACTTCGGTGCGAGGCGCTTCCTAGTCGGTCCGCAGGACCATGAAGCGCCAGGGACGAGCCGACGGAATGAGGCCGCGCCCGTTGCGTTGAATGAGCACTGTGGTCGTCGTCGACGGTGTCGTTCGGATGCGCGAAGGGTTCCTGCTCGTCGTCCTGCACTGGCTGCGTGATTGCCTGCCCCCCGGCAGGAGAGCCGGCGGCTTCGCCACCTCCAGGCGTGTTGCGTTGGAAGCGGCCACAGGAAACGGCGGCGATCAGGATCGCCGCCAGCATCAGTCAGTTCCGGCGAGCCCACTCGGAAGTAGAGATATGGCTTGTGCTTGCGGATCGAGTCGCCCGCGCCTCCGAGCACCGACTGGAGTGTTCCGGTCGGGTTGATCTTGATCAGCTGCAGCTTCTCCAGGCTGAGCGCATCGACGATGACGTCGCGCTTGGATTCCGCGCCTGTGACGTAACCGTAGATGTTCGCCACGCCGTTAAGTGCAGCGTTGGCGCACAGCTGCAGATTGGCCATGCGATCGGCGTCGAACACATGGACTTCGCCTTCTGGACCGACTGTCTGCGACAGCCACAGCGCGTGGGCGCCATATTCCGCGCCAACCTGCAGGACCGTCGCGCCTTCCTGAAGGACACCGCTCAGGAGGTCGAGCTCGCTTTCCGCCCACTCGCCGTAACGCTCCAGCGAATGCACGATCATGTTGTCGTCCGATACCGCGTTGATGGCGCCGTAACGCGTATTCCAGAACTTGGGCGTGATCTTGTTCAGCTTGCTCGTCGTTTCCATCTCACATGTCTCATAGTTGACTCGCAAGGCACGGAGGTCTGCGAGTCATGCTTGTTGGTGTCCGCGCGCCCCTGACTGGAAGCACGGCGCGTGTCGAACCGCCATGCTCCGTGAGGTGACCGAGCGATTACATGGGAATCGTCTGGTTCTTTGGCTCCGCGTTACCGAGCTGGCGGCTTCCATCCGGACAGCTCTCGACCATGCGGCATGGAAGCGTCAGTCGTGCGCGGTACTCCAGGTCAGTCGTAGGTGATTGAGATCACCGCCTGAGTGCTAACGTTGCCGGCCGTGATGTTCGGGCTGGTTGCGACGTACTGGGCGCGGAATGGCAGCGTGTAAGTGGGCAGACCCGGAAGACCGTAGTTGACGTTGTTGGCCCGGAGCGGGACGCCGAATGGGATGGCCTGGGTCGTGTAGACCGAGCCTGGACCTTCGGTGACTCCCTCGAAAATCTGGATGCCGACGCCGCTCGCGGTCGAACCCGACCCTAACGTGAGCACGTCGCCACCGCCGGTTCCCGCGCCGGCAATCTTGCTGACACCTGGTGCCGGATCGATGCGATAGGCGACTTGATACGAACTGAATTCCGCCACGTTCGTGCAACCCGTCAGTTGCATGTCGAAATCCACTATGGAGCCCACCGGAGTGCCCACAGCGCTGGCCGACGGCGAGATGGTCGGCATGATCACCGTTTTTGACGGCGTCACGCTGCAGGTAGGCCGCGGAATGGTGATGGTGTGCCGCCCGCCCTGAAATCGATGGGTCAGGATCGAGGCTCCGCCCGTGTCCCTGATCGAAAGCAGCACTTCTGGAATCTGGAAAGTCCCATCCTTGATGACCTCGCCAGTGGACACAAACTCAAGGATCAGAACGGGGTCGATCTTGAGGTAGTCATTCGGGAACATCCCACTGCCGCCGCCCACCGGTACGACCACGGTCTGCGAGCCCAGCGGAACCGTCTGGGTATTCAGCACGTTTGCAGAAGCGAAGCTCGGCGAAGCGTGGCTCGTGGTGTCGATGCGCAGTGTCATCCGGTAGCCGACACCGGGAACGCCAGTCCTGTAGACGCCCGACAGCCCTGGCACCGGCTCGCCGAGAGCAAGGTCTGCGGCAATCTGCCACTCATACGAACCGCCGACGTTGTCAGGGCACGTCAGGAAGATCAGCTTTGAGCCAATCGGAAAGGGGGTCTTCTGCTCTATTAGCAGTTCCCCCGCTGGCCTGAACTCGGGTGGAAGGAGCGATGCGGTGCCCATCCTGGGGACTATCTGACCCGTTCCGCTAGGAACAGCCGGGGATGAGCCAGGCCAACCTCCAACACAAGCAGTCGCGCGTGCTTCCGGCGCCTGCCATGCAAGTGCCAGCAGCATCAGCGCAGCGACGGAGCGAAGGTTCTTCTTGAACGAAGCGGTCATGTGGTTGCTTGCCTCACAAAGGTTCGATGACATGGCCGTTGAGCTCACTGCAGGCTCGCTGAGGATTGGATGCGCTGGAACGTGCACTGCGCATCGACCTGCTGGTACCCATTGCCCTTGCCCGATGCGGGCACGTGGTACGGCATGGAGCAGGCCTGGTCCGGGCCACCACCCCACTTGACTGTCAGGTTTCCGCTGTCGGCGGGGCTGCGCACGAAGGCCAGGCCGTTCTGCCCGACCAGACCGATCTCGATGCCGTGTTCGTCCAGCACCTGCGCGCCGAACGGCAGGGTCTTGCCGTCCTGCATTAGTCCGCGAACGAAGAACGCACGACCCAGACTGGTGTCGAAGGAGACCGCGACCACTGCACCGGCTCGCGGTGCGACGCGCTGCAAAGTGGTGTCGAGTTCCACGTCCATGCCGAGTCCCTTCGGATCCACCTGGATGTCGTTCATGCGGTATGGCATGAGGTTGCTCACCACTGCATAGCCGCGACGATCCAGCTTGAGGTTGTAGTGGGTCGGAATGTGCGCGCCGGCCGCGCCCTTGGCATGGACGACGGCAATGGTTTCACCCAGCGGCTGACTGAAGGTCACGCCACCGGGATGCGCCACGATGGCGCCACTGGCGCTGAGCGATGCCTGCTGGTAGTTGCGGGCATAGGTGTAGCTGCCACCGAGGCTTGCATACGGTGCGCGGTACTGCAGGCTGGTGCCGACGTTGGCGTCGTTGCGGCCGCTGCTGCTGTCGCTGGTCGCCGAGACCGAGTAGTTGAACTCCTGGTCGCGACCACCGGAGCCTCCCACCGTCGCGCGAACGGCATCGCCTCGCGGACCGTGGTTGGACGCGAGCGAGAGCTGAGGTGCATTGGCATCGATGGACCGGCCCGTGGGGCTGCCCAACGGCATGCGCAGGCTCACGTAGTACTGGTTGTCGTAACGACCCGCCAGGTCGCGCGTACGGTTGGCACTGATGCCGTAGCTTAGTGAACGGAACGTATTGGACCAGCCCAGCTGGTAGCTGGTATCGACGAACTGGCGATCCCAGTAGTCGCTGCGCGAGCCGCTGGCGAACAGTGAGCCGGCGCGTTCGCCCAGACGCTGGTTGAGACTCAATTGGAAGCGACTTCGCTGGCGGCCGAAGCCGCTGTTGTCGGGCGCGACCAGCAAGCCATCTCTGATGCCTTGGTCGAGCGCCGCGGCTTCCGCGAGGCCGATGTATCCGCGACTGGAGTAGCGGTAAGCAGCCAACGCGAAGTCGGTATGCGTCTCCGGGATGCTCTTGCTATAGGTCACGCGGGCGCTGCGACCCGTCAGTGAATCGTCCGCCCCAGCGAACTTGGCCTTCGAGTAGGTGATGTCGGCGGCGACGGCGCCGATGGGCGTCGCGAAGGCCGCACCGGCGAGCACGCCGCTGTAGAGGCTTCGCTCGGCCGCCTGCGCACCGCCGTAAAGGGTCATGAAATTGTTGATGCCGCGCTGGTAGGTTCCCTCGGCGACCAGAGGACCGAGGTCAGCACCCGAACGGGAGTAGCTGCGCACTTGGCCGATGGTCGCGGAGTAGCGCGAGGAGCCGGGGCGCAGCAACTGCGGCACGTTGCCATATGGGACCACGAAAGTGCTGACGCGGCCGTCCGCTTCGGTAACGGTGACTTCCAAATCTCCGCCATATCCACTGGCATACAGGTCGGCAATCTCGAACGGACCAGGCGCGACAGTCGTCTCGTAGACGATGTATCCGTTCTGGCGGATCTCGACATGCGCGTTGGTCTGCGCCACGCCCCGTACCGTCGGCGCGTAGCCGACCAGCGAGTCCGGCAGCATGCGGTCGTCGCTGGCAATGCGGACGCCACGGAACGGGAGCGAGTCGAAGATCTCGCCCGTGGTGCTCGTATCACCCAGTGTCAGCTGAGAGCGCCAAGGTGTGATGTCGTGCTGGGCGTAAGTGGCGGTGTTCTGCCAGTGGCTGACGTCCTCGTGGCCATGCGACCCCTTGGCCCACTGGAAGTGCGAGCGTTGGCGGATACGCCAACCACCAATGTTCAGGCCTGCGTCGATGCCCAGCGATGCGGACAACTGCCCCTCGAATCCGCGTAGTTCGCTGTGATACGTGTTGAACGTGTAGTTGAGCATTGCCGCCGTGACGCCGTCGTCCCAACTCTTGGGATTGACGTAGCCGCGGGTGCGACGGTTCATCGATGCCTGGGGAATCGACAGGTCGAGCCGCAGTTCGCCGCCGTCGTAGGTGACGCGCGAGTCGGGAATGACCGATTCCAGGTCGATGCATTCCTGCGCCTGGCTGCCCGGCGCGACGGTCTCCAGCTTGACCATGTCGACGCCGAAGCCTTCGAGCAGCGCAGGCGTCAGGCAGGGCTTGGCACTCTCACTCGCCGAAGGCGCTCGGAAGCTGACGGACTCGCGTCCCAACCAACTCTGGTTGACGAACACGTCGACGCTGTAGTCGCCCGGAAGGACGACGTTCGCGCGCTCGAAGCGCGACATGTCGGCCACCGACTCGCCGAGGAACGCCGTGTCGAACTGCGTGACCGGCTCCGGCGTGGGGTCTGGCGCGGGTTCCGGCGCCGGTGCTGCACTCGCGATCGACGGCAGGTATCCCAGTGCGCTCAGCACCACCAGGCTCAGCGGCTTCATTTGTGGGCCGCGCCAGGTGTTGACTGGATCGACGTTCCGATGATGTCGTTGCGAATGCATTCTGTCGTTGCCTTGTCTATTCGCCTCGCGGACTCCGCTTCGCAATGGCGAAGCGGAGACGACGAGGGTTGTGTGTTCGAGTGCCTGCGCCCGTCGCGTTTTGCGTTGGCGCCTGGAGCCGAGCGAGCGAATTTCGAAATGGAGGCGCTGATTTCCGTCAATGCGTCAGGTCTCAGCGAGGCAGCGTCGCTTCCATCTCGACGAATCCACCCTGGTCATTGATGACGCTGAAGGAGACCTTGGCATCGCCGGGGACACTGCTTACCTCGTCCAGTGCGAACACCTGAGTGCCGAAGGCCGGCACCATGCCGCCACCGAACACGGTCCGCTTCCGGTAGCCCTTGAGACCCACTGCGCTGAAGGACACGTTGTAGGCGGAGCCATTCGCGCACTCCACCGCAGGCTTTCCATCCTTCTGCGTCAGGCGCCAGCGAAGCTGCTCGGCCGCGGCCAGGGGACCACTTTGCGGAAGGCCCTCAGGGCGGAAGAACACCTTGATTCGGCTGCGCACCGCGAACTGCATGTAGTTGGAACCGTCACCGTTGGTCGGCCGCGGTGGGATCTCCAGCACGTTGAGCCAGAAGACGGTCTCGCGGTCCTTCGGCATCGCGGCATCGCCGGTGTAGAACATGCGCAGGACCTGACCTTTGCCCGGTTCGATGCGCGCCATCGGTGGCGTGAGAGTGAATGGCGTCTTGGCCGTTTCGGCCGTTTCGGCCGGATTTCCGGTATCCACCCAGGACTGGACCAGACGTGTGGCATTACCCACGTTTGCCAGCTTCACGGTGACTTCGCGCTCATTGGCCGGATAGATGACGCGCGTGCCCTGGATCTGGATTTCGGCGTGCGCCACGCTTGCGGCGCCGCCGAATGCAAGGCAAAGGGCGAACGCCGCCCGGACTAGAATCCTCATGACCACTGAGCTCACCTGTAGAGTCGTGACTTGATGCAAACGTCGTTCCCTGTCGGGGACGAGTGGCGTGGGCGCAGAAGCGCCCACGCCATTTCTATCGAACGGCTAGCCGTATCGATCAGTTGTAGGCCACCGTATAAGTGACGTTGGTGTTGACCGTGCCTGCCGTAGCCGCACCGCCGATCGCCTTGTAAGCGGCCTGGAAATCCAGCTGGGCGGTGTTGCCCGTGATCACGGCGGTCGGATTGGCAGGGCCCGTGCTCTGGTTCAGATTGATCTCGGCGCCGGTAGCCCTGTTCATCAGCACTACTTCGACGTTCGTCGCGGTGCCCGTGTTCTTCAGACCGCCGGTGGTCGGATTGATCTGCGGACTGCTCGGCTCCCAATAGACGTAGGCGGTCTTGTTATCCACGCAACCGGTCTGGCCAGGACCTCCAAGGACGAGCGAGAAGTTCGTGGCGCCAGCCTTGACGTTGGCAGTGGACAGCCCCGTGTTCTGGACATTCGGCAGAAGAACCGTGAAGTCCTTGGCGTTCGGGTCGTCTCCGCCAATGTTCTTGATGGTGCAGGTGTTGGCGACGATGTTGCCGGTAAAGGTGATGGTGCCGTCCGACGCGAAAGCGGCTGCCGGCGCGATGGCAGCGACAAAGGTGGAGGCCAGGACAGCGGAGAGGAGAGTCTTCTTCATAAGAATCCTATGGATGGTTGGATGCTGCACTCGCTCCGGCCACACACGTGCGTAAAGCGGAATGCGCCTGCGCCGCTGCGTGCGGTTTCGTTAACCGTTCGTTGCGGGCCGCGGCATGATCAGCATTCGAGCTGTCACTCGGAATCGGAAGAGTCCTAATCACTCCGCACCACGAGAAGAAGAGACATCGGAACGCCTTGCGCAGCGCGTCTTTCGTCTTGGTTGGGAGTTCTTCGCAGCGCACAGGGTTGGCGATGCCTGGACGCCGCGGCGAACGTAGATTCGCAGTACAGCGGCGTCATGTCGCCGAGTCCACACGCGGGATGTGCACTGATTCTCGCTCTTCAATGGCGGATGCGACGAAGCGCACGCTTGTCGACCCGATGAATCTTTCGCGCAACTTCCTGTTGTCTTGATTGAGCGCAACATCAGCCGTGCCAGCACGACGACAACAGGATCGCGCCTCTACCGGACCAAAGTTGCCAACAGCACCACCGATGCAGACCGCCGAGATCGTGAATGGCAACGCCACGATCGCGTCGTACCGGCGCTGCCCGCCTCACATCGAATCCACACCGGCAAGCCAAGAATCCCGATTCCCGTCAGCAAGGAATGGAGAATCGGCATGGCCAAGACCGACCCCTCGAAGCCGGGCACACCCGACACGCTGCCGCGACCCGACTTCCACTTCACCGGCCAGGTCGGACGCACCTACGCCGATTCAGATCCAGCGCAGTTCCCGCAGCCCGTGCAGCCACCGACAGGCGCGCCGAACATCGTGCTGATCCTGCTCGACGACGTCGGCTTCGGGCAGTTCTCGACCTTCGGCGGTGGCGTTCCCTCGCCGACGATGGATCGCCTCGCCGCCGAGGGTCTTCGCTACAACCGGTTCCATACGACGGCGTTGTGCAGCCCCACGCGTGCGGCGCTTATCACCGGTCGCAACCACCATTCCGCTGCGTTTGCTGGCATCACCGAAATGGCCACCGGCTACGACGGCTACTGCTGCGTTCTGCCGCGCGAGTGCGGCACCGTCGGCGAAGTGCTGCGACAGAACGGCTACATGACTGCGTGGATCGGCAAGAACCACAACACGCCGACGTGGGAACTCAGCGCCGCCGGTCCGTACGATCGCTGGGCGAACGGGCTTGGTTTCGATTACTTCTACGGCTTCAACGCCGGCGACATGAACCACTGGAATCCGTTGCTGTTCGAGAACCGCGATCTCGTGCCCGCCTCCGACGATCCGGACTATCACCTCACCGAAGATCTTGCGGATCGCGCGATCGCTTGGGTGCGCAAGGCCAAGAGCATCGCGCCGGACAAGCCGTATTTCCTCTACGTCGCCCCGGGCGCCACGCACGCACCACACCAGGCACCGAAGGAGTGGATCGACAAGTTCAAGGGTCAGTTCGACATGGGCTGGGACGCCTACCGCGAGCAGACGCTCGAGCGCCAGAAGAAGCTCGGCGTGGTGCCGAAGGACACGAAGCTGACCGAGCGCTCCAAGGGTCTGCCCGCGTGGGATGGCCTCAACGATGAGCAGAAGCGGCTGTACGCGCGGATGATGGAAGTCTTCGCCGCCTATGGCGCGCAGGTCGATGTCGCGATGGGTCGAATCGTCGATGCGGTTAAGGCGCTGCCCGACGCGGACAACACGATCATCATCTATATCGCCGGCGACAATGGTTCCAGCGCGGAAGGTGGGCTGGAAGGTTCGCTCAACGAGAACCTGTTCTTCAACGGCTTCGCCGAGAAGTGGCAGGACAACCTCAAGGCCATCGACGAACTTGGCGGGCCGAAACACTTCAACCACTTCCCGTCGTCGTGGGCGCATGCGATGAACGCGCCGTTCCAGTGGACCAAGCAGGTCGCGAGCCACTTCGGCGGAACGCGCAATCCGATGATCATCAGCTGGCCCGCGCGCATCAAGGATCGCGGCGGCCTGCGCGAGCAGTTCCTGCACGTGATCGACATCGTGCCGACGCTCTACGAGGTGTGCGGGATCACCGCGCCGCGCGTGCTCAATGGCGTCCAGCAGAAGGACATCGAAGGGATCAGCTTCGGATTCACCTTCGACGACGCGAAGGCGCCGAGCAGGCGCCGCACGCAGTACTTCGAGCTGGCATGCAATCGCGGCCTCTACCACGATGGGTGGATGGCGTCGGCGACGTCGTTCGCGCCGTGGCAGCCGGTGCGGCCCGAGGACTGGAATCCGGACAAGCAGGCGTGGGAGCTGTACAAGCTCGACGAGGACTTCTCTCAGGCCAACGACATCGCCGCAGACCACCCAGACAAGCTTCGCGAGCTTCAGGACCTGTGGTGGGCCGAAGCATCGAAATACAGCGTGCTGCCGATCGACTGGCGCGGCACGATCCGCATGAACGCCGAAGCGATGGGGCGTCCCAGCCTGGTCGGCAAGCGCACGAAGGCGACGTACTACGAAGGGATGCTCGCGCTGCCCGACGCGGCGTGCCTCCCCATGCTCAACAAATCGTGGACGATCACGGCCGATGTCGAACTGCCAGACAACAAGGCGCAGGGCATGCTCATCACCCAGGGCGGATCGGAAGGCGGTTATGGGCTCTACCTGCGCGACGGCAAGCCGACGTTCGTCTACAACTTCCTCGGCATCGAACGCCCGACCTTCGCCGCTGACACCGCCCTGCCCAAGGGCAAGGCGACGATCGTGGTGCAGTTCGACTACGACGGCGGCGGCATGGGCAAGGGCGGCACGGTCACGCTGAGTGCGAACGGCAAGCAGATCGCGAAGGGCCGGCTCGAACGCACCATTCCGATCCAGTTTTCCATCGGCGAAGGCCTCGACGTCGGCATGGACAACGGCTCCGCGGTGGACTGGACCTACACGCTGCCGTTCAAGTTCAGCGGGCGGATCCATGCGGTGACCGTGGAGATCCATCCGGGCTGAGCGCAGGCCAGGAATCCGGCGGCGGCCTGCACGGACGGGTCGCCGCTCGGG
Organism: Lysobacter panacisoli; assembly: GCF_009765165.1. NCBI lineage: Bacteria > Pseudomonadati > Pseudomonadota > Gammaproteobacteria > Lysobacterales > Lysobacteraceae > Lysobacter > Lysobacter panacisoli. Next base: position 882,776 of record NZ_VLNU01000001.1, read on the forward strand.
CGCCCCGTCCGCCGCTCGCCCGGCGTGGCGGCCGCTCCTCATTTTCTTCGACCGGGCCTTCGCGGCGACCGGCACGCTGTCTCCACACCCACCGTTGGAGACCTACCGTGATCCGCAAGTCCCTGTTCCGCCTGACCGGTTACGCGATGTTCGCCGTCCTGCTGCTGTCCGGCCGCGCGTTCGCGGCCCCGCAGGAGTTCAACGGCCTGCAGGTCGAAGTGATCGGCAAGGGCCGACCGGTCGTGATGATCCCCGGCCTCAACAGTGGCGCCGATACCTGGCGCGAGACCTGCGCGGCGCTGCAGGCCGACCGCGTGCAGTGCCACCTCGTCCAGCTGCCTGGCTTCGCCGGCCTGCCGGCGGCCAAGGACGCCAGCCGCGATGCGTGGCTGGCCGACATGCGTGATCGCGTGCTGGCCTACATCGAGGCCCGCCGCCTGCGCAATCCGGTGGTGATGGGCCACAGCCTCGGCGGCGAGCTGGGCATGCAGATCGCCATCGCGAAGCCGGAGTTGCTCGATCGCCTCGTCGTGGTCGATTCGCTGCCGTTCTTCCCTGCCGCGACCAATCCCGCCGCGACGCCCGACGCCACGCGCCCGATGGCCGACGGCATGCGCCGACAGATGCTCGCGCAGGATTCCGCCGCCTATCGCGCCGGCACCGTCGCCGCGGTGAAGGGCATGGCGCAGGCGCCGGAACGCATCGAGACGCTGGTGCGCTGGGGCGAAGCCAGCGACCGCACCACCACCGCACAGGCCATGTACGAACTGATGACCATCGACCTGCGCCCGCAACTGTCCACCATCCGCACGCCGACCCTCGTGCTCGGCGCGTGGGCCGGCTACGCGCAGTACGGCGCCACCCGCGAATCCACCGAGGCGATCTTCAAGCGCGAGTACGCGAACCTGCCCGGCGCGAAGATTGCCCTCAGCGACGCTGGCCTCCACTTCCTGATGTGGGATGATCCGAAGTGGCTGCAGGCGCAGGTGCGGGGATTCATCGACGCTGCGCCGCAGGCCGGCATGTAAATCGCAATGCGCATCCGACAAGGCCGGCCGCGTGCCGGCCTTGTCGCATGCCGACGAACCCGAGCGGATGACACGATGACCCGGAACGAACTGCGCTTCGTCTGCGTGAACAGCCTCTACGGCATCGCCTATGCCGCGATGAACGTGCTGTTCTTCTCCCAGTTCGCGCGACTCGACGCCAGCGCATGGATGGTCTCCATCGCGCTCGGCTTCGGCGTGTGGGCGGTCACCAGCACGCTGCGCATCGTCGCCGTGCGCCGGCAGTGGCTCGAACGCGGCAACGGCCGGTTCGCGCTGATCCTCGCAGCGAGCATCGTGTTGGGCGCACTGGCGACGCTTCTGTTCACCACGTTGCTGCTCAACGCCGCCGACGCGCTGGGCTGGATCGTGCTGCCCGGGCGCAGCAGCCTCGCGCAGATGGTCGGCTACTGGACCAACATCGCCATCATCATCGGCCTGTGGGTGGCGTTCTGGGCGGGCTGGCAGGCGCTGGGCCGCTACCGTCACGGCGAGATCGCGCGACTGCGCGCCGAATCGCAGCGCAGCGCGCTCGAACTCGACGCCCTGCGCGCGCGGCTCAATCCGCACTTCGTGTTCAATGCGCTCAACAACGTGCGCGCCCTGATCAACGAAGACCCGGCACGGGCGCGCGAAACCGTGACGCGCCTGTCCAACATCCTGCGCCACGCGCTCGAGCACAGCCAGCGCGACTGGGCGACGCTCGGCGAGGAGATCGCGGTGGTCGACGACTACCTCGCGGTCGAGAGCGTGCATTACGAGGAGCGCCTGCGCGTGCGCCGCGACATCGACGCGAATGCGCTCGACGCCAAGCTGCCACCGATGGCGCTGCAACTGCTGGTCGAGAACGCGATCAAGCACGGCATCGCGAACCAGCCCGGCGGCGGCGACCTCACCTTGAGCGCGCGTCGCGAGCATGGGCGCTTGCGACTGGAAGTCGGAAGCCCCGGTCGAATCACGGTCGATCCGTCGCGTCGCGGCGTCGGCCTCGCCTACCTGCGCACGCGCCTGCAACGCGCGGATGCACCGGGCACGTTCGAACTCCTGCAGGACGACACTCGCGTCCTCGCCCGCCTGGAGCTGCCGCAATGAGCGCCCGTCCCGTGCGCGTGCTGATCGTCGACGACACCCGACTGGCGCGGCAGGAACTGCGCACCCTTCTCGCGGCGATTCCCGATGTCGAAGTGATCGGCGAAGCCGACGACGTGCCGGCGGCGCGCGCGGCGATCGAAAGCTCCCGGCCGGACGTCGTGCTGCTCGATATCCAGATGCCGTCCGGCACCGGCTTCGATGTGCTCGACGGACTGGAATCCACGCCGTCGGTGGTGTTCACCACGGCGTACGACACCTACGCCGTGCGCGCGTTCGAAACCAACGCGCTCGACTATCTGGTCAAGCCGGTCGAACCGGCGCGACTGGGCGAGGCACTGCAGCGCGCGCGGGCGCGACTGGCGGCACCGGAGCCCATCATGGAACCGCGCGGTGCGCTGGGCCCCGACGACCAGGTTTTCCTGCGTGAAGGCGAACGCTGCTGGTTCGTCGCCGTGCGCGAGATCGTGCGCATCGTCGTCGACGGCAACTATGCGCGCGTGTGGTTCCGCGATGAGTGCGCGCTGCTGGGCCGCAGCCTGTCGGCGCTGGAATCGCGCCTGGACCCGGCCATGTTCTTCCGCGCCAACCGCAACACGCTGGTGAACCTGCGCATGGTCAAGGCGGTCGATCTTGCCGTGCATGACGGCTACGAACTGGAACTGCGCGATGGCAGCCGCGTCGATGTGTCGCGCCGACAGGCGCGTGAGCTGCGCGAGCGGCTGGCCTTGTGACGGCGCGGGCGAGGCCCGCGCCGCCCCCTCAATCCTTGCAGGCCTCTGGAACCTTCCCGCACAGATAAGTGCGATTGCGCGCGCTCACCACGGACGACAACATCTGGGTTCCCGCCAGGCAGATGGTCGCCGTTCCGTCCCCGCTATCGGACAACGCACTGATCACGCCGACCATGTCGAGACGGGCCTGCGTGCCGTTGACCTGGCCCGCGAATGCACCGCCACCCGAGTCGCCGGAACAGAAGCCACCGTTGCCAACGGCCTCGGCCTTCCCGTAGTAGAGGACATTGTCCACGTCGTACGGAGGGTCTTCGCGCAGACCTACGAGCAGGCTCAGGCCCGCGGGCAAGCCACCATCTGTCCGGCCATATCCGACGAGACTGTGGATGCCCTCGCCCATGCGCCCCGCCAAGCGCACGTCCGGGATCGGGTTGGGCAACGCCTTGAGGTCCTGTGCGTTCAATCTAAGCAGCGCGATATCCGCACCCTGGCTCGAAAGATCGTGGATCGCCTGCTCGGATGCCGGGTAAGGAACGCCGATCTCGTCGCCAATCCAGGTGACCTGATCGACACGCACCGCTTTCATGTCGCGGTTGACGTGGCCCACGGCGGTCAACACCTGTTCCGTCCCGCCCTGGAATGGAAGGTAGACGCGCAACGTGTCCGGCCCGGGCGGCTTGCCCGGGCTGATCTCGGTAAGGCAATGCGCCGCGGTCAGCAACCACTGGCGAGCGACGACCGTGCCGGAACAGTAGATGACGGGCCGGGATCCCGTGGTGCTCAGCGCACCGGCATAGGTCAGACCGCGACGCCACACCATGTCGTCGATGCGATGACCCTTGAGTGCCGCAGCAAGCGCTTGGCCCGTGGGAAGGATGCCGGGAGCGAAGTTGTCGGGGAACATCGGTTGCGGGCGCACGATCATCACCGCGGACGTACCCAGCGTCATCCGGCCCAGCTTGTCCCGACCGAAGCGCTGCTCCAGTGCCTCCAGTTGTGCGCCCGCCTCCAGCGCATTGCCGCTGGCCACCTTGCGCAGGCCGTCCACGCTGTAGCCCGCCAGTTCGAGCGATGCCGCCAGGTCGGGATCGGAAGCGAGCTGGACCGAGTCCGCGAGCACCTGACGCACACGGAGGCTCTCCATCGCCTCCAGTGCCGGCACGCGCACCAGGTCGCGTTCGAACGCCTCCCGGATGAGCGGATCGCGGAGCGTGGACTGCCCCGCCTTGAGCAGCTGCATCTTGGCGGGCGACGACTGCTCCAGGCGTTCCAGTTTCAGCTTGTCGAGCGCGGCTGCCGGCGCAGGCTGCGATTGCGCGGGGCTGGCGGCGCCCTGTGCGTGCGCGGAACCGAATGCGAGCCCGAGGGCGAGGACAGCCGCGCCGGCGTGCCTCATGCCCCAGCCTCCTTCTGCAGTTCCGCCAACTGCTGGCGCAACTTCTCGACTTCGATTTCCTTGCCAAGCCGCTCCTTCTCGATGTCCAGCGCATCCTTGCTGGGTTGCGAGGCTTCGCTGAGCGAACGCTGCTTGTTCAGCACCGCGATCTGGTGATCGATCGAGTCCAGCTGCGCCTGTTGTGCCTTCTTCGCTGCCTCGTCCTTCGCGTCGGCCTGCGCGCGGAGCGTATCGAGACGCAGCTGCATCAGATCCACCAGCGACTTCGACGTCTCCTGCGCCGCAAGCGCCGCACGCTCGGCCTGCGCTTCGGACTTGAAGCCCACGCTGACCAGCGAGCCGTCTTCGTTGAACGCCGCGACCACGGAGTTCTTGTCGAACGGACGATTGCGCAGCCAGATCGCGCCCTTCGTGCCGAACTGCGGAAGACTCACGCTGCTCTGGCGAACCAGCCCATTGGAGGAACCGGCCGTAGACACTTTCAACGCGCCCACCGCGGGAAGGCGATAGACGAGTCCTTCGTACGAGGCGGGCGCCTGTCCCTGCGCTGGCGGCGTGACGGCGGCCGCAGGAAGCGACTCCACCTCGACGGCGAGGGTCGCAGTGAAGTCGCCCACCAGACTGGACGTCAAAGGCTTGTTGGTGATGGCCCGATAGATCTCCTTCAGCTCGTCCTGCTTTGCGGAGATCGAGACGGAGAGCTTGCCCGGCTTCGGAGTCCACCCCGACAGATATGCCTTGACGGACAGCGCCGCCTCTTCCCTGGCCAGGTCGGCCATGACCGCCGGCGCGCGTTCCTGTTTCCCGGCCACCGCCGCCTGTTGGGTCTTGAGGGTCGCCTGCAGGTTCGCGATCTCCGACTTGTGCTTCGGCACGGCCGCGGCGTCCTTCGCTTCCTGGGCCGCGGCGAGTTGCGCGTTGGCCGCATGCAGTTTCGTCGTCGTGTCGTCCACTTTCTTCTGCGCGGCGCGCAGGGTTTCGTCGTCCGCCTTGGCCTTCGGCAGGTCCGTGTAAAGCAGTTTTCGTCGCGCCGCCAGCGTCTGTTCGAGGTTCGTGTCGCAGTTGCCGGGCGCTGCGGAGCCGGACATCGGCGTGATCGTCGTGGCGTAGGCCTTGGCGAGATTGAGGAAGGTGCCGGCGACGGCGGACATCACCTGCGAGGTGCGGTCGTCGACCTCGGAATTGATCGACTTGATCATGCCGGTCGGATACATCGCGATGTCGACGGAGGTCACCTTGGTCGGCGCGCTCAGCTCGTTGTACGGGATGCGATAGGTTTCCGTCGGATCAGGCGTCAGGTACTGGCGAACCGTGCCGGCGCCGATCTCGTACTTGAGGACATCCAGGCCCGCCTTGCGTTCGCATCCGACGACAAGGAAGGTCACCTCGGCGTCGAACGTGGCCCTGGGCAAGGTGTACAGGACGCCGGGCCCGGGCGGAGTGCCCGCATCGATCAGGTTGCTGTGGAGTTTGGTGGAGCATCCACCCACGAGCAGCAAAGGCAAAAGCCACGCACACGTCATACGTTCCATCGTCGTCCCCTGTGAGCCGTTGAGTCCCCATCCAGCGTCTTCGTTCCCTGCTGGCCCACCTGCCGCGTCGTCAGTCCCGATTCCGGCAGGCGTTGCAGGCGCTAACGTCACCATCGACTTTTACAGGCCAGCGCGCGCCCTACTCCTGCATGTCGATCGGAGTAACCGCCACGTTGCGGAAGATTCCCTTCGCGTCCGTGCGTACGAGCACCTCGTAGCCCTTCTTCCGGCCGCCGGATTCCCAGATCCACCAGGTGCAATGCACCGCCCGGTCGGGCGTCGCGCCGTCGGTGCAGCCGGTCGAAGCAGTGAACGGAAGATCGGATGCCTGTATCGGTTGGCCGGCGAACCGGTCGCGCATGGCATCGGCGATGACCCGCGCGGTGAGCTGTTCCGGCTCGTGCACGTCGCGGGCGCCGATGCTGGCGGACACTGTCTCCCAGGCATCGGTGCAGGAGCACGAGACCGGAGACCACGTCGTCGCGCCACTGCCGACGCAACCGGCCAGCAGCAATGGAGAGATCCTGACCCACTTTCGCAGCGGCTTCATCCGTCCAACCTCCCCAGGTCGCGATGATGGTTCCCCGTGGCGACGAGCGTGGCATGCGTCGCCCGGGAGCGGACATTAGCACTCCTGTGGGCCGCCGCCGCCCGGGTCAGGCGCCCGTCACCCGCAACGCCTAGAATGCGGCTCCATTCCTCGCCCCAAGGCATCCGCACATGGCGCTCAAGGCGACCGTGGTCAAGGCCGAGCTGCAGCTCAGCGACCTCGACCGGCACCACTACGCAACCTACCCGCTCACCCTCGCCCAGCATCCGTCGGAGACCGACCAGCGGCTGATGGTGCGGCTGGTCGCGTTCGCGCTGCACGCCAGCGATCGCCTGGAGTTCGGCAAGGGACTGAGCAACGAAGAAGAGCCCGACCTGTGGCGTCGCGACTACACCGGCGACATCGAACTGTGGATAGACCTCGGCCAGCCCGACGAGTCGCGCATCCGCAAGGCCTGCGGGCGCTCGCGACAGGTGGTCGTGGTCACCTACGGTGGACGCGCCGCCGACCTGTGGTGGGACAAGAACGCGTCTTCGCTCGCGCGCCTGGACAACCTCACCGTCATCGACATCGATACGGCGGACGTCGACGCACTGGCCGCGATGATCGAACGCAGCATGCGCTTCAACGCGCTGATCCAGGACGGCGAACTGCAGTTGATGGGCGATGCCGGCACCGTCGCACTGCGTCCGCGCACGCGCATGGCGCCGGCCACGCAACCGGCCTGATCGCGGACGTCCGGTGTGAGCGCGCATTTCGACACGATCGTGATCGGCGGCGGCGCTGCCGGCTTGATGTGCGCGCTGACCGCAGGCCGGCGTGGCAAGCGCGTACTCGTCGTCGAGCACGCCAATCGCGTCGGCAAGAAGATCCTGATGTCCGGCGGCGGGCGCTGCAACTTCACCAACACCGGCACCACGCCCGCGAACTACCTCTCGGCCAATCCGCACTTCTGCAAGTCGGCGCTGGCGCGCTACACGCCGTGGCACTTCATCGACATGGTCGAACGCCACGGCATCGCCTACCACGAGAAGGAACTGGGCCAGCTGTTCTGCGACGTCTCGTCCAAGCTCATCGTGAAGATGCTGCTCGACGAATGTCATGAGGCCGGCGTGCGCGTGGAGACGAGCTGCAGCATCGAGCGCGTCGGCCACGGCGACAGCGACGAAGCCCGTTTCCGCCTGCACACCAGCCACGGCACGTTCTCCTCGCCCGTGCTGGTCGTCGCCAGCGGTGGACTGTCGATCCCGAGCATGGGCGCCAGCGGTTTCGGTTACGAGCTTGCGCGCCAGTTCGGCCACACCGTGCTGCCTACGCGCGCGGGTCTGGTGCCGTTGACGCTCAGCGGAAAGCACCAGGAACGCCTCGCCGATCTCAGCGGCGTCGCGCTGCCGGTGACCGCGCAATCCAACGGCGCCAGCTTCAGCAACTACATGCTGGTCACGCACCGCGGCGTCAGCGGTCCGGCGATCCTGCAGATCTCTTCGTACTGGCAACCCGGCGAAGAGCTGCGCCTCGACCTGCTGCCGGGGCAGGACGCACTGGAAGCGCTGCAACAGTGGCAGCGCGAGCGCCCTTCGGCGGAACTCAAGACCGTGCTCGGCGACGTGATGCCGAAACGCTTCGCCCAGCGCCTGTGCGAGCACTGGCTGCCGAATCGCCCGATGAAGCAGTACAACGTGCCGCAGTTGCGCGAGATCGCCCAGGTCCTCGACGACTGGGCGCTGGTGGCCAGCGGCACGGAAGGCTATCGCACCGCCGAAGTCACTCTGGGCGGCGTCGACACCGACGAACTGTCGTCGAGCACGATGCAGTCCAAGCGCGTGACCGGCCTGTATTTCATCGGCGAAGTCATCGACGTCACCGGCTGGCTCGGCGGTTACAACTTCCAGTGGGCGTGGGCGTCGGGGCACGCGGCCGGAAGCGCGGTGTAACCACGCTTCCGCAGACACCGCGCTCGAAGCGGTCGACGACGTTCACTCCTCGATCGCTTCGACACCTTGCCGCCTGAGTTCATCGAGATGCGCATGCATCTGCCGGAGCTGCTCGTCCGAGTGGCCGGTCCAATCCGCGACTTCACCGACGACGCGGAAGGGATCGCGGGACCGGTACGACTTCGTGGGATTCCCCGGGAAGCGCTTGTCCGTGAGGTTCGGATCGTCCTCGATGGGACCTGTCGGCTCGACGATGTAGATCCTGCCGCGCCCGCTTCCGACGGCGAGTTCCGCGCCCCAGGTCGCGGCTTCCAGCGTCGCGGACAGGTAGACGAACGCGGCTTGTCTGCGCGTGCCGTAGTTGGACGTGTATCCGGGCGCGATCAGATCGCCCACGTCGAGATCGGCCTTGGTGCCGTGGTAGTACGTCTGCGCATCGTTCATCGCATCGCTCCGTTGGCTGTCGTTCCGACAGGCCGGCGATGCTGCATCACGCGCAGGGCCTTGCCGCAAGCCCCCTGCTGTTCTATAAATTGAGGGTGGGAGGCGCGCGGCGCCTCCTTTTTTGTTTCCGGTCGCACGACGCGCAGTCGAAGAACAGAACGCTCACTGGGCTTGAGCTAGCTCGAGTGAATCTGGCTTGCCTTGGACGAGGCATCGGGGCGCGTACGCCGGAACCAGAACCACCAGGTACCCACGCCATAAAGGGCGAGAGAAGCCAGGTATATCCAGAACCCGGACGTCGACTCTTCCACGGTCGCGGCCGCGCCATGCTCCTGAACCACGGTGACGATCCTTGGATCGCTCAGAGCGCTCGGAAAGAGGACGTACGAACGAGCCGATCTGACGTCATGGGATTGCAGGGAGTAATGCGACCGCTCCGAAATACCGATGAGCACCGGCGTTTGATCGCCATAGCGGGCAAGTGGTGCGGCCGCGGGCGACCAGGGCGAGAGCCATCCGTACACCGCCAACAGCGGAACCAGAAGCCAAATGGCGGGCATGCCGAACTTCAGAAGGATGCGCAGCAACCGAAGATTGAATTTCATTGGCATCCCCCAGGAAGACCACAACGCCCCGGGAGCGGACATTAGCACTGCGCAGCCCGACAGATGCACATCCGCACATCGCGTCGGCTCATCGGATGCGAACGCGCGATTCACACACCGCCCGACGCCCCACCGCGTTTTGGCAACTGCGCCAGCCAGCGGTCGAGCTGGTTGGCGAACGCCTGTCGATCGCGCGCATGGAAGGCGGGCGGGCCGCCGGTCTGGACGCCGGCGCCGCGCAGTTCTTCCATGAAGTTGCGCATCGACAGGCGCTCGGCCATGTTTTCCGGGCTGTAGCGCTCGCCGCGTGGATTCACCGCCACGCCGCCTTTTTCGATCACGCGCGCGGCCAGTGGAATGTCCTGCGTGACCACCAGGTCGCCGGCGCGCATGCGTTCGACGATCTCGCTGTCGGCCACGTCGAACCCGCCCTGCACCTGCAACGCGCGGAGGTAGCGCGACGCGGGAACGCGTATCCATTGGTTGGCCACGAGCGTGACGTGCACCTGCGCGCGTTCCGCCGCGCGGAACAGGATCTCCTTGATCACGCCGGGGCATGCGTCGGCATCGACCCAGATCTGGGGATGGGCGGTGTCAGGGGTATTCATGGATTCTCGTTCCGGTGGTTCGGGCGCATCGCGGCCATGCGGTTGCCAGACTAGTACACCCCGCCCGCCCTCGCCGCTGGATGCACGAAGATCGCAGTCGGCCGACAATGGCGTCCCCCGCACCGGACGCTCCGCATGATCCGCTCCCTCTACCTGGCCGGCCCGGACGTGTTCCGTCCCGATGCGCACGCATGCGGGCAACAACTGAAGGCGCTGTGCGCGGAGTTCGGCATCGAGGGGTTGTTCCCGCTCGACCAGGACGTGCCGGCGCACATCACCGATCCCGCCGAGCAGGCGACGTGGATCTACCGGGCCAACATCGGCCTGATCGAACGTGCCGATGCGGTGCTGGCGAACCTGGATTTCTTCCGCGGCCCTGAGCCCGACAGCGGCACCTGCTTCGAAGTCGGTTACGCGGTGGCCAAGGGCAAGCCGGTGTTCGGTTACATCCCGGAACACGGCAGCTTCGCCGAGCGCATCCGCGAGCGGCACCCGCAGGCGATCGGCCCCGACGGCGTGCTCGACGTGCACGGCTGGAGCATCGAGGAGTTCGGCCTGCCGCTGAACCTGATGCTGTCCGTGCCTGCACCGCTGGTGGTCGGCGATGCCCGCGCCGCGCTGGTGCAGCTGGTGCGCTACCAGCGCGAGCACGGCGACGTCGGGCTCAATCTCCCGGAATCGTCGCGGTAGCGAAGGGGACGAGCATGGTCCAACCCAGCCGCGCATAGAGTTGACGGCCGTCCTCTGTCGCGACGAGGAATTGCGGCGTCGTGAGGGATCTTCTGGCGCTTGCAAGCGCGCCCATTATCGCAATGCCCAATCCCTTTCGCCGGTGATCCTGCGCGGTCTCGATTCGATCGTAGACGAAGGCAGCTTCGGTTTCCGCCGCGCATCCATTTGCAGCCAGATCGCCATCCGGTGCGATGACTGAGGCCCGCGTAACCGGGCCGACCCGATGAAGCTCCATCCGGTATCCCTCCGGCAGCGGCCGTGTATCGACGACAGCTGCTGCCGCCGTCATGAAATAGCTTTCGGGCTGAACCTCCCAACGCGCCGGCACGTTACTTCGCAGCTCGTCGTTGGTACCGCACAGCTTCAGGTAGTGCCGTGGAACCACGATGTCATGCGCGATTTCCCGCAGCCCATCGCATAGCTCCGGAAACACCCAGCGCTTCACTTCCTTCTCGGAATCGGTGTCCACCCGGAAACCGCCGCGGTCATGAACAGGGGCTGGCGCGTCCCGCGCAACGGAATGCGCGGTCTGCCAGGCGAGAACGAGCGATGGATCGATGCGGGATCGGGTCATGGATGCGATGGTGACGCGCGGTGATGGCGACTAGAACAGTGTCCCGTCTCACGGGCCAAGACGAGCGCTCTGTCCGATCCCCCGCGGTGATCGCGTTGCTTCTGGATGGAGCCGGGAAAGTGACCGGTGCCCGAGGCCAGCGCGCGCGTCGCGCAGACCGCCCACCACGGCCAGGGAGCGGCAGTCATGCCCGACGTCGGCGACCATCTCAAAACAGGTTTCCAGGGCCTCGCGCTGGACGAAGTCCTGCAGAAGCCCACCTCCGCCCTGTTCGGCGTCAGCGATGCGGCGGCGACGGCGCTCAAGCGCATCGGCGTGGAGACGGTGTTCGACCTCGGGGCGTCGTGGCTGTTCGCGAACGCCGCCGCGGCGATGGCGCTGGACAGCGCCGAACCCGGCACCTCCGGGACGCACCTGCTGGAACCAGCGGCGCCGGACGAACCCGAGGAAGCGGCATCGCGCGCGCTCGAATCGTTGCGTGGAATCTCCGACGAGGATGCCACGCAGATCAAGCAGGCACTGGGCACCACGACGATCCGCGAGTTCGCCCTGTGGCCGCCGCGCGAGGTCGCACGGCGCCTGCTCGGCGAGGCCAGCGGTGCCATCGTCGAAGGCGAGGACGTACACGCCGAAGCGTTGCGTCCGCGCCTGGGCGAGTATCCGACGGAACGGGTCTACTACGACTCACTCGTCATGCTGGGCATGGCCGCCAGTCCGGATCAGCAGCCACTGACCGGAACCATCTCGCTGCAGCCCGTGGTCGACGATCCCTCCGGTTTTGGTCAACCGGCGATCGGTGCGCTCGTCACGCTTTCGCAGTCGTGGTACGCGAAGGGAATCACGCTGGGGCACATGCTGCATTCGCTCGCCCTCGCACCCGGCGAGGCGACGCGGATCGCCGTGATCGACTGGTCGCGCAGGACGCGTGCGAGTGTCTCGGAAACCATCGAAGAAACGGAAGCCCTCGACAGCGCCAGCGAGCATTCGCGCGCGATCAGCGAAGTGCAGAACGCAGTCGCGAACGAAATGCAGAGCGGCGGCTCGATGAGTTCGGGCTGGGCCAAGTCGAGCAGCAAGGGCAAGGCCGGTGGCTTCAGCATCGGCGGCGGCGTCGCCGGCGCGGTCAGCGGTGTCACGGGCGCGCTCGGTTTCGGCGGCGGCAGCAGCAGTTCATCGCAGTCGTCGCAAACCAGCAGCGGAGCCAGCAGCAGCTCGTGGTCGATCGGCAACCGCTCGGTCATGGCGGAGCTGTCGCAGCGCGTGAACGACCGCACCGAGCAGCACTCGACCTCGGTGCGCAACCGCCGTGCGTCGGCGGTTCGCGAAGTTTCGCAATCGGAACACATGGCGCACCTGCAGGCCAATCGCACGTACTACTCGCAGGCGGTGCTGGCCAATATCGACACCGCGACGCTGGTGATGCTGCTGTCGCGCTTCACCTGGAACGGGAAGCCGCTGGTCGACCAGGTCGAACCCAAGCCGCTCGCGATGACCGGCAACTACCTGGTGCTTCGCGCGCCGGTCGAAGACAGCGAAGCGTCAGGGATCGATGGCACCACCTGGGGCAAGCTGCTCAGCGATCGCTCGCTGAACCTTGCGCAGCGCGACGATCGGCTGGTGCCGATCCCCACCGGTGGCGTGTTCGCCGAAGCCGTGCTGGGGCGTTCGAATTCCGCCGAGAAGCTCGACATCACCCGCTTCTGGAACTGGCAGGACTCGCCGATTCCGTTGCAGCCGCCGGAGATCGCGCCGGTCGCCACCGGCAGTCGCGGCACAAGCGAGGACCTCAGGCCGGGCCAGCTCAGCGCCCCGGTGCTCAACGTCCTCACACCGACATCCTTGCCGGAGCCGACCGGACTCACGGCGGCGATGACGGCGCTCGCTAACGGCAGCATGTTCCGCGACATGAGCGGTCTCGCGGGTACGCAGGCGCTGGCCCAGGCCGCGTCCGCGGGCACGCTCGACGCCGCGACCGAAGCGGGCCGGTTGGCCAGCACCAACCTCAAGACCGTCACCGATCAGGCCGTCGCGATGGGCCAGACAGCCGCTGACATGTGGAAGACCGCGCAGGCGAACAAGAACGGGGGCGGCGGAGGCGGTAGCGGCGGAAGCGGCGGCACCGGATCGAGCATCTCCGCCGACGGCGCGCGCATCAACCACGGCCGCGACATGGACCAGCGTGGCGTCACGAATGCCGCGCGAAGCCCGTCGTCCAGCGGCTTCCGCGTCACCGAACAGCAGAGCGAGTTCCAGGCAGCCGGGAGCGCAGGCGACAGCGGCGGCGCCGTGGGCAATGGCGCATCGAGCGAGTTCGTGTTCGCCGAGACCGCCGCCACGGGCGTCTCGCCTAGCCAGATCGCCGCGACCACCAATGCGCTCGGTGGTGGTGTGGCCAACGCGGCGGCGTTCAGTGCACTGTCGTCCAGCGTGGTGTCGTCGTTGAGCATGACCGCGCTGCTGGACAACCTGCTGCTGACGGTGATCCGCATCGACACGGAGGCATCCGGCCTTTCGATGCAGGGGATCAACCTGCGGCCGATGACCGAACACAAGCATGGCAAGGAATACATCGCCATCGAGCTGGGCGCATGGACGAACAGCACGACCGACGTCTTCTACAACATCAAGGCGCACATGGCTCTCATTGACCTTGCCCGCAAGAAGCTGGGCCTGAACGAGGCAAAGGCCCTCCTGTTCGTGCGCGGCATGGCCGTCGGTGCGCTGCGCCACGAGCTGGTGCACATCAAGCAGTTCATAAGCAGGAATGGCAAGACGCCGGTGGACTACCTCGATATGGTCGACCTGGAGATCAAGGCATACGGCTGCGACCCAACGAACGTGGATCCCCAGTCGACGCAGAAGTGGCTCGATGACACGGGAGCCAGCGGCGCGAACGTATTCCTGACCACGAAGCTCAACATGGACCAGAGCACGGCCAATCTGGTGATCGACAAGATCCAGGATGCGCTCGATGAGCGGTGCGCCATCCTGCGGCCCTTGCCCGGCGGGACTTCGGCTGCCGCCAAGACCGCCCTGGTGGCCAATGACATGTTGCCGGCGAAGGTGAACGGCAGCACGAACTACAAGATCGGCGAGCTGTACCAATAACGCGCAGCACGCGCCGCGGATGCGTCGACCGGGCGCGCAGCGAACGTCCGGATCCGGCGCTGATGCGCGCTTGCCGCCGACTCAATACTTAGGTATTGACCTTAGTTTCATCCGGTGCTAGAAACGTCGTGCCGGATCGGACAACCCACCCAACGCACGGTGCTTGAATGGCGCAATCCGCAGTCGCCGACGATGTCTTCTATGCCTTGTCGAACTCGACCCGGCGGAAGGTCCTGGAGCAGCTGTCTCTGGGGCCGGCCACGGTCACCCAGTTGGCTGCACCGTTCGACATGAAGCTGCCCTCGTTCGTGCAGCACCTGTCGGTGCTCGAACGCAGCCGACTGGTGAAGTCGAAGAAGCAAGGGCGCGTACGCACGTACGAGATCGCGCCCGAACGCTTCAAGCTCGCCGAGGATTGGCTGACCAAGCGACGTCAGGAATGGGAATCCCGATTCGACCGGTTCGACGAGTACGTCAAACAACTCAAGCACAAGGAGTCGAAGTCATGAGCGGGCCCTTCGAAGTCAATCCGAAGACCGATTTCGTTCTCGAGCGGTTCGTCGATGCGCCCCGGCATCTCGTCTGGGAAGCGTTGACGAAACCGGAACACCTCAAGGAGTGGTACATGCCCAAGCCTTGGGGCGCAGTCGTCGACTGCGAGATGGACGTGCGGCCGGGCGGCATCTTCAGCATCACGACGGGCGAAGGCCAGGAGCCGCACATGGGCTGCTTCGTCGAAGTCGTTCCGATGGAGCGGCTGGTCTGGACCTCCATGCTGTTCGCCGGCTATCGCCCGGCGGTGTTCGACGACATTCCGATCACGGCCATCGCCACGATGGAAACCTCCGGCAGCGGAACCCGTTACGTCTTCACGGCGCTGCATCGGAATGAAGCCGACCTCGAAGAGAACAAGGCGTCCGGTTGGCAGGAAGGCACCGAGATCGCGATCGATCAGTTCGTGGCTCACATCAAGTCGTTGAAGTAAGCACGCTGGCATGCGCAGTCGCCCGCCCGCCATCGATGGACTCACGGCCAGCACACTGCAGTTGCCGCCCGGGGCGTGGCCGACGGTCCTCGATTGTTTGTGCGAGCGGTTCCCGGCCGTGGCGCGCTCGCAATGGCTGGCGCGGATGGCACGAGGGCGGGTCATCGACAATGCCGGGAACCGGTTGACTCCGGAAACGCCCTATCGCGTCGGGCTCGAAGTCCATTACTACCGTGAAGTCGCGGACGAACCACTGATCCCGTTCGATGAAGTCATCCTGCATGCAGACGCCGACCTGCTCGTGGCGGACAAGCCGCACTTCCTGCCCGTCGCGCCCGCCGGCGCTCATGTCCATGAAACCCTGCTGGGCCGCCTGATCCGCCGCACCGGCAACCACGCGCTGGCGCCGCTGCACCGGATCGACCGGGACACCGCCGGACTGGTGTTGTTCTCGACCAACCCGGACACGCGTGCGCGTTACCAGGCATTGTTTCCCGAGCGGCGGATCGAGAAGGGCTACGAGGCGATCGCACCCGCACTGCCGGACGTCGGGTTTCCATGCGTGCATTCCAGCCGGATGGTCGCAGGCGCACCGTTCTTCCGCATGCAGGAGAGCGATGGGCCGGCGAACAGTGAAACCAGGATCGATGTCGTCGCGCGCGGCGAGGTGCACTGGCGTTATGCACTGACACCGCTCACGGGCCGAAAGCATCAATTGCGCGTGCACATGGCCGCGATGGGCGCGCCCATCGTCAACGATGCGATCTATCCGTCGCTGCTTCACCGCGCCACCGGCGACTACTCCGCGCCATTGCAGTTGCTCGCCAAGCGACTGTCGTTCATCGATCCACTCAGCGGCATCGAACGCAGCTTCACGAGCCAGCTTCTGCTCCAAGGCTGATGGAAGCCGCACGACGGTTTGTCAGGTGGCTCGATGGAAGCTCCCCAGATTGGCACTTCTGGTGCGTTGCCGGGCCCGATATAAACGTCGCATCGCCAGAGCCGACGACAGGGATACACCGGATGATCTCCAATCCCCGCACGACGATGCAGACATGCGCCTGGCTGCTATTCGCCTGCGCCACCGTGGGCTGCCACGCCGGAGACATCGACACCGCGGCGGCCGTTCGCGTGACGCCCGATGTGCTGTCGAGTGGCGAGTACGAGTCATCGCCGACGTTCTCGCAGGACGGCACCGAGGTGTATTTCTTCCGCGCCGATCGCGGCTTCGGGCGCTATCGACTGCTGACCTCGCGTTGCGTCGACGGCCGCTGGACGGAACCGGTATCGCCGTCGTTCGCCAGACCGGGCGTCTCGGAAGCCGACCCGTCCCTGTCCGCGGACGGCCGCTGGCTCTACTACGTTTCCGCCCGCGCCGACCCCGCCGGAGAGCGGCTCGACATCTGGCGCGTGCAGCGCAACGCCGGCGGCGCGTGGGGCGAACCCGAGCGACTGCCCGAGCCGGTGAACTCAGCTGAGTCGCAACTCTTGCCCCGACCACAACCGGATGGCCGCCTGCTCTTCGGCTCCAGTCGACCCGGCGGCATGGGACAGGGCGACATCTATCTGGCCACACCGGAAACCGACGGGCGCTGGCGTGTCGAGAATTTCGGGCCACCCATCAGCTCGGACGCCAACGAGTACGAAGCCGAACTGTCGCGCGACGGCAACGTGCTGGTGACGGTCGCAAACCGCGGCACCACGTCGCACCTGTACGTCTACGAGCGGGACGGCACGACCTGGCGCGAGCGGGGCCGCGTACCGGCGCGAACGGACGTCTTCCAGGTGGGACCGCTCCTCTCGCCCGACGGACGTCGCCTGCTGTTCTCCCAGGCCGACACCTCGGAACGTTCCGGCGAATGGTTCCTGATCGACCTCGAGAAGACCGCTGACTCGCACTGGCCACCGCGCTGCGGTGGGTGAACGCTACAGACAAGCGCAACCGTCAGTCGCTCGCCTCAAGCCTATCCTGCTCCGGTAGGTCTATTCGTACCAGGGGGCGACTGTGGCGCCGAGAAGCATCGCCACGACAAGTGCACCGGACAACACGCCAAGCGACAAGGTACGAACTTGGATGAACAGCTTGCGTAGCCCATAGACGCTTACGTAGAGCATGGAAACGGACGCGGCAACAACCAGGAACGGATAAACGATGAGCGCCCAGCCGACTTGGGCTGGCGCATTGAATCCGAGCAGCCCGGCCACGAAACCTGCAGCCGGGAGCACTGGAAGCAGAAGATCGGTCGCAAACAGACGACGCTCGCGGTAGGCAACGCGAAGCGGTGCGGCCGCCGCGAACAGAAGGATTGCCAACATGGCAAACGCAACGGCTCCAGCACTCATGGCGTAGGCCTCAAACAGACGTGCTCATGGGTCCGGCTAAAGCCCTGCATATGATTGCCCCCGCAAACGTCTGACTAGAAGGAAGCGGACACCAAGCGCCAGCGCAACTGCCAGCGCGGGGTAGAACCACCCACCCAGGATTGCGACGACTACGGTGTTGTTGTCGTACCGCGCCCCGGTGCTATCGACCCCAGCCGCGATAGCTGCCGCGATGCCAGCGGGGTTGTACACATAGATCGTGAATACGATGCCGGCGATCCATCCCGCCATTACGCCAACCGCGGCCCGAAGGAGAACGCTGCGCGGTTTGGGGAAGAACACGGCGGCCATGCCTATGACACAGGGCCCCACCCAGCCGGCAACCGCAACAACGTCGAACACGTCCTGTGGCGACATCGAGATTCCTCTTCGTCCAATAGCTGCTATGGGCCATCAATTCCGCTGCCGCCCCGCCTAACCCTCATGCGGTGGCGTAGCAGCCGCACTCGGGGAGACTGTGTAGTGGAAGACCACGTAAACCGTGCCGCTGGAAGAATGGAAGTCGTGCAACGCGGCCGAGTCGTTGTAGAACCGTGTGAGGCGAGGCGTTTCGCTGTCGGGGGCATCGCGCACCTGCATGTCGAAGGTTGCGGGCTTGTCCGGTGTGAGGGTGTAGCGAACCATGACACCGAAGCTGGCCTGGCTGTCTCCAAATGCGGTCGCGGCCACCGGTTTGATCCGGGCGTGGAGTTTCATCAGTTCGTCGTGCTGGATGTTTCGCCCACAGCGATCGTCGGGACTCATGTACTGGAAGTTCGTCAGCTCGATGTTGGGCGCGGGAGTCCCCTCCGGCTCGGGCAGGAACAGGGCCATCGCCTCGCCGCAGAACATCTCTTCAGGGCTCGCGGCGGCCTGAGCGGCGGCCATCGGGACAAGCAATGAAAGGACAAGCGATCTGATCATGGGAGCCGACTGTGGCAGGCAGGTCGGAGGCGACATTAGCACCAGCCTCGCGCCTCGGATCAGCCCGGGCTTCGCGCTGGTTGAACCCCATCACGATCAGGACTCGGGGTCGTACATGATCTCGCGCACTTCCTGTGCACAGCGACAGGACGCGGCGAGCCTTGCCGCCCACGCCAGCGCTTCGTCGCGTGAGGGCACTTCGAGGATCGAGAAACCGCCGATGACCGCTTTGGTCTCCGGATAGGGGCCAGCGGCGACCGAGCCGTCGGTGGCGACGATGCTGGCCTGCTGGCTCATGATGCCGCCGCCGAAGATCCACACGCCGGCCGCCTTGGCGTCGCGCACGACGGCGCGCGATGTCTCGCCGGCGGTGGCGAGTTCCTCTCCTGAAAGAGACGTCATCGATCCGTCGTCGAACGAGATCAGGTATCGCGGCATATCGGCTCTCCTGTGCTCAATGGCCAGACCGCATAGCTTCCAGCCGGCTGCGTTTCGCAGGCGTGATTTGTCGATCAGCGACCATGAAGAATCGAATGGACGATCTCATGCCAGCGGGCTTCGCTGATGCCCTGCCTCTGCTCGAGCGAGAGCGGGTGATCGCTTGGCGCCACGGTGAAGAGAGGCACGAGACCCGGCGCGCGCGACTGCACGGAAAGCTTGAGATTGATCGTGTCCGGATACACGGCGATGTCGGTGGACAGCCAGCCGAAATACGGCGGATCGTCGGCACGATCGGCGCAACGCCAGCGCTCGGACATGTGCAGGAAGCTGCGCTCGCTGAGCGATGACCACACCGAGAAGGCCAGCGGTTCCGACTGACCGTGCACCAGAATTTCGATGTGTCCGCGGATGAAGAAGGCCTTCTCGTCCACCACGCACTGGTCCGCGGTCAGCTCCACGCGCTGGTCGAATTCGCTCTCCGGAACCATCGCCCGCCACGGAGCCTCGGTGCCGAAACACCGCGGCGTTTCGTTGTCCGCTTCACCGCACAGGGCGCACTTCCACGTCATGCGATGAAGCCAAGGCCCGATGCGAGCGCCAAGCCCAACACCACGAGGATGGTCGCTGCGAACCAGATCGCGGCGGCGACGGGAGGGCCGATGAGCAGTCGGCGGAAGCGCTCGGCGTCGGTGCGCATGACGGGGCGGACCGCGTTCTCCTTCCGGAGTCGGGCCCAACCGCGCGCGAAGAATCCGAACAGCGAAACCAAGAACGAACCCAGGACGACGGCCAACGACCACGAATCCTCGTTCTGGATGCTTGGGCCGATCACCACGGCGAAAATGCCGCCGAGCATCGCGCAGGCGAAACCGAAGCGTGCCCAGGAAAGGTTGATTGTGTTGGTCATGGTCTGATTCGTGGTCCAGGTTTCAAGAAGGATTGGATGCCACCGTCACGCACCGAATTGCCCAGCGCCCTGTCGATGGTCATGCACGATTCGTCGGGCGGTGCGGCCGAGCCGAGCGGATTGCTTTCGTGATCGATCATCGTCCTAACCTTCCACCGCGCTCCCGAACGCGAGCGCGGTGGCTTTGCGGTCGCCGATCAGGGCGCCGCGCATGCGTTGTTCGGTGAGCGGTCGGATGACCCACTCCGCGTCGACCTTGCCGTATCCGACCTGCACGATGGCGATGGCGAGGAAGTACGACGGCCCCGGACCGACGCAGTACCAGAAGGTGTCCGCAGGTAGCGGATCGGCGGCCAGTTGATAGACGTCGTCAGCGGCGAAGCGGACGGTTTGACGGCTCACCTTGACCACTTTCAGCGCCTCGCCGGTGACCTTGCCCTGCGGCGTGTCGAACGTCTTCCGGTCGAAGGTCGCCCTGAGCTCACGCTCGATCTTGCGACGGCCACGCAAGGACAGGTACACGCTACCGCCCATCACCAGCAGCACGACGATCGTGGACGTGAGGTCGACCATGCCAAGCCCCTCCCCGGGCTCCGGCGATCATAACGGCAACGAATCACGCGGGTGGAGGTCGCGCCTCCCGGTCCCGTCGGGTGGCGCTCACGCGGCCACACCGCTTCGTGGGGCAGCATTGCGGCACCCGACGTCAGGCGAGGCGGACATGCGCGACCTAGTCATGCTGGGCATCCAGGCGAGCATCCTGGGAACGGTCTTCTGCTACGGCCTGCAAGCCACGCTGGACGACGCACTCCACCTGGTTCGTCACCGCTCGCTGCTGCTGCGCTCGCTGATTTCCATGTTCGTGGTGATGCCCGCCGCGGCGCTGGTCATCCTGGGCGTGTTCGACTTGCCGAAGGCCACCGCCATCGTGCTGGTGGCGCTGGCCATCTCGCCCATTCCGCCCATGCTGCCGAAGAAGGAGCGCAAGGCGGGCGGTCTTGCGGACTACGGACTCGGGTTGATGCTCACCGTGGGCCTGCTTGCCATCGTCATCGTGCCGCTCGCGGGCGAGCTGCTGGCGCGCTACTTCGGCCGGCCTTTCCACGTTGCGGGCGGCGCGATCGCCAAGCCGGTGCTCATGATGATCGCCGCGCCGCTGGTGCTTGGCATGCTGGCGCGCGCGTGGAAGCCGGAGATCGCAGCGCGACTGGTCAAGCCGCTCCTGATCGCATCGACGGTGCTGCTGGTGGTGTGCGCGCTGGCGATCATCGTGGGCATGTCGCACACCCTCGCCCCCCTGATCCACGACGGCACGCTATGGGCGATGCTGTTGTTCGCGCTGATCGGGCTGGTGTCGGGCCACTGGCTGGGCGGCCCCATCGGCGAGCAGAGAACGGTACTGGCGCTGTCCACGGCGTCGCGGCATCCCGCCATCGCGCTGGCGATTGCGAAGAGCAACTTCCCGGACGAACACTTCCTGGCCGCGACGGTCGTGCTGTACCTGCTGGTGGTGACCGTCACCGTCGTTCCCTACGTGCAGTGGCGCAAACGCGCGACCCGCGATTGAGGCGTGCGGTACCTCGCTCAGAGGCCGATGTCCTTCGGCGGGTACTTCTTGAACGTCGCGGCATGCGCTTTCAGCTCCGCCGACATCGGCGCGATGAACGCGTTCATGCGATGCCCGACGGGGTATTCCTCCTTCGGGTCGATGTAGAGGTTGAACAGCCACGGCGCGATGCCGACGGATGCCACGGTCGTCATGTCGATGTCCAGCCACTGCGAATGCGTGGTCATGACTTTCACGTGGATCTTGTACTCGTACATGCGCATGGCCATGAGGTTCTTTTCGGCCCAGATGTACACCTTCTCGCGGCACGACTCGCCGTCGTCGCACAGCAGGAACGAGGTCTGGCAGATGCCGTCGATGTAACGATCCTGCGGCACCTTGTTCTCCACGCCCGCGAGGTCCAGGCAAGTGTTGAACAGGTCCATGAGGTCGAACAGGCCATCGCTCTCGCGACCCGGCGCAATCATTCCCTTCCAGTAGGCGATGCCGGGGACGCGGACGCCGCCTTCCCATGCCGATGACTTGGCGCCGCGGAACGGGCTGTAGCCCGCATCCGGCCAGCTGTCGCGTTGCGGACCGTTGTCGGAGGTGATGAAGATGAAGGTGTTGTCCAGCACGCCCGCCTTCTCCAGCGCGTCGACGATCTCGCCGATGTACGTGTCGACTTCCACCACGCTGTCCTTGTAGGGGAACTTGCTGCTACTCGCGCCCTCGAAAGCCTTGGACGGAAAGTTGTCGGCATGCACCTTCATGAAAGCGTGCTCGAGGAAGAACGGCTTTCCGGACGCCGCCAGCTCCTTGATCTTCCCGATCGAGAATTCCTTCAGCTTGCGATCGCCGTCGGCGACATCGTCCAGACAGGTGATCTTGCTGGCCTCTTCGGTCTTTCCACCCTTCCATCCGTGGATGAGCGCTTCACTGCCGCCCTCGGCGCGCAACGCCGCCAGACGTTCCGGGTTCAACACCAGATCCGGATAGCGCCGCTTGTCGAAGGCCTGCGAGATCTCCTTCTGTGCCGGATAGAAGCCGTAGAACTCATCGAAGCCGACGTCGTGCGGTCGCATGCCTTCCGCTTCGCCCACATGCCATTTGCCGCTGAGGACGGTGGTGTAACCGGAGTCGCTCAGCAACGCAGCGAGGCTGATTTCATCCGACCACGGATTCTTGCCGACGCGATCGCCGGCCAGAATGGGCCGGGTGAGCCCCGTCCGTACCGGCAACCGGCCGGTGAGAATCGCCGAGCGCGTGGGCGTGCACGTGGGCTGCGAATAGGTCGAGGTCAGCTTCAAGCCTTCGCGTGCCAGACGGTCCATGTTCGGCGTCGCGGCACCGATGGCCTCGCCGCCGCCGAACGCGCCGGGGTCGCCATAGCCCATGTCGTCGATCAGGAACCAGACGATGTTCGGCCGCTTGCCCTTCGCCTTGAAGAGCGCGTCGAGCTTCGCTTGCGCCGCATTCGTCTGGTCCGCGTGCGGAACCGCGGGCTCCAGGTTGTCCCGCGTCCGCTCCGCCTTGCTGAGAGTGCTGGTGCGCTCGCTCACGGCCGACTCCTTCCGCATGGAGTCGAGGACTTCAGCGCGTGACGCATCAACTGTGCGTGAAGGTTGGTTCGCTTCCGCAGTCGAGCCTCATGCTGCCGCGCGCAGCCGCCTTCAGGATCGTCTCGGCGTTGCGCCGTGCAGCACGCCGTCGAGGTCGTTCGCGAGGCGCTGGAAGGTGGTCGTCAGCGCATCGGGAGAGAGGTGCAGCTCCTTGGCTTCATACACGATGCCGGCAGCCGTCATGCGTGCGAGCAGCCGCAGATGGTCGCGTATGCGCAGGAGCGCACCGTGCGCCGCGTCGCTCAACACGTAATGGGTGGAAGGGGATGCCGCCGAACTGCGCTGCCTGCTCATGAGTCGCTCCGTTGACTGAGGGAACCTCGCGGCGATTACCGCGAAGGTGTCGGGAGGCTAAGAACCGAAGCCAGTCGGCGGGCAGGTTTCCCCTCGCGGGTGTTGTATGACTGCCGCCCTCCCGACGCAGATCAACTGCATCGGAGCTTGTGCCCGGTTCAGCTCAGGCACAAAAAACCCACCGGTTTGTCGGAGGTGGGTGCCGCTGACTTCGGAGTTCTCAGGCTCCGGCGACGAGTCTCCTTTCGCTGCGCGCGAAGGGTCAACGCGAAGAAGTCCCACGCAATGGGCGGATCACGAACCAACCAACGTCGTAGCCCGGGTAAGCGAAGCGCACCCGGGACCGCCGCGCCCCCCGAGCGAGCCTCAAAGCCCCGAACGCAAGCCATTTTGTGTCGCCCGCAAGTGATTTTGGCTTGCGCGCGAATGAATTTGCCTTGCGCGCAAGTGATCCTGGCTTGCGCGCGAGTGAATCTGCCTTGCGCGCAAGTGATTCCGGCTTGCGCGCGAGTGAATTTGCCTTGCGCGCGAGTGATTTTGAGTGGCGCGCAAGTGAATTTGCCTTGCACGCGAGTGATTCCGGCTTGCGCGCGAGTGATCCTGGCTTGCGCGCGAGAAAATTTGCCTTGCGCTCGAGTGGTCCCGGCTTGCACGCGAGTGAATTTGCCTTGCGCGCGAGTGATTCTGGCTTGCGCGTGAGCCAGATTCACTTGCGTCCCGCCCTCAAGACCTCGAACGCCGGCCGTTTTGCCGGCACAGGACCCCACCGTAGCCCGGGTAAGGCCAAAGGCCGCACCCGGGAAACCATCGCCGCTTCGCAAAGGAGAGCCCCCGAGTGCGCTCCTCTTACCCGGGCTACGTGCGTGACTAACGCCCACGCATCGATCGGGTGTTACCGAGCCTCACCACCCCAATCGACCGGCAGCCAACCCATCCGCGCGTGGCGGTGAAACGAGGAGAGCGGCCAATCCGCCACGCGCGTGACCAGGCCGTGCTTCACCGGGTTGAAGTGCACGTAATCGACATGCCTGCGCAGATCGACTTCGTCGCGAATCGTGTGTTCCCAGAAACGCGGTTGCCACAATGACACTCGGTCGCCCGGCAGCCTCCGCGTGAAGCCCTTCTTGATCTCCTGCCACAGCTGCGAGTAATCCGCGGTGTCATTGCGCAGCCGGATAACGGCGTGCAGGTGCTCGGGCAACACGACGACGGCGATGACCTCATGCGGAACGCGCGAAGACGCGACTCGCCATGAGGCACGCAACAGGTCGATATGACGCACCAACGCATCGTCACGTCGATCGCGCAGGGTCAGCGTGAAGAAGTAGGTGCCGCCCGGGATACGGCTTCGCCGGTATCGCACCATCCGCGTTGTCGTCCCGGCATTGCCCGGGTTCAACGTAGCCCGGGTAAGGCCGAAGGCCGCACCCGGGGATACCGCATCATCAAGTCAGGGAAAGCCCCGGGTGCGCTTCGCTTACCCGGGCTACGCTGGCTGTCGCGCAGTGTCGATCTCGATCATCCAGCGGATGAAGGCCGCCCCAGAAGTGAGCATTTGCACTGCTAGCGAGACCGGAGCAGTGACCTCAACGCCCACCCCTTGGCCGTGTCGATACTGATGAGTTGCGTTGGTCCAATCCGAAAGTGAACCCACAATCTGCTGGCTTGCATCTGCTGCAACGTTATCGGAGGCATACATCGCCCGGACCAATGGCGAGAGATACTTCTGGATCTCACTTGACCCAAAGCGAGATGCCCCGTTACCAATGACTATCTTTCCGCATGCTTCGACGACCGCAGCAGCTATCGCCCGAATTGCAGCGTTCGTATCTTGCTCAGTGCCGTCCATTGCATCGAATGCTCGTTCAAACTCGCCCTTGACGGAGGCCCACCTTGCCGCGTCAAGCCCGTTTAGAGTGGCCTTCCGATTCAATGCGTATGCCTCATCAACTGCATATCGAACATTGCAGTCCGAATCAACTTCATAGGTTGTGTGCTCTTCCGCAAGCACCCTAGCAACAAAATCACGCCACTCCCGTGCCGCCTGCCGAAGGGTATAAGCATCACTAGGGTAACGCCCGCGCTTATCCGCCTCTTGAAGCAATGCTTGATACACGTGCGTGATTCCATCAAGCACATCGCGCAGAGCAGCCTTCCTAAAGAAGGAATCTAGACTGTACCCACCAATTACAGGAACACGAGCACCCGTTTCCCTCTCGATCCGGGCAACGATGACATGGGTTTCCTTGAAGTCGGAAGCAAACCGTCCAAGACGGTGCCTCATCCGGGAGCTGTCTTCTTGAGCCGCTTCCGGTATGCAGTAGGCACGCGAGAAAGGTTGAGACATTCGGCTAGATCACCCGCACTTGCTATACCCGCAATTCAAACACGTCGCACACCCGTCCATGATCACCACCGCCTTCGTCGAGCACTTGTGGCACATGGTGGCGGACGGCGGGAAGGCGACGCCTTCGCCGGTGATTTCGACGTCTTCGCTGCGCGGGGTGTCGGCGACGCGCGGTTCGGGGAACAGGTCGCCGGCGGGGTTGCTTACGTCAGAGTTTTTTTTTGAGAGTTGCGCGTAGGCCGCGCGCTTCTCGGCGATCAGCGCGCGCTGGGCGTCGCTCATCTCCGGATCGTGGATCAGGCCGATGGACTTGAGGTGGTCTTCCACGATCGCGCCCAGTTCGGCGACCAGCGACGGCATGTACACGCCGCCCGGCTTCCAGTAACCGCCACGCGGGTCGAACACGGCCTTCATCTCGTCGACCAGGAAGGTGACGTCGCCGCCCTTGCGGAACACGGCGGACATGATGCGGGTGAGCGCGACGATCCACTGGAAGTGGTCCATGTTCTTCGAGTTGATGAAGATCTCGAAGGGACGGCGCAGTTCGTGTTCGGTGCCGGCGTTGAGCACGATGTCGTTGATGGTGACGTACAGCGCGTGCTCGAACAGCGGCGACTTGATCTTGTAGGTGGAGCCGACCAGGATTTCCGGGCGCTCGATGCGCTCGTGCATCTGGATCACGTCGGCCGTCGGCAGCGCGTCCACGACGGACACGGGCGCGGCGCCCTTGGCGGCCTCTTTCGCCTTGTCTTCCGGAGTGACGACGGCGTAACCCTTGATTTTCTTGTCGATCTTGACGGCCATGAACCCGCTCCTGGTGCGGTGTTGCTGATCTAGTTATGTGTAATGCGGTGGCCGCGCCGCGTGGGCGCGGCCACCAATCGGGGCTTGCTTACTTCCTGGCAGCTTTCTTCGCGACCTTCTTGGCGGGTCGCTTGACTGCCTTCTTGGCGGCGGCCTTGCGGGCCGGCGCCTTCTTCGCCGTCGTTGCGGCGGATTTCTTCACGGCCTTGCGTACCGCGGCCTTGCGGGTGGCGGTGCGCTTGGTGGCGGCCTTCTTGGCTGCCGTCTTCTTGGTGGCTTTCTTCGCGGTCTTCTTGGCGACGGCCTTCTTCGCCTTGGTGGCCTTCTTGGCGACCTTGCGCTTGGCGGTGCCCTTGGCCTTGGCGACGGCGGTCTTGCCGGCCTTGCGCGCGGCCTTCACTTTCTTGGCAGCCTTCTTGCGCGCGGAGGTGGCCTGGCGCTTGAGCGCGGCCGCTTCCTTCTTGGCCTTGGCGCTGGCGGTGGCGAGCTTCTTCTTGGCGGTCTTCACCGCCTTCTTGGCGGCCTTGCGCGCGGTATCGGCGGTTTCGCGCACGGTCTGCACCGCCGCATCGGCGCGCTGCATCACCGCGGTGCCGATGTTGGCGGCAGTCTCTTTCACGTTATCGGCGGCCTGCGACAAGGTCGCCGTCACTCCGTTGCCATTGCTCATGTGTGCCCTCCTGACGGGCGTCTCATTCGTTTGGCGATGCAGTAATCGGGGTGCTGCGAATTCGATGCTATACCCGCGCGGGCCTGGAAGATGAACGCGGAGCGGCCCGTTCCGCGTTGGAGGCGACGGGTCGCCTCCGGCCCGCAAGTCCGTCAGAACTTGCCGTAATAACCTTCCTTGAGCGCATCGAACAGATTGGCGGCGGTGTGCATCTCGCCGTCGTACTCGATCTGCTCGTTGCCCTTCACTTCCAGCACGCTGCCGTCTTCGAGTTCGAAGCGGTAGGTGGTGTTCTCCAGGTCCTGCTCCTTCACCAGCACGCCCTGGAAGGCGGCCGGGTTGAAGCGGAACGTGGTGCAGCCCTTCAGGCCCTGCTGGTGCGCGTAGCGGTAGATGTCCTTGAACTGCTCGTACGGATAGTCCGTGGGCACGTTCGCGGTCTTGGAGATCGAGCTGTCCACCCACTTCTGCGCGGCGGCCTGCACGTCGACGTGTTCCTTCGGCGAGATGTCGTCGGCGGCGATGAAGTAGTCGGGCAGCTTCGCGTCGGCCTCGTCGGAGAACGGCATCGCCTTGGTGTTGATCAGCTCACGATAGGCGAGCAGCTCATAGCTGTAGACGTCGACCTTTTCCTTCGACTTCTTGCCTTCGCGGATCACGTTGCGGCTGTAGTGGTGCGCGAAGGACGGCTCGATGCCGTTGGAGGCGTTGTTGGCCAGCGACAGCGAGATGGTGCCGGTGGGCGCGATCGAGCTGTGGTGGGTGAAGCGCGCGCCGACGTCGGCGAGCTCTTCGACCAGTTCCGGCGCGACGCCGGCGATGCGCTGCATGTAGCGGCTGTACTTGGCGTGCAGCACCTTGCCGGGAATGTCCTGGCCGACCTTCCAGCCGTCCTTCTTCATCTCCGGACGCTTGCGCAGCATCTCGGCGGTGACCGGGAAGCGCTCTTCCATGATCGGCGCGGCGCCCTTCTCCTTCGCCAGCGCCAGGCCCATTTCCCAGCCGGCGACGGCCATTTCCTGGGCGATGCGCTCGGTGAACTCGCACGACTCCTTGCTGCCGTACTTCATGCGCAGCATGGTCACGGTGCTGCCCAGGCCCAGGAAGCCCATGCCGTGGCGGCGCTTGCGCATGATCTCGTTGCGCTGCTGTTCCAGCGGCAGGCCGTTCACTTCGACCACGTTGTCGAGCATGCGCGTGAACACGCGCACGACTTCCTTGTATTCCTCCCAGTCGAACGCGGCCTGTTCGGTGAACGGGTTGCGCACGAACTTGGTGAGGTTGACCGAGCCCAGCAGGCAGGCGCCGTAGGCCGGCAGCGGCTGCTCGCCGCACGGGTTGGTGGCGCGGATGTTCTCGCACCACCAGTTGTTGTTCATCTCGTTGACGCGGTCGATCAGGATGAAGCCCGGCTCGGCGTAGTCGTACGTCGAGACCATGATCATGTCCCACAGGTGGCGGGCGCGGATGTGGCCGTAGATCTTGCAGGCCACCAGTCCGTCGTCGCGCACGATGTAGTTGCGGTGGGTCGGCCACTCGCGCCACACGACCTGGGCGGCGTCCTTGAGGTCGATGTCGCCCTTTTCCTTGATGTTCACCGGGAACACCAGCGGCCAGTCGGCGTCGTTCTCGACGGCCTGCATGAAGCCGTCGGTGATCAGCAGCGACAGGTTGAACTGACGGAGGCGACCGTCCTCGCGCTTGGCGCGGATGAAGTCCTTCACGTCCGGATGGCTGACGTCGAACGTGCCCATCTGCGCGCCGCGGCGGCCGCCGGCGGAGGACACGGTGAAGCACATCTTGTCGTAGATATCCATGAAGGACATCGGGCCCGACGTGTACGCGCCGGCGCCAGCGACGAACGCGCCGCGCGGACGCAGCGTGGAGAACTCGTAGCCGATGCCGCAGCCGGCCTTCAGGGTCAGGCCCGCTTCGTGGACCTTCTCCAGGATGCCGTCCATCGAATCCTCGATGGTGCCCGAGACGGTGCAGTTGATGGTCGAGGTGGCGGGCTTGTGCTCCAGCGCGCCGGCGTTGGACGTGATGCGGCCGGCGGGAATGGCCCCACGGCGCAGCGCCCAGACGAAACGCTCGTTCCAGTACTGCTGCTTGTCCGGCGTGGGCTCGGCTTCGGCCAGGGCCTTGGCGACGCGCTGGTACGTCGCGTCGATGTCCGCGTCCACTGCCTGGCCGTTCTTGGTCTTCAGGCGGTACTTCTTGTCCCAGATGTCCTGGGACGCCGGCTGCATCGGAATCTCACGCTCGGCCTCGACCGACTTCACCGCCTCCAGACGCACTGTGCTCATGCCTGTCCTGTCTCCCTGTTGCGTGTGGCGGACCGGGACCGCCACGGGTGGATTCTTATGTTGGTTGATGCACCGTCGCGGGGGCCTCAAGGGCCGGCGACGGCTATGCCCGCGAGCGCGTCCAGCGCGCTCGCGACAGCATGGGTTTTCGTCGAATCTGCGCTCATCTGCTCCGCTCCGCGCGCCGTCCCCCGAAAGCGCTCACAGCATCTGCCACTTCGCCAGAAACCCCAAGATTGGGCTCCTGTCGCGACATCGACCACTACATCTAGTGGCCGAAGGCGAGGATTCAAGCTACCCCCGGGTTTGGGATGTGTCAACGCTTTTTTGATGTCAGTCACGAATGTGACGCCGGCCCGCCTGGCACGTGCGTGTGGTCGATCTCTGCGCGTGAGGGCGTTGCATCGCGCGGATTTTCTGGGCCATCCGCGGCTGCGCGCGGTCGGCAGGACCGCGGCGATCTTTACGCACTTGTATCCTCCCGCACGGGCCGCGACATTCGCCGCCTGCCCTGCCGGACTCCACCGCGACGCCCCCCCATGACGACCGCTTCCAAGACCCTGCTCGCCCTGACCCTGGCCGCCGCGTTCGGCGGGTTCGCCGCCACCGCGATCCGCGAGGGGCTGGAGGCGCCCGCCCGCGCCGAGCCGTCCGCCCCCGCCGCCGCGATCGCGCCGACCGTTGCTGCCCTGCCGGCCGTGGTCAGCGGGCAGCCGCTGCCGTCGCTGGCGCCGATGCTGGCCAAGGTGACGCCGGCCGTGGTCAGCGTGCACACAAAGCAGCGCGTGCGGGTCAGCCCGTTCGGCAACGACCCGATCTTCCGCCGCATGTTCCCCGAGCTGTCGCAGGAGCGGATCAACGAATCGCTGGGTTCGGGCGTGATCGTCGATGCCCAACGCGGCTACGTGCTGACCAACCACCACGTGATCGAGGGCGCGGACGAGGTCTCGGTGACGCTCGCCGACGGGCGCACGCTCACCGCCGAGTTCGTCGGCTCCGATCCCGACACCGACGTCGCGCTGATGCGCATCAAGGCACCGAACCTGACCGCCCTGCCGATGGCCGACTCGGGCGCGCTGCGCGTGGGCGATTTCGTGGTCGCCGTGGGCAATCCGTTCGGCATCGGCCAGACGGTGACCTCGGGCATCGTCTCGGCGGTCGGCCGCAGCGGCCTGCGCGGACTGGGCTTCCAGAACTTCATCCAGACCGACGCGTCGATCAACCCGGGCAATTCCGGCGGCGCGCTGGTCAACCTCAACGGCGAACTGGTCGGCATCAATACGGCCAGCTTCAACCCGCGCGGCTCGATGGCCGGCAACATCGGCCTGGGCTTCGCGATCCCGACCAGCCTGGCGCGCAACATCATGGGCCAGCTGATCGCCAACAACGGCGTGGTGATCCGCGGCACGCTGGGCCTGGAATCGCAGGACGTGGACGCACGCATCGCGCAGGCGCTGGGCCTGCCCGAAGCGCGCGGCGCCGTGGTGACGCAGGTGTTCTCCGGCAGCGCCGCCGCGGCCGCAGGCGTGAAGGTGGGCGACGTGATCCTCTCCGCCAACGGCGAGCGCATCGACGGACGCGACGCGCTGCGCAACTTCGAGGGCCTGCAGGCAGTGGGCGGGCGCATCGCGCTGGACGTGCGCCGCGACGGCAAGCCGTTGCAGCTCACCGCGACACTGCGCGCACAGCCCAAGGCCTTCGCCGGTCTGGAACTGGATCCGCGCCTGAACGGTGCGACCTTCGCCGAACTGCCCGAACGCCTGCGCCAGGCCGGCCTGTCCGGCGTACTGGTCGAATCGGTCGAGCGCGGCAGTCGCGCCGAAGCGAACCGCCTGCGCAAGGACGACGTGGTGATTGCGTCCAACGCGGGCAACTTCGAAGATTTACCGGGTTTCCGCGCGAGCTTCACGCAAGCTCCGGCACAGTTGGTCCTGCGCATCGTCCGTGGTGGACGGCCAGCCGATCTGCTGATGCAGTGACGTCGCCGCACCCGGCATGACGCCCGTTCACGACACAGGAGTGGTTTCGATGAATAGCCCGACCGATCCGAGCACGCCGCCTCCGGGCACCTACGGCGAAGGCCTGCGCAGCAATCTGGGCGAAGCCGGCGGCCACCTGCGGCAGGCGGCCAGCGATGCGGGCTCTGCCGTGCGCAGCGCGGCCTCCGCGGCCAGCGAAGAGCTGAAGCTGGGCAAGGCGAACGTCAAGGCGGATCTCGCCGACGGCGCGCTGGCCGGCATCGCCGCCGCCGAAAACGCGGGCGGTGCCGCACGCGAGCAGGTGGATGTACTGATGGACAAGGGCCGCGACCTGATCGACAGCGCCGCCGAACTCATCCGCGAACGTCCGCTCGCCTCCTTCGGCGTCGCCTTCGCGGCCGGCTGGATCATCGCCAAGCTCGCGCGCAGCGGCGACAAGTAAGCGCCCGTGAGCGAGGCCGACGAGCGCGCGCAGGCCGAAGACCCGGGCAAGGGCCCGGCCGCGGAACCGCCGCCGGACCTCACCGAATCGCTGCGCGACATCGGCGCGACCGCGCGCGCCAGCCTCGGCGCCACGGTCGATTCGGCCAAGGCGTTGCGCTCGCTGGTCGCCGCGGACCTCTCGCTCGCGCGCAGTGCGCTCGGCCGCGCGCTCGCGTTCACCGGCGTGGCGATCGTGTTCGGTGCGTCGTCGTGGTTGCTGCTGATGGCCACGCTGGTCGCGCTGCTGCGGCAGTTCGGCGTGTCATGGCTGGGCTCGATGCTGATCGCCGCGGGCCTGAGCCTGGCCGTCACCGTCTACGCCTGCTTCCGTGCGGCGCACTATTTCGAACACACCCGCCTGCAGGCCACGCGCCGCCAGCTGGCGCGACTGGGCATCGGCGAACTGGCCGACCTCATGCCCACGCCGGGTTCCGACGAATCCGCGCGCAAGGCCGCGCGCGATCTGCACGGCGATCCCGATAAGCTGCGCGAGAACGGCATCACGCCGCCCTGATCCGACATGGCATCGAGCAAACGACCGCGCGCGCTGAGCTTCCAACAGCGCATCGCCAAGGTGCAGCAGACCGAGGACGCGCTCGAGGCGAAAGAGCGGGCGGCCGCCACCGACCTGGGCCGGCTGCGCGACTCGTGGCGCGCGGCGTGGACGCCGTGGCGGATCGTGATCGCGGGCGTGGCCGCGGGCTTCGTCGTCGGTCGCTCCGAACCGCTGCGCGCGATCGGCAAGAGCGGTGGCCTGATGCAGCTGGTGTCGATGGTTTCCAGCCTGGTCGCCGGCGGGAAAGCGCAGGTCGCGGCGGAAGAAGCCGGCGACGCCAAGCGCGAAGTGCAGCACGCGAACCTTGAGGAAGGCGTGGGTACGGCGACCCCGACCGATGCCTCGACGACGCAACCGCAACCCTCGAAGATCGACGAAGAAGCGATGGCGCTCGCCCGCGCCGAAGCCCTGCTGCGCGCCGCGCGCAGCGCCACGGTGGACCAGGTGAATTCTTGAACGCGCAACCGCCCGCCGAATCGGCTTCCGGCTCCGACGCTGCCGACGGCGACGCGCCCGATCTTCCCGCGCCTCGCCCGCCGCCGCCGCGCCCGCGCTCGCCGGCCGCGGTGGTGGTGCTGGCCACGCTCGCGGTGTGCTTCACCTTGTGGGCCGCGCAGGAACTGATCCTGCCGATCCTGCTGGCCGCGTTCTTCGCGCTGGTCGGCAATCCGATCATCCGCTTCCTGCAGCGCCTGTATGTGCCGCGTTTCTTCGGCGCGCTGCTGGTGCTGCTGGGCGGACTGACCGCGGCCGGCGCGCTGGGCAACCAGCTGATCGAACCGGCCGGGGAATGGGTCCGCCAGGTGCCGCGCGAGATGAAGCAGATCGCGCCGAAGCTGCGCGACCTGACCAAACCTATGCTCGACGCCAACAAGGCCGCGCAGAACATCGCGCGTGCGGCGGGCGGCGAGAGCACCAGCAAGCCGGTGCAAGTGATCCGCACCGAACTCAACGAACCTTACAAGGTGCTCACCGCGACGCCGCGACGCGTGGCCTCGGTGCTGGCGGTGGTGCTGTTGACGTTCTTCTTCATGGTGTACGGGCAGACGCTGCAGCGAAACGCGCTGGCGCTGCTGCCCACGCGCCAGCAGAAGAAGCTGACGGTGGAGATCCTCACCTCGATCGAGCGCGCGATCTCGCGCTACGTGCTGACCATCACCGTGATCAACACCGTGCTGGGCCTGGCGCTCGCCGCTTCGCTGTACTGGCTGGGCGTGCCGATGCAGGAGGCGCTGCTGTGGGGCACGATGGCGGCGATCCTCAATTTCGCGCCGTACGTGGGTCCGCTGATCGGCATCATCATCATGCTGCTGATGGGCTTCGTCGCCTTCGACGACCTGCTGCCCTCGCTGCTGCCGGCCGGCATCTACCTGGCGCTGCACACGGTGGAGAGCCAGATCGTCACGCCGATCATCCTCGGTCACAGCATGCGCCTGTCGCCGCTGGTGCTGATCCTGGCGCTGATGCTGTTCGGCTGGCTGTGGGGAATCATCGGCCTGCTGCTGGCGGTACCGCTGCTGGTATGCGTGAAGCTGGTGCTGGCGCGCATCGAAGGCCTGGGCGGCTGGGCGAAGCTGTTGGAGTAGCGGAAGCCCCGCGAGGCTTCCGCCACCGATGGGCTCAATCGCCCGGGCACTGCAGCTGTTGGATCGTGTACACGCTCGTGCGCACCCCGTGGAAGCTGTAGCTATTGTCGCAGTGGCCGATCTGCCAGCCCACCGCATTGCCGGCTTCGTCGTAGAACGTCATGACGTAGGGCCAGCGACCCGCGCTGGCGGCCCCGACGAGCATCAGGGCCAGCACGGCCGCGAGGGCGATCCGCTTTCCGATTGCGTGGCGCATGTCCTTCCTCCTCCGATGAGAGGGGCGCGCGAGCCGTCCTGGGCGCGTCCCGGTGGCAGGTCGATGGCACGCGCGCGGTTCGCCGGCCGGCTCCGCGCGTGCCTTGCCCTGCATACGCCCGATCCCCCCGCCGAACCGGGACCCCTTCCACAGAGGCTGTATCGAAAGTCCACTCCGGCGACGGACGGAAGCCGCCATTTCGCAGGCTAAAATGGCCCCATGCATTTCCCGGTCCGTGCGATCACCCTCGACCTCGACGACACCCTGTGGCCGTTCGCGCCGATCGGCGCGCGGGTCGAGCGCGTGCTGGACGCATGGCTGCACGAACACTGCCCGCGCACGGCGCAGCGGTTCCCGATCGAGGCCATGCGCGAACTGCGCGGCCAGGTGTTCGCCGAACGCCCCGACCTGGCGCACGACCTGAGCCAGTTGCGCAGGCTGAGCCTGGTGCGCGCGATGGAGTTGTCCGGCGACGATCCGCTGCACGCCGATGCGGCGTTCGAGATCTTCTACGCGGAACGCAATCGCGTGGAGTTCTACGACGACGCCCTGCCCGCGCTCGCGCGGCTGGCCGCGCGCGTGCCGCTGGGCGCGCTTAGCAACGGCAATGCGGACCTGGCGCGCGTGGGCATCGCCGCGCATTTCGTCTTCCAGCTCGGCGCGCGCGAACACGGCGCGGCCAAGCCGGCGGCGAGCATCTTCCACGCCGCGTGCGCGCGGTTCGCGCATGCACCGGTCGACGTACTGCACGTCGGCGACGACATCGAGATGGACGTCGTCGGCGCGTACCGTGCCGGCCTGCGCAGCTGCTGGATCAATCGCGAAAGCATGCGCTGGCCGCACGAAACCCTGCGTCCCGACCTTGAATTCACTTCCCTTGCCGAACTGGCCGACTGGCTGGACGCGGCGCAATCACCGGAACCCATTGCCGCATGAGCCTGCCGTCTGGATTCGTTTCCGCCGCATCCGTCGCCGACGCGTTGCCGCTGCACGTCGTCACCCGCGACACGCTCGCCGCGTGGCGCGCCACGCAGGCGCCCGCGGTCGGCGCCTGGCTCGATGCGCAGGGCTTCGAGGGTGCGTCGTTCTCGGCCGTCACCCTGCCCGCGGCCGACGGCGGCATCGCCGGCGCAGTGATCGGCGTGACCGACGTGCTCGATCCCTTCGCCTACGGGCACGCTCCGTTCGCACTGCCGGCGCGCGCATGGTCGCTGGCGACCGCGCTGTCGCCCGAGGCGCACGCCGCGCTGCAGCTCGGCTGGGGCCTGGGCAGTTACCGGTTCGACCGCTATCGCACGCCGCTGCGCGTGCCGGCGCAGCTCGCGATCGAGCCGCCGCAGGGCGACGTGCTGGACCAGCTCATCGCGTGCGTGCGCGTGCGCGACCTGGTCAACACGCCGACCGAGCACATGGGCCCGGACCAGCTGGAACAGGTGGCGTGCGAGATCGCCGAACGCTTCGGTGCGCACATCGAAGTGGTCAGCGGCGAGGACCTGCTCACGCACAACTTCCCCGCGATCCACGCAGTCGGCCGCGCCAGCCATCGCGCGCCGCGCCTGATCGCGCTGCGCTGGGGCGACGAGTCGCATCCGCACGTCGCCATCGTCGGCAAGGGCGTGTGCTTCGACACCGGCGGCCTGGACCTCAAGCCCGCCGATGGCATGCGCAACATGAAGAAGGACATGGGCGGCGCGGCGCACGCGATCGCGCTGGCCGAACTGGTCATGGCGCGCAAGCTGCCGCTGCGCATCACCCTGCTGGTACCGGCGGTGGAGAATGCGATCGGTCCCAACGCGTTCCGCCCGGGCGAAGTCATCGCCACGCGCCAGGGACTGTCGGTGGAGATCGACAATACCGACGCCGAAGGCCGGGTCATCCTGTGCGACGCGCTGACCTACGCGGCTGAGCGGAAGCCGGGCCTGCTGCTCGACTTCGCCACGCTCACGGGTGCGGCGCGCATCGCGCTGGGTCCGGACCTGCCGGCGCTGTACAGCAACGACGAGGCGGTCGCGCAGCAGTGGATCGAGGCCGGCGTCGCGCAGCGCGATCCGCTGTGGCGCATGCCGCTGTGGCGCCCGTACCTGCGCTACCTCGCCAGCAATGTCGCCGACATCGCCAACGGCGGGCCGTCGAAGATGGCCGGCAGCATCACCGCGGCCGTGTACCTGGATCGTTTCGTCCCGCCCACGCAGAAGTGGGCGCATCTCGACGTCTACAGCTGGAACGACGCCGACCGTCCCGGCCGTCCCGCCGGCGGCGAAGCGCAGGGCCTGCGCGGTGCGTATGCATTGTTGAAGCGGCACGCGGGCGTTTGATCGCGTCGCAACGAACGTAGCCTCCCTCTCCCCTTGCGGGAGAGGGACAGGCCGCCATAGGCGGCCAGGGAGAGGGGTCCGGCGTTGTTGCGCCTCGCCCCCTCTTCCGGCGCTTCGCGCCACCTTCTCCCGCAAGGGGAGAAGGTAAAACCACAACTCCCCTCTGCCAAAAAGGGACAGCTACAACCACCCCTTCTGCCGCGCCAGTCGATACGCCTCGATGCGATTACCGACGCCGAGCTTGCCGATCGACTCCGACAGGTAATTCCGCACCGTGCCCTGCGACAGGTTGAGCTGCGTGGCGATCTCACCCGCGGTCATGCCCTCGCCCGCCAGCCGCAGCACCTGGCGTTCGCGGTCGTTGAGCGGATCGGCATCGCTCCACGCGTCAACCGCCAACTGCGGATCGATCGCGCGTCCGCCGCGGTGCACGCGACGGATCGCTTCGGCCAACTGCTCCGCCGGCGCGTCCTTGAGTAGATAACCGCTCGCTCCGGCATCGAGCGCGCGGCGCAGGAAGCCCGCGCGCGCGAACGTGGTGACGATGATGACCCTCGTCGCAAGCCCGTGGCGCTGCACGCGCTGCGCGAGTTCCAGGCCGCTCAGGCCGGGCATTTCGATGTCGGTGACGAGCACGTCGGGCGCGCGGCCGTCGCGCTGCAGGCGCTGCAGCTCGCTCCACGCGGACTCGCCATCGGTGACCGCGCCGAGCACGTCGATGTCCGATTCCAGCCGCAGCAGCGCCGACAGTGCGCCCAGCACCATCGCCTGGTCTTCGGCCAGCAGCACTCCGATCATCGTCGTCCTTCCCGCCGTGGTGCGCGCAACTTACCACTCGCGCGCCCGCTCAGGCCGCAGCGGGCGGTACCTGTATGCGCGGCGCGCCCGCATGGGTTTCGCTCGAAGGCCATGCCAGCGGCACGTGCGCGAGCAATTGCGTGCCCCGACCCGGCGCGGAATCCACGCGCAACCGGCCGCCCAGCGCTTCCAGCCGCTCGCGCATGCCCGACAGTCCGTTGCCCGGCGCGATCGCACCGCCGCGACCGTCGTCCTCCACGCTCAGCACCGCTTCGTCGCCCTCGGTGCTCAGGCGCACGCGCGCGCTGCGCGCACGCGCATGGCGCTGGATGTTGGTGACCGCTTCACGCAGGGTCATCGCGAGCACGATCTCGACCTCGCCCGGCAGCGACACCGGTGCGAACTCGTAGTCGAACGAAACGCCATCGGATTCCAGCAGCAACCGCGCCGAGGCGAGTTCCGACGCCACGCCCGCCGCGCGGATGCCGGTGACCGCGCTGCGCACCTGTCCAAGCGCGTCTCGGGCGATGCGCGTGACTTCGCCGAGCTCGCGCGCCGCGGCCGGCGGATCGCGCTCGATCAGCTTGCCGGCGAGTTCGGATTTCAGCGCGACCAGCGACAGCGTGTGGCCGAGCAAGTCGTGCAGGTCGCGACCGATGCGTTCGCGCTCGGCCAGCGCCGCGAGGCGCCGGACCTCGTCGTGCGACAGCTGCAGCTGCGCCTGCTTGCGGCGGCTTTCGAGGAAGTGGTGATTGCCGAAGAACACCGCGACGCACACGATCAGCGTCACCAGGAACACGAACACCGGAAAGCGCAACAGCAGGATCTCGACGAGGAACACACCGAGCATCGCCGTCATCCACGCCAGTCGTCGCCACAGCGAACCGCCCATCGTCGCGGCGAACGCCACCGCGTAGATCAGGTACGTGTTGCCGAACGGATTGCCGGGCAACACGAGGTACCCGAGCGCCGCGATCGCCAGCATGCACGCGACCTTGCGCAGGCCGACCTGTCGATATCCGGCGAAGTACAGCGGCAGGAACACCACCACCGACACCAGCGTCGGCCACAGCTGCGTGCGGCCGCCGAACATGCGGTCGCTCTCGCCGATCCACGCCAGGATCGTCGGCAGGAACAGGAACGCGAGGTAGCCGAGCAGGAAGATCGGCGTCCAGCCCAGGCCCAGCGACTCGGGGATCAGGCGCCCGCGCCAGCGCAGCAGCGTCGGCACGATCGATGCGGACATGGCGTGGACTCCGTGGCTCTGGTGCGTCGTCACGACTCTATCTCCCGGGCGCTCAGCGCGAAAGGCGGCGGCGCGCCAGCAGGAAGAACACCACGGTGATCGCGCCCAGCACCGCCACGTGCATCAAGGTCGATGCGCCCGAGTCGCGCCCCACCACCTTCAGCGCGAGCTGGCCCAGGTGCCACGCCGGCCACACCGGGGCCAGCTTCGTGAAGAACGGCGGCAGCAGCTGCAGCGGCATCCAAAGGCCCGACAGGAATGCCATCGGCAGGTACGCCAGGTTCACCACCGCAGGCGCGCCGCTACCGCCGACGAGGCTGCCGATGTACAGGCCCATCGCGCAGAACGGCAGTGCACCGGCGACGTCCACCACCAGCAGCAGCGCCCATTGCGACGCCGACAGCGAAACGCCGGCCAGCGTCATCGCGAGCACCGCCAGCATCAGCGAGATGATCGCCGAGAACAGCATCGCCATCGCCATCTTCGCGAGCAGGTACGCGCCGCGCGGCATCGGCAGCGCGCGCTTGAGTTCGAGATAGCCGTTCTCGCGCTCGATCGCCACGCTCACGCCGAAGCCGAACAGCGCCGCGCCCATCACGCCGAACACGCCGTAGGTCGCGAGCAGGTATTGCGCCGCGCCGGGGCCGCCGCGCGAGCCGGCGAGCAACACGCCGAACAAAACGTAGAACAGCGTCGGGAACATCAACGTGGGAATGGCGAACATCGGCGTGCGCAACAGGCGCAGGAATTCGTATTTCGCTTCCAGCCAATAGGCGCGCAGCGGTGTGCGCGTGTCGAGAACGGCGTCCATCACGCGGCCTCCTTCGCGGCATCGCGGGTGAGTTCGAGGAACGCATCGGCGAGGCCGGCGCGTTGTACTTCCAGGTCGGTCAGCGCTGCGTCCTCCGCGAGTAGACGACGCACGACGGTTTCCGCGGACTCGGCGACCACTTCGAGCCGGTGCGCGTCGCGCCGCGCTTCAAGCACGTGCGGCCACGTCGCCACGCGTTCGGCCGGCAGCGCGCTCACGCAGCGGATGCGTCGCTGCGCGAGGTGATTGCGCAGCTGATCGACGGTGCCTTCGGCGACCATGCGACCGCGATCGAGCACGGCGACGCGATCGGCCAGCGCTTCGGCTTCTTCCAGGTAGTGCGTGGTCAGCAGCACGCCGCAGCCTTCGTCGACGAGTTCGCGGATCGCGCGCCACAGCGTCTGCCGTGCCTGGATGTCGAGACCCGTGGTGGGTTCGTCGAGGAACAGCAACTGCGGGCGACCGCATATCGCCAGGGCGAACTGCACGCGCCGCTGCTGTCCGCCGGAGAGATAGCGGTAACGGCGGTCGAGCAGGCCATCGAGCCCGGCCAGCACCACGCAATCGGCGATGCTGCGCGGCTGCGGATAATAGCTGCGCGTGAGTTCGAGCAACTCCGAGACCTTGAGCGTGTCGGGGATGCCCGCGCTCTGCAGCATCACACCGATGCGACGTCGCGCGCGCAGCTCGAACGGCGACACGCCGAACAGCGAGGCCGTGCCCGCATCCGCGACGTCCTGGCCCAGCAGCAGGCCGATCGCCGTGCTCTTGCCCGCGCCATTGGGGCCGAGCAGCGCGAGCATCTGTCCGCCACGCACTTCCAGGTCCACGCCGGAAAGCGCCTGGATCCTGCCGAATGACTTGTGCGCGCGTTCCAGCCTCGCCAGCACCGTGTTAGCGCTATTCATCGCCATGTCCTCCCTGCGGGATGATCCCGATGCGGCGCATCTTCCGCGCCTGCGGCACGGCGCGGCAGTCGCAGGCGTCACCGCGAGCGGATGACACACGTCAGGTGACCTCGCGGGGCCGCATCGAATAGGCTTGGCGCTGTCCCGGGTCCGCCCCGGCCGCAGAAAGTTACTTCCGGCCCCTAGCGCCGTGGCGGCCCGCTGCCCACACTTGCCCCCTTGCCATCGTCCGGATTGTCGATGAACAACTCTGCTGATCTGCTGAAGGAACTGCGCATCGACCGGAGTGCCCCGCCTCCGCCGCCATCGCGGCGTGGGCTCTGGATCGCGCTGGCCGCCGCGGCCGCGCTCGTCGTGTTGGCACTGATCGCGTGGGCCGTGCTCGGCCGCAGCCGCGGCGTGGAAGTACAGACCGCCACCGTCGCCGCGATCGGCAACGGCGGCGGCAGTGCGTCGGTGCTCGATGCGACCGGCTACGTGGTCGCGCGTCGCATGGCCACCGTGTCGGCGAAGATCACCGGCAAGGTGCGCGAAGTGCTGATCGAGGAAGGCATGAAGGTCGAAGCGGGCCAGATCATGGCCACGCTCGATCCGATCGATGCCGACGCCGAACGCAGCCTCGCCACCGCGCAGGCCGGTGCCGCGCGCAGCCAGGTCGAGAGCGTCCGCGCGCGCGTCGAGGAAGCCGAAGCGAATGCGCGTCGCCTGTCGACGCTGGTGCAGCAGCAACTCGTGTCGAAGGCGCAGTACGACGAAGCGGTCGCCGCGCGCGATTCGCTGCGTGCCGAACTGATCACCTCCGAGCGCAATGCCAAGGTCGCCGGCGATCGCCTGCGCATCGCCGACATCGGCGTGGACAACACCATCGTGCGCGCGCCGTTCGCAGGCGTGGTGACGGCCAAGGCCGCGCAGCCGGGCGAGATCGTCTCGCCGCTCGCCACCGGCGGTTTCACCCGCACGGGCATCGGCACCGTCGTCGACATGGATTCGCTGGAGATCGAGGTCGAGGTCGGCGAGGCCTTCATCGGCCGCGTGCAGCCAAAGATGCCGGTCGAGGCAACGCTCAATGCGTACCAGGACTGGAAGATCCCGGCCGAGGTCATCGCGATCATTCCTGCCGCCGACCGCGGCAAGGCCACCGTGAAGGTGCGCATCGCGCTGAAGGTGAAGGACCCGCGCATCGTCCCGGACATGGGCGTGCGAGTGAGCTTCCTGGAAGCGAGCAAGCCCGATCAGCCGGCGCAGAAGCCGGGCGTGCTGGTGCCGGCGGCGGCGCTGTCGACGCGCGACGGCAAGCAGGTCGCGTTCGTCGTCAACG
Source organism: Lysobacter panacisoli (assembly GCF_009765165.1). Classification (NCBI taxonomy): domain Bacteria; kingdom Pseudomonadati; phylum Pseudomonadota; class Gammaproteobacteria; order Lysobacterales; family Lysobacteraceae; genus Lysobacter; species Lysobacter panacisoli. Next base: position 924,591 of record NZ_VLNU01000001.1, read on the forward strand.
ATGAGAAGGCGCAGCGCCGCGATGTCACCGTCGGCCGCAGCCTGGGCGAGGACCGCGAGGTCACCCAGGGTCTCTCAGGCGGTGAGACGGTGGTGCTGGATCCTCCCGCCGGGCTTGCCGACGGCGACCGCGTGCGCGTGGTCGTCGAAGGCGACGCCGAATCCGAACCTGCAAGCGAGTAAGGCCTTACGAAGTACCCAGCAGTCCCCCTTCTACCGTTTCGAGGACGTCGCAATGGCTACGCTGGTTTCGATCCGCAATCTAAGGAAGAACTATCAACGCGGTCCGGAGAAGGTGGAGGTGCTGCACGGCATCGACCTCGACATTCCGAAGGGCGACTTCGTTGCGCTGATGGGCCCGTCGGGCTCCGGCAAGACGACGCTGCTCAACCTCATCGGCGGACTGGATTCGCCCAGCGGCGGCGAGATCCAGGTCGACGGCCAGCGCATCGACACGATGACCGCCGGCCAGCTCTCGCACTGGCGCAGCCAGAACGTCGGCTTCGTGTTCCAGTTCTACAACCTGATGCCGACGCTCAACGCGCAGAAGAATGTCGAGCTGCCGCTGCTGCTGACCAAGCTGTCGTCCGCGCAGCGCAAGCGCAACGCCGAGATCGCGCTGCAGCTGGTGGGCCTGGCCGAGCGCGGCAAGCATCGTCCGAACGAACTGTCGGGCGGCCAGCAGCAGCGCGTGGCGATCGCGCGCGCGATCGTTTCCGACCCGACGCTGCTGATCTGCGACGAACCGACCGGCGACCTGGATCGCCAGTCCGCCGAGGAGATCCTCGCGCTGCTGCAGTCGCTCAACCGCGACCACGGCAAGACCATCCTGATGGTCACGCACGATCCCAAGGCCGCCGACCACGCACAGCGCACCATCCACCTCGACAAGGGCACGCTGGTCGAGCGCGAGCTCGCCGTCGAGCACTGAGCCGGTCCGCTTCTCCCGCACGCGGGGGAAGACCACATTCGAGGATGCGCAGATGAAATACCTGCACCTTATCTGGGCCGCGCTGTTCCGCAGCAAGACCCGCACATTCCTGACGCTGTTGTCGGTGGTCACCGCATTCCTGCTGTTCGGCATGCTCGATTCCGTCCGCGTGGCGTTCAACTCCAGCGCCAACGTGTCCGGCTACGACCGCCTGATCACGACCTCGCGCCTGTCGATCACGCAGTCGCTGCCGTATCGCCTGCAAACGCAGATCGAGACCGTCCCGGGCGTGAAGAAGGCGTCGTACGCGACCTGGTTCGGCGGCATCTACCAGGATCCGAAGAACTTCTTCCCGAACTTCGCCGTCGGCCCGGGCTACATCGAGCTGTATCCGGAATACGTGATGCCCGCCGACCAGCTCAAGGCGTTCTACGCCACGCAGGACGGCGCCATCGTCGGCGAGGCGCTGGCCAAGCTGCACGGCTGGAAGATCGGCGACACGATCCCGCTGCAGGCCACGATCTTCCCGACCAAGGGCAGCAACAACTGGAACTTCAAGCTGGTCGGCATCTTCCACATGAACGACAACAAGCGGAAGGGCGAAGAAAAGCAGCTGATGTTCAACTGGAAGTACTTCGACGAGGCCAACGACTACATCAAGGGCCAGGTCCACTGGTACGTCGTCGACGTCGCCGATGCCGGCCAGTCGAACCGGGTCGCGCAGGCCATCGACAAGCTGTCCGACAACTCCGACCACGAAACCAAGACGCAGACCGAACAGGCATTCAACCAGGCGTTCTTCAAGCAGATCGGCGACATCGGCCTGATCGTCACCTCGATCATGGGCGCGGTGTTCTTCACCCTGGTGCTGCTGACCGGCAACACGATGGCGCAGGCGGTGCGCGAGCGCATCCCCGAACTGGCCGTGCTCAAGACCATCGGCTTCTCCAACCGCAGCGTGCTGTGGCTGGTGCTGGCCGAAGCGACCTTGCTGGTGGTGCTGGGCGGGCTGATCGGACTGGGCCTGGCCGCGCTGATCATGCCGGCGGTGAGCCAGGCCAGCATGGGCCTGATCCAGCTGCCGAACGTGCCGGCCGCGACGTGGGGACTGGGCGTGGCGATGATGATCGTCATCGGCGTGGTCGTCGGCCTGCTGCCGGCGCTGCGCGCGATGCGCCTGAACATCGTCGATGCCCTGGCCGGACGCTGAGGAGAGAGCCATGAAATTCCTGAAGAATGCAGGCGTCATCGCGATCCTGTTGGCGTGCCTGGTGGTGTGGATCCTGCTGCCCTGGTACGCGGTGCTGGCGCTCGTCGTGGCGTTGGCGCTGTGGCTGGTGCTGACGCGCAGCGGACGCCTGGCGCTGGAAGCCACGCGCATCGGCATCGCCAGCCTGCCGCAACGCTGGGGCGCATCGAGCGTGATCGTGGTCGGTATCGCCGGCGTGGTCGGCGTGCTGGTGGCGATGCTGGCGATGGGCGCGGGCTTCGAGGCCACGCTCAAGCAGACCGGTAACGACTCCACCGCGATCATCCTGCGCGGCGGTTCGCAGGCGGAGACCAACTCGGTCATCACCCGCGACCAGGTGCCGCTGATCGGCGCGCTCGCCGGCATCGCCAAGGGCGCCGATGGACGCCCGGCGATCTCGCCCGAACTGTCGCAGGTGGTGAACATGGTGACCCGCGCGGACCATACCGATGCCAACGCGCAGCTGCGTGGCGTCGGCGAGGCGGCGTGGGCGCTGCGGCCGCAGGTGAAGATCGTCGAGGGCCGCAGGTTCAACCCCGGCATGCGTGAACTGGTGATCGGCCAGGGCGCGCGCAAGCAGTACGTCGACCAGCAGTTCAACGACCTCAAGCCGGGCTCGCAGATCGAACTCGCCAACCAGATCTGGACCGTGGTCGGCTTCTTCGCGTCGGGCGATTCGCACGACTCGGAACTGTGGGCCGACGGTGAGACGCTCGCGTCGACCTATCGCCGCAATGCGTACCAGTCGGTGACCGTGCAGCTCGATGGCAAGGACGGCTTCAAGCAGCTCAAGGCCGCGATGGCCGCCGACCCGCGACTCAAGCTCGACGTCGACACCACCCGTCACTACTACGCCAAGCAGTCGGAGGGGTTGAGCAAGTTCCTGCGCGTGCTCGGCATCGTGATCGGTTCGATCATGGCGGTGGGCGCGGTGTTCGGTGCGCTCAACACGATGTACGCCGCCGTCGCCGGACGCGCGCGCGAGATCGCGACGATGCGTGCGATCGGTTTCCGCGGGCTGCCGGTCGTCGTGGCCGTGATGCTGGAGACGATGCTGCTGGCGCTGATCGGCGGCCTGGTCGGCGGCGCGATCGCGTGGCTGCTGTTCAACGGCTACAGCGTCTCGACACTGGGCAACAACTTCAGCCAGGTGATGTTCCAGTTCAAGGTATCGCCGGACCTGCTGTGGAACGGCATCAAGTGGGCGCTGGGCATCGGCCTGATCGGCGGCCTGTTCCCGGCCCTGCGCGCGGCGCGGTTGCCGGTGACGGAGGCGTTGCGCGCGGCGTGATCGCAACGTGTTGGCTGCACAAGCGAAAGGCCGCGAGCGATCGCGGCCTTTCTTTTTTGACTTCCTGCTCGTCATTCCCGCGAAGGCGGGAATCCAGCTATGCGATGCATCACGCTCTCCGGAGGCCGTGACGCGCCGGGAGCCTGGATCCCCGCCTTCGCGGGGATGACAGCTCAGGGCGCCTTACATCGACGTGCGCTCGGCCTCGATCTTGCCGAGCAGCCATTGCAGTCCCGCCAGGTGCTGCTGGTCGTGGCTGCACAGGTAGTGCACCAGGCTGCGCAGCGTGAGCGGACCGTAGCCTTCGAATACCGCGGTGCGGGCGAGCTGTCGCTCGTCGAGTGCGGCGATCGTCTCCACCGTGCGTGCGCGTGCCTCGCGGAACGAGGCGAGCACCTCGTCCGCGCTCGCTTCACCGTAGCGGCGCTCGATCGCGAGCGGCTCGCTGTCGATCGACACCAGCAGCGGGTTCGCTTCGTCGAGCGTGCGGCGGATGCGTTCCTGATAGCCCTCGATCTCGATGTCGCGCACGTGGCACAGCTGCTCGATCGCGGTGAAGTGCTCGCTGGGGATGCCGTCCCAGCTCGGCGGCGCCCAGTGGCGGTACTCGCGCGGGATCGCCGCGTAGTGCGCTTCCAGCTGCAATGGGAACAACGTCAGTGCATTGAGGGTGGTCTTGTTCATCGCGAGTCCTTGCGAGTAGTCAGGCGGCGGAGGCGGCGATCTGCCGGCGTGAGCGCCACAGGCCCTCACCGGCAAACAACAGCAGGCCGCACCAGATGAAGACGAAACCGACCAGGCGCGCGCTGTCGAAGGGCTCGCGCAGGATCAGCACGCCGATGAGGAACTGTAAGGTCGGCGCGATGTACTGCATCAGGCCCACCACCGACAGCGGCACGCGGCGCACGGCGTAGGCGAAGCCGATCAGCGGCAGCGCGGTGAGCGCGCCCGCGATCACCAGCAACACGTCCATCGCGAGGCCCCAGCCGCCGAGGAAACCACCCGCGCCGTGGGTTTCGCCCCACAGCATGAGCGCGAGCGCCGGCAGGAACAGGTACGCGCTCTCCACGCCGAGGCCGGCGACCGCGTCCACCGCAACCAGTTTGCGCACCAGTCCGTAGATGCCGAACGACAACGCCAGCGCCAGCGCGATCCACGGCGGGCGTCCGTACTGCCAGGTCAGCCATGCGACGCCGACCAGCGCGAACGCCACAGCGATCCATTGCAGGCGGGTCAGGCGTTCGCGCAGGAAGGCCACGCCGATGACCACGTTCAACAGCGGGTTGATGAAGTAGCCCAGGCTGGTCTCGATGACGTGGCCGGCGTTCACCGCCCAGATGTAGAGGCCCCAGTTGAATGCGATCAGCACACCGCTCAGGCCCAGCATCCACGCTGCGCGCGGCTTCGCCAGCGTCGCCCGCAGCCAGCCGCGGCCCTGCTTCCACAGCAGCCACGCGCCGACCAGCAGCGCGCTCCAGACCACGCGATGGGCGACGATCTGCAGCGACGGCACGGCCTTGAGCAGGTGCCAGTACAGCGGCATCAGGCCCCACAGCACGAACGAAGCCGCGGCGATCCACAGTCCGTTGCGCATGGATGCGGCGTCGTTCATGCCGCCGGCTCCGAGGTCGGCGACGGTGCGATGGCTTTCGCACCGCGCGCCTTGGCGAGGGTGATGATCACCACGCCCATCAGGATCACCGCCATCGCGCCGAGGTCGTGCGCGGTGAAGTGCTCGCCGCCGATCAGCGCGCCGAACAGCACCGCGATCGGCGGGTTCACGTAGGCATAGCTGGTCGCCAGGGCGGGACGCACGTGGTGCAGCAGCCAGATGTAGGCGGTGAAGCCGAAGATCGAACCGGCGACGACGAGGTAGAGCATCGCGCCGGTCGCCGACAGCGACGGCATCTGCGTGATCCGCTCGCCATGCACCATCGCCGCGATCAGCATCCACACACTGCCGGTGAGCATTTGCCCCGCGGCCGACATGAAGGGCTGCGGCAGGTCCTGGTCGCGGCTCCAGATCGAACCCCAGGCCCACGCGATCGGCGCGATGACCAGGCAGACCAGGCCGAGCGTGGACGACGACAGTTCGCTGCCCGCGTTGAGCCAGAGCACGCCGAGGAAGCCGATCACCAGGCCGACCCATTCGATCTTCGACGGATGGCGTCCGCGCATCATCGCGAACACGCCGGCGAACAGCGGCATCGACGCGACCGCGATCGCGGCCAGGCCGGAACCCACTTCGGTCTCGGCCAGGTTCACCAGACCGTTGGACAGCAGCACCATCCAGATCGACAGCACCCACAACGTGCGCCATTGCCTGCCGGTCGGCGCAGCGACGCCGCGCGAACGCAGCACTACGTACATGATCAGGCCAGCGAGGAACATGCGGCCCGCGCCGAGCAGGAACGGCGGATAGCTCTCCAGCGCGAAGCGGATGGCGAGGTAGGTGGAGCCCCAGAGGATGTAGACCGAAGCCAGGGCGAAGGCGACGGCCAGTGCGCCGGGTCCGGCCCGGTCGGCAGTGGGTGCAGCGGTGCTCATGCGGATTCCGTGTGGGGTGGAGGTGCGGGCACGGCCAACAACAGGTTCACCGAACGCCACGGGCACCGCGCTGCGCGGAGCTGCCGGGGTCCCTGTTCGGGCCGGAAGCCCCGCACCGCCGGTGCAGGAGTCGTTCGGATGACCAAAGCGTAACGCCGCCGGGGCGCGACGTGGTTGATTAATCATGCGCTTGCGCGCAAAAATTTTGCATGGACGCGACGCCCGTCGTACTCGACGAATTCGACCATCGCCTGCTGGAACTCCTGCAGCGCGATTCGGCCGCCACGCTGACCACGCTCGGCGAGGCTGTGGGCCTGTCCGCGAGTGCGGTGCAACGGCGCATCACGCGCTACCGCAAGAGCGGGCTGATGCGCGAGATCGCAGTGCTCGACGCGAAACAGCTCGGCACCACCACGCTGGCCACGGTGCTGGTCGCGATGGAACGCGAGTCGGCCAAGCTGCACGCCGCGTTCCACGCGCGCATGCGCAACGCGCCGGAAGTGCAGCAGTGCTTCACCCTCGCCGGCGAGTGGGATTACCTGGTGATCCTGGCCACCACCGGCGTCGCGCATTGCCGCGAGGTCGCCGACCGGCTCTTCATGGACGAAGGCAACATCAAGCGCTACGAGACGCGCATGGTGTTCGAAGTGGTGAAGTCCGGGCTGCACCTGCCGACGCGGTTGTCGGCCCGGCGCAGGAAGTAGCGCGACCGGCCGCATCTCGCGCGCTGCGCGAACCCCTCTTCCGCCCTTCGGGCACCTTCTCCCACAAGGGGAGAAGGGAAACCGCCGCATTGCAAGCAAAGGTGAGCGCGCTGAAGCGCTCAGCGTTGCCCTCTCCCCTTGCGGCGACCGAAGGGAGTGCAGAGCTGAGAGGGACAGGCCGCGCAGCGGCCAGCGAGAGGGGTGGCGCGCATCAGTTGCCCGGCCGGTACACCAGCACCGGGATGCTGGAATGGGTCAGCACCTTCTGGGTCTCGCTGCCGAGCACCATCGCCTTGATGCCGCGGTGTCCGTGCGAGGCCATCGCGATCAGGTCGCAGCCGCGCTCGCGGGCGATGGCGATGATCGCCTGGTACGGCGACTCGTCTTCGACCACCACGCTGTCGCAGGGCACGCTCGCCGCGTGCGCGCGCGATTCGATGCTGCGCAGGTGGTGGCGCGCCGCATCGCGCGTCTCGCGCTCGTAGTCGTCGCGCACCGCGACCATCTGTTCGGGCGTCACTGCGAACACGTGGTAAGGCTGGGTGACGAAAACAGCGGTGACACGGGCGTGCAGCGTCTTCGCCAGAATGAGGGCCTGTTCGATCGCGTGTTCGGACAACGCGGATCCGTCGGTGGGCAGGCACAGGTGGTGGTACATGGCGGTACTCCGGAGTGGGCCTGCGACCACTGTCCGCCCGCACTTCGCGGCATCTCCTGATCCGGATCAAGTCGCGCCGACCGCCCAGCCCGGCCGCCGACGAACGGTGCTTCAGGCCGCCCGTTCGCGCTCGAGCACGCGCTGCTTCAACGGCAGGCCCCAGCGGTAGCCGCCGAGGGAACCGTCGGAGCGCACCACGCGATGGCACGGCACGACGATGGCGACATGGTTGCCGGCGCAGGCGCTGGCGACCGCACGCGTCGCGCGCGGGTGGCCGATCTGCTGCGCGATCTGCGCATAGCTGCGGGTCTGCCCGCGCGGGATCTTCATCAGCGCATCCCAGACCTTCTTCTGGAACGCGGTGCCAATCAGGTGCACGGGAACCTGCGCCTGCCTGCCGGCCAGTGCGTCGGCGACCGCGCGCAGCCGCGGCGCGAGGAACTCGTCGCGGCCGGCATCGACGCGCTCGAGCCGCGCATTGGGGAATTCATCGCGCAGCTTCGCTTCCAGCGCGCCGTCGTCCTCGCCGAGTTCGATCATGCAGATGCCACGCTCGGTGGTCGCGACCAGCGCGCGGCCGAGCGCGGTGTCCGCGATGCTCCAGCGGATCTGTTCGCCCGCACCGCCGGAACGGTAGCGCGCCGGCGTCATCCCGAGCTTCGCCGCGCCGCCCTCGTACACGCGCGAGGGCGACCCGTAACCGGCGTCGTACAGCGCAGCGCTGACGTCGCTGCCTTCGCGCAGTGCGATCTTGAGCGTGCCGAGCTTGCGCTGCGCCAGGTATTCGGCCGGACTCAACCCATAGCGCGCGGTGAACTGGCGCTGCAGGTGCGAGGCACTCAGGCCGACCTCCGCCGCGAGCGCGGCGAGCGTGGGCTCGCCTTCGTCGAGGAGTCGGCGGGCGTGTTCGAGCTTGTCGCGCAGTTGGCGGGCGGTGTTCATGGCCCAAAGCGTAACGGGCGCCCGAAGGCGCCCGCTATCCGATCCTTGCAGCGCCGGGGCGCAGGTTCGACCCTCAGTCGGCCCAGTGACCGGCCGTCGTCGCGGTCGGCAGCACCTGCGCCGAGAGCTGGCGGTCGGCGTTGAGCAGGCGGATCGCGTCGGCGAGGATCGAGGCCGATTCGCGCAGCAGCGGATCCGGACGCTTGTCGGCGAGCTTCTCGCGCTCGGCGTCCTTGGCGATGTCGCGCTCGTTCGCCGAGAGGCCGTCGTCGGTGTAGTCGTCGGCGAGCGGATCGAGGTCCAGGCCCAGCGCCTTGCGCTGTTCCTGGCGCGTCTTGCGCTTGGCGTCCTCGCGGTCGCGCTCGGCGCGGCGGTCGGCCTCGTTGAGGCTCACCCACTTCTTCGCGCGCTCCTCGCGGAACTGCGCGACGTCCTGCGACCACCACTGGAATTCCTTGTCGTTGGCGATGCGCGTGGTGTGCAGCGCTTCCAGCTTGGGCAGCAGCGGCGCGAAGTTGCCGTACGCGGTGTGCGGCACGGCCGAGATGCGGGTCCACGGCAGCGCGTTGTCGTAGGTGCTTTCGCCGTATTCGCTGGCGTCGACCGACACCGGGAAGGCGACGTCCGGTACTACGCCCTTGTTCTGCGTCGAACCGCCGCTGACGCGGAAGAACTGGGCGATGGTCAGCTTGACCTGGCCGAAGCGCGCTTCTTCGTTGGCCGGCCAGCGGTCGAGATCGACCAGGTTCTGCACCGTGCCCTTGCCGAAGCTGGTCTCGCCGATGACGAGGCCGCGGCCGTAGTCCTGGATCGCACCGGCGAAGATCTCCGACGCCGACGCGGAACCGCGGTTGATCAGCACCGCGAGCGGGCCTTCCCATGCGATGCCGCTGTCGCTGTCGCCTTCGACGCTGACGCGGCCGCCGGATTCGCGAACCTGCACGACCGGGCCGCGGTCGATGAACAGACCGGTGAGTTCGATCGCTTCGTTGAGCGAACCGCCGCCGTTGTTGCGCAGATCGAGCACGACGCCGTCGACCTTCTCGCCGCGCAGCTTCTCCAGCAGCTTGGCGACGTCGCGCGTGGCGGACGCGTAGTCGCTGCTGTTCTTGCGGCGGCCTTCGAAGTCCTGGTAGAAGCCCGGCAGTTCGATCACGCCGATGCGCTTCTGCGGCGCGCCGCTGGCCGCGGGAATGGTGATGACCTTCGACTTGGCGGCCTGGTCTTCCAGGCGCACCTTGTCGCGCACCAGCACCAGGCGCTGCGGCTGGCTGTCGAGGCCGGCTTCGGCGGGGATCACGTCCAGGCGCACCTTGGTGCCCTTGGCGCCGCGGATCTTGGCGACGACGTCGTCGATGCGCCAGCCGATCACGTCTTCCATCGTGCCGCTCTCGCCCTGCCCCACCGCGACCACGCGGTCGCCGGGCTTGAGCTTGCCGGACTTGCCGGCCGGACCGCCGGGCACGATCTCGCGGATCGCGACCACGTCGTCCTGCTTCTGCAGCACCGCGCCGATGCCTTCCAGCGAAAGCGACATCGACACGTTGAAGTTGTCGGCGGTCTTCGGCGTGAAGTAATCGGTGTGCGGATCGACCGAGTTGGCGTAGCTGTTGAGGAAGGTCTGGAACACGTCCTCGCCCTTCAGCTCGGCGATCGACTTGCCCATGTTCGCGTAGCGCTTGTCGAGCGTCTTGCGGATGTCGTCCGGCTTCTTGCCCGCCAGCTTCAGGCGCAGCCAGTCGTTGCGCACGGACTGCTTCCACAGCGTGTCGAGCGCGGGCGCGTCGGTCGCCCACGGTGCGTCCTCGCGGTCGTACTCGTAGCGGTCGGCGCCGGTGAAGTCGAAGATGTCCTGCTTGAGCAGGTTGCGCGCGTAGCCGACGCGCTGGTCCACGCGCTGCTTGTAGGTCGCGAAGATCGCGTAGGCAGGCGCAAGGTCGCCGCTCTTGATCGCGTCGTCGAACTTCAGCTTGTAGGCATCGAACTTGGCGATGTCCTGCGCGGTGAAGAACTGCTTGCCGCCGTCGAGCGCTTCCAGGTAACGCTTGTAGATGTCGGCCGAGAGCGTGTCGTCCAGCGCGACCGGGCGGTACGCGTAGCGGCTGTCGGAGAGCAGTCCGTACACCAGCTTGGCGGCCGTGGTCTGGTCGGCGGTGGCCGCGCGCGGAAGCGGCGACGGCTCCATCGATCGGATCAGGTTGGGCTTTTCGTGCTGCGGCAGCTCGACCTGCGAGGTCTTCTTGTCGGTCGGGCTGTCGGACTGTGCGAGCAACGCAAGCGGCGTCGTCAGCAGGAACGCGACGAGGACGGAAGCAGGGGCGGTCTTGGCTTTCATCGGAGGCTTCGCGGCCGCAGGTGCGACCTGATCTTGGGTCTCAAGTGAGAGAAACGCAGGATGGACCCGCGTTGGACAACCCCACAGTGCCGAAAGTTGCGGCGGCTGTCACCCCACTGCAGGTGGGAAATACCGTGTCATCCGACGCATATTCGCCTGTTCACGTGCAGCCGTTCAGCTGGCCGCCGGCTGCCGTTGGGACAGCCGTCAGACTCCCGCTTCGCGGATCAAGGGGGTGTGAGCGGTAACGCGGCGCAATGCCGCGTCCGGACACGATCAGCCGGTGGCGACGACGCCGGCTTCCATCGCCGAGCGGTCGGCGTGGTAGGACGAACGCACCAGCGGACCGGAAGCGACGTGGCTGAAGCCCAGCGCGTAGCCGAATTCCTCCAGCTCCTTGAACTCGTCCGGCGTCCAGTAGCGCAGCACCGGATGATGGTGGGCGCTGGGCTGCAGGTACTGGCCGATGGTGATCATGTCCACGTCGTGCGCGCGCAGGTCGCGCAGCGTGCCCTTGACCTGCTCCATGTCCTCGCCCAGGCCGAGCATGATGCCGCTCTTGGTCGCGACCTCCGGATGCTGCGCCTTGAACTTCTTCAGCAGCGTGAGCGACCACTGGTAGTCGGCGCCCGGACGCACGTTGCGGTACAGGTCCGGAACCGTCTCGACGTTGTGGTTGAACACGTCCGGCGGATTGGCCGCCATGATCTCCAGCGCGCGCTCCATGCGGCCCTTGCCGCGGAAGTCGGGCGTGAGGATCTCGATCTTGGTGCGCGGGCTGTGCTCGCGGATCGCGGCGATGCAGTCGACGAAATGCTGGGCGCCGCCATCGCGCAGGTCGTCGCGGTCGACGCTGGTGACCACCACGTACTTCAGGCGCATGTCGGCGACGGTCGTCGCCAGGCTCAGCGGCTCGGACGCATCCGGCGGCTTCGGCCGGCCGTGGGCGACGTCGCAGAAGCTGCAGCGGCGGGTGCAGACCTCGCCCAGGATCATGAACGTGGCCGTGCCGTGGCTGAAGCACTCGTGGATGTTCGGGCAGCTGGCTTCCTCGCACACCGTGACCAGGCGGTTCTCGCGCAGCTTGGCCTTGAGCTGCTGCACCGAGTTGCCGGAGGGGATGCGCACGCGGATCCACGACGGCTTGCGCAGCACCGGCGCGTCGGCGAACTGCACCGGCGAGCGCGCGATCTTGTCGCCCGCCACCTGCTTGACGCCGGGCTGCAGCGAAGCCGGTGCGGCGTCGCCGCTCACCACCGCGAGCGGAATGGTCTTGGGGGCGGACTCGGTCATGGCGTGCGTGGATCTCTGGAGCGGCGGCTCCGCGTGCGGAGCGCGTCGGGAAGGTTTCAGAACGTCGGCGGGGGTGCCGCTTCGACCTGCAGTCCGAACTGGCGGGCCACGTGCTCGATCAGCACCGGCTTGACCGCTTCCAGCCCGGAGGGGCCGCCCAAGTCTAGCATCGAGGTCACCTGCAGCCCTTGGTAGCCGCACGGATTGATGCGCTGGAACGGCTCCAGGTCCATCGCGATGTTGAAGGCCAAGCCGTGGAAGGTGCAGCCGCGGCGCACGCGGATGCCGAGCGCGCCGATCTTGGCCCCGTTCACGTACACGCCCGGCGCACCGTCGCGTCGTTCGGCGTGGATGTTCCAGTCGGCCAGCGTGTCGATCATCGCCTGCTCGATCCGGTACACGTAGTCCTTCACGCCGACCTTCAGGCGCTTCAGGTCGAGCAGCGGGTACAGCACGATCTGGCCGGGGCCGTGGTAGGTCACCTGGCCGCCACGATCGACATGGATCACCGGGATGTTGCCGGGGAACAGGACGTGCTCGTCCTTGCCGGCCTGGCCGAGGGTGAACACCGGATCGTGCTCGACCAGCCACAGCTCGTCGGGCGTGTCGGACGTGCGCTCGTCGGTGAAGGCCTGCATCGCATGCCAGACCGGCTCGTAGGCGCGGCGGCCGAGGTCCCGGACCTGCGTCGCCGGCAGGACCGGCGCGGGTACCTCGGCGATGACCGGATCGCTTACAGCGTCCACTTCACTTCCGGGTGGTCGCGCAGCACCTGGTGGGCCTTGTCGTACTGCTCGCGGTCCTCGGCGCGGAAGGTGATGCGCACCGAGACGAACTTGCCGCTGGAAGAATGCTTCCACTGCACCGTTTCGGTCTCGACGTCGATGCCGGCATCGATCAGCAGTCGTGGCAGCTCGCGCTCCAGTCCGGCTTCGGCCGCGCCCATCGCGCTGAGCTCGAAACTGCCGGGGAACTGGAAGCCGTGCTCCGGGTTGTCGGATTTGATTTCCATCCGCGGATTATCGGGGCACCGGGCGGCGAACCCAAGCCCGGGGCCCGTATGATCGACCGACCACAGACAGGATGCCGGCATGAGCGACGAATGGGACTTCTACTTCTGCCACGTGGACGACAAACCGGCCTCGATCTATGTCGACGTCGGTCTGCACGGCGAGGTCCCGCTGCCGGCGCTGCCGGACCGGGCCTACCTCAGCGTGATCATGCGCCAGCCGCGTCCTGACGGGTTGTCCAGCCAGGAAGAATTCGACGCCCTGAAGGCGCTGGAGGACGCGATCGACGAAAAGCTGGTGTCGTCCCGGACGGTCTACGTCGGGCGCAACACCTCCGACGGGCGACGCGATTTCTGGTTCTACCTCGCCGATGCGGCGGCATGGGACGCGCAGGCGGCGGAGTTCATGGCGGCATTCCCGGAGTACGCCTACGAGACCGACGCCGAGCCGGACCCGGAATGGTCGGCCTACCTCGAGTTCCTCTACCCCAACGAACAGGGCTGGGACTTCATCACCAACCGCCGCGTCTGCGAGCGGCTCGAGGAGGACGGCGATCCGCTGACGGAGGCGCGTGATATCGAGCACTGGGCGTACTTCCCCGATGCTGTCTCGCGCGATGCGTTCATCGCACGCGCGCAGGCGATGCAGTTCGAAGTGCGCGAACTTCTGGAACCCGATGCGGAAGAAGAGCGCACCGACCACGGCGTGCGCCTGTCGCGGCGCGACGTGCCGAGCCATCGCGGGATCCACGACATCACCGTCCCGCTGCTGCGCGCCGCGAACGAAGCGGGCGGGCGTTACGACGGCTGGGAAACGCAGTGCCTGCCGGCGTCGCCCGGGGCCTGAGCGAAAAAAGAAAAAGCCGGCTTTCGCCGGCTTTTTTCATGCGTTGCGCGCGGGGACGTCAGTCCGACTCCCACCACATCCAGAACTCGTCCCACAGGCGCTTGAAGAAGCCGCCCTGCTCGACCGCGTTGAGCGCGACCAGCGGACGCTGCGAGACGACCTTGCCGTCCAGCATCACTTTGATGGTGCCGATCTTCTGGCCCTTCGCGATCGGCGCGACCAGCGTCTTGGGCACGTCCATCATCGGCTTGAGCTGGTTGTACTTGCCGCGCTGCACGGTGACCAGCAGCGGTTCGGCGACGCCCAGCTGCACCTCGTCGGCGGCGCCCTTCCATACCTTCTGCTTCGCGATCGCCTTGCCCACGTCGTAGAGCTTGTGGGTTTCGAAGAAGCGGAAGCCCCAGTTGAGCAGGGCCTGCGAATCGACGGCGCGCTGGTTCTCGCTGGTGGAACCCATGACCACAGAGATCAGGCGCTGGTCGCCGCGCTTGGCCGAGGCCATCAGGCAGTAGCCGGCGCCGGAGTGGTGGCCGGTCTTGATGCCGTCGACCGACGCGTCGCGCCACAGCAGCAGGTTGCGGTTCGGCTGGGTGATCGGGCCGACCGTGAATTCCTTGATCTTGTTGTACGAGTACGCGACCGGGTAGTCGTGGATCAGCGCGCGGCCGAGCGTGGCCAGGTCGTGCGCGGTCGAGTAGTGGCCTTCCGCCGACAGGCCATGCGGGTTCACGAAGTGCGAGCCCTTCATGCCGATGCGCGCGGCGTACTGGTTCATCAGCGCGGCGAAGGCATCGGTGCTGCCGGCCACGTGCTCGGCCAGCGCGATGGCGGCGTCGTTGCCCGACTGCACCACCATGCCCTTTTCCATCTCCAGCAGCGGCGCGGTCTTGTTGACCTCGAAGCCGGAGTAGCTGCCGTCGGTGCCGGCGCCGCCGACGCGCCAGGCGTTCTCGGTCATCATCACCTGGTCGTCGCCCTTGACCTTGCCGGCGGCCATTTCCGCGGCGATCACGTAGCTGGTCATGACCTTGGTGATGCTGGCGGGCTCGACGCGCTGGTCGTAGTTCTCGCCGGCGAGCACGTTGCCGCTGGCCGCGTCCATCAGGATCCAGGCGGTGCCGGCGATCTGCGGCGGCGGCGGCACGGGCAGCGAGTCGCTGGCCGGCGGCAGCGCGGCGGCGGGGGTCGGCGTGGTCTGCGCGAGGGCGAGGCCGGCCACGAGGGTGGCGGCAGCGGCGACCGCGGCGGCTCTGGCGAGAGCGGGGACTTTCATCTTTTCAACGACTCCAAAGGCCGGGGTGGCGCCGGCCAGTCAAAAACAGGTGGATAAATTCTAGTCGCGGACGCGCTGCGGCTGGCCGAAACCCAGACCCGCGATGCGGGCCGCGAGTTCCGGAGCCTGCGCTTCCTGCAGGGGACCGACGCGCAGGCGCCAGATGGTCTGGCCGTTGGCGCTGGCATCGCTGATCCGGGCGGCGTCGATGCCGGCCTCGCGCAGGCGCGTCAGCGCGCGATCGGCGTTGGCGCGGGCGCTGAAGCTGGCGACCTGGAAGGTGATGTCGCCGGCGCTCACGGCGGCAGGAATGGCCGGCACCGCCGGGACAGGCGCCTGGGCGGCAGCCGACCCGATGGGCGTCGGCTTGCCGGTGGCGATGCGCACGCCGGGCGGAAGTTCGCCCGCGTTGGCGCTCGCGATCGGCATCGCCGAGACCAGCCGGTCCATCGCGCTCGGTGTGGCCGGCTTGGCCGCCGGTGCGGCGGCCACGGTCGGCTTGTCGTCGTCGCCCGGCGCCAGTGCGCGCACTTCGACGCGACCGGTGCCGCGCTGGGTGATGCCCAGCTTCACCGCCGCGGCGTAGCTCAGGTCGATCACGCGGCCTTCGTGGAACGGGCCGCGATCGTTGACGCGCACCACCACCGACTTGCCGTTGTCGAGGTTGGTGACGCGCGCGAAGCTCGGCAGCGGCAGCGTCTTGTGCGCCGCGGTGAAGGCGTACATGTCGTACACCTCGAGGTTGGAGGTGCGGCGGCCGTGGAACTTCTGGCCGTAGTACGACGCCGTGCCGCGCTCGACGTAGCCCCGCGGGTTGTCGAGCACCTTGTACTTCTTGCCGAGCACCGCGTAGACGGGGCGGTTGCCCACGGACGAACGCGGTTCGTTGGTGACCTCGGGCTCGGGAATCGCATCGACGTCCGGAACATGGTCCGGCGTACTGTCGGAGACGCCCGGCTTGTACAGCCCACCGGCGGTGTAATGGCCGCGCGTGTTCGGGTCTTCCTGCGCGGGCGCGTACGGCGATTTCTTCTTGCCCGCCAGCGGCGCGTGCTGCACGCCGTCGCGATCCGGCATCGCGACCGCTTGCGACGCCGGCTTCTTCGGCGCGCTCGCGCAGGCCGCCAGGGTCAGCGCCAGCACGACCGCGCATCCGCGCAGGGCGATGGCGCCGGGGGCGCGTGCGCCCGTCATGCGCCGGGCTGTCCGGCCGGGGCGGTCGCGACGGGAACGTCGCGTCCGGCGATCGCCTCGCTCAACTGGTACACCGCCATCGCGTAGTGCTTGGAGATGTTGTAACGGGTGATCGCGTAGAAGTTGCGGAACCCGAACCAGAACTCCCGACCGTTGTCGCCGTCGAGGTTCACCACCGTTGCGGTCTGCTCGGCGGGAACGGGCGTCAGCGGACGGAACCCGCGCGCGGCGAGGTCGGCCATCGAGTACACCGGGTCCAGGTTTTCCGGCTCGATCGGCTGCGCGTCCACGGCCGCGTTGGCGCGCACGGTGACCGCGCCACCACGCACCCAGCCGCCCTTCTTGACGAAGTAGTTGGCGATGGACGCGAACACGTCGTTGAGGTTGTTGAACAGGTCGCGCTTGCCGTCGCCATCGCCGTCGACCGCGAACTCGCGATAGCTCGACGGCATGAACTGGCCCCAGCCCATCGCGCCGGCATAGCTGCCGGTGAGCGTGGTGATGTCCAGCCCCGTTTCCTTGCCCAGCGCGAACAGCTGGCCGAGTTCGCCGCGGAAGAACGCCTCGCGACGGTTCTCGCGATCGGCCTTGGCCGGATCGCCGGTGCGCGGATACGCGAAGGCGAGCGTGTAGAGCGCATCCAGCACCGGATACGAACCGGTGTTGCGGCCGTAGTTGGTTTCCACGCCGATGATCGAGACGATCACCTGCGCCGGCACGCCGTGCTGCGCCTCGGCCTTCGCCAGCGCGTCGCGATGCTGGGCGAGGAATTCGCGGCCGCCGTCGATGCGTGCCTGGGTGATGAAGATCGGGCGGTAATCGCGCCACGGCTTGGCTTCGGCCGGGCGCGCCATCGCCGCGACGATGGCGTCGCGGATCTGCGCCTTCGCCAGCACCGATTCGATGTAGGCCGGATCGATGCCGTACTGCGCCGCGGTCTCCTTCACGAAGGCGGCGCGGGCCTGCTCCAGCGGCTGCCGTGCGACCGGATCCGGCAACGCCGGCGTACCGGGCACCTGGGTGGCCGGAGTCTTGGCGGCGGGAGTGGGAGTCTGCGAACCGGGCGCGGAGGCCTGGGTGGCGCAGCCGGCCAACGCGAACAGGAGCGCGCTGATCACGGCGCTACGGGATAGGTGGCGTCGAGTCATCGACGCGAGGGTAGCACGCACGTTCCGGCGCCAGAACCGCGGTCCGGGGACGTCATCGGGGCGCCAGTCAGGTTCACGCGAGCCGGTCCGGATGACTGAATGCGGCACGCGGCCCTCAGCGCGCGTAGATCGGCCGGTGCGCACGCACCGCCATCACCACGCCCAGGCCCGCCAGCAGTGACACCGCCGAGGTGCCGCCGTAGCTGAGCAGCGGCATCGGCACGCCCACGACCGGCAGCAGGCCCGAGATCATCCCGCCGTTCACGATCACGTACACGCAGAACGCCAGGCCCAGCGCGCCGGCGATCAGACGCGAGTAGCCGTCGCGCGCCTCGGCCGCGATCCACAGGCAGCGACCGATCACGAACAGGTACAGCGCCAGCACCGTGGCCACGCCGGCCCAGCCGAACTCCTCGCTGAGCACCGCGAAGATGAAGTCGGTGGTGTGCTCGGGGAGGTAGTTCAGGTGCGACTGCGAGCCCTGCCCCCACCCTTTGCCGGTGAGGCCGCCCGCGCCGATGGCGATCTTCGACTGGATGATGTTCCAGCCGGTGCCGAGTGGATCGGATTCGGGATTGAGGAAGGTCAGGATGCGGTCCTTCTGGTATGGACGCAGCAGCCAGAACCACGCGACCGGGGCGACCGCGGCGACGCCGCCGAAGGCCATGCCGAACCACCACCACGGCAAGCCCGCGAGATAGAGCGCGAACGCGCCGCTCATCGCCACCAGCATCGCCGTGCCGAAGTCCGGCTGCAGCAGGATCAGCCCGGTCGGGACCGCGATCAGCACGCCCGCGATCAACACCGTGCGGAAGCGCGGCGGCAGCGCCTGGCGGTCTAGGTACCACGCGACCATCATCGGCAGGCTCAGCTTGAGCAGTTCCGCCGGCTGCACGTAGACCACGCCGAGGTTGATCCAGTGCCGACCGTGCTTGCCGGTGCCGATCAGCAGCACGAGCATCAGCGGGATCAGCGAAGCGGCGAACACGAACGGCGTCCAGTTGCGCAGCTGGTTCGGCGGAAT
This sequence comes from Lysobacter panacisoli, assembly GCF_009765165.1. Lineage (NCBI taxonomy): Bacteria > Pseudomonadati > Pseudomonadota > Gammaproteobacteria > Lysobacterales > Lysobacteraceae > Lysobacter > Lysobacter panacisoli. The sequence goes on from NZ_VLNU01000001.1 coordinate 943,035, forward strand.
GCGCGAGAGCGCCCACATCACGCCCAGGCCGGCGGCGAAGAACGCGCCCTGGCGGACCACCAGTCCCATCGAGTGGTCGGCCGCGCTGTACAGCACCGCCAGGCCGATCACCATCAGCGCGAGCAGCGCGCCGAGCAGCGGCAGGTCGAGCGTGCGCGCGAAGCGCACCAGCAGCTCGAACAGCCAGCGCAGGATCTGCCTCATCGGGTCGGCTCTCCGTTCGACGGCGGCGGCGTGGCGTCGCTACGCGGCGTTGCCTGCGCGGGCACGGTGGTCGCGGGACGCGATGCCGGGGCGGCCGGCACGACGGCGGCGGCCGATGTCGGCAGCGTCGTCGCCACCGGCGTGGTGGGTTCGGCCTGCGCGATGACGGGCTCGGCGTGTGGCTGCGGCGGGCGCGTGTACTTGGGATCGGTCGGGATCGGCTCGGGCATCTTGCCCAGCAGCCACGCGTCGAAGATCTTGCGCGCGATCGGCGCGGCGGTGCTGCCGCCGAAGCCGCCGTGCTCCACCGAAATGGCGACCACGATGGTCGGGTTGTCCGCCGGCGCGTAGCCGACGAACAGCGCCTGGTGGCGCAGGTGGTAAGGCAGCGAATGCGGATCGAAGCTCTGGCTGCCCTTGCGGCTGATCTTCTGCGCGGTGCCGGTCTTGCCGGCCATCAGGTACGGCGCGCCAGCCGCCATCGCGCGGCCGGTACCGCCGGGGCCCATCGTCGCCATCATGCCCTCCTGCACCGCGCGCAGGTTGGAGGCATTGTCGGTGATGCGTGGCGGCGTGGGCTGTGTCACCGGCATCCACGGGGTGTCGTAACCGTCGCGGCGCTCGGCGACGAGGTGCGGACGCACCAGATCGCCACCGTTGGCGATCGCGGCGGTACCGCGCACCAGCTGCAGCACGGTGGCGATCCAGTAGCCCTGGCCGATGCCGGCGTTGACCGTCTCGCCCGCGTACCACGGCTCCTTGCTGCGCGTGCGCTTCCATTCCGGAGACGGCACCACGCCCTTGTTCTCGCCGGACAGGTCGATGCCGGTGCGATCGCCGAACCCGTACTTGCGCATGTACTGGTCGAAGCGCTCGATGCCCATGTCGTAGGCGAGCTTGTAGTAATAGAAGTTCACCGATGCGGCGATCGACTTGCGCAGGTCCGTCCAGCCCGCGCCGCCGTGCGCATCGCGCCACCCGCGCCGCTGGCCGGGGATGTAGAAGGTGCCGGTCGAGAACACCTTGTCCTCGGGCCTGCGCAGGCCGCTGTCGAGGCCGGCCAGCGCGATCAGCGGCTTCACCGTCGAACCCGGCGGGCCGCCGCCGAGCACGTTGCGGTTGAACAGCGGCCGCGACGGGTTGTCCATCAGCGCGCGGTAATCCGCGTTGGAGATGCCGTTGACGAACAGGTTGGTGTCGTAGCCCGGCAGGCTGACCATGCCGAGGACCTCGCCGGTGCGCGGGTCCATCGCCACCGCCGAGCCGTCCATGTCGCCGAACGCGGTGACCATCGCCTGCTGCAGGTCGAGGTCGATGCTCAATCGCAGATCAGCGCCGGGCGTGGCCGGCACGTGGCCGACCTGGCGCATCGGACGGCCGTCGACGTTGGTTTCGATCTGCTCATAGCCGACCTTGCCGCGCAGCGCTTCCTCGTAATAGCGCTCCAGGCCGGTCTTGCCGATGTGGGTCAGCGCGGCGCCGCCCTCGCCCAGCTGCTTGAGGTCTTCCGCGTCCACGCGCGCGACGTAGCCGATCACGTGCGAGAGCAGTTCGCCGTAGGGATAGCGCCGGTTGAGGTAGGGCACCAGATCCACGCCCGGGAAGCGCCAGCGGTCGACCGCGAAGCGCGCGACTTCCTCCTCGGTCACGCGCAGCTTCAGCGTGATCGGCTTGAACCCACGCGTGGCGCGACGCTCGTCCTCGAAGCGCGCGATGTCCTCGGGCGAGAGCGCGACGATCTTCGACAGCGCCGGCAGCCAGGTGTCGGTCTTGCCGGCTTCGAACGGCGTCACTTCGATCCGGTACGCCGGCACGTTGTCGGCCAGCACGCGACCCTTGCGGTCGAGGATCAGCCCGCGTCCCGGCACGACCGGCCGCAACTTGACCCGGTTGGCTTCCGAACGCGTGGCGTAGTCGGCGTGCTGCCAGACCTGCAGGCGGAAGTACCAGAACCCCAGGCCCACCAGCGCCACCAGCACGCAGATGAAGGCGATCGCCGAGCGCAGCCGGAACTGGTTGGCCTCGGCGGCGGTGTTCTTGAGGACGCGGCGACGCGGACCCATCGCTCAGCGCCCCCGCCAGCGTCCCAGACGCAGCGAATCCAGAGCCACGTACACCAGCGGCCACAGCAGCAGGCCCGACAGCGGTGACAGCCAGAACGCGGCCGGCCGCGTCGGCTCGCCGATGGCGATGTGGATCGCCGCGGTCACGATGCAATCGTTGACCAGCAGGCCGCCAATCGCCAGCGCCTGCTGCGACATCGGGAAGAACCGCAGGCGCGCGCGGAAGCGCTGCAGGATGTAGGCCATCACCACCAGGCGCAGGGCCTGTTCGCCGAACAGCCCGCCGTACACCAGATCGCCGATCAGGCCGATGATGAAGGCGATGCCGAGGCCGACGTGATCGGGGTCCTCGATCACCCAGTACGCCAGCACCAGCGCCAGCCAGTACGGACGCAGCGGCTGCAGCACCGCCGGCAGCGGCAGCAGGCCGAGGAACAGCGCCACCACCAGGCTCAGCGGCAGCACCCATTGCGGACGCGCGCGGGTCATCGGCGGACCTCCGTGGACGGCGGCGACTGCGGTTGCCGAGTCTGCGGTTTCGTCTGGGTGGCTTGCGGTGCGGACTGCGCAGGCGTCGTCGTCGCGCTGCCCGCGGGCACCGCCTGCGCGGCGCCAGAGACCGGGGCCGTCGTCGCCGGCGTCAGGCCGATCGCGGTGGTCGGCGCGGTGGAATCGAAGGCGGTCGCGCCCGGCAGCGGGTTCGGCGTGGACAGCAGCACCAGCACCTCGCGGCCGCGATCCAGCTGCGCCGCCGGCTTCACCTCGCCGACCAGGAACGCGCGGCTGTCGTCGGGCTTGAGCGATGCGATCGTGCCGACCGGGAAGCCTGGCGCGAAACGGCCGCCCAGGCCCGAGGTGACCAGCACGTCGCCGACTTTCACGTCGCTCGACAGCGGCACGCTGGTCAGGCGCAACTGGTCGCTGCGGCCCTCGCCGTAGACCACCAGGCGCACGCCGTTGCGCGCGACCGCCACCGGCACTGCGTGCGAAGGATCGGTCAGCAGCAGCACGTTGGCGTACATCGGCGTCACCGCGATGACCTGGCCCAGCAGGCCACCGGCGTCGATCACGCTCTGACCGGTGCGCACGCGGTTGAGCGTGCCGGCGTCGAGCACCAGTCGTTGGCGGGTCGGATCCAGGTCGATGTCGAGCACCGGCGCGAGCACCACTTCGAGCTTGCCGCGATCGGCCGCGTCGAGCAGGCCACGCAGGCGCGCGTTGTCGGCGGCGAGCGTCTGCAAACGTGCCATGCGCGCCTGGTTGAGCATCAGGTCGTTGCGCAGTCGACGGTTCTCATCGGTGAGCTGGCCCAGCGTGCCGGCGTCTTCGCTGATGCGCTCGACCACGCGGCCCGGCCAGCCGGCGACCATCCACAGCGGTTGCACCAGCAGCGTGGCCTGTCGCCGCGCCTGAGTCAGCCAGCCGCCGCGGTGGTCCAGCACGATCAGCACCACGGCCAGCGCCAGATAGGCCAGCAGCTTGAGCGTGCCAGCCACGTCGCCGGTGCGTGCGGAACTGGGAGGACCGGCGTAGGTGGGCACGTGGTTACGGGGTCGGTGGAAGGCGGGAGGGTCGATCCGGCGCCGGGCGGTCCCGGGCTGCGGCGCGCGGGGAGGTTCCTCGCGGAACCTCCGGTGTCATGTCCAGCATGAGCCGGGGCTGGGTAGCTTCGACGATCCGCGAATCCCCCATCCCGAGTCCCGGCTTTATTCCGGCGTGAAGAACTCGTTGCCGTGCATGTCGACCAGCTCCAGCGCGCGGCCACCGCCGCGGGCGACGCACGTCAGCGGATCGTCGGCCACCTGCACGTGCAGGCCGGTCTCCTCGCTGATGAGGCGGTCGAGGTCGCGCAGCAGCGCGCCGCCACCGGTCAGGACGATGCCGCGTTCGGCCACGTCCGCGCACAGTTCCGGCGGGGTCTGCTCCAGCGCCAGCTTGATCGCCGAGACGATGCCTGCCAGCGGCTCGCGCAGGGCCTCGAGGACCTCGTTGGAGTTGATGGTGATCATCTTCGGCACGCCCTCGGCGAGGTTGCGGCCGGAGACTTCGATCGAGGAAGCCTTCTGCTGCGGGTAGGCGCAGCCGATCTCGATCTTGATGCGCTCGGCCGTGGCCTCGCCGATCAGCGTGCCGTAGGTGCGGCGCACGTAGCTGATGATCGACTCGTCGAACCGGTCGCCGCCGATGCGGACCGACGCGGAGTAGACGATGCCGTTCAGCGCGATCACCGCGACTTCGGTGGTGCCGCCGCCGATGTCCACGACCATCGAGCCGCGGGCCTCGGTCACCGGCATGCCGGCGCCGATGGCAGCCGCCATCGGCTCCTCGATCAGGTAGACCTCACGGGCGCCGGCTTCTTCGGCCGATTCCTTGATCGCGCGGCGCTCGACCTGGGTCGAGCCGCAGGGCACGCACACCAGCACGCGCGGGCTCGGGCGCAGGAAGCGCGACTTGTGCACCTTGCGGATGAAATGCTTGAGCATTTCCTCGGTGTAGGTGAAGTCGGCGATGACGCCATCCTTCATCGGCCGGATCGTGGTGATGTGGCCCGGGGTGCGCCCGAGCATCATCTTGGCCTCGCTGCCGACCGCCGCCACCGTGCGGTTGCCGCCGATCAGGCGGTCCTGGCGGACGGCGACCACCGAAGGCTCGTTCAGGACGATTCCCTGCCCGCGCACATAGATGAGGGTGTTCGCCGTGCCCAGGTCGATGGACAGGTCGTTGGAAAACATGCCGCGAAACTTCTTGAACATCGAGGATCGGCCGTCCGAAAGGTGGGGGCGTGAGGGGCGCGTGAGGGGTTCGCTAGCCTAACAACCACCCACTTGTCGAGCAAGGAAAAAACCAGCATTTACGGGCACTTCGTGCCCAGTCCGGTCACCTTTCGGAACCGTCCTAGGGGCGACCGCCCGTAGGGGCGGTGCCGGGCGGCTGGCCGTGGGCGGCCCCAGCGGCTACCCTAGCGCCCGCGCGGCACTGGGCCGCCCTCCCGCGACTTTACGCAACCGCCGCACGCCGCCGTGCGACCGGCCTCACGACCTGGAAATCCCGATGTCTGCACTTATCTGCGGCTCGCTGGCCTACGACACCATCATGGTGTTCCCGGACCAGTTCAAGAACCACATCCTCCCGGACAAGGTCCACATCCTGAATGTGTCCTTCCTGGTGCCGCGGATGCGCCGCGAATTCGGCGGCTGCGCCGGCAACATCGCCTACAACCTCAAGCTGCTCGGCGGCGATCCGATCCCGATGGCCACCGTCGGCCAGGACTTCGCGCCGTACCGCGAGCACTTCGAGCAGTGCGAGATCAACCTGTCGCAGGTGAAGGAGATCGCCGAGCTGTTCACGCCGCAGGCGTTCATCACCACCGACCACGACAACAACCAGATCACCGCGTTCCATCCGGGCGCGATGATGCGCAGCTACGAGAACCACGTGAAGAACGTGAAGGGCGTGACGTTCGGCATCGTCAGCCCCGACGGTCGCGAAGGCATGCTGCAGAACGCCGCGGAGTTCGCCGACGCCGGCATTCCCTTCATCTTCGATCCGGGCCAGGCGATGCCGCTGTTCAACGGCGAGGAGCTGCGCCAGTTCATCGAGCTGGCCGACTACGTCACCGTCAACGACTACGAATCCAACCTGCTGCAGGAACGCACCGGCTGGAGTGAGAACGACATCGTCAAGCGCGTGAAGGCGTACATCACCACGCGCGGCCCGCACGGCTCGCAGATCCACACGGCGGAAAAGACCTTCGACATCCCGCCCGCGCACGAACGCCGCGTCACCGATCCGACCGGCTGCGGCGATGCGTTCCGCGCCGGCCTGATCTTCGGCATCGAGAAGGGCTACGACTGGATGACGATCGGCCGCATGGGCAACCTGATGGGCGCACTCAAGGTCGAGCATCCGGGCACGCAGAACCAGCGCTTCGACTTCGGCGAGTTCGCCGAACAGTTCAAGCAGCAGTTCGGTTACGCGCTGTAATCCATCGCCAGCGCGCACGACCGGAACCCCGCGGAAACGCGGGGTTTCGCGTTTGTGCGCCGCTCACATCATGTGCGCGAGCCAGAGCATCTCCGGCGCGGCAAGGCGTTCGAACTCCGTGTACGGCATGCGCACCACTTCGGTGTGGTTGCCGGCGTTGAACGCGATCTCGTCCTGGTGCGCCAGGCGCGAATCGATGTACACCGGCATGCCGTAGAGGTGCCCGAACGGCGGCATCGCGCCCGGTTCGCAATCGGGGAACGCGCCGCGGAATTCGGTTTCCTCGGCAAGCTCGACGGGAACACCGCCCAGCGCTAGCGAGAGGCGATACAGATCGGCGCGGTACGCCGCCGGCATCACCACCATCGCCAGCCTGCCATCGGTCTTGATCATCACCGTTTTGGCGAAATGGTTGGGCTCCACACGCACCGCCGATGCGGTCTCGTGCGCGGTGACCGTGCGTGGATGCGTGAGCGTCGTGTACGGCGTGTGCCCCGCATCGAGCAGGTTGTGCAGTCTCGGGGAGAGCATGGCGTCCTCCACCCGGCGCCGGCTGCGCTCCGTTCGCGGCCGCGTCGCGACGTGGATCGGCGCGGCATTCCGTTCCGCGCGCCCGATGCACGGACGAAGCCGGCATCGGTTCCGACTCTACGTTCCACGGCGTAAGGCGCGTGTGCACGCGCGCGCCCTGCTCGTTCAGCCCGGGCGATAGTCGCTCGCCGCCCGCTCCAGCCACGCCGGCAGGTCGCGACGTCGCACGCGGTCGCGCCGCGCCTGCGCCAGCCGCGCGAGCATGTATGCGCGCTTGCCTTCGTCCTCGCCCGCAAGGCGCAACGCCAGGTCGCGATCCATCCAGCCGCGGATCTTCCAGTACAGCCCCGCATGCAGCGCGACCACCAGCACGGTGGTGACCGCGACGATGACGTAGGCAGTGTTCACGCGGCGATCCGCACGGCGTTCAATTCCACTTCGGCATCTTCGACGGATCCAGTCCGCCCACTTCGAACACCGCGGCACGCGTGCCGCCGGCCTTCACCGGGAACTCTATGGCGATGACCTTCGCGCCCTTCACGGTCTTCCACAGCATCTTCTCGTCCTCGATGAACATCGCGATCGCCTCGTCGGTCTTCGGGCGGCTCGCATCCACCGGCTTCGGCGCGGCGTCGTCGACTTTCAGCTTCACCTTGCAGCCGCCGTAGCAGTCGAAGTCGCCCGCCTCCAGCACGAGGTAGCTGCTGCGACCCCAGTCGGGACGGTCGCGGAAGATCAGTTGCACCGGTCGTGCTCCGCTGCCGTCGGTGTCGACGTACTCCTTCGCGTAGATCGATGCGGACACCTGGTCGCCACCCTTCACCGGCTGCGACTGGTAAGTCCACAGCGCGGCGGTGCGGCGCTGCTCGCGTGCCTGCGCGGCCTTGTCCTTCACCTCGTTGTAGCGCTCTTCGATGCTGGCGAACGCGGCGCTGGCGGGATACTTCGCGGCCAGCACGTCGCCGTGCGCGCGGGCGAGCTCCCAGTTCTGTTTGCCGTACTCGGTTTCGAAGGAGCGGGCCATCTCGGCGGCGGCCTGTTCCTGCGCGGCCGCCTGCGCGGCGGCTTCGGCCTTGGGGTCCTGCGCGGGCTGGCAGGCACCCAGCATCAGTGCGAACAGCAATAAGACAATGGCGTCGGTTCGCGAACCAGCGGTGCGTTTCATCGTGCTCTTCCTCGTTCGATCAGCAGGGTCGCGGCCATCGCGACCGCATCGGGTTGTTCGACCAGCGACATGTGCCCGCAACCGTCGAGCATCACGCGCGTGGCCTGCGGAATCTTCTGCGCATACAGCGCCAGCGCACTGGCGTCGATCACCGCGTCCTGCCGGCACCACAACAGCAGCGCAGGCTGGCGGATGTCCGCTGCGACTTCGCCCGGAAGGAAGCGTTCGTCGCTGCGACCGATGCGGTCGAGCACGCGCTGCTCGAACGCCGCGTCCGCCTTTCGTCGCGCGATGTAGATGCGGTCCACCGGCCACGGAATCGTCGGCTTCGCCTTCGCGTCGTAGAACACCGTGTCGAGGTAGCGCGCGAGCGTCGCTTCGTCGCTCACGCCGAAGGGATTGCGTCCGGCCAGCACCTCGATGCCGAAGCGGTTGTCGCGGAAACGCACGCCGGCGGCATCGATCAGGCCCACGCGCGCGACGTCATCGGGATGGCGCGCCGCAGTCAGCGCGGTGATACCGCCCCCCATCGAATGGCCGAGCAGGACGACGCTGCGCCCCGGCGCGACAGTGCGGATGAAGTGGGCCACGCGCTCGCTCTGTGCGAGGAATCCGTAATCGGCGCCGGCGATGCGCTCGCTCTCGCCCCAGCCGGGAAGGTCGGGAATCACTAGCCGGTATCGCCCGCGCAGCTGGCGCGCGACGGGATACCAGTTCTCCTTGCTGCCGGTGAAGCCGTGCAGCATCACCACGACCGGTGCGTCGGCGGGCGCGTCGTCGTTGAAGGCGTACACCCATCGGTGATCGCCGACCTGCACGCTCGCCTTCGACAGATGCGCGGCGATGCGCTGGCGGGTGAAGTCGCCGGAGATGATCGCGTAGGGGTTGTGCCACAACAGTGCCGCGCCCGACAGCAACGCGGCCGCCACGAGGGCGGCCGCGAGCCTGGAACGCGTGATGCGCATGCGCGCTTACTTCGCCGGCGCAGGTCCGGTGGCGGCCTGCTTCGCCTTGGCGATGGTCTCCTCGACCGAGGCGGTGGTGATCGGGTGGTAGCCCGGTCGCGCCTTGGCGAAGGTCGTCTCGGCCAGCTTCAGACCGTCCGGCGTTTTCACCAGTTCGGCGTAGGTCGGCATGATCAGCTTGCGACGGCCGACGCGCGAGATGAACTCGGCCGCGGCAGTGTTGGCCTGCCCGTAACCGCTGCGCACCGCCAGCGGATACCAGCGCTGTGCGATCTCGCCGTTCGGCGTACCGGTGAAGTGGTAGGCCTTGTCGAGCGCGGCGAGCTGTTCGCTGCTCAGCTTCTCCGGCATGCCATCGATGAAGTGCACCCATTCCTGCGTGCTCCACTTCGCCGTGGCATCGGCGGCGGGCAGCGTGCCGTTGTCGAGCCACGCCTTGCGCGCGGCATCGACCGCGTCGAAACGCGGCGACAGGGTCTTCGGCGCGCTGGCCGGCACGCCCGGCTGGTAGATCCACTCGTCCAGCTCGGCCTCGGTGACCTTGCCCGGATGCTTGTCGAGCAGGTTGGCCTTGGCGTACTCGATGAACTTCGTCGTCGGGATCGACTGGAACGCGAAGTGGTTGAAGTATTCCTTCAGGAACGGATCGAACACGTCGCGGCCGTAGCGCTCCTCGAGGAACTGCAGGAACCATGCGCCCTTGGTGTAGACCGTCGAGCTGCTCGCGCCATCCGGATCGGCCAGCGTGCCCGGGCGCAGCGCCAACACCTGCAGCTTGGGATCGATTTCCTTGTACTCGGCGGCCAGCTCGTTGCGCGAGATGACCTTCTCCATGTCGGCCGCTTCCTTGCCGTACAGGTCCTCGACGATGCGGTTCTCGACGTAGCTGGTGAAGCCCTCGTTGAGCCAGCCGTCCTTCGGCGTGGAGAACGTCACCAGGTTGCCCGACCAGCTGTGCGCCAGTTCATGCGCCACCAGTGAGACCAGCGACTTGTCGCCCACGATCACCGTCGGTGTGGCGAAGGTCAGGCGCGGGTTCTCCATGCCGCCGTACGGGAACGACGGCGGCAGCACGAGGATGTCGTAGCGCTCCCAGCGATACGGACCGTACAGGCGCTCGGCCGTCTGCATCATCTTGTCGGTGTCGGCGAACTCGTCGGTGGCCTTCTTGACCATGCCCGGCTCGGCCCACACGCCGGCGCGATCGCTGATCGGCTGGAAGGTGAGGTCGCCCGCGGCGATCGCCAGCAGGTACGACGGGATCTTCTGCGGCATCTTGAACGTGTAGTCGCCGTCGCGCGCCGCCTTGGGATCGTTGTCGGCGCTCATCAGCACCATCGCGTCCTGCGGCGAGGTGACGTGCGCGGTGTAGGTGAAGCGCACCTGCGGCGTGTCCTGCAGCGGCACCCACGAACGCGCGTGGATCTGCTGCGACTGGCTGAACATGAAGGGCGTCTTCTTGCCCTGGGTCATCTCCGGCGTCAGCCACTGCAGGCCCGAAGCGTCGGGCGAGGTGTGGTAGGTGACGCGGATGCGCGGATTGCGCTGCGGCGTCTCGATGGTGAGCTTGCTGCCCAGCACCTTGTCCTTGTCGGCCAGCGCGAACTTCAGGTCGTCCCACTTGCCGTCGGCGCGCTCGCCCACGACTTTCTCGATCGTGATGTCGCGGGTGTCGAGGATCAGCTGGGTGGCCTTCGGATCGGTCCAGTCGAGCGTGTAGGTCGCGCTGCCGGCGAGTTCCTTCTTGTCGAAGTCGACCTTCAGCTCCAGCGCCAGGTCGTTGATGCGGACCTTGGCCGGCTCGGAGTACGAATACTCGTCGACTTCGGCGACGGCCTTCTGGTCGGCGGCGGCCACGGCGGCCTCCTTGGTGGCGGTGTCGGCCGGAGCCGTCGCGTCGCGCGAGCAGCCGGCGGCGGCCAGGGCAGCGACGAGGCAGAGGGACAGGATCGAAGGACGCATGCGGTAGACCAGGTCTGACGGGTGAGCGGCCGAGTTTAGCGCCTCCGCCGCGCCCGTTCTCGGGGGCCTGGCTCACAGTCCCGCAGGAGCCGGTGCCGGTCGTCGGCTCGCCGCGAAGTGCCGGATCGCGCCACACGTAGCCCGGGTAAGCGCAGCGCACCCGGGGCTTCGGCCGGCATGGAACAAGCCGGGTGCGGCGTGCCGCCTTACCCGGGCTACGAACCTGCCAGACGAGGGAAAGCTTGCCTGCGCTTACACCTTGTAGCCGGTATGGATCGCCACGATCCCCGCCGACAGGTTGCGGTAGTCGCAGCGCGCGAAGCCCGCCGCCTGCATCATCGACTTCAGTTCGTCCTGCGGCGGGTGCTTGCGGATGCTCTCGGCCAGGTACTGGTAGCTGTCGGCGTCGTTCGCGAACAGCTTGCCCAGGCGCGGCAGCACCTTGAAGGAATGGAAGTCGTAGATCGGCTTGAACCACTCCGCCTTCACTTCCGAGAACTCCAGCACGCGCGCCTGCCCGCCGACCTTGAGCACGCGATGCATCTCGCGCAGCGCGGCGTCCTTGTCGGTGACGTTGCGCAGGCCGAAGGCGATGGTCACGAGATCGAACGAGCCATCCGGGAACGGCAGCTTCTCGGCATTCATCTGCACGTATTCGAAGCCGCCGACCTTGCCCATGTCGGTCATGCGGTCGCGGCCGACGCGCAGCATCGCGCCGTTGATGTCGCCCAGTACGATGCTGCCCGCCCCGCCCACGCGGTCGCGCAGCAGCAGTGCGATGTCGCCGGTGCCGCCGGCGAGGTCGAGCACGCGATCGCCACGCTTCACCTGGCAGGTGCCGACGAAGTAACGCTTCCACACGCGGTGGACGCCCATCGACATCAGGTCGTTCATCAGGTCGTACTTGCCTGCGACCGATGAAAACACTTCGGCGACGAGCTTCTGCTTCTCGCCGGTGGGCACGTCGCGGAAGCCGAAATGGGTGGTGCCGGACGTGTTGCCGGAGTTGGCGTCTGACTTCGGGCTGGGGGCGTTCATGCGGCGATTATCGCACCCCGTGCGAGAATTCACCGCCGCCGGCCGCGGGCATTGCGCCGGAGCTTCATGCCCCAGGAGGTCCCCGCGCCGATGAGCCGCTACGCGCCGCGCGAATGGCAGCCGCACGAGCGGCCCGCCCTGCCGGGATCGCCCTCGACCCCGCTGCACTCGCCCTCGCGCCGCCTGGCGTTCTTCGTGGTCGGCGTGCTGGTGGGCATCACCGGCGGCCTCGGCAATGCGCTGGTCACCGCCAACCTGATCAACCTGCAGGGCTCGCTCGGCGCGACCCAGGCCGAGGTCGCGTGGCTTCCGGCCGCATACGTGATGACCAACGTGTCGGCGAACCTGATCCTGGTGAAGTTCCGCCAGCAGTTCGGATTGCGCGCGTTCACGGAGTTCTTCCTCACTCTGTACGCGCTGGTCGCGTTCGCGCACCTGTTCGTGCATGGACTGGGCTCGGCGATCGCGGCGCGCGCCGCGCATGGCGTCGCCGCCGCGGCGCTGAGCACGCTCGGCCTGTACTACACGATGCAGGCGTTCCCGGCTGCACACCGACTGCGCGGACTGGTGATCGGCATCGGCGTGTCGCAGCTTGCCTTGCCGCTGGCGCGCATCTTCTCGGCGGAGCTGCTCGAGTTCGGCGAATGGCGCGGGCTCTACCTCTTCGAGCTGGGCCTGGCGCTGCTGTCGCTGGCCGGTGTGCTGATGCTGCGGTTGCCACCGAGCGATCGCATGCGCGTGTTCGAGAAGCTCGACTTCGCCACCTTCGCCCTGTTCGCGCCCGGCATCGCCCTGTTGTGCGCGGTGTTGTCGCTCGGCCGCATCGACTGGTGGTTCGACGCACCGTGGCTGGGCTGGTCGCTGGCCGGCTCGATCGTGCTGCTCACCGGCGCGTTCGCGGTCGAACACTTCCGCGCCAATCCGCTGATCAACACGCGCTGGCTCGCGAGCGGGACGATGGTGCGGCTGGTCGTGTCGGTGGTCCTCATCCGCATCGCGCTGTCGGAGCAGAGCACGGGCGCGGTGGGCTTCCTGCAGGCGTTGGGCCTCACCAACGACCAGATGCACGGGATGTTCGCGATGGTGTTCCTGGGCTGCCTGATGGGCATCGTCGCCAGTGCGCTGACCATCCGTCCCAACCGCATGATCATTCCTTCGACGATCGCCCTTGGCTGCATCGCGGTCGGCGCGCTGCTCGACACGCATTCCACCAGCCTCACGCGCCCGGCGGACATGTACCTGAGCCAGTTCCTGATCGGCTTCGGCAGCACGTATTTCCTCGGCCCGGCGATGGTGCTGGGCATGGGCCAGGTGATCGGCCAGCCGCGCAACCTGATCACGTTCGTGGTGCTGTTCGGCATGGCGCAGAACCTCGGCGGCCTGTTCGGCAGCGCGGCGCTGGGCACGTTCCAGACCGTGCGCGAGAAGTTCCACTCCAGCCAGCTGGTCGAACACCTGACCCTGATGGACCCGCAGGTCGCCGCGCACGTGCAGTCGGGCGCGAACGCCTACGCGCCGGCGATCGTCGATCCCGCGCTGCGCAACGCGCAGGGAGTGCGCGCGCTCGGCGCGGCGGCTTCACGCGAAGCCAACGTGCTGGCCTACAACGATGTCTTCATGGCGATCGCCGCGGTCGCGCTGCTCACGATGGCGTGGATGCTCGTGCATCGACTGAGCCTGGCGCGCCGCGACCGGCTCGCCGCACGCGCGGCTGCCGCCGCTTCCCCAACGCCTTCGCCTGCCGCATGAACACAACGACGACCGACCCCGCCACTCCCGCTTCGCAAGCCCGCCAACGCCGACGGCGCTGGCAGATGGCGGGCTTCGCGGCGATCGCGGTGGTCGGCGCATTGGTGGTGCTGTACGCGTGGCACCTGCCGCCGTTCCGCACCACGATCCAGAGCACCGAGAACGCTACCGTGCGCGGGCAGGTGACGATCATCTCGCCGCAGCTCGGCGGCTACATCACCGCCGTGCCCGTGCAGGATTTCCAGCACGTGAAGAAGGGCCAGCTGCTGGTGCAGATCGACGACCGCATCTACCGGCAGCGACTGGAGCAGGCACAGGCGCAGCTGCAGAGCCAACAGGCCGCGCTCGCCAACGCGCAGCAGCAGCGACGCAGTGCTCAAGCGGGCGTGCTGCAGAGCGAGGCGTCGATCCGCGATGCACAGGCGCAGGCGCAAAAGACCCGCGCCGACCTCGCCCGCGTCGAGCCGTTGGTGACGCAACAGCTGCTGTCGCAGGCCGATCGCGACCAGGCGCGCGCGGCCAGCACGCAGGCGCAGGCGGGCGTCGCGCAGGCGCAGGCCGGGCTGGAGATCGCTCGCCAGAACGTGCAGAGCGTCGAGGTGAACATGGGCGCGCTGGACGCCGCGGTCGCCAATGCGCAGGCCGCGATACGGCTGGCCCGCATCGACCTCGACAACACCCGCGTGCGCGCGCCACGCGACGGCCAGCTGGGACAGGTGCCGGTGCGCCTGGGCGCCTACGTCAATCCGGGCACGCAGTTGATGGCGCTGGTGCCCGAACGCCTGTGGGTGGTGGCGAACATGAAGGAAACGCAGATGGCGCGCGTGCGCATCGGCCAGCCCGTCCGCTTCACCGTCGACGCGCTCGCCAACGCGGCATTGCGCGGACGCGTGGAGGAGATCTCGCCCGCGACCGGTTCGGAGTTCAGCGTGTTGCCGCCGGACAACGCGACCGGCAACTTCGTCAAGATCGCGCAGCGCATTCCGGTGAAGGTGTCGATCGACGCGGGACAACCGCTCAGCGCGCGGCTGAGCCCGGGCATGTCGGTGGTGGTGAGCATCGACACCGCGGGTGCGGACGATCCGTGATCCGTTGCCGGTGTCCGGCTGGCATGATGCGCGGATGAGCGCACCGCTTCCCACCATACGCTGGCAGGCCGTGCCCTTCCGCGAACTCGACATCGACACGCTGTACGCGCTGCTGCGCGTGCGCTCGGAGGTGTTCGTGGTCGAGCAGCAGTGCGTGTACCTCGATCCCGACGGCAAGGACCGCCATCCGGACACGCTGCACGTGCTCGGCTTCGCCGACGACGGTGCGATCGCCGGATACCTGCGCATCCTCGCGCCGGGACTGAGCTACCCGCAGGTGAGCTTCGGCCGCGTGCTGACCGCGCCGGCGTATCGCGGACGTGGCCTCGGCGATCCGATGATTGCCGCGGCACTCACGCACATCGACGCGCGCTGGCCCGGCGCCGATGTGCAGATCGGCGCGCAGGCGCATCTGCAGCCGTTCTACGCGCGCCACGGCTTCGCCCCGTCGTCTGAGCCCTACGTCGAGGACGGCATTCCCCACATCGACATGCTGCGCGCAGGCGCATCGACGGAGAACCCCGCATGATCGCCACGCCCGACTATCGCGCCCTGCTCGCCACCGCCGTCGAGGAAGCCCGCCAGGGACTCGCGGAGGGCGGCATCCCGATCGGCGCGGCGCTGTACCACGACGACGGACGCCTGCTCGGCTGCGGCCACAACCGCCGCATCCAGGAGAACGATCCGTCCGTGCACGGCGAGACCGACGCGTTCCGCAAGGCCGGACGCCAGCGCCGCTACCGCGACACGATCATGGTCACCACGCTCGCGCCGTGCTGGTACTGCAGCGGGCTGGTGCGGCAGTTCAACATCGGCACGGTGGTGGTGGGCGAATCGGTGAATTTCCGCGGCGGCATCGACTGGCTGCGCGAGAACGGTGTCAAGGTGATCGACCTGGAAGACGCGTCGTGCATCCGCATGCTCGGCGACTGGATCGCGACCAATCCAGAGGTCTGGAACGAGGACATCGGCGAGGATTGAGCCGCGCCGACGCCATGCCCGCCTGGACCTGCCCGGACTGCGGTCGCGTCTTCAACCGCGCCAACACGAAGCACCGCTGCGGCACGGGCGACCGCGCGGCGATGCTCGCACACAGGCCACCGCAGCTGGTGGCGCTGTACGAAGCGCTGGAGGACGCGGTGCGCGCGTTCGGCGGCGTCGAAGTGGTCACCCACGACCGCTACGCGCTTTTCCGCACCACGCGGGTCTTCGCCGACGTGGTGTTCATGAAGGACGCACTGCGGCTGGCGCTGCAGCTCGACCGCGCCTTCGACGACCCGCGCTTCTTCAAGACCGTGCAGGACGCGCGCGGGCGGGTCCAGCAGGTAACACTGCTGCGCGACGGGGCGGACCTGGCGGCCGTGTTGCCCTGCCTGTGCGCGGCGCACACGTTCGCGGGCGGCTGATTCAACCCGGGCCACGCGCGGCGCATCCATCGTTGCAGGCCCGACTTCCGTCACTGGCCCGCCCGCCCCTTCCGCGCGACGATCCCGCCATGCATCCCGCCTCCGGCTACCAGACCCGCCACGACGCCTGCGACGTGCTGGACACACACCGCCACGACGCCGCGTACGCGGCGCTGGTGCTCGACGGCAGCCACGTCGAGGCCAGTGCCGACGGCCCGATCGCCTGCACGCCCGGGACGCTCGTGCTGCACCCGCGCTGGCACGCGCATGGCAACCGGTTCGGCCGGCAGGGCGCGAAGGTGGTCAACGTCGAACTCGACACCGCGCCCGCAAGGCTGCACGTGTTGCGCGTGCCCGACCTGCGCGAGGCCGCGGAGGTGTTCGTGCGCGCGCCGCAACGACTGGCCGAACTGCTCGCCGCATGCGAGGTCGCATCCGCGCCGTCGTTGCCGGCGTGGCAGGTGGAATTCCTGTCCGCGCTGGAACACGACGAACTGGCGATGACCGAACTGGCACGCCGCGCGGGTGTCTCGCTGGCGCACGCCTCGCGCAGTTTCCTGAAGTCGCACGGCATGCCGCCGCAACTGCTGCGCCGCGAACTGCGCTGCCGGCGTGCGCTGGCGCTGCTCGGCGGCGACGCGTCGCTGGCACAGATCGCCGCCGATTCGGGCTTCGCCGACCAGAGCCACCTCAGCCGCAGCCTGCGCGAGGCTACCGGCAACACGCCTTCACGCCTTCGCCGGCAGATCAAATGCGTTCAAGACGCGAACCCGCGCGCGGCCGTCCAATAGCGGCAACGGTGGCATTCCGCCCGCCGAACGGAAGGATCCCGATGCGCTTCCCCCGCCTGAATTCCCTCGCCCTCGGCCTTGCGCTCGCCGCCACCGGCGCGCACGCCGCCACGCCCACCGAACCCGCCTCTTCGACCGAGGCGACCAAGGCCATCGCCGAATCGACCAGCGCCATCCTGCGCGGCGACAGCAGCGCTGCGGTGAAGGCGCTGGCGGCCGCGCCGGCCGACGGCTTCGTCGGCAAGGACGCGGACTATCGCGCCTGCATGGTGAAGCGCCTCGATGCCGCCGCGCCGGTGCACGCCACCGCCGACATCACCGATCCGTTCGCGCGCGGCGTGCTGGAGGACTACCAGGACTATTGGTGGCGTGCGATGGCCGTGCCGGCGCAGCGCGCGATGTTCGAGGCGATGCTGCTGCAGTCGCTACGCAAGCGGCTGGGCGTGTCCGCCGAGGCGGCGAAGGACATGGACGCGGTCGAACCGCTGCTGCAGCAGCGACTGCTCGATCGCGGCTACCACGCGCAACTCGGCCGTACGATGCCGCTGCGCGAACTGATGATGTGGCGCAAGCAGGAAACGAAGCCCTGGCGCGTTGAGCTGCCCGATGGTCCGTACACGGTGAAGGTCGAGCTACTCGACGATTTCGTCAGCCGCGGCTGGACCTCGTACGGACGTTGCGAGCGTGGCTCGGCCGGCGGCTGGGCCACGGCCGAGGCGCTGTACGCCGTGGTGCCGAGCTACACCGAGGGCCTGGACAGCGAAGCATTCCGCGTCGTGTTCCTCGGCCACGAGACGCAGCACTTCGCCGACCAGAATGCGTTTCCCGGCCTCGCGCCGTGGGAACTGGAATACCGGGCCAAGCTGGTCGAACTGGCGCAGGCGCGCGAGGTCAGCGCGAAGCGTCTGGGCTACATGGTCACGGCGCAGAGCGACGACATCGAATCGCCGCACACGTACGCCAACAAGCGCGTGGTCGCCGACCTGACCGCGCGACTGGGCGCGGCGCCGGACACGGTGGCGGTCGAGCGGTTGCAGCAGGCCGCTCGCGAGTTGCTGCTCGAGGACACGGCGCGACGCAAGGGCACGACTGCGCACGCGGATCCTGTCGCGCGATAAGGCGCTATGGCATGGTGGCGGCCCCACACCGCGAGCCGCCGCCATGTCCGAACACATCGCTTCGATCCGCTGGAACCGCAACGGCCAGGCGTTCGATTACGAACACTACCCGCGCGACCACGACATCCGCTTCGAACGCGGGCAGACGCTCAAGGGTTCAGCCGCTCCGGCCTACTTCGGTAGCGCCGATGGCGTGGACCCGGAGGAAATGCTGGTGGCGGCGCTGTCGTCCTGCCACATGCTCACGCTGCTCGCGGTCGCGGCGAAGAAGGGCTGGACGGTCGACACCTACGAGGACGATGCGGTCGGCACGCTCGGCAAGAACGCGGAGGGCCGCATGGCGGTCACGCACGTCACGCTGCGTCCGCGCATCGTGTTCGCCGACAAGGTGCCCGATGCACAGGAGCTGGAGAAGCTGCATGAATCCGCGCACCGCAACTGTTTCATTGCAAGCTCGGTGAAGACGGAAGTGGTGGTGGAGCCGCGCTGAGGCGCGCCCCCTCTCCCTGGCCGCTTCGCGGCCTGTCCCTCTCAGCTCTGCACTCCCTGCGGTCGCCGCAAGGGGAGAGGGACACACACATGCGTGTCGCTGCTGATCTGCTTTTCCTTCTCCCCTCGCGGGAGAAGGTGCCCGAAGGGCGGAAGAGGGGGACGCGCGAAACGCGTACTCAGCCCGTGCGCTTACAGAATGTACCGGCTCAGATCCGGATCCTGCACCAGCTCGCCCAGGTGCGTGTCCACGTAAGCGCGATCGATGGCGAGCGTCTGCCCGTCGCGGTCCGGCGCTTCGTAGCTCAGGGTGTCGAGCAGGCGTTCGAGCACCGTGTGCAGTCGACGCGCGCCGATGTTCTCCTGCCGCTCGTTGACCTGCGCGGCGATCTCGGCGAGGCGCTCCACCGCATCGGCGGTGAACGTCAACCCCACGCCTTCGGTGCGCAGCAGTTCGATGTACTGCGTGGTCAGCGCGGCCTTGGGTTCGGTAAGGATGCGCACGAAATCGTCCTTGCTCAGCGCCGTCAGCTCCACTCGGATCGGGAATCGGCCCTGCAGTTCCGGGATCAGGTCGCTGGGCTTGGCCAGGTGGAACGCGCCCGATGCGATGAACAGGATGTGGTCGGTCTTCACCGGGCCGTACTTGGTGCTCACGGTGGAACCCTCGACCAGCGGCAGCAGGTCGCGCTGCACGCCTTCGCGGCTCACGTCGCCACCGGTCATACCGGTCTCGCTGCGCTTGGCGACCTTGTCGATCTCGTCGATGAACACGATGCCGTGCTGCTCGCACGCTTCGATCGCGGCCTCGCGCACATCGTCCTCGTTGACCAGCTTGCCGGCTTCCTCTTCGGTCAGCTGCGAGCGTGCGGCGCGGATCGCGAGCGTCTTCTTGTGCGTCTTGGCACCGGCGACCTGCGAGAACATCTGGCGCAGCTGCTGGCCCATTTCCTCCATGCCGGGCGGCGCCATGATGTCGACGCCGACGTTCAACGCCGTCTCGATCTCGATCTCGCGGTCGTCCAGCGCGCCGCTGCGCAGCTGCTTGCGCAGCTTGGCGCGGGTCTCGTTGTCCTGCGAGGACGGCTCGTCCTTCGCCGCTTCGTGGGGATTGAACCCGAACACGCTCGGCGCATCGCCCTGGCGGCGTGGCAGCAGCGCATCGAGGATGCGCTCTTCCGCGCGTTCCTCGGCCTGCGTGCGCACGCGCTGCTTGGCCTGCTCGCGGTAGAGCTTGACCGCGGTGTCGGCGAGGTCGCGCACGATCTGCTCGACGTCCTTTCCGACGTAGCCGACCTCGGTGAAGCGCGTCGCTTCGACCTTCACGAACGGCGCGTTCGCCAGCGTGGCGAGGCGACGCGCGATCTCGGTCTTGCCGACGCCGGTCGGGCCGATCATCAGGATGTTCTTCGGCATCACTTCGTTGCGCAGGTCGGCGGGCAGCTGCATGCGCCGCCAGCGATTGCGCAGCGCGATGGCGACCGCGCGCTTGGCCGAATGCTGGCCCACGATGTGGCGGTCGAGCTCCTGCACGATCTCGCGCGGAGTCATGGTGGCGTTGGAGGTATCGGGCTTGATGGGCATGTCGTGGTTTGTCCGGTTCGCTTGCGTCTCAAGCATGCCTCGCGGCGGCGGAGTCGAAAGCGATGGGGATGGAATTCGGGTCCTTCGACGTCGCGCCTGTGGCGCCACGCACAGGACGAACGTGGCGGTCAGAGTTCCTCGACCACCACGTTCCGGTTCGTGTAGATGCAGACGTCGCCTGCGATGTTGATCGCTTCGGTCGCGATGGTGCGCGCGTCGAGCTGCGTGTGCGCGATCAATGCGCGCGCGGCGGACAGCGCATACATGCCGCCGGAACCGATCGCGATGATGCCGTCCTCAGGCTCGATCACGTCGCCGGTGCCGCTGATGATCAGCGATGTTTCCCGGTCGGCGACGGCAAGCAGTGCTTCGAGCTTGCCCAGGCGGCGTTCGGTCCGCCAGTCCTTGGCGAGTTCGACGGCGGCGCGGGTGAGCTGGCCGTGTTTTTCGAGCTTGGCTTCGAACAGCTCGAACAGCGTGAACGCATCGGCGGCGGCACCGGCGAAACCGGCCAGCACCTGGCCGTCGCGGCCGAGGCGTCGCACCTTGCGCGCGTTGGCCTTCATCACCGTGTGGCCGAGCGTGACCTGGCCGTCGCCGGCCACGGCCACGCGGCCATCGCGGCGCACCGACACGATCGTGGTGGCGTGGAAAACGTTGGGGTTCTGGCTCGGGTCCATGCGACCTCCGGGGGAATGCCCATTGGGGTGGGGGCGCGCGTGGACGGGTTCAAGCACCGCTGTCGCGAGCGAGGCGACGGCAGGCCGATGGGCGGTCAGAGCCGGGCGTTCTTCGGGCTGTCGGGCTCGGGTTCGATGCCCCAGTCGAGATACCAGTCCTCGCCCTGCGTCTCGACCGGATGCATCACGCGGCCGGAGCCGTTGCCGCAGGCGAGCGAATCGCCCGGGCAATAGCGGTCGCAGCCCCAGCAGATCCGCTCGGGGTGCTTCGGGTTCAAGGGAAACTTCTTCGCCATCGCCGCAACCTCCGGCCGTCTTTGCGATGAAGGCTAGCGAGCCGCAGCGGCATGGCCTTGATGCGCGTCAACCAGCGCCGTGCAGGCGGTGGCGAGGCCGCGTACGCGCGCTCGCGCGGCGGCGATGTTCAGTCGCGCGTCAGCCCTTGCGCTTCGCGCGCGGGTGCGCGGCGTCGTACACCTTGGCCAGGTGCTGGTAGTCCAGGTGCGTATAGATCTGCGTGGTGGCGATGTCGGCATGGCCGAGCAGTTCCTGCACGCCGCGCAGGTCGCCGGAAGATTCGAGGATGTGGCTGGCGAAGGAATGTCGCAGCAGGTGCGGATGCACGCGCTTGAACAATCCCTGCTGTTGCGCGAGATGGCGCAGGCGCAGCTGCACCGCGCGCGGCGTGATCGGCGTGCCGCCACGACCGGGGAACACCGGCGCATCGCTGGCGGCGCCGGTCGATGCACGCCATTCCGCCAGTGCGGCGCGCGCGTGCGAACCGACCGGCACGCTGCGCTGCTTGCTGCCCTTGCCGAGCACGCTGACGAGCGCGTCGGCCAGGTCGATGTCGCGCCAGCGCAGCGCGCACAGTTCCGACAGGCGCAGCCCGGAGGAATAGAACAGTTCGAGCAGCGCGCGATCGCGCAGTCCCAGCGGCGCGTCGGTCGGCACTTCGACCAGCGCCTTGGCTTCGTCGGGATCGAGCACCTGCGGCAGCTTGCGCGGTGCCTTGGGCGAGCGGATCGATGCGGCGGGACTTGCCGCAATGCGACCCTGCTTCACCAGCCATCCATAGAAGCTGCGACACGCGGACAGGCGACGCTGCAGGCTCTTGGGCGACAGGCCGCGACGATGTTCCGCGGCGACGAAACCACGCAGTTGTTCGACGTGCAGGCTCGCGACCTCACCGCCCTGCACCTGCGCCCAGCCTTCCAGCGCGACCAGATCGCGCTGGTACGCATCGAGCGTGTGCGCGGACATGCGCCGCTCGACCTTCAGGTGCGCGAGGAACGCAGCGACGTTCACGTCGCGCACGCTCGTTGCGTCGTCGGCGGGTGTGCTGGCAGCGTTCGCGGGCATGATCGCCGTGCGCAGGATCAGCCGAAGCGTTTGAGCGCCGTCGCCAGCGACTCGCCCATCATGCGCAGGAACAGCGTGCCCATGCCGGGGAAGAAACGGTTCGTGTCGCGACTGCCGACAGCGACCAGGCCCACCCCGCGCAGCGGCAACAGCGCGGTGGACTGCACTTCCTCGGCGCGCTCGCCGTACAGCAGTTCGTGCTTCTGCGGTTGCAGGCGGCCACACAAGGGTTCGCCATCGGTGAGGCAATCGCGGAACGGTTGCAGGCGCGCATCGTCCTGCGCGACGACCTGCAGCCAGTCGGCGTCCAGGCCTTCCACTGGATGGAACATCACCAGCCGCACCAGATCGCCATTGAAATCCTCCGCCAGGCTCGCGGCCATCGCGCGCAGCGTGTCGGCCGCACTGCCCTGGCGCATCAGCGCCAGCGTGAGCTGGTGCGTGCGCACGGACAGACGTTCGTTCTCCTGCGCGTTGGCGTACAGCTCCTGCAGGCGACGCGAGAGTTCGCGGTTCTTGTCGCGCAGCACTTCGAGCTGGTAACTCGCGAGCGAGGACGCCGACCCTTCCTCGCGCGGCACGACCAGGCTCAGCGCCAGGTCGGGGAACTGCTGCAGGAAGCGCGGGTGCCGGCGCAGCCAGGCTGCGACTTCGTGCGCGCCCAGCTTCTCCGTCGTCTCAGTCATGGGTCCATTCCCCTTCGAATACGAATGCAGTCGGCCCCGACATGGTCAGCGGTGCGTCATCGGCGGGCCACGCGATGCGCAGGTCGCCGCCCGGCAGTGCGACGGTGACTTCGCGATCGATGCGACCGCGTCGCATCAGCACCGCAGCCGCCGCACACGCGCCGCTGCCGCAGGCCAGCGTCTCACCGACGCCGCGTTCGTACACGCGCAGGCGGATGCGGTCGCGCGATTCCACGCGGGCGAAACCGACGTTCACCGATTCGGGGAACGCCGGATGCGACTGCAGCATCGGCGCGACGATCTCGACCGGTGCATTGTCGATGTCGTCGACCTCGATCACCGCGTGCGGGTTGCCCATCGACACCGCGCCGAAAGTGAACACCGCATCGTCGCGGTACAGCACGTACTCGTCCTGCGCGCCTTCGAAACCGTGCAACGGGATGCTGGCCGGCGAGAAGCGTGGCAGTCCCATCACGATGCGGTACGCACCGCCGCCGAGATGGGTCACCGCATGTGCGCCGACCGGACTGTCGAGGGTGAATTCCGCCGGCAGCGGCGCGTTGCGGCGGCGCGCATCGCGCACCACCCACGCGGCGATGCAGCGCGCGCCGTTGCCGCATTGCTGCGACGAGGAGCCGTCGGCGTTCCAGATGCGATAGCGCGCGACCGCGGTGCCGCCTTGAGCGTCCTCGACGGTGAGGATCTGGTCGCAGCCGACGCCAGTGTGCCGGTTGGCCAGCGCGCGGCACAGATCGGGCGAAGGCGCGCTCACGCCACCGCGCAGGTCCAGCACGACGAAGTCGTTACCGGCGCCGTGCATCTTGCTGAAGCGCACGCTCGCGCGCGGCGCCGGCGAGGAATCAACCGCGGCCGCCATCGTCATCACCCTTGGACGGTTCGTCCGTCGGTTCGGTCGGCACCGGCGTGGCCGGGGTGTCGCTCTCCGGTTCGGCGTCGCTGTCCGTCGCCTCGGCCGGCGGCATCGCGACGTTGGGGTTGTCGCCGGGCGGCAGCGTCGACGGATCGACCGGGATGTCCTTCGGCGGCAGGATCAACGGGCCCTTGTTGCCGCAACCGGCCAGCAACAGCGGCAGGGCGAGCAGCGAGAGGACGGCGACCGTGATTCTCTTGGCGGGGCGTGCATTCATGCCCGCAGTGTAGCCCGCACGGATGAACGATTCGACGCCGTCAGCCTTTCGGCGGCGGTTCCGGGCGTGCCCACAGCCAGATCGCGACGACGGTCATGATCGCGGTGCCGGTCGCGGCCATCCACCAGCGCGGCGCGGTGAGGAACATGATCACGGCGCACAGGGCCATCATCGTCACGGCCAGGCCCTTGGCGCGGCGGCTGACCGCACCGTGCGCTTCCCAGTCGCGGATGATCGGCCCGAACTGGCGGTGCGCCAGCAGCCAGTCATGCAGCTTGCGCGATCCGCGCGCGGCGGCGAACGCGGACAGCAGCACGAATGGCACGGTCGGCAAACCCGGCACGACGATGCCGATCAGGCCCAGCGCGAGGGCAGCGTAGGCGAGCAGCCACCAGGCCCAGCGGAAGCGGACCTTGGGTTGCGACGTCGTGGGTGGCGGGGAATTCGTGTTCACGTCAGATCGGATCGAAGTCTCCCTCCCCTGCTGCTGGGGAGGGTTGAGGACGGGAGCCGCATCGCGGCGAGCTCGGGCGCCGGCGCCTTCGTACCCCCTCCCAACCTCCCCCTGCGAGCAGGGGGAGGAGCGGATCACGCTTACTTCGCCGCCGCCGCGGCAGCGGGCGCGCCGGCCAGTCCAAGCTGGTCGAGCATGAAGGCGTACATCTCCGACAACTCGCGGTAGCGGCGGAAGCGGCCCGACTTGCCGCCGTGGCCGGCGTCCATGTTGGTGCGGAACACGACCGGCCCGGTACCCTGGTCCAGATCGCGCAGGCGCGCGACGTACTTGGCGGGCTCCCAGTACTGCACCTGCGAATCCCACAGGCCCGTGCCGACGAACATCGCCGGATAGGCCTGCTTCGACAGGTTGTCGTACGGCGAGTACGACAGCATGTAGTCGTAGTAGTCCTTCTTCTCCGGATTGCCCCACTCGTCGTATTCGTTGGTGGTGAGCGGGATGGTCGGATCGAGCATCGTCGTGACGACGTCGACGAACGGCACCTGCGAGAGGATCACGCGGTACCGGTCCGGCGCCATGTTGGCGATCGCGCCCATCAGCAGGCCGCCGGCGCTGCCTCCGTACGCGGCGACACGGTCCTTCGCGGCATAGCCCTGCTTCACCAGGTCGTCGGTGACGTCGATGAAATCGGTGAAGGTGTTCTTCTTGTGGAACAGCTTGCCGTCGTCGTACCACTTGCGGCCCATTTCCTGGCCGCCGCGGATGTGGGCGATGGCGTAGACCATGCCGCGATCGAGCAGGCTCACCACCGGCCCGTTGAAGCGCGGATCGGTCGAGGAACCGTAGCTGCCGTACGCGTACTGCAGCATCGCGGCCTTGCCGTTCTTCTCGAAGCCCTTCTTGTAGACCAGCGACACCGGCACCTTCACGCCATCGCGCGCGGTCGCCCACACGCGTTCGGTGACGTACTTTTCCGGGTCGTAGCCGATCACCGGCTCGCGCTTGAGCAGCTTGCGCTCGCCGGTGAGCACGTTCACTTCGTACGTCGTGCCCGGCGTGGTCAGCGAGGTGTAGCTGTAACGCAGCCACGGCGTGTCGTGCTCGGAGTTGACCGACAGGCCCATCGCGTAGGCCGGTTCGTCGGCCTTCACGTACTCGTCGCTGCCGTCCGCGCGCAGCACGCGCAGGCGCTCCAGGCCGTCGGAACGCTCGGCGACCACGTTGAAGCCGTCGAACAGTTCGAAGCCTTCGACGAACACGTCGTCGCGGTGCGCCACCCAGTCCTTCCACTGCTTGCGCGAGGTGGCGTCGCTCGGCGCGGTCATCAGCTTGAAGTTCTTCGCGCCGCCTTCGTTGGTGCGGATCACCCAGCGGCCGTCGAGATGGTCGGCCTGGTACTCGACGTCGCGCTCACGCGGGGCGAGCACGGTGAACTTGTCCGGGTTCGCGGCGGGCGCGCAGCGCATCTCGCTCGACACGGTGCTCTCCACGCCGATGCAGATGTACTTGTCGTCGCGCGAGCGGTCGATGCCCATGTAGAAGCTGTCGTCCTTCTCCTCGTACACCAGCACGTCCTGCGAGGACGGCGTGCCGAGCACGTGCTTCTTCACGCGCACGGTGAGCAGCGTTTCCGGGTCGTTCTCGACGTAGAACAGGGTGCGGTTGTCGTCGGCCCAGACCAGGTTGGGCGAGACGCCCTTGACCTCGTCAGCGTAGACCTCGCCGGTCTTCAGGTTCTTGAAGCGGATCGTGTACTGGCGGCGGCCGATGTCGTCCTCGGCCCAGGCCAGGATCGCGTTGTCCTGGCTGACCTCCCAGTCGCCGACGTTGAAGTAGTTCTTGCCCTTCGCCATCACGTTGACGTCGAGCAGGACCTGCTCGGGCGCCTCCATGCTGCCGGCGCGACGGCCGTAGATCGGGTAATCCTGGCCGGTTTCGAAGCGGCTGTAGTACCAGTGGCCGCGCTCGCGGTACGGCACCGAGCTGTCGTCCTGCTTGATGCGGCTGACGATTTCCTCGTACAGCTTGTTTTCCAGCGGCTTGAGCGGCGCCATCACTGCGTCGGCGTAGGCGTTCTCGGCGTTGAGGTAGCCGAGCATTTCCTTGTTCTCGCGCTTGTCGTCGCGCAGCCAGTAGTACTCGTCGTTGCGCTGCGCGCCGTGCGGCGCCTTCACGACGTGCGGCTTGCGCGCGGCGTCGGGCGGAGTGGCGGTGGAAGCAGCGAGGGAGGTAGCGGAGGTGCTCATCAAAAGGGCCGAAAGCAGCAGTTGGGTCGGTTTCATGGATGGGGTCCGGGTCGGGACAGCGCAATGCCTCGTTTCCCCTCTCCCTGGCCGCTTCGCGGCCTGTCCCTCTCCCGCAAGGGGAGAGGGAAGGCACCCACCTCTCCCCTTGCGGGAGAGGTCGACGCGCAACGCGCGGCGGGAGAGGGCGCTCTTACTCGCTCAACTCATTCCACAGGAACGTGAACGCCAGCGCGCTCATGTGCGCGGCCTGGGCATTGTTGGCCGAACCGCCGTGGCCGCCCTCGATGTTCTCGTAATAGCGCACGTCCTTGCCGGCGTCGAGCATCCGCGCCGCCATCTTGCGGGCATGGCCCGGATGGACGCGGTCGTCGCGGGTGGAGGTCATGAAGATGACCGGCGGATAGGTGCGCTTCGCGTCGAACAGGTGGTACGGCGAGAAGGTGCGGATGTAATCCCAGTCGGCGGTGTCGGGATCGCCGTATTCGGCCATCCACGACGCACCGGCCAACAGGTGGCTGTAGCGCTTCATGTCCAGCAGCGGCACCTGCACGACGACGGCGCCGAACAGGTCCGGGTACTGGGTCAGCATGTTGCCGGTGAGCAGGCCGCCGTTGCTGCCGCCCTGGATGCCCAGGTGCGGGGTCGAGGTGACCTTGCGCGCGATCAGGTCCTGCGCGACCGCGGCGAAGTCCTCGTAGGCCTTGTGGCGGTTGGCCTTGAGCGCGGCCTGGTGCCAGCGCGGGCCGTACTCGCCGCCGCCTCGGATGTTGGCGACCGCGTACACGCCGCCCTTCTCCAGCCAGCCCTTGCCGACGCTGCCCGAGTACGCCGGCGTCAGCGAGATCTCGAAACCGCCGTAGCCGTACAGCAGCGTCGGCGCGGTGCCGTCGAGCTTCAGGTTCTTCGGACGCACGAGGAAGTACGGCACGCGCGTGCCGTCCTTCGACGTGGCGAAGTGCTGTTCGATCGCGTTCTTCGTGGCATCGAAGAACACCGGCATGGTCTTGAGCACTTCCGGCTTCGAGCCGATCTGCGCCAGCGACAGCGTGGTCGGCGTCAGGTAGTCGGTGGCGGTGAGCCAAACCGCATCGCTTTCGTCGGCATCCACCGCCGACACGCCCAGCGTGCCGAAGGTCGGCGCGCCGGTGAACTCGCTGCGCTTCCACTCGCCCGGGCCCGGCGTGAGCACGCTCAGGCGGTTCTTGACGTCATCGAGCACGTTGAGCACCAGGTGCGACTTGGTCCAGGCGTAGCTCGACAGCGAGGTGCGTTCGGTCGGCGTGAACAGCGCGGTGAAGTCGCGCTTGCCGGCCATGAAGTCGTCGAAGTTGGTGGCGATGAGGCTACCGGCGGGCCAGGTCTTGCCGCCGGCCTCATACGGTTCGCGCAGTTCCAGCAGCAGCCATTCGCGATGCGTGTTCTTGCTGGCGGAGTTGGGCACGTCGATCTTCGCCAGCGTGCCGTCAGCCTTCCGCAGGTACAGCTCGTCGTTGTAGAAGGCCAGCGAACGGCTGACGAGATCGCGCACGTAGCCCGGCGTGTGGTCGCGCGCCGCGGCGATGTACATGTCGGTCGCCTGGCCTTCGTAGACCACGCGCGCCTGTTCGATTGGCGTGCCGCGCTTCCATTCCTTGACGATGCGCGGATAACCCGAGCTGGTCATCGAGCCCGCGCCGAAGTCGGTGTAGACGTAGACGGTGTCGCGGTCGATCCAGCCCAGCGCGCCCTTGGCTTCGGCACGGAAGAAACCATCCTTGACCCAGGTCTTCGTCGACAGGTCGAACTCGCGCGTGACGTCGGCGTCGGCGCCGCCGCGCGAGAGCGCGATCAGGCAGCGCGAATAGTCGGGTCGCAGGCAATCCACGCCATGCCACACCCAGTTCTCGTTCTCGGCCTGGTTCAGCGCGTCGAGGTCGATCACCGTTTCCCACTGCGGCTTGTCCTTGCGGTACTCCGCCAGCGTGGTGCGGCGCCACAGGCCGCGCTGGTGCTGCTTGTCCTTCCAGAAGTTGTAGTAGTACTCGCCGATCTTCTCCACGCCCGGGATCTTGGCGTCGGAATCGAGGATGCCGCGGATGTCGGATTCGAGCTGTTTGAACTGCGGCGTGGCGGCGAGTTCGCCCTCGGACTTCGCGTTCTGCTCGCGCACCCAGCCCAGCGGCTTGTCGCCGGTGACGTCTTCAAGCCAGGCGTAGGGATCGGTGGATGCATCGGCGGACACGGCGGTGGACTCCTTGGCGGGTGCGGCACCGGCCACGGATGCGGCCGCGAGGCCTGCGGAGATCAGCAAGGTCTGGCAGGCATGCGACAGCTTCGGCATGGGTGCTCCGGGCACGTTGGAAACGGACCCGAACGCTAGCACAGGGCACGGCGTCCCCCGCCGTGCCGGAGGTCCTCCGGCTGTGCCGGATGCGGGCGCTCAGGCCGCCTGCGAATGGCGGCGGCGCAGTACCGGCATGCGCCGGCGGCGGGCCTGGACGCCGGCGCGACGGCGCGTGCGCTGCGCGGACCCGGCTTCGTCGGCCTCGCGTCCCGGCAGGCGGAACCGGTGCAGCGCCCACCACGCGCAGGCCGGCATGGCCAGCAGCCACAGCGGCATCCAGCCGAAGGTCGGGCTGAAACCGCGCGCGGCGGGCAGCAGGACGATGAGCACCGCGCCGATGGCGACGGCATGGCGCAACAGGTGTTCGAGGCCGGGATCGATGTCGTGGCGGGTCGGCTTCATGGCGCGGCTCCAGTGGCGATGGAGCGAGCGTGCCGGCGGGGCATCTCATGGGCTGCGACGGCCCTGCCCCTCTCCCCTCTCCCGACGCGCTACGCGCGTCGACCTCTCCCGCAAGGGGAGAGGTGGAAGAACACCACCCGCCTCCCTGATTCACCCTCTCCCCTTGTGGGAGAGGGTCGGCCAGCGCAGCTGGCCGGGGAGAGGGGCCGAGCGGATCAGCGGTCGTAATTGCTCAACGCCAGCTGCAGCAGCGCGCGCGCCTGCTCGCGCAGCACCGGCGGCTCGATGATCTCCGCGTCGCTGCCGTAATGCATCACGTCCATCAGCAGTTCGCGGCCGGCGCTGTAGGGAATCTTCAGCTCGTAACGTCCGTCCGGCAGGAACCGCCCCTGCTGCTGCGAATGCCAGTGTTCGTCGGCGACCCAGCGCGCGGCCTTGGGAGTGAACACGATCGTCGCCCAGCCCTTCGGCGTGCCCGAGAAGATGCCGTAGCTCGAGGCCAGGTGCTTGTCGAGTTCCTCGTCGGGCACGTCGCGCGCGGCGTCCTCGCCGATCTTCGCCGCACTGATGCGGTCCACGGCGAAGCTGCGCAGCGCGTCGCGGTTGTGGTCCCAGGCGTCGAGGTACCAGTTCTCGCGGTAATGGGTCAGGCGCTGCGGCGACACATGCCGGCGCGTCTGTTCGTCGGTGGACCGCGCGCGGTACTCGAAGCTCAGCTGCTTGCGGTCGAGCACCGCGGTGGCGACCGTGCGGAACGCGGTTTCGTCCAGGCGACGGGTGCGGTGCGGGATCACACGCACGCGCTCGACCGGCACGCGGCGACCGCCTGCGTGTTCGTCGAGCAGCTTCTCGATCCGATGCTGCAACGGCGCCAGCGCGTTCGACAGCACACCGCCGCCGCTGCGTACCAGCAACTGCTGCGCGGCAAGCAGCGAATGCAGTTCTTCCGAACTCAGCCACAGGCCGGGCAGCTCGAAGCGTTCGCCCTCGCTGTGGTCGTAACGGAAACCGGCTTCGCCATTGCCGACCACCGGCGCCATCAGGTAATCGCGCAGGTAGGCCAGGTCTCGATAGACCGTGGCGCGGGAGCATTCCAGGTCTTCCTGAAGACGCTGCACCGTCACCGGATAGCGCGCAGCGCTGAGGATGCGGTGGAGAGCGTGGATGCGTTCGATGCGTTCCATGGCACGCGGGTCGGGAGAATCGGCAGGACAGCATCGCACTGCGACCTGAAGGCCGCCAGTCTCGGACGTGGGGTAACCGTTGTTTAACCCCCCGCACACGATACTGCCGCACCGGATCGGGGGGCTGTGATGGATTGCACGCAAGGATCGCGTTGGGACGCCGTGCTGGCGGCGGCCGTGGCAGTAGCGAGCACGACTGGGCTGATCTGGGGACTTTCCAAGGCGATGCGGCCGATCTGGCCGACACTGGCCGAAGAACCCGCGCGACCGATCCAGGTCGTGTGGCTGCCGCGCGAGGAACCGCAGGTTCCACGCGTTGAAACGGCGCCGGCTCGCACGCGGGCACGCGTCGCGCGCGACACCCCGTCGCCACGCCCGAGCGTGGCGTCGCCTTCCACGAGCAGCACGGCCACGACCGCCGCGCCCGAGCCCACGCGCGCGCTTTCAGCGGTGTACGTGATGCAGGGACGCGATGCGCTGAAGGACGCGGCGGCGCCCCCGGATCCCTTCGCCAATCGCAGCGTGCGCCTGCCCGGCGAGGGCAGCGAGCGCTTCCGCATGCGCAAACCCACGAGCGCCGCGAGCGTGGTCGCCGGCATCGGTCGCATGTTCGGTGCGCGCGATCCGGACGAACCCTGCCGAGAACACCGTCGCAACATCGGCGACCTGGCGCTCGACGGCGACAGCCGCGAGCTGCAGCAGCAGCTGGAATACGAACGCCGCTACTGCCGTCCCTGACCGGCGGCACGGCGCTTCGCATGCGCCGCCCGCGCAGGGCACAATGCCCGGATGCGCGCGCCCGCCGAGCCAGCCATCGATACCTCGCCCGTGATCGGCGACGAGGTCAAGACCACCACGTGCTACATGTGCGCGTGCCGATGCGGCATCAAGGTGTGGCTCAAGGACGGGCAGATCCGCTACATCCAGGGCAATCCCGACCACCCGGTGAACCGCGGCGTGCTGTGCGCCAAGGGTTCGGCGGGGATCATGCAGCACTACTCCCCGGCGCGACTGGACAAGCCGCTGCTGCGCGTGGGCGAGCGCGGCTCGGGCGAATTCCGCGAGATCGAATGGGACGAGGCGCTGCAGATCGCCACGTCCTGGCTGCGGCCGATCCGCGATCGCAATCCGGATGAACTCGCGTTCTTCACTGGACGCGACCAGTCGCAGGCACTGACGGGCTGGTGGGCGCAGCAGTTCGGCACCGTCAACTACGCTGCGCACGGCGGATTCTGCTCGGTGAACATGGCCGCGGGCGGGCTGTACACGCTCGGCGGCAGCTTCTGGGAGTTCGGCGAGCCCGACTGGGAGCATTCGCAGTACCTGATGCTGTGGGGCGTGGCCGAAGACCACGACTCCAATCCGATCAAGCTCGGGCTGGGCAAGCTCAAGGCGCGCGGGGCGAAGATCGTCGCGGTGAACCCGGTGCGCTCGGGCTACGGCGCGATCGCCGACGAATGGATCGGCATCCGTCCCGGCACCGACGGCCTGTTCGCGTTCGCGCTGATCCACGAGCTCCTCAAGGCCGACCGAATCGACCTGGATTACCTGGTGCGCTACACCAACGCGCACTGGCTGGTCGTGCGCAATCCGGGCGGTGCGGATGACGGCCTGTTCGCGCGCGACGCCGAGGGCCATCCGCTGTGCGCCACGCGCCACGACGCCGATGACACGCACTTCGCCCGCGCCGACGCCATCGAAGTCTCGCCGCGCGTCGTCGGCGAGTACGTGCTCGATGACGGGCGTCGTGCCATGCCCGTGTTCCACCTCGTCGTCGAACGCTACCTCGACCCGCAGTACTCACCCGACGCGGTGAGCGAACGCTGCGGCATTCCCGCCGACACGATCCGCCGCATCGCGCATGAACTCGCGGAAGCCGCGTTCGACCGCGCGTTCTCGCTGCCGGTCGCGTGGACGGACGCGTGGGGCCGTGAACACGCGCAGATGCAGGGACGTCCGGTGTCGATGCACGCGATGCGCGGCATCAGCGCGCACAGCAACGGTTTCCATACCTGCCGCGCACTGCATTTGCTGCAGTTGCTGCTCGGCGCGGTGGACGCGCCGGGTTCGTTCCGCTACCAGCCGCCGTTTCCCAAGCCGTTGCCGCCACCGAACCGTCCCGGCAAGGCGCGTCAGGCCAACGGCGTGCTCGACGCCGCGCCGCTGGGGTTCGTGCACGGGCCTGAGGATCTGGTCGTCGATGCCGACGGCGCGCCGCGCCGCATCGACCACGCGTTCTCGTGGGCCTACCCCCTGTCCGCGCACGGCATGATGCACACCGTGATCCGCAACGCCTGGGCCGGCGATCCGTACCGCATCGACACGCTGATGATGTTCATGGCGAACATGAGCTGGAACTCGTCGATGAACACCACGCAGACGATCGGATGGCTGACCGATCGCGGCGAGGACGGCGAGTACCGCATCCCGCGCATCATCTACGCCGATGCGTACGCGTCGGAGATGGTGGCCTACGCCGACCTCGTGCTGCCCGACACCACCTACCTCGAACGCTTCGATGCGATCAGCCTGCTCGACCGGCCGATTTCCGATGCCGACGGCGCGGCGGATGCGATCCGGCATCCGGTGCTGGACGCGGCGACGCAGTCGCCGGGCCGCGACGTGCGCGGCTTCCAGTCGGTACTGATCGACCTCGGCGCGCGCCTCGGCCTGCCCGGGCTGGTCAATGAGGACGGTTCGGCGAAGTACCACGACTACGCCGATTACATCGTGCGGCACGAACGCGCGCCGGGCGTGGGCCTGCTTGCAGGATGGCGCGGCGCGCACGGCGAGATCGAGGCCAAGGGCCAGCCGAACCCGGAGCAGTTGCAGCGCTACATCGAACACGGCGGTTTCTGGCGCAGCGAGATTCCCGAGGACGCGCGTTATTTCAAGATGGCCAACCGTGGCTATCTCGACTGGGCGCAGCGCATGGGATTCCTCGGCCACGCGGATCCGATCGTGCTGCAGCTGTATTCGGAGACGATGCAGAAGTTCCGTCTCGCTGCGCAGGGACACGGTGCGACGCAACCGCCGCCAGTGCATCGCGAGCGCGTCGCGACGTATTTCGATCCGTTGCCCATCTGGTATGAGCCCTTTGAAGGCGCGCAGATCGAACGCGACAACGCGGACGATCGCAGCGACGTTGACGCAAGTCAGACCCGCACGGCCATCACTCCCCCTCTCCCGCTTGCGGGAGAGGGATGGGGAGAAGGCAAAGCGCCCGCGTCGTTTGTCGATAAGGCTTCACCCCTCCCCAACCCTCCCCTGCAAGCAGGGGAGGGAGCAGGGCGGCGAGAGGGCGAAGCTCGCGACAGCGCGCCCGCACACCCCTACCCCCTCAGCGCCGTCACCCAGCGTCCGATGTTCATGTACCACGCGTGGGGTTCCCAAAACGCGTGGCTGCGGCAGATCGCCACGCGGAACTGGCTGTACCTGCATCCGGACACCGCGACGCGCTTCGGCATTGGCGACGAGGATTGGATCGAAGTGACCTCGCACCACGGCACCATCACCGTGCAGGCGAAGTTCGCCGCCAACGTGCAACCCGACACCGTGTGGACATGGAACGCCATCGGCAAACGCCGTGGCGCTTGGCGCCTGAGCAAGGACGCACCGGAAGGCCGCGAGGGCTTCCTGCTCAACCACCTGATCTCCGACATCACGCCGCGCGGCGATTACGCCAACGCCGATCCCGTCACCGGGCAGGCCGCATGGTTCGACCTGCGCGTGCGCATCGCCAAAGTCACGCAGGCGACGGAGACATCGCCGCAGTTCGCGCCACTGGAGCTGGGCACCGCCGACGACCAGCCGTTGCGCTACGGCGCGCAGTTCCGGAATTCCAAGGACACCAGGACCCGATGAAATCCATTCGACTCCTCGCCGGCTGGCTGTGCATCGTGCTCGGTTTCGCGGTGATGATCCTGATCAGCTTCGGTGCGTTCGATCCGGCCGCCACGCCCGGCACGACGACCACGCTGCTGCCGGTGCTGGTGAGCATGCTGCCGAGCGTGAGCCTCGGCATCGCGATCTTCGCGCTGGGCGTGTGGCTGATCAGCACCGGCCGACGCCGTTGAGCCGCGCATGACCGACCTGCCACCGCCCTCGAAGAAGAAGCTCGGCCTGGTGATCGACCTGGACACCTGCGTGGGCTGCCATGCCTGCGCGGTGAGCTGCAAAGAGTGGAACGCCGGCGGTTTCGCCGCGCCATTGACCGACGAGCAGCCGTACGGCAAGGATCCGTCCGGCGTGTGGTTCAACCGCGTGCACAGCTATGAAGTCGCTGCCGCGCCCGCGTGCGGCGACACACCCGCGCAGCCGGCGATGACGCTGCACTTCCCGCGTTCGTGCCTGCACTGCGAGCAGCCCGCATGCGTGACCGTGTGCCCGACCGGCGCAAGCTACAAGCGCGCCGAAGACGGCATCGTGCTGGTCGACGAGGACAAGTGCATCGGCTGCAAGCTGTGTTCGTGGGCGTGCCCGTACGGCGCGCGCGAGTACAGCCCGGTCGAAGGCGTGATGAAGAAATGCACGCTTTGCATCGACCGCATCTACAACGACAACCTCGACGAATCCGAACGCCAGCCCGCCTGCGTGCAGGCCTGCCCGACGCGCGCGCGTCATTTCGGCGACCTCGGCGATCCGGAGTCGGATGTGTCGAAGCTGGTCGCCGAACGCGGCGGCGTCGAACTATTGCCGCAGCTGGGCTACCAGCCGGTGAACCGGTACCTGCCGCCGCGTCCGCGTCGCGCCGGCGAAACCACCGCGCCCGTCGAACCGGGCGAATCCCTCGACACCGCCGCGCTGCCGCCCGTGCTGCGCTGGCTCGATCGCATCCTCAGCCGCTGACCGCATGCATCCCGCCTTCTCCGTCCTGTTGTTCACGACCCTCTCCGGTGCGGGCTACGGCCTGTTGATGTGGACGTCCGCGATCGTCCTGCTGCCGTACCTGCAGGGCCGCCCGCCGGCGCAGGCCGTGACCGCGCTGTTGTGGGCGACGTTGCTGCTGGTCGGCCTGCTGCTCACCACGGCCGGGTTGATCAGTTCGGTGTTCCATCTCGGCAAGCCCGCGCGCGCATGGCGTGCGTTCTCGCAATGGCGAAGCTCATGGCTGTCGCGCGAAGGCGTGTTCGCGGTGGCGACGGCGCTGCCGGCGCTCGCGCTGCTGGGCATGATCGCGGCGGTGTTCGTCACCGGCTCCTACGCGCCGCTTGCCGGCATCGCGGCGCCGCTGCTCGCCGGCGCGATGCTGCTGCTGTCGGTGGCCACGGTGGTGTGCACGGCGATGATCTACGCCTCGCTCAAGCCGATTCCCGCGTGGCGGCAAGTGCTGGTGGTGCCCGTGTACCTGATGTTCGCGGTGCTGACCGGCTGGCTGGTGCTGATGGCGCTGGCGAACTGGGCGACGCTGACCGACGAGGCGCTGGGCGTGATCGTGCTGGTGACCTTCGCGCTCGCGCTGACAGCGGCGGTGCTGAAGCTGGTGTACTGGCATCGCATCGATCGCATGCAGATGGGTGCGACGCGTGGCGATGCGGTCGGCATGCCGGGCCGCGAGGTCGAGGTCTTCGAACGTCCGAACACGCAGGACAATTACGTCAACCGCGAGATGGGCTTCGTGGTGGCGCGCAAGCATGCGCGCGCGCTGCGGGCGATCTCGCTGCTGCTGTTCGCAGTGGTGCCCGCGCTGGCCGCGTGGCTGGGCTGGGCGCAGCCGGATTGGGCCGGGCCGATCTTCACCGTCGCCGCGCTGCTGGCGCTGGTCGGAGTACTGGTCGAACGCTGGCTGTTCTTCGCCCAGGCCCGGCACGTCGTCACGCTTTACTACTGATGCCGGGCCGGCGACGGGCCGGTTCGCTGCCAATTCATCGATGATCTGGCAAACTGCCGCGGCTCGTCTGAAACCGTTTTCAGGCGCCCTTTTCCCGGATTCATCAACCTGACCATGCTCGGTGCACTTGGGCTCGCCCTTGGCGGTGCCTTCCTCACCCTGCCCTCGCCAGCGTTGAATGGCGACCCGACGTTGATCGCCATCGCGAGCGATCCGGCGAAGATGCGGCTGTACTGTTTTTCCACGCGTTGCGGCGATGCGGAGTGGCAGATGGCGATGTCGGCGCCCGCGCCGGTCGAACCGGTGGATCCGCGCCGCCGTACCCTGCGCCTCCCCGGCAGC
This sequence comes from Lysobacter panacisoli, assembly GCF_009765165.1. Classification (NCBI taxonomy): domain Bacteria; kingdom Pseudomonadati; phylum Pseudomonadota; class Gammaproteobacteria; order Lysobacterales; family Lysobacteraceae; genus Lysobacter; species Lysobacter panacisoli. The sequence goes on from NZ_VLNU01000001.1 coordinate 979,832, forward strand.
CAGCGTTTCGCCTCATTGAGCGCGCCGGCCACTCCGCGCGACAGCAAGGCGCTGTACTCCAACGATTTCCGCATCGGCACGCGCTACAACGTGCAGGCGATGCGCGATGGCCCGACCCAGCTCGGCCTCTCGCTCGGCGCGGGTTATCGCCTCGCGCCGCTCTACGACGACGGCATCAACCAGGCTGGCCCGGTGCTGCGCGGCGAGCTCAATTTCGGCCAGCAGATCGGCGAACGCGCGACGTGGACGCAGCGCGTGCAGTTCGAAAGCGGCCGCGGCGAAGCCTTCGTCAAGCAGTCGCTGAGCCTGGACGTGAACCTGTGGCCGAACTGGACGCTGGAGAGCGATTTCGCGATCCGCCACGACAACCAGAACGGCGGCGGCAGCGAAACGGCCGAGAGCAAGATCGAACTGCGCCGACGCTTCTGAGGGCGTCGATCAGGCAGGCGGGAACGCCGCGTCAGTGCGATCCGGCGATGAGCTCACCCGCGCCCTGTTCCAGCAGCTTCTGCGCCACATCCAGCCCGAGCGCATCCGGCGCGTCGCCACGACCTTCGCCTTCGGCGCGCACGAGTCGGCCGTCGGCAGCCGAGCCCACCAGCCCGGACAGGTGCAGGTGCTCGCCGTCCAGTCGCGCGAAAGCCGCCACCGGTACGTGGCAGCTGCCGTGCAACGCGCGGTTCATCGCACGCTCGGCTTCCGCGCAGGTACGCGTGGCGCTGTCGTCCAGACGCGCGCACAGCTCGCGCGTGGCGAGATCGTCCTCGCGGCATTCGATCGCCACGGCGCCCTGTGCCGGCGCCGGCAACCAGTGCGGCGCCTGCATGCGCGAACGGATCCGCGCATCGAAGCCCAGTCGCTGCAAGCCCGCGCACGCCAGCACGATCGCGTCGTACTCTCCCGCATCGAGCTTGGCCAGGCGCGTGTTGACGTTGCCGCGCAGGTCGAGCAACTGCAGGTCCGGACGCAGCGCGCGCAGTTGCGCCTGCCGGCGCAGCGACGACGTGCCCACACGCGCGCCATGCGGCAGCGAAGCGACGTCGTCGTGGTGGTTGCTGACGAACGCGTCGGCGTAATCGGCGCGCGCCAGGATCGCGGGAAGCGCGAAGCCTGGTTCCAGTTCCATCGGCACGTCCTTGAGCGAGTGCACCGCGCAATCGGCCTCGCCGCGCAGCATCGCCAGCTCCAGCTCCTTCAGGAACAGACCCTTGCCACCGATCGCGGCCAGCGAGCGGTCGAGCACTTCGTCGCCACGCGTGCTCATCGGCACCAGTTCGACGACCAGACCGGGGAACGCCTCGCGGAGGCGATCGGCGACATGCTCGCTCTGCCACAGGGCGAGCGGACTCTTGCGGGTGGCGATGCGCAGCGTGTTCATCCGCGCATTATCGCCGATGCAGGCGCCTTCCCGGGATGCGGACGCCCCGGGGCATCACAGGTGCTTGAGCGTTTCCTTCAGGCCCGCCACGCAGCGGCGGCTGACTTCCAGCGGCTGCTTGCCGTGGCGCAGGACTGCCTGCACGTGGCCGTCGGGCGCGCGGCGCAGTTCGACGATTTCGTGGCGCGCGACCAGGCAGTTGCGGTGGATGCGCACGAAACGCTCGCCGAATTCGTCCTCGAGCGACTTCAGCGATTCCTCGATCAGGTCTTCGCCGCGCGCGTGGTGCACGACCACGTACTTCTCTTCGGCGTGCAGGTAGTGCACGTCCTCGATCGGGATCAGGCGCAGGCTGCCACGCAGTCGGGCGCACAAATGGCTGCGGCGCTGTCCGCTGCTTGGGACCACGCCGTCGCCACCGGTGCGTTCGCGGCCGGCAGCGAAGGTGCGTACGCGTTCCAGTGCGGCGGCGAGCCGTTCGGCGCGCACCGGCTTGACCAGATAGTCGATGGCCTCGGCTTCGAACGCCGACAGTGCGTGCGCATCGTAGGCCGTGCAGAACACCACCGCGGGGCGCGGCTCGAAGGCGGCGAGATGGCGCGCGGCCTCGAGCCCGTCGATGCCCGGCATGGCGATGTCGAGCAGGACCAGGTCCGGCCGGTGCTCGGCGCAGGCGTGCAGCGCATGCTGCCCGTCCGCAGCTTCGGCGACGACTTCGACGCCGCGCTGCTCGGCCAGCAATCCGCGCAGACGCTCGCGCGCCAGCGGTTCGTCATCGGCGATCACTACCCTCATCGGCGTCTCCATCCCCGGTGGGCTCGGCCAATGGGCTGATGGTAGCCCCGGGCCGGGCTGGCTACCAATCGTCGGCTGGACCGGGGTCAGCCGACGAACCGGGCGGCCAGCCAGTCGCCCAGGTCGCGGATCTCCTCGGCACAGACCTGGTGCGCCATCGGGTAGCGGTGCCATTCGACCCCGAAACCCAGCTGTTTCATGGTTTCGGCGCTGCGCTCGCCGACCGGGGCGGGCACCACCGGGTCGAACTGGCCGTGGGCCATGAACAGGGGCTGGGCGGTCGCCCCCGGCTGCAGGCTGGCGGCGGCGCGCTGCGGGTCCAGCGGCAGGTAGGTCGACAGCCCGGCCAGTCCGGCCAGGGGCCGGTCCCGGCGCAGGCCGGCCGCCAGGGCGATGGCGCCGCCCTGCGAGAACCCGACCAGCACGATCTTCTCCGGCGGAATCCCGCGCTCGCCCTCGCGCGCGATCAACGCCTCGACCTGCGCCACCGATTCGTCGACGCCGGCCGCATCGGCGCGGTTGCCGGCGTGCAGCGCGTCGAAGTCGAAGCTGACGATGTCGTACCAGGCGCGCATGCGCATACCGTTGTTGATCGTCACCGCGCGCACCGGCGCATGCGGGAACACGAAGCGCAGCGCCGGCCATTCGCGGCGCACCAGCTCCGGCACGATCGGCGCGAAGTCGTGTCCGTCCGCACCCAGGCCATGCAGCCACAGCACGGTCCAGGCCGGCTGCGGTGCGGTTTCGAATTCGACGGTTTCCAGCAACGAGGAGGCGGATGCGTTCATGCCGGCATTGTCGCCGCTGCATCGCGCGGCCGCCAGCAAGGACGATCGATCAGCCGCGCGACTCCGGCGGCAGGCGGAACGTCAGCGTGCGCGTGGTGGCGACACGGCGTCCCGTGGCCTCGAAGCGCCAGCGTGCGGCCGCGGCAAGCGCGGCTTCCTCGAACACGCCCGACGGTTGCGCCAGGAGCAGGCGCGCATCGCTGACGCTGCCATCGGGCTGGATGGTGAAAGCGAGCTGCACGCTGCCTTCGATGCGGCGGTTCTGCGCTTTCGCCGGATAGCGCGGCTGCGCATCGACGAGCAGGCGCGGCATGGCGTTCGCCACTTCCGGCGCGGGCGCGATCGGCGGTGCGATCTGTGCGACCACGGGTGTCGGCGCGGCTTCGTTCGCCTGCGTGGGCGGCGCGGGCGGTGGAGCGATGTTGGCTTGAACCGCGATCGCCGGCTTCTCCGGTGCGCGTTCCGCGACGCGCGGCGCGGGAGGCGGCAGGATCGACGGCGCCACGGCGGGCTTGGTTTCGACGACGCGCGCACCTTCGGCGCGATCGGCCGCCGCCTGTGCGATGCGCAGGGTGTCGCGCAGTCGCGGCAGTGCGGGCGCGTTCGCATCCATCCGCGCGAGCAGGGCCAGCAGGCGCTGCGATTCGTCCAGATCCTCGCGCGCCAACGCCTGCTCAGCGGCGATCAGCACGTAAGGCTGCAGCTCGCCGAGCGCCGTCGCGACACCCTCGGCCGCCGGTTCGCGTTCGCGCAGCGCGAGGTAATAGTCGACCGCGCAGTCGCCCGCAGGCGAATGGATGCGCTGTCGGCGCAGCGCATCCTCGGCACGCGCGCGCAGGTCGTTGCCATCGAGCGCATCGAGCACCGGCTCCGGCAGCGCCTGCGCGACATCCACCGCCGGCTCCGCCTCGCGCGAACCGGAACCGCACGCCGCCAGCGCCAGCACGCACGCCACCAGTGCCACCGTTCCCGTCCTGCGCATTGCCGTCCCCCTGAATGACGCGGCACAGGCTAGGCATGCTGTATGACGGGCGTGCGGCAGCCGCGCGAAAGGGGCGCAATTGTGTATCGCCGCCCGCGTTGCGTACCCTAGCGGCCATGTCGGCCTCCTCCGCCCTCGCCCTCGCCTTCCGGCTGCTCGTGCTCGGCCTGCTCCTGGCCGGCATCGTGCTCAAGCCGTCGCTGACGATCGCCGAGGAAATGCACGAACTGGTCTCGCACGCGCTCGTCGCCGGCGACGGCCACACGCACGAGGAAGGCCACGCGGTCGTGCAGCCGCCCGCACCCGACGGCGGCCAGCCACCGCACGACGACAACCACTTCCATCTGACCCATTGCTGCGGCCAGCAGGCCGCGGTGCTGCCGCGAATGGCGCTGACGATGGCCGTCGCGCCGACGACCTCGCCGATCCCGCTGCACGTGGTCGCCTTCGTGCCCGCACCGCGCGGCGCGCCGTTCCGTCCTCCGATCTCGGCCTGACGTCCGCCGGCGCTGCCGGCCCTTCGTTCGTCCACTCGGAGTCTTTTCATGTCCATGCGACCCGCGGCCTGTGCCGCGCTGGTCGCCGTGCTCGTGGCCTTGCCCGCGCGAGCCGGCGATCGTTTGACCCTGGACGACGCGTTCGCGCGCGTCGCCACCACCCATCCCGACCTGCGCCTGCCGGCCCTGCGCGAACAGGCGCTGTCGGCCGAACGCGACGCCGCCGCGCAACGTCCCGCGCTGCAGGGCACGCTCGACATCGAGAACGTGCTCGGCAGCGGCGATTACGCTGGCCTCGACGAAGCCGAAACGACGCTGAGCCTTGCCTCGATCCTCGAACGCGGCGGCAAGCGCGATGCACGCATCGCCCTCGCTCAGAGCCGGATCGACGCCAACGCGCTGCAGTCCGAAGCCGCCCGCCTGGACCTGCTGGCCGACGTCGCGCGGCGCTACCTCGCGGTCGTCGCCGCGCGCAGCGAGCGAGCGCTCGCCCAAGCCGACATCGAACAGCGCACGCGCACCGTGGCCGCGGCACGGCAACGCCTCCACGCCGGCGCGTCGCCCGAGTCGGTGGTGCTGACCGCGCAGGCCGCACTGGCGCGCTCGCAGCTCGACCAGCGCCGCAGCGCACAGGCGGAAGTCGCGGCGCGCCAGCATCTGGCCGCGCTCTGGGGTGAACGCGAACCGGCGTTCGACATCGTCGACGCCAACCCGCTTGCACTACCGGCCATCGCGGATTTCGACGCGCTCGCCGCATCGCTGGAACGCACACCGGAGCTGCTGCGCTTCGCCGATGAGCGCCGCATCGCCGAGGCACGCCTGCGCCTGGAGCGCACGCAGGCGACGCCCGATCTCGAATGGCAGATCGGCGCGCGCGCGTTCAATGCCAGCAACGACGTCGCGCTGGTCGGCAGCCTGTCCATGCCATTGGGCAGCGCGCGCCGCGCGCAACCGACGATCCGCGCGGCGGAGATCGAAGTCGCACAGGTCGAAGTCGAACGCGAGGCGCAGGGCCTGTCGCTGTACGCAACTCTGGTCGAGGCACACGGACGCTATCGCGTCGCGCAGCTGGAGGTCGAACGCCTGCGCAGCGACGTGCTGCCGATGCACGCGCGCGCCGAGGCGGCGGCCGAACGCGCGTTCCGCGCCGGCGCGATCAGTTACCTCGAATGGGCGCAACTGCAATCCGAGCGCAGCGCGATGCGCCGCCAGCAACTCGACGCCGCGCTGGACGCCCAGCGCGCGCTCATCGAAATCCAGCGCCTGACCGGCCACGCCTTCGTCGTGCCGGCACGCACCACGGAAAAGGAAGCCACACCGTGAACCGCAATCTCCTCCTCATCCCGCTCCTCGCTCTCGGCCTGGCCGCCTGCGGCGACGCATCGACGCCCGCCGAAGAAGACCACGACCACGCCGAAGGCGCGCACGCCGAAGAGCCCGCGCGCGGTGAACACGGCGGCCGACTGCTGCAACAGGACGGCTATACGGTCGAGCTCGCCATCGCCGAGGACGGCACGCCGCCGAAGTACCAGGCGTGGCTGTACCGCGGCGACAAGCCGCTGCCGGCCACCGCCGGAACGGTCGCCGTTGCGCTGACACGGTTGGGAGGCATCGCCGAACGCCACGTCCTCGCGCCGCGTCCCGACGGCAGCCTGATGGCGAACACCGTGGTCGGCGAGCCGCATTCGTTCGACGTCGTGGTCAGTGCGCGCATCGATGGGCGCGACCTGCGCTGGTCGTATCCGAGCTATGAAGGTCGCACCACGATCCCCGCGCACATCGCGCAGCAGTCGGGATTGCGTGTCGCGCCCGCCGGCCCCGGCACCATCGCCGACGAACACGAAGTGCAGGGCCTGCTGACGCCGGTCGAAGGCCGCGTCGCCAACGTCGCCGCACGCTTCCCGGGCCCCATCCGCGCGTTGCGCGCGAACGTCGGCGACACGGTCCGCGCAGGCCAGCCGCTGGCGACCGTCGAAAGCAACCTGAGCCTGACGACGTACACCGTGAACGCCCCCATCTCCGGCGTGGTGCTCGCGCGCAACGCGTCGGTCGGTTCGGTGGCGAGCGAGAACTCGACACTGTTCGAGATCGCCGACCTGTCGACGTTGTGGGTCGACCTGCACGTGTTCGGCGCGGACGCGCAGCACATCCGCGCCGGCGTGCCGGTGCAGGTGACGCGCCTGAGCGACGGCGTGGTCGCGCACACGACGCTGGAGCGCGTGCTGCCCGGCACCGCCACCGCCAGCCAGAGCACGGTCGCGCGCGCGAGCCTGTCCAACGCGGATGGATTGTGGCGTCCCGGTTCGGCGGTGAAGGCGCGCATCACCGTGGAGCAGCAGCCGGCCCGGTTGGTGGTGCCGCTGTCGGCGCTGCAGACGTTCCGCGACTGGGAAGCGGTGTTCGTTCGTGTCGGCGACGACTACGAAGTGCGTCCGCTCGAACTGGGCAAGCGCGACGCGCAACGCGTCGAAGTGCTGTCGGGCCTCTCCCCCGGTGACCAGGTCGTCGTCGAGCAGAGCTACGTGGTGAAGGCGGACATCGAGAAGTCCGGCGCTTCGCACGACCACTAAGGAGGCGGCCATGCTCGAGAAAATCATCCGATTCGCCATCGCGCACCGCTGGCTGATGCTGGTTCTGACGCTGGCCCTCGTCGCCGTCGGCGCGTGGAGTTTCACCAAGCTCCCGATCGACGCCACGCCGGACATCACCAACGTCCAGGTGCAGATCAACACGCACGCACCAGGCTATTCGCCTCTGGAAGCCGAACAGCGCGTGACCTTCCCGCTGGAAACCGGCCTGGCCGGGCTGCCGGGGCTGGACTACACGCGTTCGATCTCGCGCTACGGTCTGTCGCAGGTGACCGTCGTGTTCAAGGACGGCACCGATCTGTACTTCGCACGGCAACAGGTTGCCGAGCGGCTCGCTCAGGCGCGCTCGCAGATGCCGCCGGGACTGGAGCCGGAGATGGGCCCCATCGCCACCGGCATGGGCGAGATCTTCATGTACACCGTCGATGCGAAAGCCGATGCACGCAAACCCGACGGCACGCCGTACACGTCCACCGACCTGCGCACGCTGCAGGACTGGGTGGTGCGGCCGCAGCTGCGCGGCACGCCGGGCGTGACCGAGGTCAACACCATCGGCGGCTTCGCGCGGCAGATACACATCACGCCCGATCCCGCGCGGCTGGTCGCGCTCGGCTTCACCCTGCACGACGTCGTGACGGCCGTCGCGGCCAACAACCGCAACGTCGGCGCGGGCTACATCGAGCGCAACGGCCAGCAGTTCCTGGTGCGCGCGCCGGGACAGGTGGCCGACCTCGACGCCATCGGCGACATCGTGCTCGATCGCCGCGACGGCGTGCCGATCCGCGTGCGCGATGTCGCCACGGTCGGTGAGGGCCCGGAACTGCGCACCGGCGCGGCCACGCAGAACGGGCGTGAAGTGGTGCTCGGCACGGTCTTCATGCTGATCGGCTCGAACAGCCGCGAAGTCGCGCAGGCCGCGGCGGCGCGCCTGCAGGAAGCCAACCGCAGCCTTCCGCCCGGCGTGTCGGCGACGCCCGTGTACGACCGCACCGCGCTGGTCGATCGCACCATCGGCACCGTGGCGAAGAACCTCGCCGAGGGCGCGCTGCTGGTGATCGCGGTGCTGTTCCTGCTGCTCGGCAATTTCCGCGCGGCGCTGATCACCGCCGCGGTGATCCCGCTGGCGATGCTGTTCACTCTCACCGGCATGGTACGCGGCGGCGTGTCGGGCAACCTGATGAGCCTGGGTGCGCTCGACTTCGGCCTGATCGTGGACGGCGCGGTGATCATCATCGAGAACTGCCTGCGCCGCTTCGCCGAATTGCAGCACCGTCTGGGTCGATTGCCCACCGAGGAGGAACGCCTCGACGCCACCGCGACAGCCGCGGCGGAAGTGATCCGCCCGAGTCTGTTCGGGCTCGGCATCATCACCGCCGTGTACCTGCCGATCTTCGCGCTGACCGGAGTGGAAGGCCGCATGTTCCATCCGATGGCGATCACGGTGGTACTCGCGCTGACGGGCGCGATGGTGCTGTCGCTGACCTTCGTGCCGGCCAGCCTCGCGCTGTTCCTGCGCGGTCGCGTGGAGGAGAAGGAAACACGCCTGATGCAGTGGGCGCGTCGCGCCTATGCGCCGCTGCTGTCGCGCGCGATGACGCGTTCGCGCTGGGTGGTGGGCGGTGCGCTGGTGCTGGCGGTGGGTTGCGGGCTGCTGGCCACGCGACTGGGTTCGGAGTTCGTGCCGAGCCTGGACGAGGGCGACATCGCGCTGCACGCCATGCGCATCCCCGGCACCGGACTGGACCAGGCCGCGACGATGCAGTCGACGCTGGAGGCGCGCATCCAGCAGTTCCCGGAAGTCGAGCGCGTGTTCGGCAAGCTCGGTACCGCTGAAGTCGCCACCGATCCCATGCCACCGTCAGTGACCGACACCTTCGTGATGCTCAAGCCGCGCGAACAATGGCCCGATCCGCGCAAACCCAAGGCGGAGCTGGTCGCGCAGATGGAAGCCGCAGTGAAGGAGCTGCCCGGCAACAACTACGAGTTCAGCCAGCCGATCCAGATGCGCATGAACGAGCTGATTTCCGGCGTTCGCGCGGACGTCGCCATCAAGCTCAACGGCGACGACCTGGAAACGCTGCAGGAGGTCGGTGCGAAGATCGAGGAAGTCGCGCGGGCCATACCCGGCGCGGCCGACGTTCGACTGGAATCGACGACCGGCCTGCCGCTGCTGACGGTGACGCCGGATCGCGAGGCGCTGATGCGGTACGGCCTCAATCCGATCACGGTGCAGGATACGGTGGCGACGGCGGTCGGCGGCGAAACCGCCGGCCAGCTGTTCGAGGGCGACCGCCGTTTCGACATCGTCGTGCGCCTGCCCGAGCACCTGCGCAGCGATCCCGCCGCACTCGCCGACCTGCCGATCCCGCTCGACGACGACGACAACGCGGACGAGTCCAGTCGCGCGGCAGCGTGGATGTCGGGTGCGCCGCAGACGGTGCCGCTGCGCGAGGTAGCGCGGATCGAAACCACGCTCGGCCCGAACCAGATCAACCGCGAGAACGGCAAGCGGCGTGTCGTGATCACCGCCAACGTGCGCGGTCGCGACCTCGGTGGCTTCGTCGACGAGCTGCGCGAACGCGTCCGGTCGCAGGTGCCGCTGCCGCCGGGCTACTGGATCGACTACGGTGGCACGTTCGAGCAGCTGGTGTCGGCGAGCCGGCGACTGTCGCTGGTGGTGCCGGCGACGCTTGCGATCATCTTCGCGCTGCTGTTCTGGGCCTTCGGCTCCGGGCGCGATGCGGCGATCGTGTTCACCGGCGTGCCGCTCGCGCTCACCGGTGGCGTGATCGCGCTCGCCCTTCGCGGTATTCCGCTGTCGATCTCCGCCGGCGTCGGCTTCATCGCGTTGTCGGGCGTGGCGGTGCTCAACGGACTGGTGATGATCGCGTTCATCCGCAAGCTGCGCGAACAGGGCATGCCGCTGGAGCAGGCGGTGTTCGATGGCGCGCTGGGACGCCTGCGCCCGGTGCTGACGACGGCGCTGGTGGCTTCGCTCGGCTTCGTGCCGATGGCGTTCAACGTCGGCGCGGGCTCGGAAGTGCAGCGGCCGCTGGCGACGGTGGTGATCGGCGGCATCGTGTCGTCGACGCTGCTCACCTTGTTCGTGCTACCACTGCTGTATCGACGCCTGCACCGACCACGCGCCGCATAACAGGTGTCAGCCGCGCGCCGCCGCCTTCGGGCACGGCGCGCCGGCATCCATCCAGGTGCGGAACGCGGCGACGAACTGGTCGTGCGGCACCGGCACCGGCGCGCGACTGCCGCCGGGCGCCCAGCCCCAGAGCACCAGCTTGTCCTCGGCGACGTGCTTGAACATCGCGTCGAGGTCGCGATCGCCGTTGCGCTTGCGGTCCTGGATCATCGCGCACAGCTCGCTCGCGGGCACGCCGATCCACGCCATCTTCTGGTCCGGCGGCGGCAGCGACCAGTGCGGCGCGCCGGGCGGCGCGTTCGGTCCGTAGCTTGCGGGAAGATTCGCTTCGCCGTGGCAGGACGAACACGGCAATCCCGCCGCGCCCTCGCCCTTCGGCCCGCGCACCACGCCCATCATGTGCGCCGTCTGCGTGTCGAACTGCAACGGCTGGTCGCCGGGAATGTGGCAGTTGCTGCAGCGCGGATGCTGGAACACCTTCTCCACGGTGGCGAAGGCCTGCAGGCCCTGCGCTTCCTGTTGCGGGTCGACGCGCGGGGAGCAGGCGGCGAGCAGCACGGTGAGCGTCGCGATCGCTAGGCGCATGTGCGGGTCCTCAGGCGGTGGCGTCGGTGAGGCGCAGCGGCAGTTCGCGCAGGCGCTGTCCGGTGAGCGCGAACACGGCGTTCGCCACGGCCGGCGCGATCGGCGCGGTGCCGGGTTCGCCGGCGCCGCCCATCTTCTCGGTGCTGGGCACGATGTGAACTTCGATGTGCGGCATCTCGTCCAGGCGCAGCACCTGGTAGTCGTGATAGTTGGACTGCTGCACCTGCCCGTCGCGGAAAGTGACTGCGCTGTGCAGCGCCGCACCAAGGCCGAACGCGATGCCCGACTCCATCTGCGCGCGCACGCCTTCCGGATTCACCGCCAGTCCGCAATCGATCGCGCAGACCACGCGGTGCACGCGGATCGCCGGAGCGCCACCGGCCTTGTTGTCCACCGACACTTCCGCGATCTGTGCGAGGAAGCTGCCGAAGGATTCATGCACGGCGACGCCACGCGCGCGGCCCTGCGGCAACGGCGATCCCCAGCCGGCCTTTTCGGCGGCCAAGTTCAGTGCGGCCAGATGACGCGGATGCTTCTGCAGCAGCGCGCGGCGGTACTCGACCGGGTCCTGCTTCGCCGCATGCGCGAGTTCGTCGATCAGGCCTTCCATCACGAACGCGTTGTAGCTGTGGCCGACGGAGCGCCACCACAGCACCGGGATGCCGGTGCGCGGCGAATGCAGTTCGACACGATGGTCCGGGATGTCGGCCAGGTACGGCGAATCGGCGACGCCTTCGACGGACGTCGCGTCGATACCGTTCTTGACCATCGCCGCCTCGAACGGCGAACCGGCGAGGATCGACTGGCCGACCAGCACGTGCTGCCACGCCACCGGATGTCCCTGCGCATCCACGCCGATGCGCGCGCGCTGCAGGTACATCGGCCGGTAGTAGCCGCCGCGGATGTCGTCCTCGCGCGACCACACCGTCTTGACCGGCGCACCCGCGGCCTTGGCGACCTGCACCGCTTCGCTGACGAAATCGGAGGTCGGCGTGGCGCGACGGCCGAAACCGCCGCCAAGGAAGGTGGTGTGGATCAGCACTTGCTCGGGCTTGAGCCCGGTGATCTTCGCGGCGACCTGCTGGTCGAGCGTCTGGAACTGCGTGCCGGTCCAGATCTCGCAGCGGTCGGCGTCGATCTTCACCGTGCAGTTCAACGGTTCCATCGGTGCGTGCGCGAGGTACGGCACGTGGTACTCGGCTTCCAGCGTACTCGCGGCCTTCTCCAGCCCGCCCTTCACGTTGCCGGCCTGGCGGGCGACGGCGCCGTCGGTGACGGTCAGCGTGCGGAACTGCTCGCGCAGCGTTGCGGTGTCGAGCGTCGCCGCATTCGGTCCGGCGTCCCATTCGATCTTCAGCGCGTCGCGGCCGAGCTTCGCGGCCCAGTAGTGGTCCGCGATCACGGCGACACCGCTGGGCACCTGCACGACGTTGCGCACGCCGGGCACGGCCTTCGCCGCGGCGGCATCGAAGGATTTGACCGAACCGCCGAACACCGGCGCGCGCGCGACGACGGCGGTGAGCAGGCCGTCGAACTGCACGTCCATGCCGAACTGCGCGCGGCCGCTGATCTTCTCCGGCGTGTCCAGGCGTTTGGTCGGCTTCCCGATCAGCTTCCAGTCCTTCGGATCCTTCAACGCCACTTTCGTCGGCGCTGGCAATTTGGCCGCAGCATCGACGAGTTCGCCATAACGCGCACGACGATCGCCGGCGACGACGAAGCCATTCTCGGTATGCACCTGCGACACCGGAACGCCGAACTTCTGCGCAGCGGCGGCGACCAGCAGCGCGCGCGCAGTCGCGCCGGCCTGGCGATAGCGGTCGAACTCCGACCAGGTCGTAGTCGAGCCGCCGGTCATCTGCATGCCGAACGCGGTGTGCGCGTACGCGGGCGCGGCGGGTGCGTGCTCGACGCGGACCTTCGTCCAGTCGGCGTCGAGTTCATCGGCGACCAGCATCGCCAGCGTGGTCCAGATGCCCTGTCCCATTTCCGAATGCGCGATCAGCACGCTCACGCTGTCGTCGTTGGCGAGGCGCAGGAACGCGTTGGGCGCGAGGGCGGCCGATGCCGCGGCTGCAGCCTCCGGCGCGGCATGGGCGAAACGCCGCGCGCCGGGCACGATGAAGGCCACGACCAGTCCGGCACCAACGGTGGCGCCGGCCTGGAGGAAGCGACGGCGGGACGCGAGCTGTGGAGCGTTCACGTGGACCTCCGGAATGGGATGCGTGCGCAGGCGAGGCGTCAGGCCTTCGTCAGTTCCGCCGCGCGATGCACGGCGGCGCGGATGCGCTGGTAAGTGCCGCAGCGGCAGAGGTTGCCGGACAGCGCCTGGTCGATGTCGGTGTCGCTGGGCGCAGGCACCTTCGCCAGCAGTGCGGCGGCAGACATGATCTGGCCCGATTGGCAGTAGCCGCACTGGACCACGTCGAGTTCGGCCCAGGCGCGCTGCACCGGATGCGAAGCGTCCTTCGACAGGCCTTCGATGGTGGTGATCGCCTTGCCTTCGACGCTCGCCACCGGCGTCACGCAACTGCGTCGCGGCGCGCCGTCCACGTGCACGGTGCACGCACCGCACTGGGCGATGCCGCAACCGAACTTGGTGCCGGTGAGATGGAGCAGATCGCGCAGCACCCAGAGCAGGGGCATGTCGGGTGGCGCGGCCACGTCGTGCTCGGTGCCGTTCACAAGCAGCTTCATGGATTCCCTCGCGGCGGCTGGGGTGGGGTGAGCCTACTCCCGGGCGTGTGGTGCCGGCATCACGTCACGACGGATGGCGGCAAGGCCCGGTCGCTCCACGATAGGACCGTCGGGTGGCGACGGGCTCGCCCGTTCCTCGCCGATCCTTGCCCGATCCTCCGCGTCGTCCGCAACGCCGCGCTGGCACGCGCCGGGCATCGATTGCGCAACGCCATAATGGCCGCGACACAGCGGATGTGCTTCGATCTTCCCGTTCCGATCGCCCTCCGCCACCGGATCGCCATGAACCGAGCCCCGGCCATCGTCTCCCCGCTCGCCACCGTCCCGCCCGGCGCGACGCGCGCGGTGCTCGAAGCGTCCGCGCGCACGCTGCGCGATGGCGCCCCCGCGACGCTGGCGGTGGTGCTGGAAACCGACGGCTCGACCTATGTCGGTCCCGGCGCGCTCGCGCTGTTCGAAGCCGACGGCGCGCAGACCGGCTGGCTCAGCGGCGGTTGCCTGGAACCGGAGATCGCGCAGCGCGCCGAACAGGCCGCCCGCCTCATGCGGATCGAATGGATGGAAGTCGACACCCGCGGCGACGAAGACCTGCTGGCCGGTTCGGCGCTGGGTTGTCGCGGACGCCTGCGCATCGCGCTGTTGCCGTTGGCCGCGCTGGACGGCTGGCCGGTACAGGTGGACGCATGGTGCGAAGGGAATGCGCCGCTGCGCATTGCGGTGGAGGCGGATGGCGCGATCGCCGTATCGACGTCGACGACGGCCCTCGCGCAGCGACTGCCTGCGGACGCCGTGCCGTGGGCGCCGGCGCAAGCGCGCTGGACGATCGATGTCGCACCGCCACCGTCGATCCTCGTGCTCGGTGCCGGTCCCGAAAGCACGGTGCTGTTGCCGCTGCTGCGCGCGCTCGGCGCGGTCACGACGCTGGCCGAACGCCGCCCGCGCTGGCGCGACGCGGGCGTATTCGCCGATCGCGCACTGGATCTCACGCCCACGCAGGCCTTGCGCGAAGACACGCGCCGCCACGACATCGCGCTGGTCATGCACCACCATTTCGAACTCGACCGCGAGGCGCTGGAAGCGCTGGCCTCGTCGCCGATCGCGTTCATCGGCCTGCTCGGACCGACGCGGCGGCGCGACGACCTGTTCCGCGTGCTGCCCGCATCCGCGCGCGAATCGCTGCTGCCGCGCCTGCATTCGCCAGTCGGCCTGCATCTGGGCGGACGCGGCCCGGAGGCGATCGCGCTGAGCATCGCCGCGCAGTTGCAACGCCACCTGCACGGCGCGTCGGCGTGAGTTTCGAGCACGTCGCGGTGGTGCTCGCCGCCGGTGGCAGCCGCCGGCTCGGACGACCCAAGCAGCTGCTCACGCGCGACGGCGAGACGCTGGTGCATCGCGCTGCGCGGCTGGCCGCGATGACGAAACCGCGCCGCCTGCTGGTGGTGACGGGCGCGCACGCGCCGGCGATCGAGAGCGCGCTCGCGGACCTGCGCGCGACCGCGCCGCTGGAGTGCGTGCACAACGCACGCTGGAACGAAGGACTTTCGTCGAGCCTGCGCCTGGCCGCGCACGCGTTGCGCGACGGCACGGAGCCGGTGCTGGTCCTGGCCTGCGACCAGCCCGCGCTGGCTTTCGATCACCTCGACGCGCTGCTGCGCGGCGCGGCTTCATCGCCGTCGCACTGCGCCGCAACGCTGCACGCAGGACGACCCGGGGTTCCCGCGGTGATCGCGCCCACGCTGCTGGCAAGCGCATCACGCCTGCAAGGCGATCGCGGGTTCGGCGCGGCGCTGGCGACGCTACACGGCGTGTGGACGTTGCACGCGCCCGCACTCGCGCACGACCTCGACACGCCGAAGGACGTCGCCGATGCGGTGTCGCGGGGATGGCTGGATCGCTGAGCGCATCCGCGGCAATCGCGGAATGGCCTGTCTAGATGGGATTGGATAGCGACAAGCGCCTGTCCGGGTGCACACACCGGAGCGTTTCGCGGAAGACGGTGGCGTCCGCGGCGCCGGAAGGGATGCGGTGGCTTGCGCGCACCGCATCCCCGGCGGTCATCAGGCCGCAGCGTCCTTCAGCTTCTTCAGCGGACGGACCTTGACCTTCACCGAAGCCGGCTTGGCGGCGAACCAGACCTCTTCCTTGGTGAACGGGTTGATGCCCTTGCGGCGCGGCTTGGCCGGCACGCTGACGGCGGTGATCTTCAGCAGACCCGGCAGCGTGAAGGCGCCAGCGCCCTTCTTGCTGACCGAACCGTGCACGGCGCCTTCCAGCGCGGCCAGGACGGAACGCACGTCGCGGGCGACGACGCCCGTGGCCTCGGCGATGTGAGCGACCAGGCCCGACTTCGACAGCGCTTCCTTGATCGGCTTCGGAGCGGCCGGCTTGGCAGCGGCCTTCTTCGGCGCGGCTTTCTTTGCCACTTTCTTCGTCTTCGCCATATGTGTCTCGTAGTACTCGATGGTTGATGGGTGCCCGGTAACCGCAGCTAGGCAAGCGGAATGTAGGGCAAGGAATTCGCGCCGCCAAGTGGGTTTCGGCAAAAAACCCGGGGAAATTGCCTATTCGCGACAAAGAGACGGCGTGGAACGTGTTTTTCAGGCGTCCCGGGCGTCAATCGGCGGCGAGTGCGACCGCCTCGCGCGCGAGGTGCTGGATGCGCGCGAAGTCGCCCGCACGCACCGCATCGGCCGGCGTCAGCCACGATCCGCCCAGGCAGGCGACGTTGGATTGGCGCAGGTAGTCGCGGGCCAGGGCCGCATCTATACCGCCCGTCGGACAGAAGCGCGCATGCGCGAACGGACCGCGCCAGGCGGCGAGCAGTTCGAGCGCATTGATCGCCTGCGCAGGAAACAGCTTGAGCAGGCGATGGCCCGCGGCGAGCGCGGCCATGACTTCGCTGCCGGTGGCGACTCCGGGCAGATAGGCGATGCCCAGGTCGACCGCGCCGTGCAGGAGCTCCGCCGAACTGCCCGGCGACACCGCGAACGACGCGCCGGCGCGCTGCACATCGCGCAGCTGGGCGAGGTCGAGCACCGTGCCCGCACCGACCTTCATGCCGGGCACGTCGCGCGCGATCGCGGCGATGGCGTCCATCGCCACGGCGGTGCGCAGCGTGACTTCGATCGCGCCGATGCCGCCAGCGAGCAGCGCGCGCGCCACCGCGACCGCTTCCTCGACGCCGCCCGGCGTGTAGACCGGGACGATGCGGTGTCCCCGCAGCAGCGCCTGCGCGTCAACGGCGGACATGGAACCCCGCCTGCGAGGTGACGTCGGCGACCTCGGCCGCACTGGCCAGGCAGAAATCGCCCGGAATCGAGTGCTTCAGGCACGCTGCGCCCAGGCCGAAGTGCAGGCCGTCGGCCGGTGTCATGCCGGTCATCAGTCCGTGCAGCACGCCGGCGGCGAACGCATCGCCGGTACCGATGCGGTCGACGATGGCCTCCAGTTCGTAGGACGGCGTGCGATGGCGCGCGCCGTCGCGTTCGACCATCACCGCCGACAGCGTGTGGTGGTCGACGCTGTGCTGGGTGCGCAACGTGCAGGCCAGCGCGCGCAGGTGCGGGAAGGCACGGAGCGCATGCGCGGCGGCCTCGGCGACGGCGTCCTCGCCCTGCGCGGACGTCTCCTCGCCCAGGACCACGGCGATGTCGCGATGGTCGGCGAAGACGATGTCGGCCTCGGTGAAGATCTGCCGCAGCAGGCCGGCGGCATCGCCGTTCCATGCCTGCCACAGCTTGCCGCGGAAGTTGCCGTCGAAGGACACGCGCACGCCGCGGCGGCGCGCGGCGCGGGCGGCGTCGATGGTCGCCTGCGCGGTCGCCTCGCCCAGCGCCGGGCTGACGCCGGACAAGTGCAGCCACTCGGCGCCGTCGAGCAGCGCGTCCCAGTCGTAACCGGCATGGCGGACGAAGGCCGAGTCGGCGCGGTCGTACAGCACCTCGCTGGGGCGCTGCATCGCGCCGTGGGACAGGAAGTACAGGCCCATGCGGCCGGCCGCGGCGCGCACGCCGCGCGTGTCGACGCC
This sequence comes from Lysobacter panacisoli, assembly GCF_009765165.1. Taxonomy (NCBI): domain Bacteria; kingdom Pseudomonadati; phylum Pseudomonadota; class Gammaproteobacteria; order Lysobacterales; family Lysobacteraceae; genus Lysobacter; species Lysobacter panacisoli. The sequence goes on from NZ_VLNU01000001.1 coordinate 997,323, forward strand.
GTGCCGGCGCAGTTCGCCAACCGCCGCTTCGCCCAGACCGTTGTCGGCCACGGTCGATACCACCGCCGCGTCGTGACCCATCCGGGCCAGCATCACCGCGACGTTCGCCTCGGCACCACCGACGTGGACATCCAGGCGATGGCTCTGCAGCAGGCGCTCCCGGCCGGGCGCCGACAGGCGCAGCAGCAGCTCTCCGAAACACACGATCCGTCGACTCACACCTAATTCCCCGAAAAGTGGAACACACCTATTGAAACAGCACCGCCCACAGGCGTCTGACCCCCAATGGCGCACCGCAGCATGCCATCGGCCATTCCATTTGCTAGGGTTTTGACCATCGGTGTCATTAGACCCGCGGGACCACCTTAGCAAGCGCCGCAACCCAGTCAACAAGCACCTTACAAGCTGTATATGTCATATGGGAGGGGAACCTATGCAATTTCAGCGTGCCACTAAAAAGACACCGGTTACCTTGCTCGCCGCGTCCATCGGCCTCGCACTGCAGCTGAGCGCGTACAGCGCGCTGGCGCAGGAGGCAACGACGTCGGCGACGAGTGCACCGGCCGCCGACAACGCGCAGTCGAGTCCGCAGACGCGTGAGGCAACCGACCTCGATACCGTCGTGGTGACCGGATTCCGGGGAAGCCTGCAGAAGGCACTGGAACTCAAGCGAAGCGAAACCGGCGTGGTCGACGCCATCGTCGCCGAGGATATCGCCGATTTCCCGGACCTGAACCTCGCCGAGTCGTTGCAGCGCATTCCGGGCGTGTCGATCGCCCGCGATGCCGGTGAAGGACGGCAGATCTCCGTTCGTGGTCTGGACAGCCAGTTCACCCGCGTGCGCATCAACGGCATGGAGGCGCTGACCACCACGGGCGGCACCGACAGCTCGGGCGGCGCGAACCGCGGCCGCGGCTTCGACTTCAACGTCTTCGCCTCGGAGCTGTTCAACAACATCACCGTGCGCAAGACCGCTTCGGCGGAAGTCGAGGAAGGCTCGCTCGGCGCGACGGTCGATCTGAACACCGCGCGTCCGTTCGACTACGACGGCTTCACCTTCGTCACCGGCGCGCAGCTGGGCTACAACGACCTGGCCGGCGACCTCGACCCGCGCGCAACGATGCTGGTCAGCAACACCTGGGCCGACAACAAGTTCGGCGCCCTGCTCTCGGTGGCCTACACCAAGCGCCGCCTGATCGAGGAAGGCCACAGCACGGTGCGCTGGGATACCGGCGCCAGCAACGGTGGCTTCTCCGGGACGCCGGCGGCGGAAAGCGCCAGCGTCTTCCACCCGCGCATTCCCCGCTACGGCGTGCTCGAGCACGAGCAAGAGCGCCTGGGCGTCACCGCGTCGTTCCAGTTCGATCCCACCGACAAGACCTCGATGGGCCTGGACGTGATGTACGCGGACCTCGATGCCACCCGCACCGAGAACTTCCTCAACGGCCTGTCCTTCAGTCGTGCGGCCTGTGTCGCGGGCACCAACGGCAACGCCTGCCGCGCCGCCGGCGCTGGCGGCAAGGCGGAGACGGTGGTGCTGGACAGCGTCATCGACGATCGCAACAACCTGGTCTACGGCCGCTTCAACAACGTCGACGTGCGGTCCGAAGCACGCTACGACGAGCTGGAGACCAAGTTCACCCAGTTCAACTTCTACGCCGACCACGAGCTGACCGAAGACTTCAAGCTCAACTTCCAGGCCGGCCGCGCCAAGTCCGAGTTCGCCAATCCGATCCAGACCACGATCACGATCGACCGGCTCAACGCGCAGGGCTACAGCTACGACTACCGCGGCGACGATCGCCTGCCGGTGATCATCAACGGCTTCGACGTCAACGACCCGTCGCAGTGGGCCTTCATCAGCGGCACCACCCAGAACCCGGGTTCGGAAATCCGTCTGCGTCCGCAGTACGCCGACAACACCGTCGACAACGGCCAGATCGGTTTCTCCTGGCAGCTGACCGACGCGTTCCGCCTGAAGGGCGGCGGCCAGTTCAAGGAGTACACGTTCGAGACGAGTGAGGAACGTCGCGCGTCCGAAGTCACGGTGCCGGTGCTGCCGGCCGGCGTGACCCTGGCCGACCTGACCAAGCAGATGAGCCTGGAGGACATCGGCGGCGTCGGCGACAGCAAGTGGCTGATCCCGGACATCGACGCCTTCAACCGCGTGTTCAACATCTACAGCGACAGCGGCCAGTTCGCGGTGAGCCAGGTGGCCGCGGTGCTGGGCAACAACCGCTCCGTGAAGGAACGCGACCAGGGCTTCTGGCTGCAGGCCGACTTCACCACGCAGATCGGCACCATGCCGCTGAGCGGCAACGTCGGCGTGCGCCAAGTGGATACGCAGCAGACCTCGACCGGTTACTCCACCGTCGGCACGACCACGCCGCAGCTGACCACGGTCACGCGCAGCTACGACGACACGCTGCCGTCGTTCAGCCTGGTCGCCGACGTGACGCCGGACTTCCTGATCCGCTTCGCCGCGGCCAAGGTGATGGCGCGCCCGGGCCTGGGCAACCTCACGCCCGGCGTGACGGTCAACGTCAGCGGCGGCAACCGCGTCGTGACCGGCGGCAACCCGCTGCTGGAACCGTTCCGCGCCAAGACCGCCGACCTGAGTTTCGAGTGGTACTTCGCCGAGGAATCGCTGCTGGCGCTGGGTCTGTTCTACAAGGACATCAACACCTTCGTCCTGACCTCTCGCGAAACCCGTCCGTACTTCACCTCGGGCCTTCCGGCCGAACTGCTGGCGGGCACCACGGCCACCGTCACCGACGAGTTCCAGTTCAACATCCCGGTCAACTCCAAGGGCGGTCCGCTCAAGGGTCTGGAATTCACCTACCAGCAGCCTTTCAGCTTCCTGCCGGGCTTCTGGAGCGACTTCGGCGTGCAGCTGAACTACACCTACGTCGATTCGCAGATCCAGTACGTGACCGCGACCGGCCTTCCGTCGCTGAACACCGACCTGACCGGCCTGTCGAAGAACGCCTACAACGCGACGCTCTACTACGAAGGCGACAAGTTCAGCGCGCGCGTGTCGGCCGCCTACCGCGACGACTACCTGACCACGGTGCCGGGTCGCAACGGCAACGACGTGGAAGGCACGGCCGAAACGCTGACCTTCGACATGTCGGCCTCGTACAAGATCAACGACCACTTCGAACTCACACTGGAAGGCCTGAACCTCACGGACGAGTTCCAGGACCAGTGGGTCGATTCGATCGGCGATCGCGCGTCGGTCTACCACCACACCGGGCGCCAGTACTTCCTCGGCGCACGTTACAAGTTCTGACCCTCGACCGCGGCGAGGCGGGCGCACGACGCGCCCGCCCGCCGCGGCTCCTTTTTTTGCAGTCCCGCAATACCCGGCCCGAGCCGGTTCCATCCGCAGTCGCAAGTCGTGATCGAGCCCCCGCGGGCGCCGCCTTCGCCGACGTCCGCTTCGTCCATACCACGAAGGAGCGGCACCGATGAGCACACGCAACCCCACGCATTACGCCCACGTCCTCACCGCACTGCTGCTGACTGCGCCCCTGTGCGCGCAGGCCGGCATCGCGCCGGAACGACAGACCATCGCCGAGAACGACGGCTGGGCCGCGATGCCCACCGCCGCGCTGCCGCAGGGCACCACCGGCGGTTCGGCGGCCGACGCCGCGCACGTTTTCACCGTCTCCGACCGCAACGCGCTGATCGCGGCGCTGGCCTTTCCCGATGCGACGCCGAAGATCGTGCGCATCGAGGGCATGATCGACGCCAACGTCGATGCCGAAGGAAATCCGTTGTCGTGCGACAACTACGCGCGTCCGGACCCGCAGACCGGCGAGATGTACTCGCTCGACGCCTTCCTGGCCGCATACGACCCCGCGACGTGGGGACGCGTGAACCCGAGCGGTCCGCAGGAGCGCGCGCGTGTCGCCTCGGCCGCGGCGCAGCAGGCGCGCGTGCGCATCCGTGTGCCGGCGAACACGACGATCATCGGCGCCGGCCACGGCGCAGGCCTGCGCGGCGCGTGGCTCGACATCCGGCCTTCGTCCACCAGCGGCAACCAGCCGATGAACGTGATCGTGCGCAACCTGTTGCTGATCGACAGCTACGACTGCTTTCCGCAATGGGCGCCGACCGACGGTGCGGAAGGCAACTGGAATTCACTCTACGACGCGATCTCGGTGCGCAACGCCACGCACGTGTGGATCGACCACAACGCCATGCTCGACGTCGCCACCGACGACGCGGATGCGCCGACGTACTTCGGTCGCCTCTACCAGCGCCATGACGGCCTCGTCGATGTGACCAACGAATCCGACAACGTGACCGTCTCGTGGAACCTGATGGCCAACCACGACAAGGCGATGCTGATCGGCTCGTCCGACGGCGCGACGGCGGATCGCAACAAGCTTCGCGTGACGCTGCACCACAACCTGTTCCACGACCTCGGCCAGCGCGTGCCACGTGTGCGCTTCGGCCAGGTGCACGTCTTCAACAACCAGTACAGCCTCACCAACGAAGGCGCGACGACCTACGGCTACCACTGGGGCGCCGGCATCGAGTCGCAGATCTTCGCGCAGAACAACCACTTCCTCGTGCCCGAAGTGGTCACACCGGACCTGTTCGTCGAACGCTTCAACGGCACCGCGTTGCACGCCGAAGGCACGATGCGCAACGGTATCAGCCGACACGCGCGGGTGGACGTGGTCGCCGCGTACAACGCGGTCAACGCGACGCCGCTGGACCCGAACGTGAGCTGGACACCGACGCTGTATCGGCGCCTCGACCCGACGCAGGCCGTGCCGATCCTCGTCATCCTCGGAGCCGGACCGTTCAAGTGATCGACGACATCGAACAGCTCCAACGGCGACGCCTGCTGCAGGCGTCGCTGTCCGCCGCGCTGCTGGCAGTGCCCGTGGCGCGCGCGGCGACCCCGTCGCGCTTCGATGCAGTCGTCGCCACCTCGCCCCGCGAGGGATTGCCGACATTCGCGACGATCGGCGAAGCCATCGCCACCGCCCCCACGCAAGGCACGCGACCGTTCCGCATCCTCATCACGCGCGGACGCTGGCGGGAGAAGCTGGTGGTCGATCGCCCGAACATCCGCCTGATCGGTGAAGACCGCGCCGGCAGCGTGCTGACCTACGACGCAGCGGCGGGCATGGCGCGACCGGATGGCGAGGCGTGGGGCACGTGGGGCTGTGCCAGCGTGATCGTGCGCGCGACGGACTTCCGTGCGGAGAACCTGACCATCGAGAACGCCTTCGACTACGTCGGCAACCTCGCCGCACCGAAGTTCGAACCCATCGGTCCGAACGGTGCGCAGGCGGTAGCGCTGATGCTGGACGCGGGCGCGGACCGTTGCGCGTTCGAGCGTGTGGACCTGATCGGTCATCAGGACACGCTGTTCACCGATGCGGGTCGCAGCTACTTCCGCGACTGCCGCATCAGCGGCAGCGTGGACTTCATCTTCGGCGGCGGCAATGCACTGTTCGAACGCTGCGAGCTGCATTCGCGTTTCCGCCCCGGCAAGGAACGACAGGGTTACGTGGCCGTGCCGTGCACGCCGTCCGCGCAGGCCTTCGGCCTGACGTTCCTCGAGTGCCGATTGACGCGCGACGCGGAGATTCCCGACGCCAGCGTGGCGCTGGGCCGCGCGTGGAAGCCCGGGCGCACGTTCCCCGACGGCAAGTACGGCGATCCCGATGCGGTCGGCGCGGCGACCTATCTCTCTTGCTGGATGGACGCGCACATCGATGCGCACGGCTGGGACGAGATGGGTTACACCGCGCGCAACGGCCAGCGGGCGATGTTCCAGCCGCTCGACGCGCGCCTGTACGAACACGACAGTCGCGGCCCCGGCGGGCGCCGATCATCGTCGCGCCGCACGCTCGACCGCGCCCAGCGCGCGCGTTACACCCGCGACGCGATCCTGGCCGGCTGGTCGCCGCGCTGATCGTCGCGACCCTTCTTCCTCATCTCTCGCATACGAACATGCCCAGGACGCTGCTCTCGCTGCTGCTCGCCCTCGTCGTACTGCCCGCCTTCGCCAGTGACGCAGCCGTGCCCACGATCCACCTCGCCGGCGATTCGACGATGGCGGAGAAGCTTCCAGAGAAGCGCCCCGAGACCGGATGGGGCGAGCTCCTCGCCGCGCGGTTCCGCGACGGCAGCGTGCGCATCGACAACCGCGCGAAAAACGGACGTAGCACGCGCACCTTCATCGAGGAAGGACGCTGGAGGGACCTGCTCGATGCGACCGTGCCGGGCGATGTCGTGCTGATCCAGTTCGGCCATAACGACCAGTCGATCGAGAAGCCGGACCGCTATACGCCGCCGGCCGACTACGTTCGCAACCTGCAGCGCTTCGTCGCCGACGTGCGCGCGAAGGACGCAACGCCGGTGCTACTGACGCCGGTGGCGCGGCGGCGCTTCGACGAGGCGGGCCACGTCCTGCCAAGCCACGGGGAATATCCCGACCTGGTGCGCGCGTTGGCTGCGCGCGAGAACGTGGTACTGATCGACATGGAACGGCGCAGCTCGGCGGTGTTGCAGGAACGCGGCGCGGAAGGATCGAAGGCGCTGTTCCTGTGGATCGCGGCGGGTGCGAATTCGAACTACCCGAAGGGTGCGGAAGACAACACGCACTTCTCGCCACTCGGCGCGGCGCGGATGGCGCGGGAGTTTGCGTTTGCGTTGCGGGAATCTGGGTTGCCGATCGCGGCGCGGCTACGAGAGGCCGAGGGCGCGCGCTGAGCGCGCGTCACCCCTCTTCCGCCCTTTGGGCACCTTCTCCCGCAAGGGGAGAAGGGAAGCGAAAAGCAACAACAGCAGCAACGACGCGCGTTGTGACAGCGACCACCGAGACGTCCCTCTCCCCTTGCGGCGACCGAGGGGAGTGCAGAGCTGAGAGGGACAGGCCGCGAAGCGGCCAGGGAGAGGGGTAGAGCCGCCTACTTCAACGGCTCGCGCCGCGGCAGCGGCTTCAGCGGCTCCATCGTGTCCAGATCCCAGTCGGCCGGTACGAACGCCTGCTGTGTTTCCTTCTGTTTCGGATAGCCACCGACCTGCTCCTGGCTGTCGATGATGCGGCCGCGACCCTCGATGGCGTCGGCGAGGATGCGGCGATCCACGTCGTCGCGATCCCACGGCCGTGCACCGGCGTTGGCGATCACCGCGTCCTGCACCTTCGCCGACGACAGCAGCGCCACGCCGGGCGGCAGCGCGGGCGCGCGCTTCATCGCGTCGATGTGGATCGGCGTGGTGGTGTAGCGGCCCTGCTGCGGCAACGGATTGCCGAGCCTGTCGACGGCGAGGTTGTCGTCGAGGAAGACATCGAGATCGCCCGAACCGCCGACACTGAAGAACGCGACCTCTTCCGTCGAGATGCCCGCGCGCATCACGTTGCCGCGCGCTACCACTTGGCCGCGTGAGTACGGATGGCCCAGCCATTCCTCGGCGATGAGGTTGTAGTGCACGCCGCGCTGGCCGGGGTCGTAGATCAGGTTGTTGAGCACCTGCCCACGCGCGCCGCCCTTGAACAGCGGATTGCGCTCGTAGTTGTGCGCGTAGAGATTGCCGACGATGAGCACGTCGTTGACGTGGTCGTGGATCAGCGTGCCCTTGGAGTGCTCGCCCTTCGCATGCGTGGCGTTGGCGAGCCCCTCGGCGATGATGTTGTTGCTGTAGGTGATGCGGCGCGAGGCCGCTTCCATCCACTGCTTCTCGCTCTCACCGTGGAAGCGCGTGCTCGATGCGGACAGGTTCTCGTCGGTGGCCCAGGTCAGCGAGCAATGGTCGACGATCACGTCGTGCGCGCCGCGCACGGTGGTGATCGCGTCGATGTCGCCGGACCACTTCGGCCTGTTGCCGTCGCCCGGACGCACACGCACGTGGCGGATCACCACGTCGTGCGTGGCGATGGTCAGTCCACCCTTGATGAAGGTGATGCCCGGCTGCGGGGCGGTCTGGCCGGCGATGGTGAGGAAGGGCTCGGTGATGCGCAGCTCCTTCATGTCCAGGTCGATTACGCCACCGACTTCGAACACGACGATGCGCGGCCCAGGCGTGTTGAGTGCTTCGGCGAACGAACCCGGGCCGCTGGCCGCGAGCGTGGTCACGCGCAGGATCTTGCCGCCGCGGCCGCCCGGCGTCCGCGCCGCCCAGCCCTCCGCGCCGGGGAACGCCAATGGGCCTGTCTCCCGGGACATCCCGGTCTGGGCGGCTTGGACCGCCAAGCTCCCGGTGCCGACCAGCGCACCGGCCAGCAATGCGCCGGTCGTGGCACGGATTACCCGCGAAAAAACGCCCCTTGTGTAACGCCTGGCCATCCGTCCCCTCCCCGAGTCGCGTGCCGAGTGTAGACCCCGATTGTCAATGACACCGGTTTCCTATACAACACCACGAACGAGTCAATATCACCAGGGGAAAGCCGCCGCATGGACAAAAACGCTCCCGACACGGGCGCCGACAGTGCAGCCATCGCCCGGCAGCTGGTGACGGCGCGTCGCCGCGCGCAGGCCCTGCCGGAGTATCCGGGTTCGTTGCCGCGGACGCTCGAAGAGGGCTACGCGTGCCAGGACGAAGCCATCGCGCTGTGGGGACGGCCGGTGGTGGGATGGAAGGTCGGGAAGATTCCCGCCGACTGGGAAGCGCGACTGGGGGAGGAGCGTCTGGTCGGTCCGATCTTCGAAGGCGCGGTGCAGGCGCCCGCGGCGAATGGCGTGGGTTCGTTCGCGGTGATTCCGGGGGGATTCGCCGCGGTCGAGGCGGAGTTCGTGTTCCGCATCGGCGCCGATGCGCCGGCGGACAAGACCGCCTACACGGCCGACGAGGCCGCCGCGCTCGTCGATGCGCTGATGGTCGGCGTCGAACTCGCCGGCAGTCCGCTGCCACTGATCAACGTGCTCGGTCCACCGATCGTGGTGTCGGACTTCGGCAACAACACCGGCCTGATCCTCGGTCAGAACGTGCCGGGCTGGCGCCGCCTCGCCGCCGAAGACCTGACCTGCGAGACCTTCATCGACGGCCATCTGGTCGGCGAAGGTGGCGCAGCGTCGATCAGCGGCGGCCTGCTCGCGGCGCTGGCGTTCGCGCTCGCGCGTTGCGCCAGTCGCGGCTATCCGCTGAAGAAGGGCATGCTGGTGACCACCGGCGCGGCGACCGGCATCCACGACATCGTCGCGGGACAGCGTTCGCGGATCAGCTTCGGTCCGTGGGGCGAGATCCAGTGCAATACCGTGGCCGCACAGGGGGAGTCCGCATGACCGATCGCCGACGCTTCCTCGCCGGACTCGCCGGCGTGTGTGCGGCGAGCGCGTTGCCCGTGTCGCGCGCCGACGATGGCATGCGCGTCCTCACCGCGACCGACGTGCACGTCAAGGATTATCCGACCGTGCAGGCGGTGCAGTGGATCGGCGAGCAGCTTGAGCGCCGCACCGACGGCCGCCTGCGCCTGCGCCTGTACCACGCCGGCCAGCTGGGTCGCGAGTCGGAAGCCATCGACATGGCCCGTTTCGGCGCGATCGACATCACGCGCGTGTATTCGGGCGCGCTGAACAACGCGTTCCCGCTGACCCAGGCGCTGTGCCTGCCGTACGTGTTCGATTCGGTGGCGCACCTGCGTCGTGCGCTGGACGGCGACGTCGGCGCGCAGGTGCTGCAGGGTTTCCAGGCGCGCGGACTGGTCGGGCTGGCGATCTACGACAGCGGCCCGCGCTGCTTCTACAACATCAAGCATCCGATCGTCGAACCCGGCGACCTGCACGGCCTGAAGATCCGCGTGCCGATGTCTGACATCTTCATCCGGATGCTGCGCCTGTTCGGCGCCAACCCGACGCCGCTGCCGCTGGGCGAAGTGTTCTCCGGCATGGAGACGCACATGATCGACGGCGCCGAGAACAACATCCGCAGTTTCCAGTCCAGCCGCCATTTCGAGGCCGCGCGCTACTGGTCGCACAGCGATCATTCCTACGCGCCGGACGTGCTGCTGATGTCGCAGCGCAGCCTGGAATCGCTGGCGCCGCGCGATCGCACGCTGGTGATCGAGCTGGCGCGCGAGTCGGTGCAGGTGATGCGCGGCCTGTGGGCGCACCAGGAAGAAGCCGCGCGCCGCACGGTGATGGAATCGGGCGTGCGCTCCAACGAATGCGACATCGCGGCGTTCCGCGCCGCCGCCCAGCCGCTGCTGGAACACTATCGCCGCGATCCGGCGATCGACCGGCTGCATCGCCGCATTCGCGAACTTGCCTGAGGACCTCATGGCGGATACAGGAATCGCGTACTCCCCTTCCCTCCTGCAGCGCGTAAGCGAACGCGTCGCCGGATGGACCATCGCCGTCGCCGCGGTCGCACTGCTCGGGCTGGTCGTGGTGCAAGGCTGGCAGGTCATCGCGCGCTACGTGCTCAACGATTCGCCGAGCTGGACCGAGCCGGTCACGCTGTTGTTGCTGAGCACGGCGATGAGCCTGGGCGCGGCGGCCGGCGTGCACACGCGCCGGCACTTCAGCTTCGCGCTGCTCGCCGAAGCGCTGTCGCCGCGCCTGCGCCACGCGGCACACCTGTTCCAGTCGGCCGTGGTCGTGCTGATCGGCCTGGTGTTGCTGTACTGGGGCGCGGTGCTGTTCGTCGATGGCGTGCACATCCCCACTGCCGGCGCGCCGCTGCCGGAGAGCATCGAGTACCTGCCGCTGGCGATCAGCGGCGCGCTGATGGCGCTGTTCGCCATCACGCAGATGACCGTCCACCCGGACGTGCCCGCCGCACCGGAGAGCGACTGACATGGCCATTGCGATCCTCTTCAGCCTCTTCGCGGTGCTGCTGGTCCTGGGCGTGCCGGTCGCGTATGCGCTGGCCGCCGCGTCGCTGGCGACGCTGGTATTCCTCGACGTTCCGTCGATCGTGATGGTGCAGCAGGTCTCGGCCGGCGCCGGTTCGGCCAGCCTGATCGCGATCCCACTCTTCATCTTCGCCGGCGAGATCATGCTGCGCGGCGGCATCTCCGAACGACTGATCGGACTGGCTTCGTCGCTGGTCGGACGCATGCGCGGCGGACTCGGCCAGGTCAGCATCCTGTCGTCGCTGTTCTTCGGTGGCGTGTCGGGCTCGGCGCTGGCGGACGTGTCCGCGGTCGGCGGCACGATGATCCCGCAGATGGTGCAGCGCGGTTACGACCGCGATTTCGCCGTCAATGTGTGCATCACGGCCGCGCTGGTCGCGCTGCTGGTACCGCCCTCGCACAACCTGATCCTGTACTCGGCCGCGGCCGGTGGCGGGTTGTCGATCGCGGACCTGTTCGCGGCCGGCATCGTGCCCGCGCTGCTGATGACGGGCGTGCTGATGGCCACCTGCTATCTGGTCGCGCGGCATCGCGGCTACGGCGTGGAGATCTTCCCCGGCTGGCGCGCGGTCGCGCTGCGCCTGGTCTCGGCGCTGCCGGGCCTGGGCCTGGTCGCGCTGATCTTCGTCGGCATCCGCGCCGGCATCTTCACCGCGGTGGAGAGCGCGGCGATCGCGGTGGTATACGCGCTGCTGGTGACCAGCGTGCTGTACCGGCAGCTGCACTGGCGCGAGTTCCTCGGCACCGTGGTGCACGCCGCACGCAGCGCCGGCGCGATCCTGTTCGTGATCGCGGCGGCGGCAGTGTTCGGCTGGCTGCTGGCCTACCTGCAGGTGCCGGCGGCGTCGGTGGACTTCCTCACCGGCCTCACCCAGGACCGCAACCTGATGCTGTTGCTGATGATCCTGGTGCTGCTGGTGCTGGGCACGTTCCTGGACCTGGCACCGATGATCCTGATCTGCACGCCGATCTTCCTGCCGGTCGCGCGCGCGATCGGCATCGACCCGGTGCATTTCGGCGTGATCCTCGTGCTCAAGGGCGGCCTGAGCCTGATCAGCCCGCCGCTGGGCTCGGTGCTGTTCGTCGGCACGGCGATCGGCAAGATCAGCATCGGCCAGAGCATGCGCACGATCTGGCCGTTCTGGCTGGCCGGCCTGCTGGTGTTGCTGGTGGTGGCATTCATCCCGGCGCTGTCGCTGTGGCTGCCGGCGGCGCTGAAGGCCTGATGGCGCCAGTTCCGGGAACGCTCGCCTGCCCGCTCCGGCCCTCGCGGGCGCCGTTCGGGCCGCGCGGAGCCCACCCTCGGGCCCGGCCATGAGGGCGGGCGGCTAGAATGGCTGAAATCCGCAGGCCGCCCATGACCGCTTCCAGCTCGCGCACCCGCCGCTCCCGCACTGCCGCCACGCCGACGCCCGCGCCGGAAGACGTGGTGCTGACCGGCAAGGCCACGATCAACGACATCGCCCGGCTGACTGGCGTGTCGAAGAAGACGGTGTCGCGGGTGATCAACCACTCGCCGCTGGTGCATCCGGAGACGCGCGAGAAGGTGCTCGCGCTGATGAAGCAGCTGGGTTACACGCCCGATCCGCAGGCGCGCGGCCTCGCCTTCCGGCGCTCGTTCCTGATCGGACTGGTGTACGACAACCCGACCGCGCAGTTCATCGTGAACATGCAGTACGGCGCGCTCGACGCGTTGCGCGACTCGGGCTACGAGCTGGTCGTGCACCCGTGCGACAGCTCGAAGGAAGACTACATCGAGAGCGTGCGCCGCTTCGCCCAGCAGCAGAAGCTGCACGGCGTGATCCTGATCCCGCGCGTGTCGGAGGACGAACAGCTCGCTTCGGCGCTGCGCGAGATCGGCGTGCGCTACGTGCGCATCGCGTCGATCCCGCTCGACCAGGCCGCGAGCATGGTCGTCACCCACGACCGCCTCGCCGGCACCGAAGCGGCGAACTACCTGGAATCGCTGGGCCATCGCACCATCGGCCTGATCACCGGCCCGCGCCGCTACCGCTCGACCATCGAACGCGGCGGCGGCTTCCTCGGTGGACTCGACGAGCGTGGCATCAGCCTGTCGCCGGACTACATCTACGAAGGCGGATACACCTTCGATTCCGGTGTCGCCGGCGCGGAATACCTGCTCGCCAAGTCGCCGCGCCCGACCGCGATCTTCGCCTGCAACGACGAAATGGCGGCGGGTGTCTACAAGGCGGCGATGCGCCGCGGACTGTCGATCCCGGGCGACCTGTCGGTGGTCGGCTACGACGACAGTCCGCTGGCTTCGCAGCTGTGGCCGGCACTGACCACGATCCATTCGCCGATCCGCGACCTCGGCCGCATGGCCGCGCAGATGCTGCTGACGGATGAGCCTTCACCCGATGCGGGCGCACAGCCGCGCACGGTCACGCCGCAGCTGGTCGTGCGCGATTCGAGCCAGCGTCCCAAGCCGTGAAGATCCGGCCGTGAAGATCCGGCCCTGATCAGGACGCGTCGGCGTCCAGCCATTCCATCGTGAACCAGCGCGCCAGCGATTCGCCCGGCGCGAGCCGCACCGGCATCAGGTTGAATGCATCCGGCGGCCCGCTCTGCGGTTCGACGCAGGTCGCGTGCGCAGGCATGTCGAACACGACCCAGTGGTCGCAATCCGACCCGAGGCGAATTCGACGGCCTGCGCGATGCAGCACCGGCGATTCGTCGTTGAGGAAGCAGTCGTCCCACGGCCCCGCCGGCGGCGCGATCGTGGGCAGCACCGCGATGCCATCGTCGTCGCGCGGATAGGCGGCGCGCGGCGCGAAATCAAGCCGTGCCGGCTTGAGGAACCACGGATGCCAGCCCAGCGAAACCGGCATCGCCTGCTCGCCGGCCGTGGCCGACAAGGTCATGCGCACGCGCCGATCCTCGACATCGATGCGCTGCCGCGCGATGCCACCGAACGGCCAACGCTCGTCCTGCGGAAGGCGAAGCGACAGTTCGACGTGGCGCGAAGACTGCGCATCGACCTGCCACGGCATCGCGAAACCGACGCCGTGGATCGCGTGGTCGCCGAGGTTGCGCGGGAGCTCGAACGCGCGGCCATCGAGATTGAAACGTCCGTGACGGATGCGCCCCGCCCACGGCACCATCGGATAACTGCCCCACGCGATCGCGGCGGCAGTGTCGTCTGCGTGACCGACCAGCTGTTCCACTCCATCGATGCGGATCTGCGCGATGCGCCCACCCGCCTGCGGCGCGAGGTCCACGCGCAACGCGCCCTCGCCCAGCGTGAGCAGCGGTCCGGGCGCCATCGGCAGCGTCGCGTCGTGCGACGCACTGCGCTCAGGCGCCATAGGGATCGATCGTCTCGATGCGTCCCTGCGCGTCGTGTCGCAGCGGCGCCACCTTGATCGAGCGGAGATGCGTCACGCCGCCGGACAGAATGGAGTCGTGATAGAACAGGTACCACTGGTCGCCGAATGCGCAGATCGAGTGGTGCGTGGTCCAGCCCACCACCGGCGTCAGGATGCGTCCCTGGTAGGTGAACGGCCCGTACGGGTTGTCGCCGACGGCGTAGCACAGGTAGTGCGTGTTGCCGGTGGAGTACGAGAAGTAATAGCGGCCGCCGTGCTTGTGCAGCCATGAGGCTTCGAAGAAGCGACGATCGTGGTCGCCGGCATGCAGCGGCTCGCCGTTCTCGTCGAGGATCAGCACTTCGCGCGGCGCTTCGGCGAATTCCTTCATGTCCTCGCGCAGACGCGCGATCTTCGGACCGAGCGCGGGCTCGTCGTCGGCCGGCTCGACGTGCGCCTCGTCGCGGACGTTGTCGCGGTACTTCTGCAGTTGCCCACCCCACAGCCCGCCAAAGTACATGTAGTACGCGCCGTCGTCGTCGCCGAACACTGCCGGGTCGATCGAGTAACTGCCCTGCATCGCGTCGGGCTCCGGCACGAACGGACCTTCCGGACGATCGCCCACGGCGACGCCGATCTGGAACACGCCGTCGGCACGCTTGGCCGGGAAGTACAGGTAGTACCTGCCGTCCTTCTGCGCGGCATCGGGCGCCCACATCTGTCGCTGCGCCCACGCCACGTCCTTCACGTGCAGCGCGACACCGCAGTCCTCGGCCTCGCCGTCGGGCGAGTCCATGCGCAGGACGTGGTAGTCCTCCATGCCGAAGTGCGAGCCCTCGTCGTCGAACGGAATGCCCGCGTCGATGTCGTGCGAGGGATAGATGTACAGCTTGCCCTCGAACACGTGCGCCGACGGATCGGCCGTGTAGATGTGGGTGACCAGCGGCTTGGAGATCGCGCGCTGTTCGAGCGTCTGCAGATCGGTGGTTTGGGAAGGATCGGACATGGGGGTCGTGTCGGTTCGAGGTGGGGGATCAGGCGCCCGAGGCGCTCGCCTGCAGGCGACGCGTGCTCAGTTCCTGCTCGATGCGCGATTCCATCGGCTTGTTGATCTCGTACAGGAACAGCAGCGCCACGCACAGCAGGAACGGCAGCGATGCGTACACGCTCACCGCCAGGCGGATGCCGGCGACGGTTTCCGTTGCCTGCGCCGGCGCACCGGCCTCGTAGCCGTAGTACGCGAGGATGCCTGCGACCAGCGCGCCGCCGACGCTGAGGCCGATCTTCAGTCCGCACAGCATCGCCGAGAAGATGATCGCGGTGGCGCGACGGTGGTTCCGCCACTCGGAGTAGTCGGCGACGTCGGCGATCATCGCCCACAGCAGCGGAATGGTGATGCCGTAGAAGAAGCCGTGCAGGATCTGCGAGACGAACACGACCCACGTCGCCTGCGGCGGGAACACGTAGAACACCAGCATGAACAGCGTCGACACCAGCAGCGCGCCGCCGAACACGTCACGCTTGCCGAAGCGGTCGGCCAGGCGCTTGGAGAAGCCGATGCCGATGATCATGAAGACGATGCCGCCGGCGTTGAACAGGCTCAGCGCGGACGTCGGCGCATCCTTTGGCCACTGGAACTCGGTCAGGCCCACGCCGGTGAGCACCGAGTTGAGTCCGGCGATGAAGCCATTGAAGCCGACCTGGTCGAGGAAAGCGGCGAGGTGCGGTTCGCTCAGGTAGTACTTGAAGTAGTACACGTACATGCCGCCCTTCAGGGCCAGCGTGACGAACACCAGGATGGTCAGCAGCAGCATCACCACCCACGGACGGTTGCGGGACAGGTCGCCCAGGTCCTGCGCGACGCTGGACTTCTGCTCCGGCGCGGGGACGATGCGCTCCTTCGTGGTGAAGAAGGTGATCAGGAAGAACACCGTACCGACGATGGCGAACAGCAGCATGGTGTTGTGGAAGCCGCGCACCTTGTCGCCATCGCCGAGGATCAGCACCAGCGGCAGCAGCAGCGCCTGGATGATGAACTGCGCGACCATCACCGCAACGAACCGGTACGAGGACAGGCTGTTGCGCTGGGCCATGCTGCCGGTCAGAACGCCGCTGAGCGCGGAGTACGGCAGGTTGTTGGCCGCGTACACCAGCACAAGCAGCGTGTAGGTCGCGAAGGCGTACGCGACCTTCGCCTGCGGGCCGAGGTCCGGCGTGCTGAAGGCCAGTAGCGAGAAGACGCCGAACGGAATCGCCGTCCACAGGATCCACGGTCGGAACTTGCCCCAGCGCGTGACCGTACGGTCGGCGGCGATGCCGATGATCGGGGTGAACACGAAGGCGCCGAGCATGCCGACGATGAGGATGATCGTCGCCGCGGTCGCCGGCGGGATGCGGTAGACGTCGGTGTAGAAGAACGCCAGGAACGTCACCAGGGTCTGGAAGATCAGGTTCGCGGCGAGGTCGCCGAGGCTGTATCCGACCTTTTCGGTGACCGACAACGTTTCAGGAGTGCTGTTCATGTGCCCCGGCATCGAGAAGTTCAAATGAAGCGGCCCGCCCGGTGTTTGCACCGGAACGGGCCGCAGGTTACCGCTGTTGGATCACGTGCGCGAACGATCAGAACGTGCCGCGGACGCCGAGCGTGTAGGTGGTGCCCGGATCGTACATGTCGTTCACCGCATTCGAGAACGCGAAGTTGGAACGACGCTCCTCGCCGGTGATGTTGGTCACGTTGAAGAAGATCTGCGGCTGGGACTTGATGTTGACCAGCGTGTAGCTGCTGGACAGGTCGAGCTGGCCGCGGTCTTCGCCGTACAGCTGCGCGAACGGAATGCCCTGCTGGTTCGCGCCGCTGCTCGCTGCGCCTTCCTGCCAGTTGTACGACAGGCGCGCGGCGGCGACGTCGTTCTCCCAGTAGATGGTCGCGTTCCACAGCGACGGCGACAGACCGTAGACGTTGGAAGCCAGCGCGTTCGCGTCCTTGCCGATGGTCGACAGGTCGATCTTGGAGTAGTTGGCCATGAAGCCCAGGCCGTCCAGCACGATGCTCAGCGGCTGCACCCAGATCGCTTCCCAGCCGCGGATCTCGAGCTCGGCGTCGGCGTTGACCTGCTGCTGCACGTTGACGGTCGCCACGTCCGGACCGCCGCGCGAGTTGATGGCGCGCTGCTGATCGACCGTCAGGGTCTCGAACGGAATGCCCAGGCTGGTGAACGGCTTGGTGGTGACGCCCTGGAAGGTGTAACCCTCGATACGCTTGCTGAACAGCGTCAGGCCGACGAAGCCTTCGCCGCCCGTGTACCACTCGCCACCGATGTCGAAGTTGGTGGAGATGTACGGGGTCAGGTCCGGGTTGCCCTGGTTGGCCACCTGCGCCGAGATGTCGGTGAAGGTGGTGGCCGGCAGCATCGAGCTCGGGTTCGGACGCGTCATGGTGCGCGAAGCCGACATGCGCACCACCACGTCCTCGGCCACGTCCCACGCCGCGCTGAACGACGGCAGCCACTCATCGTAGTCGCCGCTCAGCGTCTGCCACTGGCGCACGCCGCCGATGGTCACCGGGCCGCTGATCTCCTGGTCGGTCTGCGCGTAACGCACGCCCATGTTGAAGCGCATGTTGCGGTCCCAGATCTCCGTCTCACCATTGAGCATGATGAAGGCGGCGGTGTTGGACTCGTCGAAGCCACCGGTCGGCGCGCCGGTGTTGGCACCGCTCGCCTCGCCCGCCGCGTCGCGGTAGAACGAGTAGTTGGTGTCGGCCATGAAGCGGTCGAAGTCCACCGTCACGAAGCCGAACGGACCCGGGTTGATGTAGCCCGACAGTTCGGCATCGGGCACCTGCGACAGCGCGTACGGCTGCCAGCTGGTGCCGGTGTCGCCGAAGCCCTGGATGCGGCGCTCGTTCTCGTCCCACGCGATGCCGACGACGACGTTGTTGCGGTCGTCGCCCATCTGCAGGCTGGCGTTGAGGCCACGCGTCTCGGTCACGCGCTTTTCGTTCTGCGCCCACACGCGGCCGCCGGTCCAGGTCCAGCCGATGTTCGGATCGTTCAGATCCAGGCCGGTGGTCCAGGTCGGAATGTCGCCGTTGTTGGTGTACTGGATCGTGGTGAACGGCGAGTTGAACAGGATGGTCGGCGAGTCGCGGAACATCCAGCTGCGGCTCATGCTCGCCTGCACATCGAGCTTGAGGTTCTCGTCGAAGTAGAACGTGCCGCCCGGCGTGACCTGCCAGTACTTGACGTCCTCGGTGTACGGACGTGCTTCGAGGAAGTACTGCGCGTTGAGGAACGTGGCGCTGGTGACGACGTTGTTGCCGTCCAGCTGCATGTTCGTCGGGATCATCGCGCCGTTGCGGCCGATGAGGTTCATGTCGATGCGGTCGTTGGTACGGTGCGCCTCGGTGTAGAGGACGTCCATGTACACGTCGACGTTCTCGTTCGGACGCCACTGCATGGAGCCGAGGAACGCATCGCGGTCGCGGTCGCCGGACATGTGCACCGGACGGCCGAGGCGCGGGATCAGCGCTTCGCCGATCTGCGCGTTGGTCAGGCCCGGGTTGTGGTCGCGCAGCCACTGCGCGTCGATGGTCTGGCCCGCGATGCCGGCCGCGGTCGTGTAGGCGTTGGTCGCCACCGGGCTCGGGATGCGCCAGCCGTTGCCGCCGGTCGTGTTGCAGGGTGCGCCCATCGCCGGGAAGGTGCTGCCCGAGCCGCCGTCCACGCACTGCGCGTTGGTCAGGTTCGGGTTGGTCCAGCCGACGGTCTCGTAGCCTTCGACGCCGATGCTGCCGCGCTGCGAGGTGATGCCGCCGAGCAGGCCGAACGTACGGTCGGCGTTGATCCAGCTACCGATCACCGTGCCGCGCGGATTCACGTCCTCGGCGATGTCGTTGTAG
This sequence comes from Lysobacter panacisoli, assembly GCF_009765165.1. Taxonomy (NCBI): domain Bacteria; kingdom Pseudomonadati; phylum Pseudomonadota; class Gammaproteobacteria; order Lysobacterales; family Lysobacteraceae; genus Lysobacter; species Lysobacter panacisoli. The sequence continues at coordinate 1,016,371 of NZ_VLNU01000001.1, forward strand.
TCGGCCTGCAGCGAGTAGGTGACCTGCGTTTCGGGATTGTCGAACGGGCGCACGTTGCGCATGTCGACCACGCCGGATGCGCCGCCTTCCGGCAGCGCCGCGGTCGGCGACTTGTAGACCTTGAGCTGGTTGAAGAACTCGGTCGGGAACAGGTTCAGGTCGACTTCGCGGTTCTGGTTGGTGCCGTCCAGGCCGATCGAGGCCGTGGCGACCGACTGGCCGTTGATCGTGGTCTTGGTGAAGCTGTTGGGCAGGCCGCGGATGGCGATGTTCAGGCCTTCGCCGTTGACGTCGCGGTTGAGCTGGATGCCCGGGATGCGGGCCAGCGACTCGGCGATGTTGGCGTCGGGGAACTTGCCGATGTCCTCGGCGAAGATCGAATCGGTGAAGCCGGTCGATTCGCGCTTGGCCTGGGTCGAGTACTCAAGGCTCTGGCGGAAGCCCGTGGCGACCACGCGGTCGAGCTCGGTCACTGTCTGTTCGCTGGCCGGGGTCTGCGCCGCCGGTTGTTCCGTCTGCGCCTGTGCGAGCGCCGCGCTGCTGGCCATGCCGAGCAGCACCACACCCAAGGCACGCGACAACGTCGTTCTTGCGATCTGCTTTTGCACCGTACTCCCCTCCCGTTTCTGGCGACCCGGGGCCCAAACCGTGCGGGCCGCCGGCTGTTCTATTGGTGGATGACGCGGGTGACGCATTGACCCCGATGCGAGTGCGGCGGATGGTAGCGCTACCATTTCAGGGCCGCACGCTGCGGAGCAACATGGAATCCCGCGGGATTCCCGTGGTCTTACGTTGCACTGCAACATCGCGCTACAGGCCCGGCCAGTGTTCATCCGACGCAATTCGCGGATCGACACGCGCGGTGATGACGCGTCGAGTTGGCACGTGATAATGATAGCGCTATCACTTTGATGGCCTGCGCAAGCAGGAGGGGAAGCGCGACGATGTGTTTCGAACAGCGGACGGCGAAGCCGCATCATCCAGCGCACCAATCGGCACGCGGCCACGCGCACGACTCGGCCCGGAGGCCGGCATGAACGACGCTTCCACCGCGAACGCGCAAGCGACCACGCGCGTCGGCCATTACCGCTGGCGCGTCTGCGCGATGCTCCTCGCGGCGACGACGATCAACTACGTCGACCGCCAGGTGCTCGGCGTGCTCGCGCCGTTCCTGCAGACCGAGATCGGCTGGAACGAGATCGAGTACGGCTACATCGTCACGTCCTTCCAGGCCGCGTACGCGATCGGCCTGCTCTGTGCCGGCGCGATCATCGACCGCTTCGGCACGCGCATCGGCTACGCCATCGCGATCAGCGTATGGAGCGTGGCCGCGATGGCGCACGCGCTCGCCGGCACCGTGGTCGGTTTCGCGCTCGCGCGTTTCGCGCTGGGCCTGGGCGAGGCCGGCAACTTCCCTGCCGCGATCAAGACCGTGGCCGAGTGGTTCCCACGTCGCGAGCGCGCGCTCGCGGTCGGTGTGTTCAACGCCGGCTCCAACGTCGGCGCCGTCCTCGCGCCGCTGCTCGTTCCGATCATCGCTGCAACGTGGGGCTGGCAGGCCGCGTTCCTGTTCACAGGCGTGCTCAGCGCGACGTGGCTGGTCGGCTGGCTGCTCACCTACCGCACGCCGGAAGACCAGCCGAAGCTGTCGGCCGCGGAACTCGCGCACATCCGCAGCGATCCGCCCGAACCGACGGTGAAACTGCCGTGGCTGCAGTTGCTGCGCCACCGCCAGGCGTGGGCGTTCGTCGCGGCGAAGTTCATCACCGACCCGGTGTGGTGGCTGTTCCTGTTCTGGCTCGGCAAGTTCCTCGCCTCGGAATACAAGCTGTCGCTGAGCACGATTGGTCTTCCGATGATCGTCGTCTACCTGATGGCCGACGTGGGCAGCATCGCGGGCGGCTGGCTGGCGGGTCGTTTCATCAAGCTGGGCTGGGACGTCAACCGCGCGCGCAAGGGCGCGATGCTCGCGTGCGCGTTGTGCGTCGCGCCGATCGTGCTAGTGACGCAGGTCGACAACCTGTGGGTCGCCGTGGCACTGATCGGCCTGGCGATGGCGGGCCACCAGGGCTGGTCGGCGAACGTGTTCACGCTGCCCTCGGACATGTTCCCGCGCCACGCGGTGGCGTCGGTGGTCGGCATCGGCGGCTTCGCCGGTGCGGTCGGCGGCATGCTGATGTCGGTGTTCACCGGCGCGCAGCTCGAATCCACCGGCAGCTACGCGCGCATCTTCCTGATCGCCGGCTCGGCGTACCTGATCGCACTGCTGGTCGTGCACCTGCTCGTGCCCAGGCTGCAACCGGCGGCGCTGCAAGCCAAGCCGGCTGTGTGATCGCGCCGGCAACCAAACAAACGAACGGATCCGTAGGAGGGACGGAATGAAGAAGAACCACGCACTGCTCGTCGCGCTGCTCGCCGCGCTTCCGCTGACGCTCCACGCACAGGGCGCGCCGCTTGCCGCCGGCCAGCAGAAGTTCCTCGGCAGCGTGCACAGCCCCACGCAGATCCGCGATTTCGCGACCTACTGGAACAAGGTGACGCCCGAGAACGCCGGCAAGTGGGGCGAGGTCGAGGCGGTGCGCGATCGCATGGACTGGCGCGGCCTCGACGCTGCGTACAAGTTCGCCAAGGACCACGGCTTCCCGTTCCAGATGCACGTGATGGTGTGGGGCAACCAGCAGCCGGAATGGATGGAGAAGCTGCCCGTCGCCGAACAGCGCGAGGAGATCGAGGAGTGGTTCGTCGCCGTCGCACAGCGCTATCCCGCGCTGGACTTCGTCGAGGTGGTGAACGAACCGCTCAACGATCCGCCCAGCAAGGACGACGAAGGCGGCGGTAACTACATCGAGGCCCTCGGCGGCAGCGGTGCCACGGGCTGGGACTGGATCGTCACCTCCTACAAGCTCGCGCGCCAGCATTTCCCGCACGCGAAGCTGCTGATCAACGACTACAGCATCACCAACAAGCCCGACGCGACCCGGCGCTACCGCGAGATCATCGAGCTGCTGCAGAAGGACCACCTGGTCGACGGCATCGGTGTGCAGGGGCATGCGTTCGCGACCAAGCCAGACGTGCCGATGTCGGTCCACAAGGCCAACCTCGATTACCTCGCCCAGACCGGCCTGCCGATCTACGTGACCGAACTCGACATCGACGGCGCCACAGATGCCGGGCAGCTGCGCGACTACCAGCGCGTGTTCCCGGTGTTCTGGGAACATCCGGCGGTGAAGGGCGTCACCCTGTGGGGCTTCCGTCCCGGCATGTGGCGCACCAAGGAGCGCGCCTACCTCGTGCGCAAGGACGGCAGCGAACGTCCCGCGCTCGCCTGGCTGCGCGGTTACGTACGTGGCGTGAACGGTCCGACCGCGGCAAGCCCATGAGTTTCGTGCGCGCGACCATCGCCATCGCGGCGCTGCTGGTCGCTGCGCCGCTGCACGCCGCGCAGCAGGACTGCATGCAGCCCGCGGCTGTGTGCGAACAAGCGGTTCCGCGCGCACTCACGCTGATCGATCACGGTCGCACCGCACGCGTCCTCACCGATGAAGCCGACTACCCTGGCGTGCTGCGCGCCGCGCGCGATCTTCAGGGCGACCTGTCGGCGGTCGCCGGCAGCGACGCTAAACCCGATGGCAAGTCGCTCTCCGTCGTCATCGCCGGCACACTCGGTCGCAGCGCGCGCATCGACCGTATCGTGCGCGAGAAGCGCATCGACACGAGCGAGGTCGCCGGACGCTGGGAAGGCTACCTGCTGCAGGTGGTCGAGCGCCCCGAACCCGGCATCGACCGCGCCCTGCTGATCGTCGGCGCCGACAAGCGCGGAACCACGTTCGGCATCTACGAACTCTCCCGCCGCCTCGGCGTGTCGCCGTGGACGTGGTGGGCCGACGTGCCGGTGCCGCGCCGCGACGCGCTGCACATCGCGCCCGGTCGTTTCGTCGATGCGCCGACCGTGCGCTATCGCGGTATCTTCCTGAACGACGAAGACCCCGCGCTCGGCGGTTGGATGCGCGCCACCTACGGCGGCCCGAACAGTCGCTTCTACGAGCGCGTGTTCCAGCTGATCCTGCGCCTGAAGGGCAACTACCTTTGGCCGGCGATGTGGGGTCGCGCATTCGCCGATGACGACCCGCGCAGCCCGCAGCTCGCCGACGAGTACGGCATCGTGATCGGGACCAGCCACCACGAGCCGATGATGCGCGCCCATGTCGAATGGGAGCGCTACGGCAAGGGACCGTGGGACTACTCGCGCAACGCCGATGCGTTGCAGGCGTTCTGGCGTCGCGGCATCGAGCGCATGGGCACGAACGAGAGCGTGGTGACGCTTGGCATGCGCGGCGATGGCGACGAGCCGATGACGCAGGGCACGGCGATCGATCTGCTCGAACGCATCGTCGGCGACCAGCGTCGCATCCTCGCCGACGTCACCGGCAAGCCGGCCGAGCGCACGCCGCAGGTGTGGGCGTTGTACAAGGAGGTGCAGGACTACTTCGACGCCGGCATGGACGTCCCCGACGACGTCACCCTTCTGTTCTCGGACGACAACTGGGGCAACCTGCGTCGCCTGCCGAAACCCCGCGACCGGCGCGCCGGCGGCTACGGCATCTACTACCACTTCGACTACGTCGGCGGGCCGCGCAACTACAAGTGGCTCAATACCGTGCAGATCGAGCGCGTCTGGGAACAGATGCACCGGGCGCACGAGGCCGGAGCCGACCGGCTGTGGATCGTCAACGTCGGCGATCTCAAGCCGATGGAGTTCCCGATCTCGTTCTTTCTGGACTACGCGTGGAATCCCGATGCGATGCCGCTCGATGCGCTCGCGAGCTATCCAGCGCAATGGGCCGCGCAGCAGTTCGGGCCGGAACATGCGCCGGAAATCGGCGAGCTCCTCACGCGCTACACGCAGTACAACGCGCGGCGCAAGCCGGAGCTGATCGATGCCGGCACCTGGAGTCTGGAGCATCACCACGAAGCCGAACGCATGATGGCCGACTGGAATGTCCTGTCCGAGCAGACCCGACGTGTGGGGGCCGCATTGCCCGCACGGTACCGTGATGCGTACTACCAGCTCGTCGAGTATCCGGTGCTGGCCAGCGCCAATCTCAACGCGATGTACATCGCGATCGCGCGCAACCGCTTGCATGCCGCGCAGGGCCGCGCCTCGGCCAACGCGCAGGCGGTGCTCGCTCGCCAGCTGTTCGATCGCGATGCCGAGCTCGCCCGTGTCTACGAGCAGGACATCGCCGGTGGCAAGTGGATTCACATGATGTCGCAGCCGCGCATCGGCTACACCGGATGGCAGCAGCCGGACCGCAACGTCATGCCGGAGCTGCGTACGATCGACGTGCCGGCGGAGGCGGCGCTCGGCGTGGCGGTCGAGGGCGACACACGTGCATGGCCGGGTTCACCCGGGACCGCACGCGTGCCGGTGCTCGATCCGTTCGGCGCATCGTCGCGCGACGTGATCGTGTTCAACCGCGGCGGAAAGCCGTTGGGCTACACCTCGTCCACGTCGAAGGCATGGCTTCGCCTCGAACCCGCATCCGGCGCGATCGCCGACGAGCGCACGCTGCGCGTCGCAATCGACTGGAACGCGGTGCCGGTGGGCGAACACCTCGCCACGCTCACCGTGCGCGGTGGGCGTGAGGAGGTGGTCGTCGAGGTGCCAGTACGCAAACCCGCGTCCGATGCCGATATCCGCGGCTTCATCGAAAGCGTTGGTCGTATCGTCATCGAGGCGCAGCACCATTCGCGCGCCGTCGATGGTCCGGACCAGCGCTGGACCACGATCCCGAACCTGGGACGCACACTCTCGGGTGTGACCACCCTGCCCTCGAACGCGCAGCCCCGCCTGCCGGAAGCCGGCGCGGCACGTCTGGAGTATCCGGTTCACCTGCAGGCATCCGGCGAGGTCGAAGTCCGCGTCACGATGTCGCCCGCACTCGATGTCCAGAATCGCGGCGGCCTGCGCTATGCCGTGGCCGTAGGCGATGAGCCACCGCGCATCGTCACCGTGAAGGCCGATCCAACGCCCGGCCATGCAGACTTCGCCGCATGGGAAGACGCCGTCCGCGACAGCGTGCAGGTCGCCCGCTCGCGCCATCGCGTGGATGGCGGCAACCAGACCCTCACGCTGTGGGCGATCGATCGGGGGCTGGTCTTCCAGCGCATCGAACTGGTGCGCGGCACGCCTCGCGAGAGTTACCTCGGAACGCCCGAAAGCCAACGCCGCTGACACCACCGCCCACCGATCCACGAATCGACATCCGCACAAGACACCGCCGTCATGAACGCAACCCCACAACCGCTGACGCTGCACGAAGACCGTTTGTTTCCGTCCGATCCGACGCAGCGCGAGATTGCGCGCCGACTGTACGCGCAGGTCGCGCACCTACCGATCGTCAGCCCGCACGGCCACACCGATCCCGCGTGGTTCGCCGGCAACGCGGCGTTCGCCAACGCGACCGAGCTTCTCCTGGTTCCCGATCACTACGTGTTCCGCATGCTCCATAGCCAGGGCATCGCGCTGGATGCGCTTGGAATCACGCGTCGCGATGGGTCGCGTGCGAACGTGGATCCGCGCGCGGCGTGGCGCCTGTTCGCGGAGAACTTCCACCTGTTCCGCGGCACGCCATCGTCGATGTGGCTCAACCATGTCTTCCACGACGTGTTCGGTCTGCGCACGAAGCTGGACGCGGGCACCGCCGACGACTACTACGACCGCATCACCGCGGCGCTGCAGACGCCGCAGTTCCTGCCGCGCGCCCTGTTCGAGCGCTTCAACATCGAGGTCATCGCCACCACCGAGTCGCCGCTGGATCCGCTGGAACACCACGCGACGATCCGCGACAGCGGCTGGAATGGCCGCGTGATCACGGCATACCGCCCCGACCCGGTCGTCGATCCGGAGCATGAAGAGTTCGCCGCCTCGCTCGAACGCTTCGGCGAGATCACCGGCGAGGACGTTCACAGCTGGGACGGCTACCTGCGCGCGCATCGCCAGCGTCGCGCGTTCTTCGCGTCGATGGGCGCGACGTCGACCGACCACGGCCATCCCACCGCCGCCACCGCCAACCTGTCCACGGACGAGTCGCGCCGGCTGTTCGACAAGGTCGTGCGCGGCGCGGCGAGTGCCACGGAAGCCGAACTGTTTCGCGCGCAGATCCTCACCGAGATGGCCGCGATGAGCCTGGACGACGGGCTCGTCCTGCAGATCCATCCGGGTTGCTTCCGCAACCACAACGCCGGGCTGTTCGAACGCCACGGCCGCGACAAGGGCGCGGACATCCCGTTGCGCACCGAATATGTGCATGCGCTCAAGCCGATGCTCGACCGCTTCGGCAACGATCCGCGTCTGACCGTCATCCTGTTCACGCTGGACGAAAGCACCTACAGCCGCGAGCTCGGTCCGCTCGCCGGCCACTATCCATCGCTGTTCCTCGGCCCGGCGTGGTGGTTCCACGATGCGCCGGAAGGCATGTGGCGCTTCCGCGAGCAGACGCTGAGCACCGCCGGCTTCTACAACACGATCGGCTTCAACGACGACACGCGTGCGTTCCTGTCGATTCCCGCACGCCACGATGTTGCGCGTCGCATCGACTGCGCATTCCTCGCCAAGCTGGTCGCCGAACACCGCATGGACGAGGACGAAGCGATGGAAGTCGCGACGGATCTCGCGTATCGCTTGCCGAAGCAGGCGTATCGGCTGTGACGAAATGGACGGCGATGGAGCTCATTGCTGTCATGCCCGCGAAGGCGGGAATCCAGCCATCCGGGCCCTCACGGTTGGATCCCCGCCTGCGCGGGGATGACAGCTTCATGCAACGGGATTCCGTGGCGATGCATCGGGACAGTTGGTGGAAGGCACTGTCGATCGTCTGTGTTTCGTTGCTGGGACTGCTGCCAATCGCCGCAGCCATCGCCAGCGACGTTCCTCGTGAGCGCCTTTCGATCAACGACGACTGGCGCTTCCATCGTGGCGATCCCGCCGGTGTTGCCGGCCTCGACTACGACGTACGCCCCGAGATCGCCGCGAGTACCGACAGCAAGGATGCCGATGCAAAGCCGGAAGAGGCCGCGAAGGTGCGCGCGCGCGGCGAGCGGGTGCTCAAGCCGTGGATCCTGCCGAGCGCGAACGCGCTGATCCGCGACCCCGCGCGTCGCCACGTGCGGCCTGCCGCTGATCCCGGCAGCGAATCCGCATTCGTGCAATCCCGTTTCGACGACAGCGGCTGGCAGCGCGTCACGCTGCCGCACGACTGGGCCATCGCCGGCCCGTTCCTGAAGGACGGTCCGTACGGCGGCATGGGTCGCCTGCAGACCTGGGGTGCGGCGTGGTATCGACGCACGCTCGACATTCCCGCGAGCGATCGCGGTCGTTCGATCTTCCTCGACATCGACGGTGCGATGTCGTACGCGACGGTGTGGCTCAACGGCCGCCTCGTCGGTGGGTGGCCTTACGGCTACAACTCGTGGCGCGTGGACCTCACGCCTTATGCGGTGCCTGGCGGAACGAACCAGCTCGCGATCCGCCTCGACAATCCGCCGGATTCGGCGCGCTGGTATCCCGGCGCGGGCCTCTATCGCAACGTTTGGCTGGTGAAGACCGGCCCGGTGCACGTCGCTCACTGGGGCACGCGCGTTAGCACGCCGCAGGTGTCGAAGGAGCGCGCGACGATCGCGATCGATGTGTCCATCGACAACGACTCGCACGAAGGCGCGGACGTGTCCGTCGCGACCGAGCTGTTCGCGCTGGACGATGCGGGCCGCCGCAGCGGGCACGCCGTCGCACGCATCGACGGCGGACGTGCCCGAGTCGCGGGACGATCGAGCGCGACGCTTTCCGCGTCGACCACCCTCGCCCGCCCACGGCTGTGGGGTCCGCCACCGACGCAGCACCCGAACCGCTACGTCGCCGTCAGCACCGTCACGCGCGACGGTCGCGTCGTCGATCGCATGGAGACGCCGTTCGGCATCCGCTCGATCCGCTTGGATGCGAACGAAGGCCTGTTCATCAACGGCGAGCGCATCGTCATCCGCGGCGTGAACAACCACCACGACCTCGGTGCGCTCGGCGCGGCGTTCAACGTGCGCGCCGCGGAGCGCCAGCTGGAGATCCTGCGGGACATGGGCGCGAACGCCGTGCGCATGGCGCACAACCCGCCGGCGCCTGAACTGCTCGAACTCACCGACCGCATGGGCCTGCTCGTGGTCGATGAAGTGTTCGATTCGTGGGAACGCAGGAAGACGCCGCTCGACTTCCACCTGATCTTCCCCGACTGGCACGAGCCCGACCTGCGCGCGATGCTGCGCCGCGACCGCAACCATCCTTCCATCGTGCTGTGGAGCGTGGGCAACGAGGTCGGCGAGCAGTACACCGGAGAGGAGGGCGCAGCGATCGCACGTCGCCTGCACGCCATCGTGCGCGAGGAAGACCCGACGCGTCCGACCATCAATGCGATGAACTGGGCCAAGCCCGACATGCCGCTGCCGGGTGCGCTGGACGTGATCGGCCTGAACTACCAGGGTGAAGGCATCCGCCAGGATCCGGAGTTCGAAGGCACCGAGCGCATCCGCACGCCGCCTCAGTACCCCGGTTTCCACGCCGCGTTCCCCGACAAGGCCATCGTCAGCACAGAGACCGCATCAGCGTTGAGCAGTCGCGGCGTGTATCTGTTCCCCGTCGAGAAGGCGATCAGCGCGCCGGTGCGCGATGGCCGCGGCGGCGACTCGTCGATCCGTCAGGTCAGCGCGTACGAGCTGCATGCGGTGGATTTCGGATCCAGCGCCGACAAGGTGTTCGCCAGCCTGGACCGCCATCCCTACGTTGCGGGCGAGTTCGTGTGGACCGGCTTCGATTACCTCGGCGAACCCACGCCGTACTACGACTCGCGCAGTTCGTACTCCGGCATCGTCGATCTGGCCGGTTTCCCGAAGGATCGCTACTACCTCTACCAGGCGCGCTGGCGACCCGATCTGCCGATGGCGCATCTGCTGCCGCACTGGACGTGGCCGGGCCGCGAGGGCCAGGTCACGCCGGTGCATGTGTTCACGTCGGGCGACGAAGCGGAACTCTTCGTCAATGGCGTCTCGCAGGGACGCAGGAAGAAGGCCCCGTTCGAATATCGTCTGCGCTGGGACGACGTGGTGTACCAGCCCGGCGAGTTGCGCGTGCAGGCCTACCGTAACGGCAAGCCGTGGGCTGGCGCGAGTACGCGCACGGCGGGCGCGGCCGCAAAGCTGGAGATGTCGGCCGACCGCCGCGCGATCGCGGGCGACGGCAAAGACCTGTCGTTCGTGAGCGTGCGTGTGCTCGATACCGCGGGACGCGTCGCACCGACGGCAGCCAACCGGATCGCCTTCACCGTCGACGGCCCGGCAGAGATCGTCGCCACCGACAACGGCGATCCGACCGACATGGAAGCATTCCCGTCGCACGAACGTCGCGCCTTCAGCGGTGCGGCACTGGTGATCCTGCGCGCCATTCCCGGCCGCAGCGGCAAGGTCACGCTGCACGCCACAGCGTCTGGCCTGCAGGGCGACGACATCGCGTTGGAGGTCCGGTGATGAACACGACATTCCGCACCCTGCTGCTTGCTACTGCCTTGGTCGCCGCCACTGCATGCGCACCGGCGATCGATACGCGCAACCACGAGGCGATCGGACGCGTGAGTTCGTACGACCCTGCGTTCGACGCCATCCTTGCGTCCAATGTGCGCGTCGAGCGGATCGCCGAAGGATTCGCCTGGGCCGAAGGTCCGCTGTGGATGCGCGACGGCTACCTGTTGTTCAACGACGTGCCCGGAAACACCATGTACCGCTGGTCGCCGCGCGAGGGCACGTCGGTGTTCCTCAAGCCTTCGGGCTACGCGGGTAGCGACGTGGAAGGCCTGCGCGAGGCGGGGGCTAACGGACTCGACGTCGAACCGCAGGGCACGGTGCTGCTCGCCGACTCGGGCACGCGACTCATCGCGCGGCTCGACCCGGCGACGAAGCGCAAGACCACGCTCGCCGCGATGTACCAGGGCAAGCGCCTCAACAGTCCCAACGACGTCATCCGTCGCAGCGACGGCGCGGTGTTCTTCACCGATCCGCCGTACGGCCTGAAAGGCATCAACGAGTCGCCACTGAAGGAGCAGCCGGTCAATGGTGTGTACCGGCTCGATCCGGACGGTTCGGTCCACCTCATCGACGGCGAGCTGCGCTTTCCCAACGGCGTCGCGCTCTCGCCCGACGAGCGCACGCTGTACGTCGCGAACTCCGATCCGAAACGACCGATCTGGAAGGCCTATCGGCTCGACGCGCGCGGGGATGCGCTCGACTCGCGCGTGCTCGCGGATGCGTCCGACCTGATCGCCGCTGGCGCGTCCGGCGCACCGGACGGGTTGGCGGTGTCGAGCGACGGACACCTGTTCGCCAGTGCACCGGGTGGGCTGCTGGTGATGGATGCGAACGGCAAGCGCCTTGGCTTCATCGAAACCGGCGCACGCGTGTCCAACTGCGCCTTCGGCGACGACGGCATGCTGTACCTGACCTCACACACCTTCGTCGCGCGCGTGCAAACGAAGGTGCGCGGCATCGGACGCTAGGCGCCGGTACCGCACCGGAAGGAAAAATGGATCGCGCGGCCGGAAGAGGAGCGAACCGCGCGACCCTGAACCGTCATGCGTTGGACAGCGCCCGCGCCACCGTCGCTGGCGATGCATCGCCGAGCGTCAGGTACGCCGCGCGCAGCGGCGCAACGAAGGCCTCATTGCGCGCCAACGGGCCGAACACCGTGTCGAGCGCAAGGAATACCCCGACATCGCCCGCATCGCCGTTCGCCGCCCGCCCGATGCGCGAGAGCACCGCGTTGAGCGGATCGACCAGCGCGACGCCATCGCGCGACTGGCGCCGCACGAAGTGCATCCACCCGGCGACGGGAAGGCACAGCGCGTCGATCGAACGTCCTGCAGCGAGCGCATCGGAGATCGTGCCGAGCAGTCGTACCGGCAACTTCTGCGAGCCGTCCCACGCGATCTGCGACAGGCGGTGCTGGATCGCCGGATTGCGGAAGCGTTCCAGAATCGCACCGATGTAGGCCTGCGCATCGAAGCCGCGCGGCGCGGCGACATTCGGCGCGATGGATCCGCGCATCAGGCGCTCGACGAAGTCCGCCAGCACCGGCGTCGCCATCGCCTGCGCGACGGTGTCGATGCCGAGCAGCGAACCGAGGTAGGCGAGCGTCGAATGCGGCGCGTTGAGCAGGCGCAGCTTGGCCTTGTCGTAGCCGGCGATCTCGTCGCTCATCGTCACGCCGACGCGCTCGAACTTCGGGCGGCCGTTGCAGAACGCGTCCTCCACCACCCATTGCGTGTAGCGCTCGCGCTGCACCGGCCACGCGTCGTCGCATCCGAGTTGCGCACGGAGGCGTTCGCGCAGCGCGTCGTCGGTGGCGGGCGTGATGCTGTCCACCATCGAACGCGGGAACGTCGCATGGCCAGCGATCCACAGCGCCAGCTCTTCATCGAGGCGCTCGGCGAACTGCAGCACCGCGCGACGCATCTTTCCGCCGTTGTCGGCGAGGTTGTCGCAGCTGAGCACGGTGTATGCCGCAACTCCGCGCTCACGACGCAATCGCAGGCCTTCGACGACGTAGCCGACCGCGCTGATCGGCGTACGCGGCGAGGCGAGGTCGCTGGCGATGTCCGGATGCATCAGGTCGAGGTTGTCGCCGGCGAGGCAGTATCCCTTCTCGGTGACCGTGAGCGTGACGATGCGGACGTTCGGATCGGCTAGGCGCTCCAGCACCTGCGCACCCTGCTCGCGCGCGGCGAGCACTTCACGGATGGACCCGATAACGCGCAACTTCGGCTGTTCGTCCAGCAGCGCCAAGGCGTAGAGGCCGTCCTGCGGCTGGAGGGCATCGCGTACGTCGCGGCTGTTGAGCGAGACGCCACAGATCGCCCAGTCGGGCTCGTCGGCCAACAGGTCGTCGACATACACCGCCTGGTGCGCGCGATGGAACGCGCCCGCGCCGAGGTGGACGATGCCGATGCGCGTCGTCGTGCGGTCGTAGGCTGGACGTGCGATGGTGGAAGGGAGCTGCGGAAGCGTGGCGTTGCTGAGGCGTTGCATCGGGATTTCGGTCTGGGTCGTTCGTGATCGGGTGGGTGTCGCTGTAGCAGCTGTCATTCCCGCGCAAGTGGGAATCCGGGGTGATGCGCCGTCAGGCTGGATCCCCGCCTGCGCGGGGACGACAGCCTGTGCGACCGAAGGCGGCGCACGCCTCCGTTGCGACGGTCATTTCGTCACGGTCAGGGTTTTCGTCGCGCGCACGTCCGCGCTCGACGCACCGACCTGCACCTCGTACCTGCCCGGGTCGACCGAGTACGCGTCGCGGTTCTCGTCCCAGGTGCGCAGATCCTTCGCCGGCGTGATGTCGAACGTGACGGTGCGCGACTCGCCCGGCGCGAGGTGGATGCGCTGGAAGCCGCGCATCTCCTTGCGTGCGCGTTCATGCTTCGGATCGACCGGCTTCAGGTAGAGCTGCACGACCTCGTCGCCTGCACGCGTGCCGGTGTTCTTCACGTCCAGCGTGACCTTAATCGCCTGCGACGACGCAGCGCGCTCGCGGTCGAGCTTGAGGTTGCCGTAGTCGAACGTGGTGTACGACAGGCCGTGGCCGAACGCGTACAGCGGTTCGCCTTCGAAGTAGCGGTACGTGCGTCCGCGCATCGCGTAGTCGTCGAATGCCGGCAGCTTTTCGTCCGCCTTGTAGAACGTGACCGGCAGACGACCCGCCGGATTCGTATCGCCGAACAGCACGTCGGCCACCGCGTTGCCGCCACGCTGGCCTGGATACCAGGCGACCAGGATCGCGGGCAGGTTCTGCTTCGCCCAGTCCACGGCCAGGGCCGAACCCGTGGTCAGTACCATCACCACCGGCTTGCCGGTCGCGTGCAGCGCTTCGAGCAGCTTGCGCTGCGTTTCAGGCAGGCGCGTGTCGGTGCGATCGCCGCCGGAGAAGCCCGGATAGTTGACCGTCATTTCCTCGCCTTCGACGTCGCCGGTGAGACCACCAACGAAGACCACCACGTCCGAATCGCGCGCGGCCTGTACCGCTTCCTCGAACGGCGGCTTCGCGCCCGGCATGCGCCACGCCAGGCGGACGCCCGCGTCGCGCTCTTCTTCGTAGTACTCCAGGCGCAGGTCGTACGCACGGCCAGCATCAAGCTTCACGCTGACGCTGTCGGCACGCAGGCGATCGCTCTTGTCCCAGTGGTCCAGCAGCAGCTTGCCGTCGACGTACAGACGGAAGCCGTCGTTCGCGGCCGCTTCGATCTGGTACGTACCCGACACCGGTGGCAGCAGCTGTCCGCTCCAGCGGATGCTGAAGTTGTCGGCCGGCACGGACTGGCCACCGTGCGCTTCGCCACGCGCCATCAGGTTGTCGGTCGGCGAACCGCGATCCCAGCGGAAGCCGATCTGCGAATCCACGCGCACCAGCGCGGGCGCGCCCGACAGATCGCGCGAGCGGAAGTATTCGCCGCGCAGGCCACGCTCGGTCGAGCCCTTGGCCGGGCGCAGGTATTGCGGCTCGATCAGCGGCGTCGCGGCGGGATCGTCGCGGCCTTCGACCAGGTCGACGCCGCGCGCATGCACGACCTGCGCGTTCGGCGCGGCGTCGCGGATGCCTTGCAGGATCGTCACCGGCGCGGCCGGCGTGCCGTAGTAGTTACCCAGCAGCGCCATCGTGTCGTCGGCGGTCGGGCCGACGACGGCAATCCGCTTCGTCTCGCGCGACAGAGGAAGCACGCCGTCGTTCTTCAACAGCACGATCGATTCCTGAGCGACCTTGCGCGACAGCGCGTCGTGCTCGGGTGCCTGGTTGACCGAGTACGGGATGCGCGCCCAGCGCACCTGCTCGGGCGGGTCGAACATGCCCAGGCGCATGCGCGCGGTGAACAGCTGGACCAGCGCCTTGTCGACTTCGGATTCGGCGATCAGTCCCTTGCGCACCGCGACCGGCAGCGACGGCGCATAGGTGTCGCCGCAGTCCAGTTCGGTACCGTTCTTCACCGCGAGCGCGGCGGCCTCCTCGGGCGTCGCGACGATCTTGTGGTGCTTCCAGATGTCGACGATGGCCCAGCAATCGGACACGACGTAGCCCTTGAAGCCCCAATCGCGGCGCAGCGTGTCTTGCAGCAAGAACTTGCTCGCGCTGGCCGACTCGCCATAGACGCGGTTGTACGCGCCCATGACCGCATCGACCTGGCCTTCCTTCACCAACGCTTCGAAGGCCGGCAGGTAGGTCTCGCGCAGGTCGCGCTCGCTCGGGCGCGCGTCGAACGTGTGTCGGTCGGCTTCCGGACCACTGTGCACGGCGAAGTGCTTGGCGGTGGCATCGAGCTTGCGGTACTTCGGATCGTCGCCCTGCAGCCCCTTCACGAACGTCACGCCCATGCGTGCCGTCAGGTAGGGATCCTCACCGTAGGTTTCCTGTCCACGGCCCCAGCGCGGGTCGCGGAAGATGTTGATGTTCGGCGACCAGAACGTGAGGCCCTGGTAGCGGCCGTGCTGACCGTTGCGGAAGAACTCGTGGTGCTTGGCGCGCGCTTCGTCGCTGATGACGGTGCTGATCTGCGCCATCAGCGGCGTGTCGAACGTCGCCGCCATGCCGATCGCCTGC
Source organism: Lysobacter panacisoli (assembly GCF_009765165.1). NCBI lineage: Bacteria > Pseudomonadati > Pseudomonadota > Gammaproteobacteria > Lysobacterales > Lysobacteraceae > Lysobacter > Lysobacter panacisoli. Next base: position 1,032,041 of record NZ_VLNU01000001.1, read on the forward strand.
GGAAACACCGTCGCCGCGCCTGCGCGTGCGACGCCGTGCAGCGCCTCGTTCCACCAGTCGTAGGCGGGCACGCCCAGGCGCGGGATTGCCGGCGCGCCGTTCGCCATCTGCGCGGCCTTCTCTTCCAGCGTCATGCGCGACACCAGGTCCGCGGCGCGCTGTTCGAAGCTGCGCGACGTGTCGAGCCAGGGCTCGCTTCCCTTCGGCGGCGGCGGAGCTGGCTGCGAACTCGTAGCAGCGCTGGATGCGATCAGCAGCGCGACCGCGATTGCCGTGCGCAGCGGGCGCGTGTTCGTACGAGGTGTTCCGTTCCGCATGTCCCTCTCCTCACTGGTCGTCGCGCACGATGCGCGCATAGGGCCCCACCGTTGCACCGATGAAACCGCCGGCGACGTCGGTGCTCAGCACCGTGCCGTCTTCGTCCTGCTTCAGCCACGTCCATCCCGATCCACCGTCGTAGGCGAACGAGTAGTCGCCTGCATCGGCCTGCACTTTCAGCTTCAGTTCGCGCGTCGTCGCGGGCAGCGTCGCGCTCGCGAGCGTGGTCGTCGCTTCGCCCTTCCGCTTGCGCAGCGACACGTGGACGCCGTCGGCGGCGCGACGCGCGACGAAGGTGAACCAGTGACGCTCGTTCTGGAACGCAGCGAGGCCCGCTTCAACACCGTCGTCCTTCGGTACCGCCATCGCCGTGCTCGCCTCGAATGCGAGATGCTGCTGGCGGCGCGCGAGGTACGACGGATTTCGCAGCGTGTCCAACCTTTCGCCCAGCGGATGGATCGCGAGCCGGCCCGGATGCGCGGCGACGTCCGCCCACGGCTGCTTCGGCACGCGCGCGAACATCCACGTCGCATCGAGCGACTTGCTGTCGAAGTCGTCGCGCCAGGTGAAGTTGCCCGACAGCGGTGCCTGCGTCGCATCGCTACGGGCGAATACGGGCGACGGCGCAACCTGCGGAATGCGCTTGCCGTAGTCGAGGATCGTCGGCCAGCCATCCTTCCACGTCACCGGCAGCAGGAAGGTTTCGCGACCGGTGTTGTAGTGCACGCGGTCGTACGCACGACTGGCCAGGAACACGGCCCACCAGCTGCCATCCGTACCCTCGACCAGATCGGCATGGCCGGCGTTGGTGATGGCATCGGCACGATCGTCGGGAAGGTCGCGCTGGGTGAGGATCGGGTTGCCCGCGTACGGCTGGAACGGCCCCCACGGCGAACGGCTGCGCGAGACGACCTGCGAGTGTTGCGGTCCGGTGCCGCCTTCGGCGCAGACCAGGTAGTACCAGCCCTCGCGCTTGTACAGGTGCGGCCCTTCGATCCAGATCGGTTTCGTCGACAGGTCGACGCCGCCGTTGAGCAGCACCTTGCGCGGCCCGACGGGCTTGAACGTCGTGCGTTCGAGTTCCTGCATCCAGATCGCGCGATGTCCGTCGTACAGCGGCGTGCCTTCCGGCGCGTCGTTGTTGAGCAGGTAGACCTTGCCGTCGTCGTCGAAGAACAGCGAAGGGTCGATGCCGTCGATGGTCTTCAGCCATATCGGATCGGACCACGGACCGGCCGGATCCTTCGCGGTGACGATGAAGTTCCCGCCGTTGTCGACCGCGGTGTTGACCACGTAGAAGGTGCCGTCGTGATACTCGATCGTCGGCGCGAACACGCCGCGCGACATGCCCAGCCCATCGAAGTCGAGCTGCGACGGCCGGTCGATGACGTGGCCGATCTGCGTCCAGTGCACCAGGTCGTCGCTCTCGAACACCGGAATGCCCGGGAAGTACGAGAACGTGGAGTTCACCAGGTAGAACTTGCCGCGCGCGCGCACGATGCTCGGGTCCGGATAGAAGCCGGCGAGGATCGGGTTGCGGTAGTGGTGCGGCGGAAGCGGTTGTTCGAAGGCGCGATCGTGGCCGCGATACTCGAACCAGTCGAACAGCACGGGCTCGGCCGCCGTCGCGGGCAGCGCGATGGCGAGCATCAGGGACAACACCGTTCCGATCCGCTTCATGCGTACCTCACCAGTCCCACATCGAGCCATCTTCCAGCCGCGCGATCGGCAGTTGCTTCGGCGCGTATGGGTAACGGGCGGCCAGCTTCTCGTCGATGTCCACTCCGTGGCCCGGCGCTTCGCCGCAATGCAGGCGGCCGTCGCGGAACGTGTAGTCGTGCGGGAAGACCTCGTTGGTCTCGTCGGAGTGGAACATGTATTCCTGGATACCGAAGTTCGGCACCCACGTGTCGAAGTGCAGCGCCGCGCCCATGCACACCGGCGACAGATCGGTGGCGCCGTGGAAGCCGGTGCGCACCTGGTGCAGCGCGGCGAAGTCGGCGATGCGTCGCACGTGGCTGATGCCGCCGCCGTGCACGATGGTGGTGCGGATGTAGTCGACCAGCTGGTTCTCGATCAGGTGCTTGCAGTCCCAGATCGAGTTGAACACCTCGCCCACCGCGAGCGGCGTGACCGAATGCTGGCGGATCAGTTCGAAGGATTTCTGGTTCTCGGCCGGCGTGGAATCCTCCAGCCAGAACAGACGGTACGGCTCGAGGCTGCGGGCAAGCCGCGCGGCTTCGATCGGGCTGAGGCGATGGTGGACGTCGTGCAGCAGTTCGACGTCGTTGCCGTGGTCGGTGCGCAGGCGCTCGAACAGCTTCGGCACGACGTCGAGGTACTTCGGCGTGTTCCACACGGTTTCGGCCGGCAGTTCGCTCTCGGCCGGTTCGTATGGCTTGCCACCGGTGGAGATGCCGTAGGCCTTCTTCACGCCCGGAACGCCGCATTGCGCACGCACCGCGAGGAAGCCCTTCTCGATGTACTTGCCGACTTCGTCGCTGGCCTCTTCGATGTCGCGGCCGTTGGCGTGGCCGTACACCAGCGCGCCTTCGCGCGAGCGTCCGCCGAGCAGCTGGTACAGCGGCAGGCCCGCCATCTTGCCGAGGATGTCCCACAGCGCCACGTCGACCGCAGCGATAGCGGTCATCGTGACCGGACCGCGACGCCAGTAGGCTCCGCGATAGAAGAACTGGAAGATGTCCTCGATGCGACCGGCGTCGCGGCCGATCAGGTTCGGCACGAGGTGGTCCTGCAGGTACGACGCGACGGCGAGTTCGCGGCCGTTGAGCGTGGCATCGCCCAGGCCGGTGATGCCTGATCGCGTGGTGATCTTGAGCGTGACGAAGTTGCGGCCCGGGCAGGTGACGATGACCTTCGCATCGACGATCTCGCGATCGCGTGCGGAACCGTGGCGTGACTGTTCGGAAGCAGTGGGGGCGTTCATCGTGCGTGGTCGTCGGAAGAGGCGGTGGGAAGGTTGAGTTCGAAGGGTCCGGCGGGCAGGTTCGCGCCGTCGAACAGCGTGCACACCGGACCATCGGCCCAGCAGTAGCGCACGCGTGTGGCGTCGTGCGCATTCGGCGCACGCAGGGTGACGGTGTTGCCCCATGCCTTCGCTTCGGCGTAGGCGCACGAGCCCGGCTGCGCGCCGCACAGTTCGAAACCGATGGGGCCGTCGGCGCCCTGTCCGACGAGATCGCCGGTGTTGTCGCCGAACGTCACCACGACCGCATCGTCCGCACGACGCGCGGACAGCGGCACCGGACCCGACGGCGGAAGCTTCTCGCCGTAAACGACATGGCGCGCGACACGCGCGAGGCGACGACCGACTTCCTGCTTGTTCGGCGGATGGATGTCGTAGTGGTCGCCGATGTCGATGGTGACGACGAGACCGCTGTGCGCATCTTCATTGGCGACGATGCGCTGCGATTCGCGCAGCGACGCCCAGCCGCTTTCGTCGGGCTTCGACTTCGGCCAGCCGTAGCCGGCGAGCTGCACGATGGTCAGCGGCGTGTCCTTGCCGAAGCGGCCGCGCCAGTCGTCGCGCAGCGTGCGCAGCAGGTCGCGATATCGCTGCGCTTCGAAGGTGTTGGATTCGCCCTGGTACCAGAGCATGCCGCGCAGGTTGTAGCGGCCAAGCGGCGCGATCATGCCGTTGTATAGCGTGGACAGACCCGCCGCGGTCTGCCACGGCGCGCGCGGCGGCGAATCGCTGCCGGGAACCGTGCGGTACTTCCACGGGCTCGACAGCGGTGCGGTCGAACCGTCCTTGAAGCGCAGCAGGTGCACCGACGCCGGACCGGACAGGCCGCCATCGCGGTACGTGTCAAGCACGTTGACGACGACGCTGTTCTCGCCCGCCTTGAGCAGGCCGCGCGGCAGCACGTACTCGCGACCGCTGCCGGCGCCGTAGGTGCTGCCGACGGCGGTGCCGTTCACCCACGTCATGTCCACTTCGTCGGCAGGGCCGAGCGCGAGCGTCGCCTCCTGTTGCGCCTGCTGCGCGGTCAGCTTCACCGTCGTGCGGTACCAGACCATGCCGTCGAACGCCGCGAGGTCGGCAACGCCCCAGCGCTCCCACGCGCCGAGCTCGCGCGGTGCGGTGCGCCACTCCTTACCAGGGACGTAGGACGCGCTCCACGGCTCGTCACCGGGCTTCGCGTCAGCGCGTGCCTTCCACCAGCGCGTCCAGATGTCGCCCCAGCGACCCACTGCGCCGACTTCATCCGTCGCGTACTGCGCGAGCACGTCGAGTTCGTCGTTGTACAGGCCGGTCGAACGCAACGCGTCGCCGCTCGTCCAGGCCTGGATGCGCGAACCGCCCCACGCGGCATTGACCAGGCCCATCGGCACGTTGACGGTCTTCTGCAGTTCGCGCGCGTAGTAGTAGCAGGCCGCGGAGAAGTCTCGGATCGTGTCGGGGCTGGTGGCCGTCCACTTCACCGGCGTGGCGAAGGTCTCCTGCGGCGTCGACGCGCCGTTCTGCGGAACGGTGAGCAGGCGGATCGTGTCGCTGGAGGCGCCGGCGATCTCCGCGCGCGCATCGAGCGAGCGCCATACCTGCAGTTCCATGTTCGACTGACCCGAGCACAGCCACACGTCGCCGACCAGTACGTCGCTGACGTTCTGCGTCGTGCCCGCTGCGCTCGCACTGAGCGTGTACGGGCCGCCGGCTTTCATCGCCGGCAACGTGGCGCTCCAGCGACCGTCGGCGTCGGCGCGCGCACGCGCGCGCTTTCCGGCGAGCGCGACGGTAACTTCCTCGCCAGCCTTGGCACGGCCATACACACGGATCGGCTGTTCCCGCTGCAGCACCGCATGGTCCTGGAACATCGTGTGCAGCAGCGGCGTACCCTGCCCTTCGGCTGCGGGCGCGGCTAAGGCGGTGGCGGCGAAAAGTGCGCCGAGCAGTGGCGCGAGACGTGCGGTTCCCATGTCAGCCATTCCCCGGGGCGAACGGAAATTCGAGGGATTCGTAGTATTCGAGCGGATGCTCCGGCGGCGCTTCGCCTTCCGGCAGCGGACGCTGCGAAAACGTCTGGAAGTAGGCGATGCTTGCGTCGCGCCACCACTTCGCTTCCTTCTCCTGGATCGCGAGGAATGTGGCGACCTGTGCGTGGCGCTCGGCGTCGATGCGACCGCGCAGACCGTTCCAGGTATGTCGCATGCCGCCGACGTAGCCGACGCCTTGCGAATAGCGATGCACCAGTTCGTCCCACAGCGGGCGACCGGACTTCGTCGTGTAGTCCCACGGGACGTGGTGGAACCACAACAGGAACTGCTCCGGCGTCTTCGCCGCGTCGTCGAACGCGCGCGCGACCGGTGGCGCGTACTGCGACACCGCATCGCTGCCATGCGTGGTGCGATCGAAGCCGATGCCGTCCTTCGTCGCGCGGTGGTAGTACACCGAGGTCCAATCCGCGCGCGGGCCGCCTTCGACCCACGGGCCGGGACCGTAATGGTGACTGCGGCCCATCAGGTGATGCAGGCCGAGCGGCGTCATGTAATCCACGACCGCCTCGCGCGATCCCATCATCATGCCGACGATGGGCTGCACGACGTCGGCGTCGTTGGAGAACGTCATCCGCGTCCATTCCTGCGCGATGTCGCGGGCCGACAGGTGCGGATTCCATGCGAGCCTGCCGTACACGTACCAGTTGGCCTGGTCGAAATGGGAGCCGCTCCAGTTGCGGTCGCTGCCGATGTTGGCGACGCCGGCCATGCCTGTCAGTGCGTACTTGTGCAGCGAGCCGTCGACGACCTTCGCCACCGTCGAGCCCAGGCCGCGCACCTGCGTGTCGGCTTCCAGCGTTTCCTCGAACAGCGGGCCAAGGTACGCCAGGTGCGTGGCGAAGCCGAGGTACTCCTTGGTGATCTGGAATTCCATCATCAGCGGTGTCTTCGGCATCGCGCCGAACAGCGGATGGAACGGTTCGCGTGGCTGGAAGTCGATGGCGCCGTTCTTCACCTGCACCATCACGTTGTCGCGGAACTTGCCGTCGAGCGGCACGAACTCGTTGTATGCCTGCTTGGCGCGGTCGTCCGGCGTTTCGTGCGAGTACACGAACGCGCGCCAGATGACCTTTCCGCCGTGCGGCTTCACGGCGTCGGCCATCATGTTGGCGCCATCGGCGTGGGTGCGGCCGTAGTCCTGCGGACCCGGCTGGCCTTCGGAGTTGGCCTTGACCAGGAAGCCGCCGAAGTCGGGGATCGCGCGGTAGATCTCGTCGGCCTTGTCGGCCCACCACTTGCGCACGGCAGGATCGAGCGGGTCCGCCGTCTTGAGCCCGCCGATCTCCACCGGCGCGCTGAAGCGCGCGCTCAGGAACACGCGGATGCCGTAGGGACGGAACACGTTCGCCAGTGCCGCCGCCTTGGCGATGTACATCGGCGTCAGCTGCTGCGCGCTCGCATTGACATTGTTGAGCACGGTCGCATTGATGCCGATGGACGCGTTGGCACGGGCGTAGTCGGTATAACGCGGGTCGAGATAGTCGGGCAGCTTGTGCCAGTCCCAGATCGATTCGCCGGCGTATCCGCGTTCGACGTGGCGATTGAGGTTGTCCCAGTGGTTGAGCATGCGCAGCTGCGTGCGCGGCGCTTCACGGATGTCGAGCGCATCGACCGGCGCGCGCGTCTGCAACAGGCGCAGGTAGTGGAACGCGCCGTACATCGCACCGATGTCGTCGTTGGCGGCGATGACCGTGGCCGGACGTCCGTCCACGCGCACGCTGCGGATGAGGTAGCCCTCGCGGCCAAGGTCCTTCGTCTTCAGCTTCAGGGCAGCGATCGGCTTCGATGAGGCCGGCGTCCCGACGATGAGCGTGCCATCGCCGTCGACGCCCGCTGCCACGACCGGTTCGGTGCCGAGCAGGCCGGACAGGCCGCGCAGCAGTTCTGCACGCGTCGCGGCCTGGGTCGGCGTGGCATCGCCGGCGACGAGCCGGGTCGCGTGAGCGCGGTAACCGGTGGACTCCGCGCCCGCGATGGGGCGGTAGCGCAGCCACAGGTCGTAGCCGTCCTCGGCGTGGGCGGCGAACGCGGGCAGCAGCGTCGTGCACAGGCACAGCACCATCGCCGCGGCGGCGCGTCGGAACGGGCCGGCCAGCCGGCGCGGGATCGCCCCCTTGGCCTGACGTACGCTGTCGCCGGCCGGGCGGTATGCCCGTACCATGTGCAAAGCTCTCATGCGCAATCCTGTTTCACGGTATTGATGGGGGTGCATCGCACGCGCGGCGCATCCTGCTTGGCGCGCTGCGTTCTGCCGCAGGCCGACAGAAGGAAGGAACGTTGGAGAAGACCAGGAAATCCATTCGCCGCAAGGGACACGCCGTCACCATCGACGAAGTGGCCGCGCTGGCGAACGTTTCGCCGATGACGGTGTCCCGCGTCGTCAATGGCCAGGGCAAGGTCCGCGACACCACGCGCGAACGCGTGATGCGCGCGGTGAAGGAGCTGGACTACACGCCCAACCTCGCCGCCAGTTCGCTCGCCGCGGCGCAGCACACGCGCATCGCGCTGATCTACACCAACCCCAGCTCGGCCTATCTGCGTGAGTTGCTGGTCGGCGCACTGCGCGGCGCGGCGCGCACGGCGGCGCAACTGATGATCGACAGCTGGGACAACTACAACGCCGAAGCGCAGCGCAACGCCGCGCGCGCCCTTGGCAAGAGCGTGGCCGGCGCGATCCTGCCGCCGCCGCTGTGCGAATCCAAGGCGGTGGTGTCGGAGCTGGTGGCGGCCGGCATCCCGGTAGTCGCGATCGCATCGGGCCGCTTCAGCCAGGAAATCTCCAGCGTGCGCATTGACGATTTCCGCGCCAGCCAGGAGATCACCGCGCACCTGATCTCGCTCGGCCACACGCGCATCGGCTACATCAAGGGCCATCCGAACCAGACCGCCAGCGCGCGCCGTTACGAAGGGTTCCAGGCCGCGCACTCGCAGGCCGGGATCGAGGTCGACCATTCGCTGGTGCAGCAGGGTTACTTCACCTACCGCTCGGGCCTCGAAGCCGCGGAGAAACTGCTCGCGCACAAGAAGCCGCCGACCGCGATCTTCGCCAGCAACGACGACATGGCCGCGGCTGTTGTATCGGTCGCGCACCGGCGCGGACTGGATGTGCCGCGCGACCTGTCGGTGGTCGGATTCGACGATACGTCCGCCGCGACCACCGTGTGGCCGGAGCTCAGCACGATCCACCAGCCGATCGCCGCGATGGCGGACTCGGCCGTCGACATCCTGCTGCGCAACATCCGCCGCAAGGACAAGAGCACGCGCGTGGTCGTCGACCACGTCATCGCGCATCAGCTGGTCACGCGCGATTCGGTCGCACCTCCGGCCAGGCGCGGCGGATGAAACGTCGTCGCGCCTGGCGGCGGTGGCCTTTCGCATGTTGCGTCAGCCTTCCATCTGCTCCAGTTCCTTGCCCTTGGTCTCGTAGACGTACTTGAGGACAAAGAACACCGACACGATCGCGGCCACGGTGTAGATGCCGTAGGCGCCCGCCAGGCCGATACCGGCCAGCAGGATCGGGAAGGTCACGGTGATGGCGAAGTTGCTGGTCCACTGCGCGGCGCCGGCGACAGCCAGGCCCGAGCCGCGGATCTGGTTCGGGAACATCTCGCCGAGCATGACCCACATCACCGGGCCCCACGAGGCGTTGAAGAAGATCACGTAGACGTTGGCCGCGACCAGCGCCAGCGTGCCCATGCCGTCGGACAGCACCAGCTTGCCGCCCGCGTCCAGCGATGCGGTGGCGAAAGCGAACGTCATCAGCGCCAGCGACACGGCCATGCCGACCGAGCCGATCCACAGCAGCGGCTTGCGGCCGATGCGGTCGATCAGCAGCACCGTCACCAGGCACGCGCCGATGCTCAGCGCACCGGACAGTACGTTGATCAGCAGCGCGTCGCTTTCGGAGAAACCGACCGCCTGCCACAGCACCGCGCCGTAATAGAACACGACGTTGATGCCGACCAGCTGCTGGAACGTCGCCAGGCCGATGCCGATCCACACGATCGGGCGGATCTTGCCGGTCGCCTTGTTGACCAGGTCCGACAGCTGCGGACGGTGGTGGTCCGAGGACAGCGACGCATCGATCTCGGTGAGCTTGGTCTGCGCTTCCGTTGCGCCGTACAGGCGCGTGAGCACCGCCAGCGCGTCAGCCTTGCGCTTCTTCACGACCAGGTAGCGCGGGCTTTCCGGGATGATCAGCAGCAGCACCAGGAACAGTGCCGACGGAATGGCCATCATCCAGAACATCCAGCGCCACGCTTCATGGCCCATCCACAGCGGTTGCGTGGACGCACCGGCGGTCTTGGCCAACAGGTAATTGCTGAGGAATGCGCTGAACAGGCCGCCGATGATGGCGATCTGCTGCACCGTCGCCAGCCGTCCGCGATAGCGCGCGGAGGCGACTTCGGCGATGTAGGCCGGCGACATCACGCTCGCCGCGCCGACGGCGAAGCCGCCGATCACGCGCGCGATGACGAACATCGTCGAACTGCTCGCCGCACCCGAGCCGAGCGCGGAGATCAGGAACAACACGGCCGAGATGATCAGCACCGAGCGTCTGCCCCAGCGGTCGGCCAGACGGCCGGCGAAGAACGCGCCGATCGCACAGCCCAGCAGCATGGAAGCGACTTCGAAGCCGAGGCCGGCCTTGGTCGACTGGAACGCCTGCTGCAGGCCGTCGACGGTGCCGTTGATGACGCCACTGTCGAAACCGAACAGGAAGCCACCGATGGTGGCGACGCAACTGACCAGGATGATGAAACGGGTGTTCTCCGCGTTGTTCGCGGACGTGGCACTTTCGAGCATGGCGCTGTTCATTCGCTTGCACTCGTCGTTTGTGGCCGGACCCCTCACCGCGCACTGCGGTGCCCCTCGACTGCGCCTTCCCGCTCCGGCGGCGGGAAGGCACCCGTCACATCATGCGGCTTCCAGCACCGTCAGCGCAGCAGATGCTGATTGAATAGGTTTTCGTAACGCTCCTGCTTGCCGCTGACCTGCGCCGGCTCGCCGTTCTTGAGCGCCAGCGCGTGCAGGTCGGCCAGGCCGAGCTTGCCCTTGGCGAAGTCCAGGCCCGCGCCGCCGTCGAAGCTGGCGTAGCGTTCCTTGCGCCACTGTTCCCACGGCGAGGCGGTGAGCAGCGAGTGGGCGACTTCCAGTCCGCGCGCGAACGCGTCCATGCCGCCGATGTGGGCGATGAACAGGTCTTCCATGTCGGTCGACTCGCGACGCGCCTTGGCGTCGAAGTTAAGGCCGCCGACGAGGCCGCCCTGGCGCAGCACGACCATCATCGCGCCGACGGTGTCGTACAGGTCGGTCGGGAACTGGTCGGTGTCCCAGCCGTTCTGCGGATTGCCGCGGTTGGCGTCGATGCTGCCGAGCAGGCCGTGGTCGGACGCGACCTGCAGGTCGTGCTCGAAGGTGTGGCCCGACAGCGTGGCGTGGTTGGCTTCGATGTTGAGCTTGAAGTCCTTCTCGAGGCCGTGCTGCTGCAGGAAGCCGGCGACGGTGGCGCTGTCGAAGTCGTACTGGTGCTTCATCGGCTCCATCGGCTTGGGCTCGATGAGGTAGTAGCCCTTGAAGCCGATGCTGCGGCCGTAGTCGCGCGCCATCGTCAGGAAGCGGGCGAAATGGTCCAGCTCACGCTTCATGTCGGTGTTGACGAGGCTGGCGTAGCCTTCGCGGCCGCCCCAGAACACGTAGTGCTCGCCGCCCAGTTCGACGGTCGCGTCGATCGCGGCCTTCACCTGCACCGCGGCGCGCGCGACGACGTTGAAGTCCGGGTTGGTCGACGCACCGTTCATGTAGCGCGGATGCGAGAACAGGTTGGCCGTGCCCCACAGCAGCTTCACGCCGGTGGCGTTCTGGCGCTCCTTGGCGAGCGCGACCATGTGCTTGAGGTTCTTCTCGTACTGGCCGATGTCCTCGGCATCCGGCGCCAGGTCGACATCGTGGAAGCAGTAGTACGGCACGCCAAGCTTGGTGATGAACTCGAACGCGGCGTCGACCTTGTTCTCCGCCGTCTGCATCGGCGTCGCGCCTTCCCACGGGAACCTGCGCGTGCCCGGGCCGAACGGATCGTGGCCGGCGTTGGTGAAGGTGTGCCAGTAGCACACCGCGAATTTCAGGTGCTCGGCCATCGTCTTGCCGCCGACCTTCTTGTCGGCGTCGTAGACCTTGAAGGCCAGCGGGTTGTCGGAATCGCGTCCCTCGAACGGGATGCGGCCAATGCCGGGGAAGTATTCCTTGGCGCCGATGAAGTGCTTGCTCATGTTCGTGGGAGTCGTTCGTCGATGAAGTGGAAGGGGCGTTGGCGTGGGGGGCGTCAGCGCGGCGCGGTCGCGGACGACGCAGGCCCGTAGAGCTGCTGCGCCGAACCGAGGTGTCGGAGGAACTGCCGGTAATGCGTGGCGTAGGCGGCGACGGCGTCGGCCTGCGGCTTCGCCGAGGCGGATTCGTCGACGCCCACGTGTTCGCGTGCGATGGCAGCGATGTCGGAGGCCGCACCGGTCGCGCGCGAATGCGCCCACAGTGCCTGCAATGCGGCACCGAACGCGGCGCCTTCGGCCTGTTCGGGCACTTGCACGGGCAGATCGAACACGTCGGCGACCATCTGCCGCCATGCCGCGCTCTGGCTGCCGCCGCCGGTGAGGCGGATCGAGTCGAAGCTCAGACCCTTGGCCTGCAGCGCGTCGAAGCCGTTGCGCAGCGCGTACGTCGCACCTTCCATCGCGGCGCGATACATGTTGCCGCGGGTGAGGTTGCCCATGTCCATGCCGGACAGACTGGCGCGCGCGTTCGGCAGATCGGGCGTGCGTTCGCCGTTGAAGAACGGCAGCATCACCAGCCCGTCGGCGCCCGGCGTCGTGCCGGCCATCACCGCATCGCCATCGCGCGTGCTGAAACCGAACAGCTTCGCGACGTTCTCGGTGGCGACGGTGCAGTTCATCGTGCAGATCAGCGGCAGCCAGCCGCCGGTGGACGAGCAGAACGCGGCCCAGCCGGCGTCCTCGTCGACGACCGGCCGGTCCGCGTGGGCGAACAGCGTGCCCGAAGTGCCCAGGCTCATCGTCAGCACGCCATTGGCGACGTTGCCGGTACCGATGGCGGCCATCATGTTGTCGCCGCCGCCGGCCGCCACGCGCACGTCGCGCGGCAGGCCGAGTTCCTCGGCGATCGCGCGCGAGATGAAGACGCTGCTGTCGGCCTCGACCAGCGGTGGCAGCATCGCGGAAAGATCGGTGCGCGCATCGGTCGCGGCGAGCATGTCGCGCGACCAGGTGCGCGTGCGCACGTCGAGCCAGCCCGTGCCGGAGGCGTCGCCGTATTCCATCCAGCGCTCGCCGGTCAGCCAGAAGTTGACGTAGTCGTGCGGCAGTAGGATCGACGCGAGCTTCGCGTAGACCTCGGGACGATGCTTGCGCGTCCACGGCAGCTTGGATGCGGTGTAGCCGGCGAGGATCGGATTGCCGGCGAGTTCGACGCTGCGGCGTGCACCGCCGACGGCGGACATGATCTCGTCGCATTCGGCGCTGGTGCTGGTGTCGCACCACAGCTTGGCCGGCGCGAGCACGTTGCCGTCGCGGTCCACCGGCACGAAACCGTGCTGCTGGCCGGACACGCCGATCGCCGCGACGCGCGTGCGCAGGGCGGGATCGAGACGGGCGAAGCAACTGCGGATCGCATCGATCCACCACTGCGCATGCTGCTCACGGCTGCCATCGTTGCCGGCGATCAGCTCCAGCGGCTGGCCGTGGGTGGCGACGATGCGGCGCGCCTGCGGGTCATAGGCGACCAGCTTGACGCTCTGGGTTCCGACGTCCAGACCGACGAACAGACTCACGAGGACACGCTCATGGTGGTGTGAACCCGGGCTCCAAAAAAGTTAGCGCTACCATTTCGGTGGCAGGAGGGACCATCACTGGAAGTAGCGACCAGCATTGTCATGAGTGGCGATCTGGGCCCGGCGGGTAGGACGCACTCTACCAGCGATGCGGAAAAAGCCTTGCTGCAGTGCGGAAATGTGGAATCGCGATCGCTTTCGCTCCTTGGCTGGTGAGGCGCCTGCGGAGAGGATCCAGGAGCGCCGAACCCGGTCCCCTGAACGCCCTTGGATCGAAGAAGTAAAGGTAGCGCTAACTTTTCGGCCGCCTGAACAGGGCTTTTCGATGCCTGCAGCAGCCCGCTTCCCGACCCCGTCGCCGGGATGGCGATCGGGTCAGGATCGGGGCGACACGGAGGTCGCCCGCAATGGGCCGGAACGCGCATCAGCGCGGGCAGGCGACCACGTGCTTGGCCTCGTTCGAAGCCCCTAGCGCGATGCGCGAGATCGACAGCTGCAGCTTGCCGGCGGTTTCCAATTGCAGCACCGCGTCGAGCTTGGCCGTGTCCGCGCCCGCCTGCGCGAAGCACTTGAGCGGTACGCCCACCGTGGTCCACTGCCCCACCGGCAATCCGGCCAGCGTCTCGCGCATCGGCACCGCGGCCTTGCAGGTGCCGCCACAGGTGACGCCGATCGCGATGTCCGACGCGGGCACCTGCTCGGGCCTCAGCGTCAGCACCAGCATGACGTCGCCGTTGGTTTCGCGTGCGAGGTCGAGCGGCGTCTGCGACGCCAGCCACAGCGTCGCCGCCTGCGCACCGGACCACGTGAAGCGGCGCGCATCCTCCTGCGCTTCGTGATCGACCGCGACCACCTTGAGGCTGTCGTCCTGCAACGCCGCCGGCAGCGTCGTCACCTGGATGACCTGGCCGGCCGCATTGGTCAGGCGCATCGCCATTCCGTCGGTGACGCGACCGCGCGCGTAGAACGTGCCGGGCTCGGTCAGCCCGCCCGTCACGCCGGAATCCTCCGACAGCGGCGCAAGGTCGCCCTTGGTTGCGTAGGTCAGGCCGAAGCCGAACGGGAACAGCGGGTTGTAGTCCTTCTGCCCGACGTTGTTGGCGTACTGGACCGCGGTGCGCGGCCAACTGAAGCTGAGCTTGCCCTTGAAGTCGTACTGCACGCCGCCGTCGGGCTTGCGCAGCAGCACGTCGGCGATGCCCGCGCCTTCCGAACCCGGCAGCCATGCCGCGACGAAAGCATCGGCGGCATTGATTTCGCGATTCATCCACAGCGGACGGCCGCTCAGGAACACCGCCACGACCGGGATGCCCTCGCCTTTCAGGCGCTTGATCATCTCCAGGTCCGAGTCGTTGCCCGGCTTGTACAGCAGGTGCGGGATGTCGCCCTGGAATTCGGCGTACGGATTCTCGCCGAACACCACGACCGCGACATCCGGCTTGTGCTTGTACTTGCCGTCGATCGACAGCGTCGCTTCGCCGCCGGCGGCCTTGGCCTGCGCGGCGATGCCTTCGTAGATCGAGTCCGCGTTCGGGAAGTCGGCACGCTTGGTGCCCGTGCCCTGCCAGTTGAGCGTCCAGCCGCCGGCCTGCTTGCCGACATCGTTGGCGCCGTCGCCGGCGACGAGGATGCGCTGCTTCGGCTGCAGCGGCAGCACGCCGCCCTGGTTCTTCAGCAACACCAGCGATTCGCGCACCGCCTGGCGCGCAACGGCGCGATGTTCGGGCGAACCGAGCAGTTCGAACTTTCCGCCGACCGCACGCTGCGAAGGCTTGCCGGCCTCGAACAGACCGAGGCGGAACTTCACCCGCAGGATGCGGCGCACCGCATCGTCGAGCCGTGCCATCGGGATCGTGCCGGCCTTCACCGCCGCAAGGGTGGTGTCGTAGAAGCCACGCCAGCTGTCGGAGGCCATCGCCATGTCGAGCCCGGCGTTGATCGTGGCCGGGCAATTGGTGCTGGTGCAGCCCGGCACCAGGCCGTGGCCGTTCCAGTCGCCGACGACGAAGCCGCCGAACTGCATGCGCCCCTTGAGTACATCGGTCAGCAGCGTCGTGTTGCCATGCATGCGCACGCCGTTGACGGAGTTGAACGAGGCCATCACCGACTGCGCGCCGGCCGCGATCGCCGGCGGATAACCCGCCGCGTGGATGCGCACCAGTTCGGCTTCCGACAGCTGCGTGTTGCCCTGGTCCTTGCCGTCGGTGGTGCCGCCATCGCCGAGGAAATGCTTGACGGAGGAAATCACATGGCGGCCGTCGAGGAAGTCCTTCGAACCGACCTTGCCCTGCAGGCCTTCGACCACCGCGGCGGAGAAACTCGCCACGACGTCGGGCGATTCCGAATAGCCTTCGTACGAGCGGCCCCAGCGATCGTCCTGCGGTACCGCGACGGTCGGCGCGAACGCCCATTCCATGCCGGTGACGCGGGTTTCCAGCGCGGTGATCTCGCCGATGCGGCGCAGCAGCTCCGGATTGCGCGTGGCGCCCATGCCGATGTTGTGCGGGAACAGTGTCGCGCCGACGATGTTGCTCTGCCCGTGCACGGCGTCGATGCCGAAAATCACCGGGATCGCCTTGCCGCCCTGCGCGGTATCCATCGATGCTTCGTAGAACGCGTCGGCGAGCGCGAGCCATTCCGCCGGCGACGCGTCGTAGCGGCCGCCCGGATCGGAGTTGCCGCCGGCGAGGATCGAACCGAGGCGATACTTGCGCACGTCGTCCGGGGTGATGCTGCCGATGTCGCCCTGCACGATCTGACCGACCTTCTCCTCGACGGTCATCGTCGCCAGCAGGTCGTCGATGCGCTTCTCCAGCGCCGGATCCTGCTTGAGCGGCCACGTCACCTTCGGCCAGGGCGAGCTGTCCGCCTCCTCTTTCGCCGCCTTGCGGTCGTCGCCACGGCAGGCGACAAGCGCCAGCACGATCGACACCACCAACACCCCGCCACCGATACGCTTGAGCCTGCTTCCGTTCGTCACGTCGTGATCCTCTTGAGCGTTGCGTCCACGGCCGCGAACCCCTCGCGGCGCGCGCGAATCAGACCATCGCCGGCTTTCGTCCCGCCCAGACTTCCGGCGACGCCTTGCAATAGCGGTCGATGAACTCCTGCTGCGACGGCATGCCCGCGACGGCTTCCTCGATCGGCTTGCGCACGCCCGCGAACAACCGGCGCATGTCCTCGTCGGACAGCGTGTCGGACAGCGGATGGTGCTGCTGCGGCACGATGCCCTGACCGAGCATCACGTGCGTCCACGAGTCGACACGGAACAGCTCGTTCGCGCCCTGCCATGCGTGCGCGCGCTCGCGCCATGCGCGCAGGCGGATCGACAGCGAATCGGGAAGCTCCATCTCGCGGCACGTCTTCCACATCGCACCGTCGCGCTGGTTGGCGTGGTAGTGCAGGATGATGAAGTCGCGCACGTGCTCCATCTCGATGCGGCCGGTGTGGTTGTACACATCGACCAACGACTGCGGGATGCCTTCGAACGGGAACAGTTCGACCAGTCGGATGATCGACGTCATGCACAAGTGGATGCTGGTCGATTCCAGCGGTTCGATGAAGCCGCTCGCCAGCCCCAGCGACACCACGTTCTTGTTCCACGCCTGCAGGCGGCGTCCGCTGCGGAACGGCACCAGCCACGGATCGCGGATCGGTTTGGCGGCGGCGTCGTTCAACAGGCGCGACGTCGCCTCGTCGTCGGACATGTGGCGACTGGAGAACACCCAACCGGTACCGACGCGGTGCTGCAGCGGAATGTGCCAGCGCCAACCGGCGTCGTGCGCGATCGCGCGCGTGTACGGCACGGGCGGGCCGACCGACTCGGTCTGCACCGCGACCGCGCGGTCGCACGGCAGCCACTGGTTCCAGTCTTCGTAACCGGTCTTGAGCGTCTGTTCGATCAGCAGGCCGCGGAAGCCGGTGCAGTCGATGAACAGGTCGCCAGCGACCACCTGCCCGTCTTCCAGCAACAGCGATTCGACGAAACCCGACTCCGGGTTCTGCCGCACTTCGCGGATCTTGCCTTCGATGCGCTTGAGTCCGTAGCCCTCGGCCTTGCCACGCAGGAAGCGCGCGTACAGGCCCGCGTCGAGGTGGTACGCGTAGTTCACCTGCGGTGACGGCGGCAGCGCGAAGCGATCCGCGCGCGCGGCCAGCGTTTCCAGGCAATAGTCGCCGAGTTCCGACTTCATGCCGCGGCGCAGGCTGTCCAGCCAGAAGTGGTGGAAGCCGCAGACCAGCGTGCTTTGGCCGGTGATGCCGAACGGGTGGATGTAACGATCGCCGGGGCGCAGCCAGTTCTCGAACGAGATCGCCAGCTTGAACGTACCCGCGACCGCGCGCAGGAATTCCTGCTCGTCGATCTGCACGAAGCGGTGGAAGTTGCGGATGGGCGGCACCGTCGATTCGCCGACGCCGACCGTGCCGATCTGTTCGGATTCGATCAGCACCACTTCCAGCCGTTCGCGAAACTGATGGGTCAATGCGATCGCCGCGAGCCAGCCTGCGGTGCCGCCGCCTGCGATCACTACCTTGCGTACCTTGCCGTTCTCCACTTGCCCCTCCGGTCTATGCGCGTACTTCGCCGATGCCCCGGCCTCAACGATTCAGTTTTGCGATCAGCATCGCGCGCAGCTGCCGCGCGAGCGTCTCGTCGACCGGACCGAGCACGTTGCGCGCGGCTTCCGGCAGGTGTTCGCCCGCGCGTTCCGCCGCGCCGAACACGTAGTAGTCGAATACCTCGCGCCATGCCTGCTTCTCGCGCTCGGGCCGGTCACGGATCGCCCACATCGCGTGGTACAGCGCGTGCATCGGCGTCGGCACATAGGCGGGCACGCTGCTCCACCAGTAGTTCACCAGGACGTTGAACGCCTCCAGTCCCTGCACGTGGTGCCACCACAGACTCGGGATGAAGATCGCGTCGCCCGGCTCCAGCACCGCGCTCTGCCCGCTGGCGAGCGCATCGCGGAAGCGTGGATGGCGCTGGAAGTCGGGCGCGTCGAAATCGACCACGCTGACCGCCTGCCCGCCGGGCGTGGGCTCGAGTGGCCCGGGATACAGGTTGCCGATCTGCTCCGGCGGGAACAGCGTGAAGCGACGGCGTCCGACCGCGCAGCAGGCGATGTTGTTCATCGCGTCGTAATGGCAGGACGCGGTGACGCGGTTGCCGATCCAGATGCTCGGCGGCGCGTCGATGCCATGCGCGCGCAGGCCGAGGTCGTTGGTCGCGCGCATTCGCGGGAAGCGCGTGTCGATCAGCAGCGACGCGACGTAGTAGGTCGGCGGCCGCGGGTCGTCGGCACAGGCGGCGATCTCGTCGAGCACCTGTTCGAGCCGGCCGCGGCGGACTTCGAAGTTCAGATCGGTGAACGCGTCGTTGTAGAACGGGCGACCCGCGACGTCGCGATCGCCCCACGAGTACGTCACCGCCTCGCCGTTGTACTCACCGCGAAGGTAGTCCATCGCCTCGTGCGTCGAACGCAGGCCGGCCTGCACCAGCGCCCAGTCGCGCGCGACGCCGCGCAGCACGGCCGGCTCAGCCGAGGCGATCAGTTCATCCAGCGGCAGCGCGTCCGCGCGGACGTCGTCGATGACGCGGACGCGGGCGGCCACTTCGGCCACTCAGGCGTTCTCCATCCCGCGCAGGCGGCGCTGCTTCTCGGCCATCAGCCGGCGCAGGTTGTGCAGCGAGGCCAGCATCAGGAATGCGCCTTCCAGGTAGCCGGCGCGGTGCAGTTCGTGCAGCGCCGCCGCGTCGAGCGTCGCGAGGCGTTCGCGATCGATGCCGTACAACCCGTCCAGGCTCACGCGATGGTGCTCGTCCAGTTGCAGGTCGAGCTTCACCGGCTCGATCAGGCCATGTGCGTCGAACGCGGCGTACATCGCCCTGCCCGCCTCGACACCGTCGCGGATGCCGCGCAGCACCGCCGAGACGTGTTCGAGGTACGCACTGTTGCCGCCGTGCGGCATGAACACGCGCTCGCCGTCGTCGGTGCCGATGCGCGGATGGTCCATGTCGACGTGGATGACCGGTTCGCGGCGCAGTTCACCGTCGATGCGCTGCTCCTGGAAACCGATCAGGAACGGCCCGCGCGCCATCGCGCCGGGAAGGTACGCCGCGTTCCAGCGGTCGCCCTGCAGGAACAGGTTCTCCTTCGTGTCCAGGCCGAGCAGCGCCACCGCCTGCCATTGACCGTCCTCGCGATCCTTGCGGAAGAAGATGGGGTACTCACGTTGCAGCTCGGCGAACTCGGTCGGGAACGCCGGCACCATGCCGGTGTCGTCGCCGTACTCGCGACCGAAACGGGTGACGACCCGCAGATCCTTGTGCGTGATGTTGTTCAGCAGTTCGTATCGGGCCATGACGATCGCGATGGATGGATTCGCCTGATGTTATGCGCGTTCCCGCGTCCGCGGGCAACCGTCAAAGAAAGGGACCGCTGCTTCCGCAGCGGTGAACCACCTTCAAAAAAAGGGGACCACTGCTTTCGCAGCGGCCCCCACCTTTCGCGACACAGCCGGGAGGGTATCGCTCACCTTCAGAACTTGTAGCGCACGCCGAGCATGTAGCGCGGGCTCTGGTCGACCAGCTTGATGATCTGCTTCTCGGAGCGGCCGTGCCAGCGCACGTCCTCGCCGGTCAGGTTGATCGCCTCGAGCCCGAACGACCAGTTGTCGTTGAGCGTGTAGTTCACGCTCAGGTCCCACTGGTAGTACTCCTCGACGTAGTACGGGTTGCGGTTGGAGCCGTTCTCGTTCGCCGAGATCAGGTACTCGTCGCGCCAGTTCCACGCCAGTCGGGCCGACCAGCCGTACTTCTCGTACATGAGCATCACGTTGGCCGTGTCGCTCAGGCCGAGCAGGGCGAACTGGTCGCGCTCGATCACGGTGTTGTCGAAGGCAACGTCGCCATCGACGAGCGTGTAGTTGGCGAACACGCCGAAGCCCGTATCGCCGAAGAAGTACTGGCCGCCCATTTCCCAACCGTGCAGGTTGGCGCTGTTCTGGTTGACCGGACGCTGGACATCGAACTCGTACAGCGGATCGTCCGCCTCGCCGACCAGGTCGTACGCGTTCTCCATAGCGAGCGACTGCGCCGAGCTGCCGTTGTACGCCGCAAGGCCCCCGGTCTCGGGATTGCGCAGCATCGCCAGCGCGGCGAACAGCGCGGTGTCGTTCGACGAGCATGCCTGGGCGAGATCGCCGCCCGCCGCCGTGACCTGACTCACGCATGCTGCGCTGTTGAGGAACGCCAGCGCCGCCTGCGCATCGGGTCCGGACGTCGGATCGGTCAGGCCGTACAGCGGTTCGCGCACCACCGTGGTGCCGATGAAGTTCTTCACGTCCTTGTTCCAGAACGTCACCGAGATGAAGCTCGCGTCGGCGAAGTACCACTCGATCGCCAGATCGAGATTGTCCGATTCCAGCGGATCCAGGGCCGGGTTCTGCGCTTCACCGTCGGCGCGTGCGGACGGGTTCACGAGGATCGAGCCGGTCGGCTGGTTCGGCGTCGGGCCCGCGTAGAGGCTGCCGTACGGCGCACGTGCGATGGTCTTGCTGAACGAGGCACGGCCCTTGATGTCGTCCGTCAGGTCGATGCTGAAGTCCAGGTTCGGCAGCACGTAGTCGTAGCTGTGCGACTCGCTGAAGGGCTGCTGCTCGTCCGAGCGGATGATGCGGAAGTCGTTGTTCGCCTGCCACTGGATCGCGCTGGGCGTGGCCACGGCCGAAGTCGACGTCACGTACGTCTTCTCGTAGCGCACACCGATGCGGGTGTGCGTGGTCATGCCGCCGAGCGTGCCGTCCAGGTCGACCTGCGCGTACGCCGCATCGGTGTCTTCCTTGATGCGGTTGTCCGCCGCGAGCTGCGGGTTGTAGCGGGTGGCGGCGCCGTAGAAATCGCCGGCCCACAATGCGCCCGCGGTGGCATCGCCACGCCAGGCCCCGGTGGCGGCACCGTTGGTGCTGTAGTCGTCGAACATGCCGACGATGTTCACCGGTCGCAGCAGCGCGGCGAGTCCCGGCTCGTTGCCCGTGTTGGCCACGCCCCAGTCGCCCAGCGTCGAGTACGCCTCGGTCGCCTGCTTGCGGGTCATGGTCACGCGCGACGAATCGACGCCGAACTGCAGGCGCCCCTCGTCGAAGCTGTACTCGCCGTCGATCCGGCCCTGCTTGATCTCGGTTTCCTGGCGCTGGTAGTTGATGCGCAGCACCTGCGAACCGATCTGCTCGACCGGGAAGTCCGGGTTGACCGTGCCGCCGGTGTTGGCGGCAGCCGCGATGGCATTCGGATACCACGTGCGAGCGCCGATCGGCAGACCGTTGTTGAAGAACAGCTCCTGCGCCCAGTTGCCGCCGCAGTACGGGCCGACGGTGCAGTTGTTGGTGCCGGCGATCGAGAAGAACGTCGAACTGCCGCCGGTCGTCGGGTCGTTGGGCAGGCTCTCGGAGGTCGTGTCGTGTCCGTCAAAGGTCAGGCGGAAGCGATCGGTGACGTCCCACTTGGCGTTGAAGCCCAGCGAATCGAGCTTGTATTCCTGCTCCTGGCGCTGCTGTTCGTAGCCGAAGTCCTTGGTGCCGACGATGTCGCGCAGGTAGATAGGAGTAGCGACCTGCTCATCGGTGTCGAAGGTGAGATGGGTGAAGCTGTTGGCGCGCTGCAGCCAGATGGTCTGCTCGCCGCGGTTCTCGGTGATCTCGTTGCTGGAATACGTGTAATCGAGGGTCAACGTCACCGCGTCGGTCGGCGCGAACTGCAGCACCGCCTGGCCGTTGATGCGCTCGCGTTCGAAATCGGCGAAGGCATAGCGCAGGTCGTTCGGCATGCCATAGAGCTGGCCGATCGCCGGCGCGTTCACGACGATCGCATCGGGGCGCAGGGCCGGATCGGTGCCGGTCCAGCGCTGCATGTTCCAGGCGTTTTCGGTCGACTGCACCGAACCGCCGTGGCGCTTCTGGTAGCTGGCCGACAGGCCCACGCCCCAGGTCTTGTCGTCGTTGGTGTAGCTGAAGATGCCCGAGACTTCGGGCGTGATGTCGTTTTCGAACGGCTGCGACTCGTCGTACACCGCCTTCGCACCCGCACTGGCGACCAGGCCGGTGTGGTTGAACGGACGCGCGGTCTGGATGTCGATGGTCGCGCCGATGCCGCCGCTGGGCACGTTGGCCTGGCCGGTCTTGTAGACCACCAGCGTGTCGATCGCCTCCGACGCAAGCTGCGCGAAGTTGAAGGCGCGCGTACCGCCGTCGACGCCGCCGATCGGCACCTGGCCGGGCGCGCCGAACGCGTCCGCGCCCGGGATCTGGCGACCGTTGAGGGTGACCATGTTGAACTGCGGGCCGAAGCCGCGCGCGGTGATCTGCGCGCCTTCGCCGTCGCGGCGCTCGATCGAGATGCCGGTGATGCGCTGCAGCGATTCGGCGAGGTTGGTATCGGGGAACTTGCCGATGTCCTCGGAGCTGATCGCGTCGACGACACCCGCCGATTCGCGCTTGAGCTCCATCGACTCGGAGAGGCTTCCGCGGATGCCGGTGACCACCACCGAATCCAGCGTGGTCGCATCCGTGGACCGTTGTCCCTGTTCTGCCGTCTGCGCCTGCGGTGCCTGGGCGACCGCGGCGTCCTGCGCGAAGGCGGGATTGATGACGAGCACGCCGCCCACGAACGTGAACATGGCGCGCGACTTCAGGCGCTTCATTCGTTGGTTCATGAGCTGGCGCTCCCGTTGTTCGGAGAACTGCTGTCGCGCTGCGCTTGCGACACGGCTGACGCCTTCGTCCAGGACGCCTTCACTGCGTGGGACTGAAACCAGATCATGTGGTCTGCCCTCTCACCTTCGATCGATGGATGTATCGCCCCTCCCCAGGGCACCCCGCAGGCCCGTGCCTGCTACTTCCAACCGGACGCGCCCAATCAGCGGACACGCCCCGCTTGCAGCACTGCTGTGACGCAAAGCTTTCGATACGAATGCATGAACAACGAACGAAGCGGCAGCGAGCCCCCCTGATGGCCCGTGATCCGCCGCTGAGCTTGGTAGCGCTACCATTTCGGCTCACCGCAAACTAATCACGCTTTGCCGAATCTGTCACCATGCAGTGCAGCAATTGTGAGTAGAGCGCGATTAGAGGCGTTTTCGAGGGAGAAACCGTTTCATTCGAAACGGATTCGCGGGATGTCGGATAGCGCGCATGGCGACGCCAGCGACAACGGAGAGTCGTCGCTGGCGTAGCGATTTGCGTTCGTGGCGCCTGTATCAGCGGCGGCAGGCCGCAAAGGCGCTGGCGGTGGACTTGAACCTCACCGCCCCTCCATTACAGCTGGCAAGCCGAGCCGTCGTCGTAGTCGGCAAGGCGCTGGCCGTTCACTTCGACGAGCCGGTCGAGCCGCACGGTCTCGCCTGTGTCCAGCGCCACGTACTCCGAGCCTTCACGGGCGAAGACGTCGGTGATCACGGCATCGCGTTGCTGATCGGCGCCGCCTTCGTCGCGGAAGCCGATGGCCGTGCGCTTGCGCAACGTCGACAGGTCCTCGAGCAGGTCGTGGAATTCGCAGCTGATCGGGTGGTAGGGGTTGCGATCGTCGTTCATGGCTGAAGTCCAGTCTGTGCATGCGGCTCGTCGCATCCGACGGCCGCGGGGGTAGTGAACGGGCCGACGCCGGGGCGAACCCCGGCGACCGGCCGTTTCGTCACGACGTGGCGACGTTCACCGACACGTCGATGTTTCCGCGCGTCGCCTTGGAGTACGGGCAGATCTCGTGCGCGGTATGCGCGATCTGCTCGGCGACATCCTGGTCCAAGCCCGGCAGACGCACGTCGAAGCGCGCCTGGAGCAACCACTCGTTGCCGCTCTGGCCCACGTCGACCTCGATGTCGACCGAGGCATCGGCAGGGAGCGTGACCCGCTTCTGCGCGGCCACCAGGCCAAGCGCCGTGATGTAGCAGGCCGACCAAGCGCCCGCGAACAGTCGCTCGGCGAGCGGATGGGGCTCCACGGCCGCGAAGCGCTGCTCTTCCTCGGCCGAACCGGGCGTGGAAAGCTGCAGGTTGACGTTGCCGTGGTGGCGGGCCGAAGGCGCCTGGGCGACGGTGGTGTGGGTCTTGCCGGTGAAAAGAACCTTGTCGATCTTGCTCATGGTGGGATGCTCTACGTTGGAGGAAAGTGAACTGGTTGAACTATTTATATCGTGTGCGTTTAAAGCGTATGCGATCTTTATGGCATGAAAGAACCCCTACTCCTTGATGACGGCCCCGCCCTGATGGGCGAGGAAGAACAGGGAATCCTCGAGCGCCTCCGCGTCGTGCTCCTCACCGGGGCCGATGCGCATGTAGTCGCCGGGGGCGAGGATGAGGTCGCCGAAGCGGATCCGGCCCGACAGCACCAGGATCTCTTCCGGGCCTTCGTGGTCGTGGCGGGGGAAACGGGCGCCCGCCTCGAACTCGATCAGGTCGGAGCCGTTACCGTTTTCGCCCCAGAACGTGGAGAAGCGGACGCCGGGGATGCCGGTGTCCTGGAAGTGGTGGGCCGCCTTCGGGAAATGGATCATGATGGTGTCTCCTGGTAGTGATTAACATCGCATTCGATTAGATCGCATGCGATGGATTGCATCGTAGGGAGGGCTGTCTGGATCGTCAACCCGGCGGAACGTTCTCGTTCTGCGTTCGTTCATCGAATGCGATTAAATCGCATGCGATTCACACAGGTTCCACTCGGGGCCGCTTACTGTCAAGTGCCACCCGCCCTTTTTCTTCTCTGGGCGGCGCCGCGCCCCATTCAGGGACCGCCAATATCTAGCGGTTCCGATTAACTCGCATGCGATGTATGATGGCAGCGAGCCATTACGAGGTCAACGGATGAAATCCCCTTCCAATGCACGCCCCGACGCGAAGCTGGCGGACTTCCTCTGCTTCGCCGTCTATTCCACCAACCTCGCCTTCGGCAAGGTCTACCGGCCCATGCTCGAGGCGCTCGGCCTGACCTACACGCAGTACGTCACCGTCGTGGCGCTGTGGGAGGAGGACGACCAGACCGTGAGCGGCCTGGGCGAGAAGCTGTTCCTCGAGTCGAACACGCTCACGCCGATCCTCAAGAAGCTCGAAGGCATGGGCCACGTGGAACGCACGCGCGACCCGCAGGACGAGCGACAGGTGCGCGTGCGCCTGACCCGAAGCGGCAAGCGCCTGCGCGAGCGGGCGTTAGGGACCGATCTGGTCGACGCGTGCGGCATCTCGACGGGCGAGTTCAAACGCCTGCAGAAGGAGATCGTCGCGCTACGCACCAACCTGCTGCGGGCCGCCGGGCAGGAGTAAGTACGGACCGGGCATCGCGCCCGGTCGTCATCTCAGCGTGCTGAAGCCCGCGCGCACTTCCTGCGAGTACAGCGCCGGCTGTTCCCATGCGGGGAAATGCCCGCCTCTGGGCAGCCGGTTGTAGTGCACCAGGTTCGGATACGCCTTCTCCGTCCAACTGCGCGGTGCCTGGTACAACTCCTCCGGGAAGACGCTGACCGCGACGGCCAGTTCGACGCCCTTCACGCTGAAATACGGCGTCCTGTTCTCCCAGTACAGCCGCGCCGCGGAAATGGCGGTGTCCGTGAGCCAGAACAGGGTGATGTTGTCGAGGATGTCGTCCAACGTGATGCCTTCCGGTGCTCCATCGATCGAGCGGGCGAACAGCTCGTACAACCTGGGCACGTTGTCTAGCATGAAGGCGGCCAGGCCCACGGGCGAATCGACCAGTCCGGTCAGCGTCTGCGGACGGTCGCCCAGCATCTGCGCATAGCCGATATGCCGGTAGGCGAAGGCGAGCTCCTCGCACGCCTGCCGTTCTTCGTCCGTGAGGTCCGCAGGTAGCGGATCGCCACGGGAGACCGCCGCGTCGATCTCCGGCGGTACCACGCCCGGCATGTTCGTGTGGATGCCGATCAGGCCGGGCGGTTTTCCGAGCGCCATCTGCTCAACGATGATCGCGCCCCAGTCGCCACCCGACGCGCCCCACTTCATGTATCCGAGGCGCCTCATCAGTTCGTTGTACGCGCCAGCGATGCGCGGTGGATTCCAGCCGGGCGATGTCGGCTTCGCGGAGAATCCATAGCCGGGCATCGAGGGAATCACGAGGTGGAACGCGTCCGCCGCGCTTCCACCGTGGGTCGTGGGATCGGTGAGCAGACCGATGATCTTCATCCGTTCGATGATCGAGGCCGGCCAGCCATGCGCCACGAGGAGCGGTAATGCGTCCGGGTGTTTCGATCGCACGTGGATGAAGTGGAAGTCGATCCCGTCGAGGCGCATGACGAAGTTCGGCACGGCGTTGATCCTCGCCTCGGCCTTGCGCCAGTCGTACGCCGTCACCCAATGCTGAGCGAGCTTCCGGACGGTCGCCTGCTGCGCACCCTGGCTCGCGTCGGCTACGGTCTCGGGATCGGGCCACCGCGTCGCTTCGATTCGCGCGCGCAGGTCGGCGAGCCGGTCTTCCGACGCCATGAACGTGAACGGGCGAGCATCGCCGGTCGATCCGCTCGCAAGTCCCGCGGTGCCGCTCATGGCGTCGATCCTCCGCGTGCGTTCCGTTATCGCAGCGTCTTGAACCCGGCGCGCACATCCTTGCAGAACAGCTCCGGCTGTTCCCACGCGGCGAAGTGACCGCCCTTTGGTGGTGCGTTGTAATAGACCAGCTTCGGATATGCCTTCTCCGACCAGCTCTTCGGCGCCTGGTAGAGCTCGTCCGGGAATGCGCTGACCGCCACCGGGATCGTGACGCCCTTGACCGAGAAGTACGGCGTCTTGTTCTCCCAGTACAGGCGCGCCGCCGAGAGCGCGGTGTTGGTCAGCCAGAACAGCGTGATGTTGTCGAGCACGTCGTCGGGGGTGAGCCCTTCGGGCTTGCCGTCGATGGAACGCGCGATCATCTCGTAGCTCTTGGGATCGTGATCGAGCAGGAACGCCGCCAGGCCCACCGGCGAATCGGTCAGACCGGTCAGCGTTTGCGGACGATCGCCCATCATCACCGCGTAGCCGATGTGCTTGTAGGTGAACACGAGCTGCTCGCAGCAGCGCTGTTCTTCCGGGCTCAGGCCGGCCGGCGGCGGGTCGCCGCGGAACAGCGCCTTGTCGATTTCCGGCGGGACCACGCCGGCCATGTTGGTGTGGATGCCGACCATTCCGGGCGGCGTCTTCAGCGCCATAAGATCGACGACGACCGCGCCCCAGTCGCCGCCCGAGGCACCCCACTTCGTATAGCCAAGCCGCTTCATCAGTTCGTTGTATGCGTCGGCGATGCGCGGTGGATTCCATCCGGTCGTGGTCGGCCTTTCGGAGAATCCGTAGCCCGGCATCGACGGGATGATCAGGTGGAACGCATCGGCCTCGGTGCCGCCATGCGCTGTGGGATCGGTCAGTGGTCCGATGATCTTCATCTGCTCGACGATGGAGCCCGGCCAACCGTGCGCGACCAGCAAAGGCAGCGCGTTCTCGTGCTTCGACTTGATGTGCATGAAATGGAAATCCAGCCCATCGATCTTCGTCAGGAAGTTGGGGACGGCGTTGATCCTCGCCTCCGTCTTGCGCCAGTCGTACTTGGTCGCCCAATGCTGGGCGAGCTTCTGGATCGTCGCGAGCTGAACGCCCTGGGTGGAATCGTTGACCGTCTCGCGTTCCGGCCACCTGACGGCATCTATTCGCCTGCGCAGGTCGGTCAGGTCCGCATCGGATGCCTTGTACTGGAAGGGACGGATCTCGGTCGAGCTCGCGCTCGCCGGCTTTTTTTCTGCGACTTCGTTCATGGCTGTGGTCCTGTCTGAGCAGCTGAGCAGGCCCAACGGCGCGGCGGCGAGCGTGGCTGCCGCGGCACCGCAGAACCGGCGTCTTGCCAGGAGATCGGGGTGAGGCATCTTCTGCATACGGCCTCCTTCGGGACGCAACACCACGTCACGTGGAGTGCGCTCCACATGGGGAACTGGTTCGAAAACGCTCACTTCAACGGGCTGTCACCAGGCGGCAACGCACCGCACGCAGCCTGTGTGGCCGCGCGGTCGGTTCGATCCATCGAGGCGTGCGTACTCCGTACGCGACACGTCGGCATCATTCGCCTGGAATCGCTGCAGCGCCTCCGTTCCTGTGCAGCCGTTGCGGCCGCCGGTGGCGCTCTACGTGTCTGCCAGCATGTTTTTTACTTCAGCGTCTCATCGGATCGCAACTGCCATTCGTCGGGTATGTCCATTCGATGTACGGCACGCCATTGCAAGCGCGGCGCCCGGCCCTACACAGGGATACAAATCGCCGAGGGCGCGACACACCGCCGATACACGCGCCGTTCCTAATGCGTGCAACGCAGCAAAAGGAGACCGTCCCACATGAACAAGATCCATGCCATCGCGGCCGCAACGCTCGTGCTCGGCTCGACACTGATCGTGCCATCCGCCCAGGCGCAACAGAAGGGCATCACGCGCACCGATCTTCAGCGCAACGACCTGTCCGTACCGGGACGCGAAGTGGTCCAGGTGCTGGTGGGAATCGATCCCGGCGTCGTCGCGGCCAACCACCACCATCCGGGCGAGGAGATCGTCTATGTGGTCGAGGGAACCCTGGAGTACCGCCTGGAAGGCCGCGCGCCCGTGGTGGTCAAGGCAGGCGAAGTGTTGTTCATTCCGTACGGCGTGAACCACGAAGTGGCGAACGTGGGCAACGGCAAGGGCGCGGAGCTGGCGACGTACATCGTCGAGAAGGGCAAGCCGCTCGTGGTGCCGGCGAAGTGAACGCGTCCGCAAGGCTCATCATCGGCGCGATGCTGTTGGCGGGCTTCGTCTGTGCGCCTTCCCTCGCGAGAGCGCAATCGCGTGACCTTGCCGTGGCGAGCGTCGCGACAAGCGATCGCACCGAGGCGGAGACGACGCGCGACGTCAATGCCCCCGTCGACGATGCATGGGCGCTTTCGCGAGCGGAGTCGCCGCGCATCGGCGCGCCCGATGGCGAGCCTGCGGACGTGTCGACGACCACGAATGTCGGCACGGACGCAAGGCAGCGCATGAAACTCAACTTCACCAGCGAGCAGCCGATCAAGCCGGGCATGTTCGACGTCCCGACCGTGTGGGAAGACGAGCCCTGAGCACGCACCCGGACCAGAACGAATGAAGCCCCGCACCGCGGGGCTTCATTCGCAGCGCGCGTGACGACTCAGAACGTCGCGCGGATGTTGACGCCGGAGAACGCCGTGACGCCGACGATCTTGATGTAGTACAGGCCAGCCACCGTTGTCGGCACCGTCAGCGTCTGGTTGGTGCCGGGTCGCTGCGAGGACGCGTCGTAGCTCTGCGCGGTCGGCGCATCTCCCGCCTTGGCGAAGACCTTGATCTGTCCCGTGCCGCCGTAGGTCAGCACCGACAGCTTCGCGCCGGCGGGCACAGCGACCATGTACATCAGCTCGTCGCCCGCCGCGCCAGTGATACCGGCGCGCGCCACGCCATTGGACAGCAGCGTCGCGGGCACGGTGCTCGTGGCGGCCGCGACCGCGGCATTCGCATCCACGATGCCCGCACCCAGCGGCCTGTCGGTCGGCGCCGGGAACGGCCGCGCGGTCTGCTTGAGCAGGCTGGCGACCTGTGCGGGCGTCATCGGCGTGCCGACCGCGCTCTGCACGAGGGCGACGACGCCGGCCACGTGCGGCGTCGCCTGCGAGGTACCGACCATGCCCATGTAGGTTTCCTTCTCAGGCACCGTCTTGCCCTCGTTACCCGCCGACCAGATGAAGTTCTCCTGGTTGTTCGCACCGTCGTTGTAGCCACCGCCCGGCGCGGCGATGTCGATGCGCGTGCCGTAGTTGGAATAGAACGCGCGACGCGCCGAGATTCCGGTCGCGCCAACGGTGATCACGTTTCGGCAGTTGGCCGGGGTGTGGTTCATCGCGTCGTCGTTGTCGTTGCCGGCGGCGATCACGATGGTCGTCCCACGGGACACCGCGCCGTCGATGGCCGACTGCATCTCGGGGCTGCAGGTTCCGCTGCCGCCCAGACTCATGTTGATGACCTCGGCGGGTTGGGTATTGTCCGGCACGCCGTCGACGTGCCCGCCCGACGCCCATACCACGGCGTCGGCGATGTCGGAGTCGTAACCGCCGCAATGGCCGAGTACGCGCACCGGCAGGATCTTCGCATTGTGGGCAACGCCAGCCATGCCGATGCCGTTGTTCGTCACTTCGGCGACGGTGCCGGCAACGTGCGAACCATGCCAGGAGCTGTTCTTCGCCGCGCTGTTGGCGCCGCACATGCCAGCGGTCGTCCAGTCGCCAAGGTCGGCGCCACCGGGCGCGCGTTCGTCGGTCGCGCGTCCGGACACGAAGGCGTCGCTGATGAAGTCGTAGCCCTCCAGCGCGTTGGCGTCGAGGTCGCTGTGCTTGGTGATGCCCGTGTCCAGCACGGCAACGACGATGCCGCCGCCCTTCGCGCCCGCGTCCCATGCGCTCGGCGCATTGATGCCGCCGACCGGGTTGAAGTAGTCCCACTGATAAGTCGTGTAGTACGGGTCGTTCGGTGCGGCGGTGTGCTGCAGAAGACGATCGATGCGGACCGATTCCACCGCCGGATCGGCGGCGATGGCGGCCATCAGCGCCTTCGCCTCGGCCATGTCGAGCTTGCGCGAGGTCCGCACGACATCCGCACCGTTGGCGCTCAGTCGGCGCACGTGGCTGGTGCGGATCGCCTTGTTCGCACCGAAGACATTCGCGACGCGCGTGTTGAGCGATGACGTCACCTTGCGACTGTCGGAGCGCTGCGCGGTACCGCTGCGGTATTTGACGATGAAGCGACCGAAGGTCTCCTGTTCGGAGGAGGACGACGGGCCCTGGAAAGGAACCACACGTGTGGCGGCAGTGGCGGTGCCGGCGATGAACGCCATCGCACCAATCAGGGCGAGACAGAGGGACTTGCGCTGCATTGCGTTTACTCCGTGAACGAAGTGGGACGTTGAAGGACACGGCTGCGCGGACGGACGTCGCGCGCGGCCTGGGTGGAAGTCATCGGGAGGGAGCGGACGCCGGTCGCACCAGCGTCCGCCGCGAGTCACCAGCTGAACCCGGCACCGGCACCGACGCTGGAGTCGTCACCGGTGAAAGCCGCACCGAGCGATACGCTGCCGCGGCTGTTGCCAAGGGCGCGCTGGTAGCCGAACGAGATCGCCGCTTCGCTGCCGTAGGTTCCGACACCGACGCCGACGCGATTGACGCCCGACAGGCCGGACGTGTTCGACGTCATCTGCGCCATCGCCGCACTCATCGCGCCGACACGCTGGATGCGCGCATCGGTGCGGATGAAGCGGTCGTTGACCTGGCCCTTGTAGGCGGCGAAGTCGTCCTGCATCTGACCGAAACCGGCGTTCATCGCGCGCATCTGCGCATCGGTGTACGCATTGGCGTCGGTCAGCGTGCGCGCGTTGCGCTCATTGAGCTGCGCCACGTTTACCGCATCGGTGTCGGCGGTGCCGGCGGCAACATTCGTCACCTGCCGTTCCGCACCGGCGTTTCCGACCGACACGCTGTTGTCGCGATCGGCCACAGAACCCGCACCCAGCGCCACCGCATTCGACGCCGTGGCCTGCGCACCGGTGCCCAGCGCCGTGGCCAGACTGCCGCTGGCCTGCGCGCCCGCGCCGCCCGCGGTGGAACCCGCACCGCTGGCGACCGGCGCCGGCGAGGTGTTGGCCGGATCGACCTGGAACATGCCGGCCGTGCCGTTACGCAAGGCTTCGGTGGTGTCGCTGAGCTGGTTGAGCGTGTTGCTGATGCCACCGACCGTTCCGGTGATCGCGCCGATCTGGCTGTCGGTGTAGGCATTCGCTTCCTGCACGGCGCCGGCGAGCTGGCGCAGGTTCACGGCATCGGTCGCCTCCCTGGCGTCGGCGACGTTGCTGATGGTGCGTTCGCCACCCGAAGTGCCTACCGACACCGTGCCGACGCTGTTGTTGTCCGCGCCGGAATAGCGACCCACGTACTGCTCCGCGCCGCGACCGCCGTCGTTCGAACCGGCGCCGAGCGCGACGCTGCCCGCACCGCTGGCCTGCGCACCGGCTCCCATCGCGACGCCGCCCGCGCCGGTGACCTGCGAGTCGATCTGGCCGGCGCCGCCATCGGCGTGGAAGTACTTCACGCCACCACCGTCGACCATTCCACCGACCGTGCTGCTCAATGCACCAAGCGCACTGCCGACGTCGTGATAGAGGTTGCCGCCAATGAGGTAGTTCGGTGCGGCGACGGTGCCGTCCGGATTCAGCGCGGCGCCCGCGCCGAACAAACCCAGCGTCTGTTGCAGCTGGCTGACGTTCACACCATCGGTCGGATTGAATCCCGCTGTGACGTTGGTGATGCGACGCGTGAACGCGGTGGTTCCCAGCGAGCCGTCGCTTCCCACCGACACGGTGTAGGACTGGTTGGCGAGCGAGTTGGCACCAAGCGCGACCGACATCGTCGTCGGAGCGACGCCGTAGACGCCCTTGCCATCGACATTCGTCACACGCGCGCCATCGCCCAGCGCAACCGACCAGCTTGGCCCGTACTCGAAGATGTTGGTGCCGGTAACCCACTTCTTGACGGTGGCACTGACGGCCGCATTGTTGCCGACCGCCACGTCGTGCACGCCCATCGCCACCGACCCGCGTCCGTAGGCCGCACTGTCGTCGGCGGCTGCGGCGCCCGCACCGACAGCGGTGGCGTTGACGGCATAGACACGCGTCTGCATGTCCGCCAGGAAGTACTGGCCCAAGCGCGTCTTGTTGCCGATGGCGACGCTGTTGTCGCCACCAATGCCGCCCGCCACGTCGTCGAAGAAGCCGCTCTGATAGCCGATCGCCACCATGCCGAGTCCGCGCGAGCGCGCGCTGTGGCCCATCGCGATGGAACCTTCGCCGGACGCGCCGTTGTACGCGCCGATGGCGATCGCCGCCGGACCCGTGGCCGAGACGAAGTAGCCTTGCGCGATGCTGAAGATGTTGGTCGCGCTGGCGCGCCCGATCGCGATCGAGCTGGAGCCCGCCGCGATCGCGGCACTACCGAGCGCAGTGGCGCCCACGTCGCTCGCCCGGGACAGGTTACCGAGCGCGACGCTGTTGTTGGCGGTTGCCTGTGCACCGTTGCCTGCAGCGATTGCCCGGGCTCCCGTGGCTTGCGCGTTGGCACCGATGGCCGCGCTGTCGTTTCCGGTGACGAATGCGGCATTGCCCATCGCGATCGAGCGTTCACCGCGTGCAATCGCATCCGCACCTACCACGGTGCTGCTCGGCCCGGTGGCCTGACTGCGTGCACCGAGCGCCGTGCCGTTCGCACCTTCCGCGACAGACGACGTACCCATCGCGACGCTGTCATCGCCGATGGCCGATGCGCCAGCACCGTTGGCCGTGCTGCGCGCACCGATAGCGAACGCGTTCTGCCCGACGGCCGTACTCTGCATCCCCTGCGCGAAGCTGTACGCGCCCAATGCAGTGCTGCCGTCCCCCGCCGCCTGCGCTACCGCGCCGTACGCGGTGCTGCGCTCACCGTCGGCGCGGGTGACTTCCTCTGCATCGACCACGCCGTCGCCGTTGCTGTCCACCCACGTACCCGTCGCCACGGCGGCGGTTCCCGAGGCCTGCGTCGCCGGACCGACCGCGACGCTCGCGACACCGATGGCCTGCGAGTCGGCAATCGGCGTCGAACCACCGTTGGCATGGAAGTACTTGATGCCGGCGCCTGTGCCGAGTCCGCTGACGGTGCTTTCCAGCGTGCCGACGCGCTGGTTGGTGGCGAACAGCTGGCTGCCGTTGACCGCTTCGGTACTGGTGGGTGAGAGCGTCGCCGCGGCAAGGTTCACCAGCTTGCGTTCCGCGCCAACCTTGCCGATGGAGACGGTGTTGTTCACCGTCGCCACCGAACCGGAGCCGATCGCAACGGCCTGCGTCACGCCCGCGTTGACGATGGCATTCGCACCCAGCGCCATGCTGTCGACGCCGTTGATGCTGACCTTGGCATCCTTGCCCATCGCGATGGCGGTGTCGGCGCGCGCCTGAGCGTTGTTGCCCAGAGCGACGCTGCTGATGCCGGTCGCGTACGAGTTGAAGCCCTGCGCCATCGCGGCCTGCTGCGTGGCCCAAGCGCTCTGCCCAACCGCGATCGCCTGATCGAGCAGGGCTTTCGAGCCGGCGCCGATGGCGATGTTCCCGACCGAAGGCGTTGCACCGTTGGAGGTCGCCGACGCGCGCTGGCCGATGGCGATACTGCTCGACCCCAAGGCGGCGGCTTCGGAACCGACGGCCACGGAGTAGCCCAGGCTTGGCAGCGCAGGGTCATGGTCCGTGGCCGAATACCCCAGCACCACCGAACGGGTGTGCAGCGCGTTCGCGCCGGAACCGACCGCTATCGCGTTGTCGCCCGCGGCCGTCGTCTGCACCGGGGGCAACTTCGTGCTGCTGGACGGACGGAAGGTGCCGATGGCGATACTGTTGGCACCCGAAGCGATCGATGCATAGCCCGTCGCCACGCTGTAATTCCCGCTGGCGGTGGAGTAGCCGCCGTTCGCGACCGAACCGAATCCCGTCGCATAGGCCTGCGTGCCGTAGGCCGACGACTGGCTGCCGGTCGCCTTCGCGCCGTTGCCTCCGGCGATGGCGTACGAGGCCTGTGCCGATGCGTGTTCGCCCAGTGCGACTGCGGAAGTGCCGGACGCGTACGCGCCGGTGCCGATGGCGGCGCTGTCCTTTCCGATGCTGGCCGCCGTCAGGCCGATGGCCGTGCCGTTCTCGCCGGTGGCGGAAGCCGACCTGCCAAGCGCAAGGCTGGCGGTTCCTCCTGCGACGGCGCCCGTGCCAGCCGCGAGCGAATCGTCGCCCGCGGTGCTGGCGCCCATGCCGAACGCGGCGCTGCCCACGCCTTGCGCCGATGCGCCCGTGCCAATCGCAGTCGCGTTGTCGGCCAGGGCAGCTGCATTGTGACCGGTGGCGGTGCTGTTCGCGCCCAGCGCGAACGCGTCGACACCGACTGCCGTACTGCCCTCGCCCGTGGCCAGGCTGTAGGCACCCAGCGCGGTGCTGTTTTCGGCCGTCGCTGCGCTGTAAGCACCCAGCGCGGTGGTGTTGCTTCCCAACGCCTGCGCGAGCGCGCCGAATGCCGAGGCGTTCTCGCCATCGGCGAACGTCATTTCGTCGGGATCGACCCCGCCATCACCGTCGATATCGACCCACGCGCCACAAGCGATCGCACCTTGCCCGTTCGCGCTGGCGGTCGCCGCGGGAACGAGCGAGCCCGATGCGTCGCGCGTCACGCACGTCTCGGCCGCCGTGGCCACGTTGGAAACCAGCACGGCGCAGATGACGGCCGGCAACAAGCGTCGGCGCAGCGCGGATGGCTGCGAATCGTGTACGAACATCGTGTTACTCCGAAGGCACGCGGGAGGGGAGCGCGACCGCAGTCGCACGAGGCGTGCCGACGTTTCGCCGCGCCGGCTTCTCCCGCGAACCGCGCGAAAAACGCGGTACGAAGCGAACCGGAACTGAACGTTGCATGCCCCGGTTTCAAACTAGGCGTGCGTGGATGCGGCGGCTTTGTGGAGACATCCCGGTCGATTGATCATTCGTCTCGATCGATTCGCGAAACCCGCGCGCGATCAAGACGATGCGACGGCGTACGGACTAGCGCGGCGGACGCGCCTGTCCCGGCGTGATGCCGAAGCGACGCTTGAACAAGCGAGTGAACGCATGCAGGTCGCCGAATCCGTGCAGGAATGCGATCTGGCCGATGTTCGCGTCCGTCGATCCACAACGCAGTGCCTCGTGGCATCGCACCAGGCGCAGTTCGCGAAGATGTCCGCTGACGGTGAGCCCACGCGCGGCGAACAGGCGATAAAGCTCGGTGCGCGAACAGCCGGCCGCGCGCGCGATCTCGACGACGTCGAGTCCCGCGCGATGCAGGTTGGCTTCGATGTGGCGAAGTGCGCCATTGAATCGACGCTGCGACATCGACTGTCGCGACGACGGCAGCAGGTTGATGCGCATCGTCGCGCGAAGCGCATCGGCTGCGAACTTCGCCGTGCTGTCGACCAGCGTCGAAAGTTCACCCGCATCCAGCCGTTCGGCGAGCGTGTCGAGCAATTGCAGTTGCGCCGTCAACATCCGTGCCAGTTCCGGCTGTTCGATGCGGCGGACCGGCGATCCCTGCAACAGCGCGCGACACGCGATCGGCATGCGCAGCGACAGGTGCACATGCGCGGTCCAGTCGGCGATGCCGGTCGCCTGCGTGTCGAACAGGAACAGGTCGCCGGTGCGAACCTGTTCCTCGACGGCGCGGTCGACCCCCTGGATACGTGCTTGTCCCGAGAGCAGCAGCATCAAGCGCAATTCGCCGCGCTCGCGCGAACAGGGGCGCGCACGTGCCGCGCCCGCCTCGCTGCGCAGGAACGCGATGTTTCCGGTATCGCAGACGAGCAGTCGCGCGCGGTAGTCCTCGCGACCCAGTGCAGCGGGAGCGAACAGGTCCCAGTTGAATCGATGGCGGACCAGCCGCCGCCAGTACTCGAAGCGATCGCTGGCGGCGTCGTCGTCGGTGGAGAGCGACAGCAGGGTCGGGTTTGCATCGCATGGCGTCGCGTCGGCGGCCTCGTCCTTCGCCTCGCCGACGATGCTCAACCGCGACCGCATGGGACGCAGTGGCAAAGGGAGGAGGCGGCGGCTGGGCGAACGGGGGACAGCGCCGTGAACACCGCATCAACCTAAGGCGCTGCGGCCGGGGCGCTGTTGGGCATTTGTCCCGCCGCATTGTCCAGGCGTCCCCGGATTCCTATCCCGGGCCCGGATGTTGAGGCCACGGGGCGGCAGGACATACGCTATATAGGAGAGTACATATTGCCAGACCCCGTGTCGGAGCAAGCCCATGCGTGCCTGGATCCACCGCGTCTTCCTGCTGCTCGTCCTTGCCCTGTCCGGCCCGGCCCTGGCCGAGGAACCGGTGCGGGTGTTCGCCGCGGCCAGTCTGACCAACGCCCTCAACGACATCGGCGCGGAGTGGGAAAAGGCCGGCCACCCCAAGCCCAGCCTGGCCTATGCCGCGTCCTCGGCG
Source organism: Lysobacter panacisoli (assembly GCF_009765165.1). Taxonomy (NCBI): domain Bacteria; kingdom Pseudomonadati; phylum Pseudomonadota; class Gammaproteobacteria; order Lysobacterales; family Lysobacteraceae; genus Lysobacter; species Lysobacter panacisoli. The sequence continues at coordinate 1,069,278 of NZ_VLNU01000001.1, forward strand.
CTCGCCAAGCAGATCGAAGCCGGCGCGCCGGCCGACGTCTTCGCCTCGGCCGACCTCACCTGGATGGACTACCTCGACCAGCGCGGCAAGGTCCAGGCAGGCACGCGCACCAACCTGCTGGGCAACTCGCTGGTGATGATCGTCCCGCAGGGCCGACGCTTTCCGGTCCAGACCAAGCGCGGCTTCGACCTGGCCGGCGCCTTCACCGGCAAGCTGTGCACCGGCGAGCCCGGCGTCGTGCCGGTCGGCATCTACGCGCGCGAGGCGATGCAGAACCTGGGCTGGTGGGATTCGCTCAAGGGCCGCGTGGTCGGCACCGACGACGTGCGCACCGCGCTGACCTTCGTCGAACGCGGCGAGTGTCCGCTCGGCATCGTCTACGCGACCGACGCGAAGATCAGCCAGAAGGTCGAGCTGCTCGCCACCTTCCCGGCCAACACACACAAGCCGATCGTCTACCCGTTCGCCGCGGTCGAAGGCGCGCGTCCGGAGACGAAGGCCTTCCTGCGCTTCGTGCAGACGTCGCCGGCCGCGGCCGCGATCTTCGCCAAGTACGGCTTCACCCTGCTCAAGCGCTGAACCGACGATGTGGCTTTCGCCCGAAGAATGGGATGCGCTCGCGCTGTCGGCGAAGGTCGCGCTGTGCGCCACCGCGGCGTGCCTGCCGTTCGGGATCGCGTTGAGCTGGCTGCTGGAGCGGCGCGAATTCCGCGGCAAGGTGTGGATAGACACGCTGGTGCAGTTGCCGATGGTGCTGCCGCCGGTGGTGCCGGGCTACCTGCTGCTCCTGCTGCTGGGCACGCAGGGCCCGCTGGGCGGCTGGCTGCAGGACGTGTTCGGCATCGTGATCGCCTTCACCTGGAAAGGCGCGGTGATCGCCTCGGCGGTGATGGCCTTTCCGTTGATGGTGCAGCCGATCCGGCTCGCGATCCGCCTGATCGATCCGCGCCTGGAGAAGGCCGCGGCCACGCTCGGCGCGAAACCGTGGGACACCTTCTTCAGCGTGACCCTGCCGTTGTCGGCGCCGGGTCTGATCGCCGGCTGCATCCTGTGCTTCTCGCGCAGCTTGGGCGAATTCGGCGCGACGATGGCCTTCGTCGGCAACATTCCCGGCGAAACGCGCACGCTGCCGCTGGCGATCTACAGCCTGACCCACCTCCCCGACGGCGAAGCGGCGGCGTTGCGCCTGTCGCTGCTGTCGATCGCGCTGGCGGTCGCGGCCCTGCTGGTGAGCCGCTGTATCAGCCTGCGCGCGGAGCGCCGACTCGGGTATCTCGACCGGGGTCCGCATGCTGAGCTTTGACCTGCAGTTCGCACGCGGCGGTTTCGAGCTGAGCACGCGCGCCACCGTCGGCGCGGGGGTGACCGGCGTGTACGGCCCGTCCGGTTCGGGCAAGAGCACGCTGCTGGCGTTGCTCGCCGGACTGCTGGCGCCGTCGCGCGGCGAGGTGCGGCTGGGCGATCGCGTGCTCGTCGACACCGCGACGCGCCGCTTCGTGCCGACCTGGGATCGCCATGTCGGCCTCGTCTTCCAGGACGGCCAGCTGTTTCCGCACCTGACCGTGCGCCAGAACCTGCTTTACGGTCATTCGCGCATCGCCACTGACATGCGCCGCTTCGATCTCGCCGGCGTGGCCGGCCTGCTGGAGCTCACGCCGCTGCTCGACCGGCGTCCGACGCTGCTGTCGGGCGGTGAACGCCAGCGCGTCGCGCTCGGCCGCGCGTTGTTGTATTCGCCGCAGCTGCTGCTGCTCGACGAGCCGTTGTCGTCGCTGGACGACCGGCTGAAGCAGCAGATCCTGCCGTTCCTCAAGCGCATCAAGGACGAAACACGGATCCCGATGCTCTACGTCACCCACGCGCATAGCGAGCTGGACTATCTCGCCGACCGCGCCTTGGGCATGGAGCGCGGCCGGCTGCTCGCCGACGTCACGGACTGACCGCTAGGATCACGCTCGACGCCTTGAACAACGCGGTGGCCTTTACGCCTTCCGCGAGCTTCAGCTGTTCGGCCGACATGTTGGTGATGATCGCGGCAATCGAGTTTCCGCCCGCGATCTCGATCACCACCTCGGTGTTCACCGCACCCGGCGTCACGCGCGTCACCGTGCCCGGCAACTGGTTGCGCGTGGACAGCCGCACGCCGTCGAGGTCGGTACCGACGATCACGCTGGACGCCTTCACCAGTGCGATCGCGCGACCGCCTTCGGCCAGTTCCATGCGCTCGACGCTTTCGTGCGTGACGATCGCGACGATCCTGCCGCCACCGGAGAGTTCGAGCTCCACCTCGTCGTTCACCGCGCCGTGGGTCATGCGCGCAATGCGGCCGGACAGATGATTGCGGGCACTGGTCAGCATGGCGAACCTCCCGAGGATGTTGAGATCGTGGCTGGCGGAAGCGATGCGTGCGTTGAGCTGTTCGATGAAGCGGGCGTTCTCGGCCTCGACCTCACGCCAGGTGGCGACCAGTCGCTGTCCGTCGGGCGTCAGCTGCGCACCGCCGCCGCCCCTGCCGCCCACCACGCGCGTCACCAGCGGCGAATCGGCGAGATTGTTCATCGCCTCGACCGCGTCCCACGCGGCCTTGTAGCTCAACCCGACCTGTCGCGCCGCCGCGGCGATCGATGGCTCAGTACCCAGCGCGGAAAGCAGCTCCATCCATCGCCGGCTGCCGAATGCGCCGTGCGTGGCCTCGACGGTCAACGAGCTGAGGATGCGCATGGGCCTGGCGTCGGTGGTCTGGGTGCAGCTTACCGCAGCACCGCGGCGGATCTCCGTGACACGTTCAATCCGCCAAGACGCGCCCGGCGCGATCGAACATGAAACGCGCCCGCTTCTTGCCGAGGTAGAAGCTCGCGCGCCATGTGCCTTCGTCCTCGCCGGTGCCGCGTTCGCACAGCACGGCGATGCGCTTGTCGTCCATCAGCTGCCGTAACTCCGACACCTCGATGCCCAGTTCGTGCGCGACGCGGGCGCCGTCGATCTCCAGCGCGGGCGGCGCCGGCTGTCTTGCTCCATCGCTCACAGCGCGTGCGTGCTCGGTACCGTGCCCGACGACTGCCCGGCGATGGCGTGGTTCACGTCGCGGTGTCCGGCTTCGTCTTCGCGCACGGCGATGACGACCTCGCGCAGGCGCGCGTTCGCCGGCAGCTTCCAGTAGTCGATGGCGATCTGTGGCGCGGGCACGTTGTCGATGCGGCCGGCATCGATCTCCTCAAGATAGCGCGTGTAGCTGACCACCGCCTCTTCCTCGAAATAGCCGACCAGCCGGTGCGCGGTGCGCGACGACACCACGTACAGCAGGAGGTAGAAGGTGAAGAACAGCGCCTGCGCGATCAGCACCATCATGCGTTCGAACCAGCTCGGCCGCGCGATCTCCATGAACGTCATCAGGTGCATGCGTTCGTTGTCGGCTTCGTCGAGCAGCGTGCGGATCCAGCCTTCGTCGTCGCGCATCCAGCGCAGGCAGCGCAGGTGCAGCAGCGCGCCGCCGACCATGCCCGGCACGGCCGCGACGGTCTCCAGCACGATCGCGCGATTGCCGTAGCGCTTGGCGAACAGCGTGTCGGCGAAGAAGCGCAGCACGCGCGTGGTGCCGTAGGCGACGCGATCGGACAGGTTGCGGACCGGGTGATGGAGGTCCACCGGAATGGCGTGTCCAGCGTTCATCTGGAATCTCCGGGCCGAACGGGGAGCCGGCCGATGCGCAGACGATAGGTGCGGCATCGGCGCTTTCAATTGACCTATGTCAACGCGATGGCGATGCATTGTTGCGCGCCGGGCAACACGGGATTCCGCGATCGCACCTTCCGTGCGGCAACGGGCGGCCGTATGGTCCCGACGGTGCGAAGCGATGCGCCATGCATCGGCGATTCGCTGAATGGGCCCACGAAGGAGTCGAACATGAAGGTCGTCGTCGTCGGTGGGCATGGCCTCGTCGGATCCCGACTGGTGACGCGCTTGCAGCGCGACGGTCACGACGTGCTCGCCGTATCGCGCCGCTCCGGCGTGGACGCGGTCACCGGTGCCGGCCTCGACGACGCGCTGCGCGGCGCGCACACCGTGGTCGACGTGACCAATGCGCCGTCGTTCGAGGAACCGGACGTCACCGACTTCTTCCGCCGTTCGAGCGACAACCTGCTCGCGGCCGGCGAACGCGCCGGCGTCTCGCACCACATCGCGCTCTCCGTGGTCGGCACGCAGCGCCTGCAGACCAGCCCCTACTTCCGCGCGAAGCAGGTGCAGGAGCGCCTCGTTCAGCAGGCGGCCGTGCCGCACACGCTGGTGCGCGCGACGCAGTTCTTCGAGTTCATGGCCAGCATCATCCCGCCCCACAGCGGTCAGTCGATCGTGCACCTGCCGCCCGCACAGGTGCAGCCTGTGGCGGCAGACGATGTCGCCGCGGAGCTGGCCGGGCTGGTGGCGAGCCCGCCCTCGCGCGAGCCGGTGGAGATCGCCGGTCCCGATGCCTACAAGCTCAACGAACTGGTGCAGTGGGCCATGTACAGCTACCAGGACGACCGCGCCGTGGTGGCGGACCCGGAGGCGCGCTACTACGGCGCGATCCTCGACGACCACGTGCTGACGCCCCAGGGCGAAGCGCGTATCGCACCGACCCACTTCCGCGACTGGCTGCACGAAGTCCAGTCCGGTTCGATCGAGATGCCGCACGTCCATCATCCCGATCCGATCGCGCGGGTGCGATAACCCACGCCGGGCCGGGTAACGCCCCGGGCGATCCGGGGAAGCGCCGCAACCGCCCTGCGGTGGGCCACCGCCCGCTCGCGTTCGCTCCACGCATCCCCCGCTTCGTCGCCCCGCCCCCCGGTTCGTCGCAATCCCGGCCCTTTCCGGCCGCGGCTCGCTATGCTCCGCCGCAATCCATCGAATCCGGGCGCGCCACGTGTTCAAGAGTCTGGCCTTCATCCTGCGCATCGCCATCGCCTGGATGCTCGTGGTCCTGCTGGCGGCCGCGATCTGGTCCGACATCCCCCTGCTCGGCCGGATGGAATGGCCGATGATCATCGCGGGGATGCTGACGATGGCGCTGGTGGTGACCGGCGCGTCCTCGCACCTGGGCCGGGTGAAGCTCATCGCCGGCCGCATCGACAAGGAAGCGCTCGGCAATCGCCAGCGCCGGCAGATCGAGATCCCGTTCGAAGCAGGCGAAGCGTTCGACCTGATCGATGCCGCCGTGCGCGAACTGCCGCGCATCCAGCAGGTCGAAAGCGCGCGCGACAGCCTGCAGCTGCGCGCCAAGGTGACCCGCCCGGACAACTACGCGCAGGTTCCGCTCGGCCGCTGGAACCCCATGCGCTGGTTCGGCACGCCGCAGAACCAGATCCACGCGACGGTCCTGCCCGGCCGCGACAGCGCCAGCGTCACGCTGATCTGTGAACCGGAAAGCCCCGCGTGGACCGACTGGTTCCTGGTCGACGACGGCACCAACTTCGAGAACGCCGAAGCGATCACGCGCGCGATCAGCCGCCGCGTCGCCGAGCGCCGTCGCAACGAGAAGAACGCCGCCGCGCAGACCGCGACCGAGAAGGAACTCACCGTCGCCAAGCTCAGCCTGCTGCACGCGCAGGTCGAGCCGCACTTCCTCTACAACACGCTCGCCAGTGCGCAGCTGCTGACCCGCAGCGATCCTCTGCGCGCCGACGAGATGCTCGGTCACCTGATCCAGTACCTGCGCCGCTCGCTGCCGAGTGCCGACAACGAGATGTCGACGCTGGGCGCGGAGCTGGAACGCGCGCTCGCCTACCTTGAAATCCTCAAGATCCGCATGGGTCCGCGCCTGTCGGTGCAAGTCGACGTACCGGAGAACCTGCGCGCCACGCCACTGCCGCCGATGGTGCTGCAGACGCTGGTCGAGAACGCGATCAAGCACGGTCTGGAACCGCGTACGGGCGGCGGCACCGTGTGGGTTCGTGCACGCCGCAGCGACGACGTCGTGGCGATCACCGTGGCCGACGACGGCGACGGCTTCAGCACCAAGAACAGCGGCACCGGCATCGGCCTGAAGAACGTGCGCGAACGCCTGCGCCTGATCTACGGGGCGAACGGCGCGCTGTCGGTGGTCGCGAATTTCCCCAGCGGCGTCGCGGCGACGCTCTCCGTCCCGCCCGCCCTGCCGCCCGTCCCCGGACAGGAGGCCCGCCATGTCTGACACCGTCTTCACCTGCGTCATCGCCGAAGACGAAACGCTGCTGCGCGAAGCGCTGGTCCGGCAACTGCGCCAGGCCTGGCCCGAACTGCAGATCGTCGCCGAATGCGAGGACGGCGCCAGCGCGCTCGAAGCGCTGGCCGAACACAAGCCGCAGGTCGCGTTCCTCGACATCCGCATGCCGGGGCTCACCGGACTGGAAGTCGCCGCCGCCGCTGTCGAGGAAACGCCGCACACGCAGATCGTGTTCGTCACCGCGTACGACCAGTACGCGATCGACGCGTTCGAACGCGGCGCGGTCGATTACCTGCTCAAGCCGATCACGCCCGCGCGCCTGGCCACGACCGTACAGCGCCTGCAGGCACGCACCGGCAACAACGATGCGGCCGCGCTGGCGGCCCTGCTCGAACGCCTCGGCGCGCGCCCGGCCGCGGCGGCGACCACGCCACCGCTGACCTGGATCACCGCCAGCGCCGGTCGCGAGACGCGTCTGATCCTGGTCGATGAAGTCGCGTACTTCCGCGCCGACAACAAGTACACGACGGTCGTCACCGCCGACGGCGAAGCGTTGCTGCGCACGCCGATCCGCGAACTGCTCGCGGTGCTCGATCCGTCCACGTTCAAGCAGATCCACCGCTCGACGATCGTGAACCTCAAGGCGATCGCGGGCATCGTCCGCGACGACACCGGCCGCGGCACGGTGCGCCTGAAGACGCGCCCGGAAACGCTCGCGGTCAGCGCGCCGTTCATGACCCTGTTCCGCCACATGTAGCCCGCAACGCCTGGTTTCCGGCACCGGACCGCCACCCTCTTCGAGGTGAACCATGAAGCTCTCGGCACTGCTTTACTTCGTACTTTCGTTGTTCGGCTGCGACGTCGGCCGCAGCACCTTCGTCGACCGCGTCGGCATCGACGGCGTCTACTCGCTCTACAGCAAGGCCACGGTGGAGGCCGGCGTCGCCCGCTTCGAATGCCTGCGCAGCGCCAGCGGCCACTGCTACTACACGCTGTTCCCGCGCGAATGCGACACGAAGAACGGCCCCTGCGCGACCCAGCCGATCGAACACTTCGCCGTCGCCAACGGCGACAGCCGCCAGATCGCGGGCCTGAAGGATTTCCGCCTGTGCGTCAGCGACGAGGACGCGACTGCAGGATCGGGCTGCGAGATGCCGGCGCCGAAGGCGGGGCAGTGAACCCCGCCATCATGGAGGCAGGGGCACCGTTCGTGGAGACCACACGCTGTCCGCATGTCCCTTCATCATGCGACGCCGACTATGCGCGGCGATCAGCAGGAACACCGGCACGGCAACCGTCGCGCTGAGGTCGATCACCCAGCCGGCTCCGGCATGGTTCCACGTACCACCGACGCCCCACACGCCGGCGAGGCTCGACAGCGGAATGGCGAGCGTTAGCGCCGCGCAGAGCCACAGCAGTTCGGCGGCACTGCGCGCGGCACCGCGCAGGAACGACCATGCGATCGCGAGCGTGAACACCGCGAAGTAGATGCCCTCGTGCCAGGCCGCAAGATCCGCCACGCGCGCAGGCAACCACTTGGTCGCGGCGATCGTCGCCGACATGCCCGCCACGCAGCCGAGTGAGACGCCGACGGTGAGGTTCGCCATCACCCGCGTCGAACGCTTCTGCACCACTGGCGCGGTACCGCGCTCCTTGCGTCGGCGTGATTCCAGCCACAACAGGTTTCCGGTGTAGAACAGCATCGCGCCTGCGAGGCCGAGCAGCAGGTACATCCAGCGCACGGTGTTGCCGCCGAAGCTGCCGAAATGGAGCATGAAGAACGCGTTGACCGCGGTATCCCAATCGTCCATATGCCCGGGGAGGTCGTGCGTATCCACTTCGCCCGTATACGGATCGAAGTGCGTGCTGGAGTACGTCCGCGCACGTGTGCCGTAACGGATGTCGAGGCCGGTCACGCGGCCTTCCAGTCGGCCTTCGTGCTGCTCGAAGCTGAAGCCATACACGTGGAACGCCGGCAGCTGTTCGTTGACACGGCGCAGCAGCTCGGCGGGCGGCAGCGGCGTGCTGTTGGTCGGCTGCGCGGGGGCGTGTTCCTCGCCCCACTGGATTCCGTTCGGATACACGATCTTGTCCTGAAGGGCGTAGACCGGATCGTGGAAGGCGAAGATGACGCAGGTCAGTGCCATCACCAGATGGAAAGGCAGGCTGACGATTCCGAGCGCGTTGTGCACGTCGAGCCACATGCGCTTGATGTTGCGACCGACACGCAGCGCGAACAGGTCCTTCACGAGCGTCGGCAACAGAACGATCACGCCCGATACCAGAGCAACGGCGTACAGCAGCGCGACAACGCCCATCATGTTGCGCGACACGACGTCCGGGAATGGCAGGCCGACGTGCTGGTGCAGGGTGTCGATCAGCTGCGCGACGGGCGTCTTTCGCACGCGTTCGACCTGCAGCTTTCCGTCGGCGTCGAAACTCGCAGCGTACTCGGTGAACTGGCGGCGGATCTCGCCCGGCACGCGCCACATCACGCGCGCGGGCGCGTCGGGTGCGGTCTCGACCATGACCAGGTAATGCCTGGCGGCTTCCGGATGCGCGGCGAGAACGGCACTCACCAGCTCCGGCGCGCGCTCCAGAGGCGGCGGCGCGGCGAGCGAGGAAGGCGGCGTCGCCCACCGCTCCAGCGGCTTCTCGAACATGGTGATCGCGCCACCGTAGAACGCGACGAACAGCATCAGCCCGGCGACGATGCCCACCCAGATGTGCACGTCCTTGTAGACCTTGACGATGTCGCTGCCGATCTTCATGCACGATTCCTCACCACATCGCGCTCCGTACCAGCCACAGCAGTCCGAACGCCGCCACATTGGCCATACCGAGCCAGCACCACGCGCGCAGGCTGTCGCGGAACAGGAACACGAACGAGAGCACGCCGCACCAGATCGGGGCGATGAGCCACATGGTGAACTGGATCTTGCCCGCACCCCCGTCGATACCGTGGGGGCTGAGCCATGCGAACAGACCCGACAGCGCCAGCGACAGGCCGAAGCCCAGCACGAGGCCGGCCACGCTCTTGCCGGCCCAGTGACGGCTTTGCAGGCGGATGCGTGCGTCGCTCATCGCGCATGCTCACGACGACGCGCGCACCACGCGCCCGCGAACGGGATCAACGTCCACACCAGCATCAGCAGCGTGAACCACGTCGCCACCGCGGCAGCCGATCCCATCCGTGGCCAAAGCAGCGCCAGCGAGGCCAGCACGCACAGCGTCCCCGGCCATCCGTGTGCGCGCGTTGGCCACGGTCCGCGTCGCAGTAGTTGCTGTTGCGGCGATGCGATGTACAGCAGTATCGCGCCGAGTATCGCCAGCGCGGCCGACGCGGACAGGGACCAGACGATCACGGCGAGGCGCCCGCGATTTCTTCCAACAGCAGAGGCAATGAAGCGCCGAGCGTCTGCCCATGCGACATCCCGGGCAGTGTCGTGAGCGCTACCGGTAATCCGCGTTCGCGCAGGCGCTGCGCCAGCTGAGCCGTCGCATCCGGCGGCACGCTGGCCCGCGCCTCGCGCATCGCCTGCACTGCTGCGGGATCGCGTCCCGGCAGTGGGCGCCGTGCGTCATCCGCCTGAGCGCCCTCACCGACCCACAGCCGCACGTTCGGCCGGGCGCCAGCCTTCATCGACGCCTCCTCCTTCAGCAGGTAGCCGCTGCCCCACCACAGCGACGGATCGGCTGCGGCGTAGACATCGAAGGCATCCGGCCTGGTGAACAACGCGTGCAGCACGAACACGCCGCCGTACGAATGCCCCCACAGCGCGCGCGCGTGTGGATCGACCTTTGCCATCGCCTCCACACGTGGCGCGATGGTCTGCTGGATCAACCCGAGGAACGCATCGGCGCCGCCGTTGCGGCGTTCGCCGATCGGATCGCGCTGCGCGTCGTCGCCGCCCGGACGACGCGGCGTGTAGTCGAACGCGCGATTGTCCGGATCGATGCGCAGATCGTTGTCGTAGCCTATGAACGCGATCACCGGCGGTCGTGGCGCGTCCGCGAGCCGCGCCAGTAGCGCGGCATCGACTTCCATCAGCGCGGCGTTCCCGTCGAGCAGGTACGCGACGGGAAATCCTTGACCCGGCGCATCCCGTGTCGGCACGGCCACGCGAACGCGGTAGTGCCGTTGCCCGTCGGTCGAGTCGATGCGGAGCTGCTCGAAGCGGTAGCCCGGCGCGCCCGTGTCGGCCACGGTCACGCCGATGCGACGCGACGGATCGGGCTGCGCCGCGACGGGCGCAACCAGCATGGCGAAGGCGACGAGCGCAAGCGCGAACCGCACCAGCACAGCACGCATCACCACGCGAACCTCAGCGTCGCGGTCACGGTACGACCGGTGCCGTAGAAGCACGACGACACGCCGCTGCAGGTGGATACGTAGGTCTTGTCCGAGAGATTGCTGACATTGAGCGCCAGCTGCGCGGCGCCCGCGCCGATCTCGCCGAGGTCGTAGCGCAAGGCAGCATCGAACAGCGTGTAGGATGGGATCAGGAACTGGTTGGCGCTGTCGCCGAAACTCTCGCCGTTGTAGCGTGCGCCCGCTGCCACGCCCAGGCCGGCCAGTGCGCCACTCTGGAAGGTGTAGTCGGCCCACAACGAGGCGGTGTAGTCGGGCACCATCGCCAGTTGCTTGCCCTGCACTGCCGCATTACCGCGCGTGACCTTCGAATCCATCCACGTCGCCGCGCCGATCACGCTGAAGCCGCTGAGTGGTGTGATGCGTCCTTCGATCTCGACGCCACGCACGCGCCCTTCGCCGCTCTGAACCTGGCAGCGAGCTGCGCCGGTGGCGCCACAGTTGACGTGGGTCGCATCCGGGTCGTCGGTGAGGATGTTCTGCTGCCGGAGGTCGTAGGCGGCGAAAGTCACCAGGCCATCGACACCCGACGGCTCGAACTTCACGCCGGTCTCCCACTGCTGGCCTGTGATCGGATCGAACGGCGTGCGCGTGAAGCTCTGGTTGACGTCGGTGGTCGACGGCTGGAACGACTCGGCGTAGCTCAGGTACGGCGACCAGCCACCCTCACCCGCGTACAGCACGCCGGCGCGGCCGGTGAAGGCTTCGTTCTTCAGTCGCGTGCGCGCCCACGGCGTGGTCGCGCCGGTGGCGACTGTGGTGGTGGCGGTGGCGGTGTCGTCCTCGGTCCAGTCGTAGCGGCCGCCGAGCAGGAAGCGCCAGTTGCCCAGTGCGATCTGGTCCTGCAGGTACGCGCCGGTCTGTTCGTTGGTGCCGCGCGACAGGCCGACAGTGCGCGTGACCGGCACGTAGCCGGTGTAGACCGGATCGAAGATGTCGATCGGCGCCGGATTGGTCATCGCGCCGCGACCGCTGTCCCAGTCGGCCTTCTGCCAGTCCACGCCGAACAGCAGCGTGTGCATGAGCGCGCCCGTGCGGAAGTGGCCCTGCACGCGGGTGTCGATGGTGTCTCCGTCGGAATCGCCTTCACCCCAGGTCGCGCGGCGGTTCTGTGTCCGTCCGTCGGGATTGAGGGCGCCGTTGGTGACGACCGTGCGGAACAGCGAATCGACATGGGTGCGGCGCGCGCTCTGGCTCAGCGTCCAGTCCGCGTTGAAGCCGTGTTCGAACAGCCAGCCCGCGGTCCACACCGTGCGGTCGAACGTGTTCCAGTCGGGTTCACCGATGAAGGTGGTGTTCTTCATGCGTCCGTACTGCGTGGGCCGCAGCGTGCCGTCCATCGGCAGGAACTGGTAGGTCGAGCCGCCGTCGTCGCGCTGGTACAGACCCAGCAGCGTCAGCCGCGTGCGCTCGGCCATCTGCCACGTGTAGCTCGGCGCGAGGAACCAGTGTTCCTGCTGCGTGTGGTCGATCTGCGTGTCGCCATCGCGGTACAGGCCGACCAGACGCATGAGGTGCGCGTCGTCGTCCGTGCCAGCGCCCAGATCGAACGCCGCGCTGTACTGGCCGTTCGCATCCATGCCGAGCCGCGCGGTCTGCTCCTGCCCCGGCGTCGGCGTCTTGCTGACCTGGTTGACCATGCCGCCCGGAGCGACCTGGCCGTACATCACGGCCGACGGGCCTTTCAGCACTTCGACACGCTCGAGATTCCAGCTGTCGAACATGGTGCGGTTCCACTGCCCACCCTGCGGCGCGCGCATGCCATCAAGGGTGACGTTGTTGCTCCAACTGCCGGCGTCGTAGCCGCGGATGCGGAAGTCGTCGACGCGGTTGTCGATGCCGGTGCTTTCCAGCGACACGCCGGCGACATAGCGCATCGCCTCGTTGAGGTTCTGCACGCCGCGTGCGTCGAGTTCCTCGCGCGCGATCACCGATACCGACTGCGGCGTTTCGTCGATTCGCGCATCGGTCTTGGTCGCGCCCTGGGTGTGGGTGGTGGTGCGATACGCGTTGACCTGGACCGTATCGAGCGTCACGGCATCGGCCGTGCCGCCAGCGGATTCGGCCGGTACAGCCTGTGCGAATGCAGCCGGCGGAGTGGTGAGGGCAAACGCGAGGCAAAGGGGGAGCGCGCGGCGCGCAAGGCCGCGGAAGGAAGGATTCGAGGACACGGGCCAACCGTAACGAGAGGGAGGGTTGGCTGACTGCAGGCGCAGCGGCTGATGAACAGGATGTTATCAGATGAGAACTATTCTCAATTGACTTGGATCAAATGATGGGCGGACGCCCGCAATCATCAAACCCACAACCGCACCGGCATCAGGCCCCAGCAGGCCAGCACGAGCGTCCATTGCAGGACTCCCGCCATTGCCAGTGCATCGACCACGGCCGTCGCGGACCACACGCGACGACGCAGGATGAGGATCAGGCCCGCCGCCATCGTCACCGGCAAGAGCGCGCTGACAACTGCGAGCGTGCCGCTGGCGAGCGTGAGATCCCCCATCGCGAGGAACGACTGGCGCAGGAACAACGGGAGCGGAAGCAGCAAAGCAACGATGCCAAGGAACGGGACCATCACGGGCTGCTTCACGAACGCCCTGGTGCCTCCGGCGATGCGCGCCAGTCCCACGACGAGCAGCCACGCCATCCCCAGCAGGCCCGCGACCAGGCTGGTCCAGAGCGCCAGGAGCTTCACCCGCGGAATGCGCTCGTAGGTTTGCAGGCCCGTGCTGATCGCGCGATTGCCGTTCGCGGCGACGAACACCGCGTGCGATGCGATCGTCCGATCGTCTGCGCGGAACAGCGCGCCGCCCATTGGCGCGAGCGTCAGTGCCGGGGACTGCAGTGGCTGGAAGCGCAAGGCCGCGCCATCGCTGCCGAGCCGCGCGAAGTTCAGCGTGGTGTCGATCCATTCCAGGCGGGCGAAACGGTTTGGCGCGGGCACGTAGTAGCCCTCCCATGCCGATGCGTCCGTAGCACTGGACGCATCCGGCGGGATGGATGGTCGGCTCACGTCGAGCGACTGGATCAACAGGCGATCGAGCCGCCCGTAGTCGGCACTCTCGTGGTCGGCGTTGATGGCCACGAAGAACGCGCGTCGATGCTCGGGAAACAGGCAGAACATGGCGCGGTAGCCCACCGTGCTTCCGCCGTGGCACACGCCGACGGCGCCGTGCCGGTCGCGCGTGGCCATGCCGAGGCCGTAACCCACGCGCAGTCCGGAGCGCGCCGCTTCCGTTCCGTGCGGACGACCCATCGCACGCAGGAGCGCGGCGTCGACCAGTCGCCTGCCGTCGATGGTTCCGTCGCCCATCAGGAAGCGGGCGAAGCGGCCCATGTCCGCTGCCGTAGTCGTGAACTGACCCGCCGGGCGCAGGAACATCGGCACCGCCGCGTGTGCGGCGCCATCTTCGAAGTGACCCATCGCCAGGCGCGGATCCGCGTGCGGCCCCGCCTGCGTGGTGAAGGCGAAGGTGCTGTCGTGCATGCCGAGCGGGTGCAGCAGTTGGTCGCGCAGGTACGTTTCGTAGCGCGCACCCGTGGTCGCCTCGATCACCATGCCGAGCAGCGCATAGCCGGTGTTCGAGTACGAATGGCGACTGCCCGGACGACTGCGCACGCGCAACGTTCGGCCATCGAGGAACGTCGACAGTGGAGCGTCGGCGCGCGCACGCAGACTGAACATGTCGGCCAGCCGTGCATCGTCGAGGCCGGCCGTGTGGTCGAGCAGGTGCCGGATTCGCACGGGACTGTGCGCTGCCCAGGGATTGTCGAACGCGACGCCTGGCAGAAGTTGCGACACCGGGGTATCGAGCGCGAAACGTCCTTCGCTGACCAGTTGCAGCACGCCGGTCGCCAGCACGGTCTTGGCCACCGAGCCGACATGCACCCGGTCCTGTACGCGTAACACCGCGCCTGTCGTCGCGTCGCGCGTTCCTGCGGCATCGACGGCGACGGTTCCGTCGGACGAGACGGTCGACCACACCGCCCCCTGCAATCCCTGCAACGTCAGCGCCTCCGCCATCGACTCGTGCAAGGTCGCGTCCGTGCGCGATGCACCCGCCGATGCGAGCAGTGGCACCAGCGAGAGCAGCAATGTGAACGGAACGTGGCGAACCCGCCGGAGCGCGCCGCAAGCCTTGCGAGCAGGAGTCACCACGACGATCCCTGTCTGGACGATGCCCGCAGTATCGGGTCGGCATGGCACGAGGTCGTGTGTCGATGGTCACCGGAACCCCGCAAATCGCCGGTCCGGTGCCGATCACGTCCCGGGGACGGGCTGTTTGCGATGATCGGATCACCCACATGGAGTACATCCATGCAGGAAGCCTCTCCTACCTCGCCGATCACCGGCGAGCTGTCCAATCACAAGGTCGCGGCCGTATTCACTTCGGCAAGCACGGCGAAGCAGGCGGCGGACGCGGTATTCACCGAACTCTCGCTCGGCCCGGCGCAGGTCCAGTTGATCCGCCCCGGCGAGCCGCGTTCCAGTCGCAAGCTGGAACCGGAAAGCCAGGGCATCTGGCGCACGATCGTCGTCGCGCACATTCGACTCGGCATCATCGGTGCGGTGCTCGGCGCGATCGCGTTCGGCGTTCTCTACGCGATCGGATTGCCGTTCATCGTCAACTCCTGGCTGGCGGCGTTGCTGATCCTGATCTTCTTCGGTGCTGTCGGCGGCCTGATGCTGGGCGGCCTCGTTTCGCTGCGGCCCGACCACGATCGCTACGTCGAAGCCGCCCACGACGCGATGGACGCCGGCAACACGACCGTCGTCGTGCATGCGCTCACTGCGGAACAGCGCGCGCATGCGGCGGAGTTCCTGCGCGCGCGCGGAGGCGATGTCACTTCGACCCTGTGAGATCAGGCCGGCGCGGTGCGCGACATCGCATCGTCACCACGCCAGCCAATCGCCCGGCGTGATGGGCTGCACCTGCACGGACGTCCCGCGTGCCGCGGCGCGCAGGCGGCCGATCGGATCCTCGACTTCCACGTACTCCGCCATTCCCGACACGCCGTAATGGATCGGCACGAGGCGGCGCGCGCCTAGAATGTTCGCGGCCGCCACCGCCTGTTCCGGCGTAAGCACGCCGGGCTGCCCGCTGACCGGTTTGCGCCAGCCGAAGCGCGCGCCGTTGACCGGCAGGAAGGCCGCGTCGAAGGGACCGAACTGGCGACCGATCCGCCACCAGTGCCCGTGCCAGAGCGTGTCGCCACCGTGGAAGATGCGGCGGCCTCCCGCCGTCACCACCCACGACACCTGTGGATCGCCATAGCCATCCGACGCAGGCACCGCGGTCGCGGTGAAGTCGCCGAGCAGTTGCGGCTCCCACGATGCGGCCGCGCGCGCACGCGCGCCCGGCGGGATCGGCAAGGGATTGGTACCGCTCGGAAAGATCAACGCACCGCCCTTTCCGAGCGCATCCGCAGCAGCCTTCGCATCGAAGTGGTCGGGATGTGCGTGCGTGACCAGCACGTAGGTGTCGCCAACCGCGTCGTCCACCGGCACCAGCGTGTCCTTCAGCGCGGGTCCCCATGCGTCCGGATTGACCAGTGGATCGAGGAACAGCGTCGCCTCCGGCAGTTGCAGGCGGATGCCGGCCCAGGCGAGGCGCTGGACGCGCAGGCTCGCCACGCCAGGCGCCGCGAAGGCGCGCCCGCCCGGAATGAGCGACGCGACCGACATCGCGGCGCAGGCCGACAGGAACGTGCGCCGGTGCATGTTCGTCGCGTTCGGCCCGCCGCTCATGCGCGGCGTTCCCGCGTCGCCAGTGCCGCATCCAGCGCGAACGTCGACTGCGCGACGATGGCCTCGAGCGTGTGCCGGTGCCATTCGCGCTCGAACGCGGCAGGCACGACGCCCGGCGCGACGCAGTCCTCGATGGGGATCGCAGCGATGCGATCGTCGATCTCCATCGGCGGCGCCTCGTTGCGGATGCGCACGACGATGTCCTTGACGTGGTCGAGGTAATGGATCGCGTTGTCGAGCACGACCGCAGGAAACCGGCCCATGTGCCCGCCCACGACGGTGCCGCGCCCGAACTGGCGAATCCGCCCGATCGCCGCGCGCATCAGCGCGGGATCCGCCTTCGATAGATAGACGATGTTGCCGACGATGTTGTCGCCCGCGCAGACCAGGTCCGCGGTCGGCACATCCACGCTGACGTGGTCCATAGTCTTGCCGGGATTGTGCAGGAAGCGCAGTTCGTGCCGCCCCCAGCGCATCGCCATGTTGTCGAACACGATCTTCGGATCGCGATAGAGCGCCTCGACCGGGCGGTTCTGCGACAGGAAGGCGTGGCGATGATGGCGATGCGCGAACACCAGCGCATCGGGGAACATCGACAGACCGGCCATGTGGTCGCTCATGTAGTGGGTCGCGGCGACCACGCGCACGGTCTTCCGCATCTCGTCGCACAGCACCTCGCGCATGCGGCGCGCGTCGTCCACGCCGGACAGCGAATCGACCAGCACCACGTCGTCGCCGTCGATGAATGCGGTCGCGACGGACTGGAGCTCGTCGCCGACGAACATCAGCACATCGCGGGCCAGTTCTTCCGTTCTCATTGGGAAGCCTCCGTCAGGATGGCGTCATCGTCACGAACGTCGCGCGGCGCGACAAACGAAATGTTTTGCGGTTCGCCTTAGAAAATCTGAGTTGATAGGATGCAATCCGCATCCGCCACGCCGAAGGCGCTCGTGAAGCCCCGCCATCCCGCCCCGCTCAACGCGCTGCGCGCCTTCGAAGCGGCCGCGCGATGCCTCAGCTTCCAGGACGCGGCGGCGCAGTTGTTCGTGACGCCGGCCGCGATCAGCCACCAGGTCAAGCACCTGGAAAGCTACCTGGGCGTGAAGCTGTTCCATCGCGGCAACCGCGCGATCCAGCTGACCGCGGAGGGCGAAGCGCTGTCGGCATCGTTGACGGAGCTGTTCGGCCAGCTGGATCTCGCACTCGACCGCGCGATGGTGCAAACGACCACGCACCTGCGCGTGAGCACGATGGAATCCTTCGCCGCGAAATGGTTGGCACCGCGACTGCACCGCTTCCACCGCCGGCGTCCCGACCTGAAGGTACGCATCGAGACCGGCAACGAGCACGCCGATTTCGTGCACGGCGGCATCGACGTCGCCATCCGCTACGGCGCCGGTGGCTACGCCGGCGTGCGCGCGGAGCGTCTGATGGACGCACCGGTGTTTCCCGTGTGTGCGCCGTCGTTGCTGGACAATGCGGCATTGCCGCTCGCGCGTCCCGACGATCTGCGCCATCACACGCTGCTCCACGACGAGAGCGCCGTTGGTCGTCCCGGCGTACCGGACTGGGCCGCATGGCTGCAGACGGTCGGCGCAAGCGACGTGGATGCGAGCCGCGGCCCGGTCTTCGCCAGCATTTACCTTGCGCAGGAAGCGGCCGCCGCGGGGCACGGCGTCGCGCTCGGCATCGCGCCGCTGGTCGAGGAAGACCTGCAGCGCGGGCGTCTCGTCAGGCTGTTCGACGCGGTTCTGCCCAATGCGTACGCCTTCTGGATCGTCCGCCGCGAGGGTGCGGACAACGCCGCTGCCGAGGCGTTCTGCCGCTGGTTGCGCGAGGAAGCCACCGCTGATGCGGTCAACGCGCCGAGTTAGCGACGCATTCGATCGCGACATCGGTTCTTTCACGCAGACCCAAGAAACCTCGCGCTAGGGTGTGGCTCCCTTTCTCAAGGTCGCCCGCCATGCTTCCCAAGCTGCAGCCCTGCCTCTGGTTCAATGGCGACGCCGAGGAGGCCGCGCGCTTCTACGCCGACACCTTTCCGGACAGCCGCATCGACGCCGTCATGCGCGCGCCCAGCGACTATCCCGCGGGCAAGGAGGGTGACGTGCTGACCGTGGAAATGCACATCCTCGGCATGCGCTTCGTCCTGTTGAACGGTGGCCCCGAGTTCAAGTTCAACGAGGCGGTGAGCTTCCAGGTCGCGACCGACGACCAGGCGGAGACCGACCGCTACTGGAACGCCATCACCACCAATGGCGGCGAGGAGAACGTGTGCGGCTGGTGCAAGGATCGCTACGGACTGTCGTGGCAGATCACGCCGCGGCGCCTGACCGACCTGATGGCACAGGGCGGCGAAACGGCGAAGCGCGCGTTCCAGGCGATGATGGAGATGAAGAACATCGACATCGCTGCACTGGATCGCGCCGTCGGCAGCGCCAAGGGCTGATCGCGGGCATCCCGCGGCACGCAGCCGCGGGAAGCGCGAAGTGTTACTCGGCGCTCGCGCGCGCGAGCACCTGGGCATCGCCATACGCGGCGTCGGCGAGTTTCCCGTCGCGGATCCAGTCCACCAGCATCGGAATGTAGCCGTCCGACATGCGCGTGCCGATGCGCTCGCCGTCGACTTCATCGAACTTGATGATGCCGTGGTCGGTTCCCGGGAACTCCACCACGGTGGCGTTCGGCTTGTCCTTCGCGACGACCAGCAGGCGACGACGGGTTTCCTCCGGCGGCGCCTCGCGGTCGGCGCCGGCGATGATCCATAGCAGCGGCTGCTTCACCGACTGCAGTACCGGCATCGGTTCGTACTCCCACGACGTGCCTTCGTCGTGCATCGGTCCGAACATGCGCAGCGCGAAGCCCGGATAGCGGACCAGCTCGCCGGTGAACTCGCCCTTCATGTCCTTCCACCACGGCTCGCCGGCGTACTTGGCCTTCACCGCGTCGAGGCGGTCGTAGCCGTCCTTGAAGCGGGCGACCATCACCGCACCGGTCGCGTCGGTGACTTCACGCGCCTTGGCCAGCACGTCGGGGCCGTGGCCGGCGGCGATCAGGTCCAGCTTCACCTGATCGCGATCCTCGGC
The DNA here is from genome assembly GCF_009765165.1 of Lysobacter panacisoli. Taxonomy (NCBI): domain Bacteria; kingdom Pseudomonadati; phylum Pseudomonadota; class Gammaproteobacteria; order Lysobacterales; family Lysobacteraceae; genus Lysobacter; species Lysobacter panacisoli. Next base: position 1,088,666 of record NZ_VLNU01000001.1, read on the forward strand.
GAGCGGCGTGTCGGCCAGTCCATAGGCAACGGCAACGAATTCCGCGTCGCTCTGCGTCGCGGCCAGCGGCTCGATCCATCCGGCCTGACTGCCACCCATGAAGCCCACGCGCGCGGCGCGCGCGCCGGCGAGGCGACGCGCTTCCTTCAACGCGGCGACGGCGTCGTCGGCCAGCAGGTGGAAGTCCTGGCTGTACGTGCCGGTGCTGTCGCCGGTGCCGCGCTTGTCGTAGACGAACACGCCAATGCCGTTGGCCGCGAACAGGCGCTGGAAGTAGTTGAAGGTGCGCGCGGAGTAACGCTCCGACCCGTGTACCAGCACTGCGATCGGCACCGGCGCGTCGCCCGGTGGCATCACCAGTCGGCCGGCGAGCATTTCGCCGTTGCCCTGGAAACGCGTTTCGGTCGCGACGAACGTAAGCTTCTCGCCGCGATGGCCTTCGAACGTCATCGCCGGAGCGCTGCACGTGCCGAGCTGCACGACTGTCGGATCCGCACGATCGCTCCAGCCGATCGTGCCGTTCCACTTGCCGGCGTCATCCTGCTGCAAGCGGCCGGTGCGTCCGTCCATCGCGCGCCAGCGCAGCCCGCCATCGCTGGTCGGCGAGATGTCGACGATGCGTCCGTCGTCGAGACGGTACGGAGCGACATGGCACGCCATGCGCGGGTCGATCGGCTTGTCCTTCTCCGGACGCGTCCACCAGTAGCCGGCCACGGCGATGGCCGCGACGGCCACCAGCGAGACGACCAACACCTTGCGCGCTTTCGATGCCATCGTGCGATTCCCTGCCTGTGCGTGGCGACGACGATAGCGAATGCACGCGCGCGGGTCAGTGCCGATGGTCAGGGTTGGGCATCACAGCGCCGGCAACAGGTCGCGCGTCAGCAGCTTGAAGGTCAGTGCGTGCGGCTGGCGTTCGTTGTAGTTGGTCGTGGTGATCACCACGACCGCGTGTTTCTCAGGCACCAGGAACACCGCATTGCCGCCCATTCCCGCCATCGCCGGCACGGTGATCGTCGAAGCGTCGACCGGCACCTTCATCAGCCACCACAGGTAGCCGTAGTCGGCGTCGTCGCGTGCCATCGCCTGCGGCGACAGCGACTGGCGCACCCAGTCCTTCGGCACGATCTGGCGGCCGCCCGCGCGGCCATCGTCCAGATACAGCTGGCCGAGCTTCCACAGATCGCGCGTGCGCAGGCCCAGGCCGCCACCGGCCTGCGCCAAACCGAGCGGCGAGAACTGCCACTCCGGTGCGGCGATGCCCAGCGGATCGAATAGGCGCCGTTGCGCGTATGTCTGCAGCGGCTCGTGCACAGCGGTCTGGATGACCTCGCCCAGCGTGGTCACGCCCGCGGTGCAGTAGCGGAAGCTGCGGCCGTGCGGCGAATCCGCCGGCTTCGGCATCCACCCCGGAAATCCCTGCACCGGAAGGTCCGCGTAGAACTGCACCCAGTCCTCGACCAGGTACATGCGCTCTTCGTTGCCGCGCGAGTACTGGTTTCCGTCGTCGCATTCCACGAGCGAGGACATCGTCAGCAGGTCCTCCACGCGGATCGCGCCCTTGCGCGGGTCGGGGTTCTGCATCGCCTGCCGGCGCGTCGGCGGGAGCACGTCGAAGATGCGGGCGGACGCGCTCGGCAAATGTCCGTCCGCGATCGCCAGACCAGCCAGCATGCCGGCCACGGTCTTGGTGGCCGAGCGCGTGTTGCGACGCGCTTCCGCGCCTCCGGCGTCGAAGTAGTGCTCGTAGATCACCTTCCCGTCCCGGGCGACCAGGATGCTGGTGATGGCCTTGAACTCGCCCTGTTCGACGGCCTTTTGGGCCTGTGCGAACCGGCCGGCGTCCGCTGCCGCGGCGGTGAGCGGCGCGATGGCCATACTGATCGCAAGAAGTGCGCGTTTCATCGTCTCTCCCTTTGTCATGGTGGCAACGCTAGCGCCGACGCAGCCGCGCATCTTGTATCCGCGAAACCTCGGCGCGACCCAGCGCCAGGCGACGGAACGCGCCCGGCGTCATCCCGAATTCGGCGACGAAGCTGCGATGCAGGTGGCATTCGTCGACGAAGCCGAGTTCGGCGGCGGCTCTCGCGAGGCTGCGCCGCTGCGCGATCAGCGACACGGCTTTGTGCAGCCGACGCTTGCGGAGGTAGTCGCTCGGCGCGACGCCAAAGCGCTTGCGGAAGACTCGCGCAAGGTAGACCGGATGGTGTCCGACGATATTGGCAAGCTCGCGGATCGACGGCGGCGCGCGGGTGTCGTCCTCGATCCGTTCCACGGCGCGCTGAAGCGAATCGGACCCGCCCGCGTCCGGCGCACGCGCCACGGTGTCGGCCACCAGCTCACTGAAGATGGCCTCGATGGCCAGCGGCGAGGCGCTGTCTTCCCAACTCCGCAGCTCGCGCAGCAGGCCCAGCGCGGTCGCGAGCGAGGGACGCGGCATGCGCGTGGCGTGCTCGCTCGGCCGCACGCCATCGCAGAGCCGGGCATACCGCGCCTCGGGCATCGCCAGCGTCAGGAACAGACCGTCGCGCGAGCGGAAGCGGTCGCGATGTTCCGTTCCCGGCGGATTGAAGACAAGCGCCGGCTCGGCGCATATCCGCGGCATGCCGACCGCATCGCTCACGTAGTGCCCGGCCAGCAGCACGACCAGATGCATGTCGTCGTGCTGATGGTGTCGGATCTCGTGCTCCGGGATCGACGGCCGCAGCTGCGCGATCGCCAGGTCGCCGCTCGTCCGCTGGCAAAGTACGTGCCCTTTGACCCCGACGCCGGTCGATCCAGGCGTCCGTTCGTCATCGCGCGCCATCGTCCCTTCCTCCCTGAACCATGCGCCGCAGCGTAGCCGGTGAAGATCAGGGCAAGTCCGGTCCTGCGACGAACGCCCGGCATCGGCGACGAACCGCTGCCCGGGCGGCGCGAATGGAGGGGGATGGGCGCCGGACCACACCCACTCGCCTCCTGCTCGCCGGACAAGGCCAGAAAGGAAACCGGGCGCCCAGGGGCGCCCGGTTCAAAGCATGGAGCTGATTGTGCCGCGTCTAGGGTTCCACACAATGCGGCGTCGGACACGGCGGCGGCTCGTACGGCGGTTCCGCGGACGGCACGCCAAAGACATCCACGTAGGTGATCGGCGCGCCGCCGGATTTCAGCGTGAAACGGAGCGTGCCGGTGCTGATCCACGGGGCGTTCTGAGCGCCGTTCTGCGCACGCGCGAACAGTTGCGCACCGCTTCCATCGGTCGCCGACACCCACACTTCCGCGTCGCCCCGGTTCGAGTTCCAGCTCAGCCGCGATATGCAGGTACTGCCGCCGTAAGGGATCGAACACGGGTTCGGGCTGGCGCTGATGGAACCGGAAGGCGGCGACACCACGTTGATGGTGAGCGGCTGGGATTCCGTACCGAACCAAGCCATGCCGTCGGCCACCATCTTCCACTGGAAGTTGTAGTAGCCCGGGGCGGAAGGCGCACGAACGGTGAAGTTGAACGTGACGTTCTGGTAGGGACCGACGTTGTGCGGAAGTGCGACGCGGCCGAGGCCCCAGGTCGTGTTGTCGTTCGGACCGAACGAACCCAGGCTGATGTTGCTGCCGGCGGGCCAGGTCTTGTCACTGTTGTTGTTGAAGGTCGCACTGACGTTGTAGTAGTGGCCCGTGTACATCGTACCCGGCACGCTGATGCCCACCGGGCCGCCGTAGAGGCCGTACTTCACCTGGTAGCCGATCGCCGTGTACGAGTTGCGCAACGACGGAATCGCCCGCGTGCCCGTCATGGCCGAATGCCCCCACAGGAACGGCATGAGCATGATGGTCTGGCCGTAGGCCTGCGACAGGAAGTGCATGTATTCCGGGTTGTGCCAGGTGTCGTCCAGATCGCCACCCCGGCCCGCCTGCGGCACGATGATGAGCTTCTGCTCCGGACGCATCCGGTTGGTGAAATCCGTCAGCGCATTGCGGTAGTCGCCGTCGTTGCCGGGATAGTGATCCAGGCCCGCCCAGTCGAACAGGCGCATGCCCTGCATCGACACTTCGTAGTCCTGGCTCTCGATCGCGGAGGTCGGGAAGTTCGCGGTCGCCGGGTTGTTCCGGATCACGTTCACCGCATACACCAGCGCCGGATGCGGCCCGCCGGCGACGTCGGACAGCCCATGCATCTCGGGCTCGTCGATGACGTAGAACGAGGCGACCGTGCTCGCCTCCGGGTTGCCCGGTACCAGATAGCCGCCCGCGACCAGCTTGTCGACCAGCGCGGCGAACTGCGCTGTCGCGAACGGGTCGGTCTTGTACTGGGCGTCGAGGCGGGTGTCGAGCAGATGCGACGTCACGATCACCACGGCTTTGGTGCCGTATCCCTTCGCCTGCGCGAGTTCGGACAGGATCAGGTTGTCCCACGTCGAGAGGGGATGGTCGTCCCCACCCGTCCAGATCAGCGTGATGTTGGTGTGCGCCTGGGTTTCAGGCTGGTAGGTGTTGTTGGCGAAGTATCCGAAGTACTTCGGGAGTGCGAGCGCGGGCCCGCAGCAGAGCATTGCGATCAGTAGCACCCATATCCTGTAGTGCATAAATGTCCTTATTGGATCGTCGGAATGTGAGCGTCCTTGGGCACGAATCTTCGTGACTGTTCCGGTTTCTTCCTCCTTGAAGATGTGGTCGATTGATCGTGCGGCCCGGCGAAACGCATCACGCGCGCGCGGCGACAGCGTCAGGCGGCGTCATGAAGCGCTCCGACGGTGTGGGCAGGTATCCCGAGTAATCCCCGCGGCCACAGTGCCTTCGTCCGTGGCGATGAATTGAGATGGATGTCGCAGTTCGCTGAGCGCGGCTGGGCGGATGTCCGTCCCCGGGCGCCAGGACCCGGACTCGGCGCGGGGCTGCCGGACGCGCTACTGCACCGCACCGACGGCTTCAGGCCGCCACCGGCCAAGAGCGCATCCCGTGAGATCGATCGGCAGCTTCTCCGCTACGGCGCACTTGCATACAAGACGGCCCTGCCCGGCCGGCCGACCATCTCGCCTCGACCTTGCACCCGCCAACGGCATGCACCGCTGGCACGGCCATCTAGGGAGGCACAGATGAAGCGTTCGTCGTGGTGGCGGGTCGCCATCGTGCTGATGATGTGGCCGCTGCAGATCGTGGCCGCACCGGCAACCACCCGCGGTCCCGTGCTGATCGAGGTCGAACGGTTCGCCGAGCTTCCACCGAACGTGCGTCATCCGGAGGGACTCGCGGTCGATCCGGACAGCGGCGAGTTCTTCGTCGGCACCTTCGATGCGCGCGCGCCGGAGTCCGCGCGCAACAACCAGCTCCTGCGTTACTCCGCGCAGGGCAAGTTGCTGGCGCAGCGCAGTTTCGGCGCGACGCCGCTGACCGGCGTGGCGTTCCGCGACGGCCGGGTCTACGTGCTCAACTTCGGCGCTTCGAAGCTGCAGCGCATTGCGGCCCGGTTCGACGCGAAGACACCGGTCGAGGACGTCGCCACCTTCGCCGCACTCACACCCGCCGCGCCGACCGAGCGTCGCATCGACAATCCCGATGGCAGCCAGGATCGCATCGTCTACGGCGCGTCGGGCCTGCCCGCAATCAACGGCATGGTGTTCGATCGCGCCGGCGATCTATACGTGTCCGATTCGTTCCAGGGTGCCATCTACCGCATCGCCCGGGCCACGCAGTGCGCGCCGTGCGAGGTCGAGGTGATCTCGCGCGATGCGCTGCTGGGCACTACCGGTGCGCTGCCGTTCGGCGCGAACGGCCTGGCGTTCAGTGCCGACGAACGCGTCCTCTACATCAACAATGCCGGCGATGGCCGCGTGTTGCGGATGACGATGCCGACAGGGCCGGTCACGGTGCTGGCCGAAGGCGTGTATGGCGCCGATGGACTGCTGTTCGACCGTGGGCTGTTGTGGGTCGCGGCCAACCAGATCGACAGCATCGTGGCGCTGGACGAGAAGGGCCGCGTGCGCGCGCGTGCCGGCGGGTTCCAGGGCATCGATGCCGACGGCGCACCGCGTGGCCTGCTGTTTCCCGCCGCCAGCGCCGTGCAGGGAGACTGGATGCTCGTCATCAACCTCGCGCTCCCCCTCACCGCGGCCGAAGGCGACGAGTGGGAGGAGGACGTCACGCGCTGGACGATCTCGCGCTTCCGCATTCCGGACATGAAGTAGGCGATGGGACGAAGGCGTACAGTCGGGCCCTTGGCCGGCCGGCCAAGGCCACCACGTCATCGGAGGACGGAACATGACGGCACGCACCCTGCAGGCGACTAAGTCCGCGAATGAGCGCGGCGCGAATCCCGCCCCTCCCTTGCCCTGCACGAACGTGCGCCACTTCGGGCTTTCCCGCATCTGGCTCGCACTCGTGCTGGCCGCACTGCCCGTCCTCTGCGCAGCCGCGCCGCCACCGCCGCGCGACCCGCTGGTTCCCGACACGACGCTGGCGATCCCGCCGCTGCATTTCGACGGCAACGGGACGCTCGCGATTTCGCCGTCTGCGACGTCCTCGCGACACGACTTCGATTACCTCGTCGGCAACTGGAACCTCAGGAACCGCAAGTTGAAATCGCGCCTCACGGGTTCGACGGAATGGATCGCCTTCGAATCGCGGGTGGAGATGCACCAGATCCTCGACGGCCTGGGCAACATCGACAAGTACACCGAACAGTCGACGGGGAAGCCGTACGAAGGCGTGGCGCTGCGGCTGTTCGATCCCGCGACGCGGCTGTGGAGCATCTACTGGGCCGATGGCAACTCCGGCAAGCTCGACCCGCCGGTCGTCGGATCGTTCGAGAACAAGATCGGCCACTTCTTCGCGCGGGACACCTACAAGGGCAAGCCCATCATCGTGGTGTTCCGCTGGGACGTCCGGAATCCGCAGCTCCCGATCTGGAGCCAGGCGTTTTCCACCGACGAGGGGAAGAGCTGGGAGTGGAACTCGATCAACGTGTCGGAGCGGGCCAAGTAGCCACGATGCGCGGACGCTCCCTCAGGCCGCGCGCAACGACCGGAACGAAGCGCCGAACACGCGGATGGCCGAACGCAGGAACAGGATCAACAGCGCGATGGCGATCAGGAGATCCGGCCAGCCCGCGCCGAACAGTCCCACCAGAACGGCGGCTGCCAGCACCGCGAAGCCCTCGAAGATGTCGTTGCGCGCGCACTCCCATGCCGACGCGAGATTTACGTCGCCGCTGCGGTAAGGCGTCAGCAGCCTGAGGCACACCAGGTTCGCGCCAAGGTTCAACAGTGCCGCGATGCCCATGCCCTCGAACAGCGGAAGCGTGGGGTTTCCGATGCGCCACACGATCTGCACGCCGACCGCGCAGGCCGCCGCCAGGATCAGCGCACCCTTGAGCAGCGACACCTGTGCCTTGGCGCGCGCGCTCGCACCGACGACCGCCAGACTCAACGCATAGGTGAGTGCGTCGCCAATGTTGTCCAGGCCACCCGACAGCAGTGAGGACGAGTGGCTGTACCACGCCGCGCCGACCATCATCACGAAGGTGGCCAGGTTGATGACGAGCACGGTCGTCAGCACGCGACGTTGCCTGGCCTGCATCGCCGCCACGTCGATCGTGCTACCGCATCCGCAACACTCGCTCATCCCGGACCCTTGTTCGTATCGTCAGCGCAAAGCATAGCGTGGCGCGGCAAAGCACTCAGCTGAACAGGCTGCGGGGCTCCGCTCGACCCGCGAGAATCGGCATACACTTCCGTCCATGACCTGGCGCCGCATCCAACGCGTGGCAATGCATCTGCTGCTGGTGGCATTCCTTGCCATTCCCGCAGTCGCAGCGCCTGCGCAGGCAGTCGCGGAAGCACTGCAGGTGGTCGCGACTGCCGCGTCAGATGCTGGGGTGCAGACTGATGGCCCGTGCGACGCGATGCCTGCATCGTCCGATGACCAGCAGCCCTGCGATTGCTGCGTCCCCCACACCTGCGACATTTCGGCGTGCCTGGGAACGGGCTGCCTGCCTGAGTTGCCCCGCGTGATCGCCAGCATTCCTCCGGTCGCTGCAGCGGCGCCGTGGCAACAGCCGTCTGTTCCGACGGGCACGATCGAAACGCCGTTCCGGCCGCCCATCGTCTGACCCCTCCGTAGCAAGACCGGGCGCATCGCGCCTCGCGCCGCCCTGTGCGGCGATCACGGAGATTTGCAGTGAACACTCACAAACAGTGGGCAGCATTCGTGCTGCTCGGGCTGCTGCCTGTCGTGGCGGCGGCCAAACCCATCGCTTTCGCCAAGGGCACGACCGTGATGGTCGAGCACGGCGCCGGCACCATGAACGAGGCGCAGGTGTTCCATGCGCCGCGCTACTGGTACTCGGTAGGCGGCGGCTGGCTGGAACTCGACAGCGAGGACGGCCTCAAGCAGCGGCACATCGCTTACCTGCGCGGGAACCTGCTCGCCAAACGCTGGAACATGCCGGCAGCCCAGGCGAACGTGTTCGTCTGGGGCGGCCTGGGGCGAGCAACGGGCAACGATTTCGATGGCAGCGACCTGGCCCGCAACGTCGGCTTCCAGGCCGATTACGAAACCCGGCGCGTGTACGGCGCGTTTCGCTCCGACCTGCAGGAAAGCGACCACTTCTCGCATCGCATCGACACGCTCCAGCTCGGCTGGGCGCCGTACAAGCACGACTACGACACGCTGGCGACCTGGTTCGTCGTGCAGGGCCGACGCTATACCGGCGACCTCTTCGATGGCACCGAGACCGCCTTGCTCGTCCGGTTCTTCAAGGGCGGCACCTGGGTCGAGATCGGCGCCACGACCGACGGCAAGGTGCAGGCGATGGCCATGTTCAACTTCTGACGGATCACACTCCATGAACCTCTTCAAATCCAAGCGCTTCAAACTTCTGGTCGCGGCAGCCCTGCTCGCCGTCTCCTCACTGGCGTCCGCTCGCACCATCGAGATGGATGTAAACGGACTGGTGTGTGCGTTCTGCGCGCAGGGCATCGAGAAGTCGCTCAAGGCGTTCCCGGCGACGGAGGCCGTGTTCGTCAGCCTCGAGCACCGCATCGTCGCCGTGCACCTGAAGGACGGCAGCGATATCGACGACGACGCCTTGCGCAAGGCGATCACGGACGCCGGCTACACGGTCGTCGCGATACGCCGCACCGACGAGTCCCTCGATGCCATTCGCCAGCGGGTCAAGGCCCATGACTGACATCCCTGCGCAGGCCCCGCTCAGACGCAATCTCGGCGTCGCGTTCCTGACCCTGCTTGCGAGCAGCGGCACGCTGGTGTGCTGCGTCCTGCCGGCGGTGATGGTCGCGCTGGGCGCGGGTGCGGCACTGGCAGGACTGGTGACCGCCGTGCCGCAGCTGGTCTGGCTGTCCGAGCACAAGGCGGGCGTGTTCGGCATCGCGTCGGCGATGCTCGCGATATCCGGCGTGCTGCTGTGGCGAGCGAGGCGCCTTCCCTGCCCTTCCGATCCGTCGTTGGCCCGCGCCTGCACGCGCCTGCGTACGGCCAGCGTCGTGTTGTGGTGGGCGGCAGCGGTCTGCATGCTGGTGGGCGCGACGTTCGCGTTCGTCCTGCCGGCACTGGTGTAGCGCATCGCGGAGGGACGGCGTCGCCCCTCCGCTCACGGAGTTGTCATGGACGTGCTTCAACTGGAAAGCAGACTGACGTGCCCGCACTGCGGGCACGAGCAAGTCGAGACCATGCCCACGTCGGCGTGCCAGTTCTTCTATCAGTGCACCGTTTGCGACGTCGTACTGAGCCCGAAGGAAGGCGATTGCTGCGTCTTCTGCTCCTACGGCACCGTGCCGTGCCCACCGGTCCAGCAGCAGAAAGGGTGTTGCGGCTAGCGGCGGATGGCTGCCGGGGAACGCCGGCGAGCTGATGCGTCGCCGACCCGCTTCACGCATGCGTCGAATCACATGGCGCGCCGGGCTTCGAGCCTGGCGCGCCATTCTTTCTGGCCGGCTTGCGGTGCATGGAGCACGGCGGTCGTCGCACCAAGCTCGACACGCGATGTGTGGGTGCTCGGTGATCGAGTGCTGGCGCTCGGAACGCGTGGCACGCTGCCCGGTGAACCGAGCTCCGAGCTCGGCGCGCGTGGCTCCATTGCCCGGACATCCGGGCTCCGAGCCCGGCGCGTGGTGCTTCGTGCTCGGCGATCCGGGCTGACGAACCCGGCGCACGGGGCATTTTGCCCGGCGATCCGAGCTGCGGGCTCGGCGTTCGGAGTTCCCCTGCCCGGCGTTTCGAGCCCTGATATCGGAGAGCGGGGCTCAGCGCTCGGCCATCGGGGCTCGGAGCTCGGCGCGCGGGGTTCAAACGCTGGCGCTCCGGACAACGAGCCCGGAACGCCGTGCCGGGCCCTGTGGTATCCGGCGAGACAGGCCGCTTGCGCTGCGACGGGTTACGGCGGCGAAGCGGCTTTGGCGGGAGTGACCTGTCAGGCCCCGTACTTGAGCAAGGACAAGACCACCACTACGAAGTAACCCAGGACAAGCCGATTCATCCACTTGATCTCGATGGGGCCAGGCTTTGACATCAAAGCTGAAAGCATGCCGGCAGCAAGGAGTACTAACGACACAATGGTGTGAATGCGGCTGTACTGGAACGTGGCTGGACTGACCTTCGTCAACTTGCCGTGCCACGAAAGGTAGTGCTGTCCGTCAGCAATGTGTCCATTCAATGCATCGCCGCCCAGGAAGATCATGCCAAGGATAAGCGCGAAGAAGTTGGCAACGGCCAGATAGCGAACAACGACTGCAACACGTTTCATCTACACCCCCGTTGGTCCACCCGCATGTCCACTATCGGCCAGAAGTGGAGGTTGGGGATCGCAGGCCCCACCAGAACCAGAGGGCGAGCCCACCCTTGCGATCACCGATCGAATAATCTCCGCGGCCGGCTTGAATTCCAGTGATACCTGTCCGGAGCGGACCGAGCCAAGTCGAGTCGACGGTCAATGCCCCTGGATGTAGATCCGAGGGAAAGACCCAACCGTCGGGTTCCGGCGAGAGTGTGATGCGCCACTTTTCAGGAGCCACCCAGGCAGCCAAGCCCCGCATGTTGTTGGGGACTTGCAGTTGCCCTGACGTCGGCGGTGTCAATGCGATCGCTCGCGTGCCCGATCCTTCGAAGGACAAGGCATCGAGCAGCTCCAGCAGCGATCGACAACCAGCCTCGTCCGCGTTGAGGTGCCAGCCTGGGTAGTTGCACTCATTTTCGGTGTACCGCCACAAGGAGATTCGGCCAGACTGCTTCCATGAATTCACTCGCTGGACCTGTTGGAACGACACTCGGATTTCCTTCCTGTGTTGAGCGGATAGGGCCACGGGATGCAGTTGGGGAGAGCGGCGGCGCAGCTAAATCCCGCGTGCACTTCGCTTACCGTGGCTGCGCTGGCCGTCCGCTACCCTTCCGGCCGATTGGGCGGCCATGCAGCGAAGAAGAGTAAGAGCAGCCCAAGGAGAAAGGGGACAGATGCTGCGGCATCGTGACCGAAGCTCTCGCAGATCTTGCCGATCGTTGCGCCGATGAGCTTCCTCCCCTCGGGACATGTATCTGACCGGAGGATGTCATCAACAGCAACCGTTGTCCGTCCAGCGCTGGCGCGTACGACGGAAATGAGACACGCGCGTCTGCAGGAATCGATTCGCGCCACTGCGTCAGGCGGATCAGGTCGAGGTAGCGACCCAGCAACCAGCCTTCCGAAGCGAGCCATTGGTCGACCGATTCGGGATGGTGTTCCAGTTCATCCAAGCAGGCCTGATCCGGCTCGCGACATGCTTCGATCAGCGTGCTCGTCGACGGCGCTCGATGTGCCGCGAAATCGTGGTCCTGTCCGGGGAAATCGGCGTCATCCGCTGCAGGGCCCGGGAAGGCGTCGAGGAACGCCATCCGCTTGCGTCCCCATGCGAGCGGATCCTGGTCCTCGGGAACGGCCAGACCCAGCAGGAAGACATAGGCGTTATCGGCGTCGCCCACGACCGGGCGATCATCGATGATGCGTTGCATCTGTAGCGCCTGAGCCGATGGCGCCTCGTCGCGCCAGTTGATGGCGACCAGCACGACGTATAGGACCACCGCCAACAGCACGACCGCCGCCAACGTCCATGCAATGGCTCGCGCCACACGTCTGATAAGCATGTGCATCCCCTGATTCGTCGCTCGCCTCAAGCGCCGCGCTCATCCATTGCTGACGAACCCGACAGCAAGCGTAGCCGGATAAGGCCACTGGCCGCACCCGGGTGGATCGCTCGCGACACCTGAGACCCCGGGTGCGCTTAGCTTACCCGGGCTACGCTTGCGGCAGCCTCAGCGTTACGGACGAGGCACACCCCAGATCCCGGCATACAGCTGGCGAATCGCAGTCGCGATATGGGGCCATGCCCAACGTCTGGCGTCAGCATCGATGCCGAAGAGGATGTTCTCGGCGAACGCAACATCGATGATGTGTTGGACTGCGGCGGAACCTTCGCGATACTCCACCGCGAAGAACCCGGTCAACTCGATCACGTTCGCGCTGCGGCGATCCCGCACAGCGTCGGTGACACGGCCTGCAAATGCTTCAATCCAGAGGTAGCCCGACTGGGGGAGGTCGGCCGATCCTCGCTCCTCCAACCACAGGTCCGTTCGCGACGCTTCTTCCGGAAAGCGACGACGGACTCGGCTTGCCAGTTCCATTGCTGCCTGGTCGTAGTTCATCGGATGGAGAATATCCGGGATGGACCTGCTGCAAGGATCGAGCATTCGACGCAGCTCGGTACGGCTGGAAGCCTAGTCAAGGTCCTCGATGCCCGTCGGCAGGGTTACCCACGGGTGCTTTCGGATGCCGTAAACCGACACGCGTGGCGGCGGGAAATCCGGATCCGCAAACGCACCTACGGGAATGACCACGACATCGGGAATGGCCTCCGGCACATAGAAGACGGTGCAGCCGCATTCCGGACAGAAGTGGAACCGGGCCGACGTGCCCTCGTCACCGACGCGCACGTATTCCTTGCTTTCGCCCTCCACGACGACGGCATCGGCCGGGAATCTGGCCTGCGCGGCGAACACACTGCCGGTACGTCTCTGGCACGCCAGGCAATGACAGATCGAAACGCGCGTCGGCTCGCCGCGCGTGGTGGCGGTGAGCTTTCCGCAGCTGCATGAGGCTCTACGTTGGGTCATGACGTGCCACCCGTCGGCACCAGATCGATATCCAAGTCAGCGTCAATATCAGTTAGCGCAGCTATCAGGGCACGATCCAAATAGACCCCTGCAGGCGCCCCACCTTCCGAAAGATAGCGCGCTATGACAGCCGTAATGGATATCGCGCCAGCCAGCCCGCTGTCGCGTAACCCCTTGGCGAAAAGCCTCACATCGTCGACTCGTCCTTCAGGGCTTGCATTCTTCGGCGTGAGAACGGCTGGCACGAATCACCCTATCGGCCAGGAGCGGACGCTCACATGGCTGACGTGCTCACTGTTTCCGCCCGAACCGCCGACCGTACCGGAAGGGCCTTGCCGCTCGCCTGTCGTTCAATCAGGACTATGGAACCGATTGAAACGATTGACTGTATCTACTCGGTAAGAGGGCATAACGTTCCACTGGCCTAGCCATGGAGCGATACCGATGAGCGACGAAGCGAAGTGCCCTGTCATGAGCCACCGCAAGACGCGCAACAACTCGCACTGGTGGCCTGATCAACTGAACCTGGACGTCCTGCACCAGCATTCGTCGCTGTCCGACCCGATGGTCGAGGACTACGACTACAAGAGCGAGTTCAAGACGCTCGACCTCGACGCCGTCATCAAGGATCTGCACGGCGTGATGACCGATTCGCAGGACTGGTGGCCCGCCGACTTCGGCCATTACGGCCCGTTCTTCATCCGCATGGCGTGGCACGCGGCGGGCACCTACCGCATCTTCGACGGACGCGGCGGCGCGCGTTCGGGCGAACAGCGCTTCGCACCGCTCAACAGCTGGCCGGACAACGGCAATCTCGACAAGGCACGCCGCCTGCTGTGGCCGGTGAAACAGAAGTACGGACGCAAGTTGTCGTGGGCCGATCTCATGATCCTGGCCGGCAACGTCGCCCTGGAATCGATGGGATTCAAGACCTTCGGCTTCGGCGGCGGCCGCGAGGACGTGTGGGAGCCGCAACCGATCGACTGGGGCCCGGAATCGACGTGGCTGGGCGACGAGCGCTACAGCGGCGAGCGCGAGCTGGCCAATCCGTTCGGCGCGGTGCAGATGGGCCTGATCTACGTGAATCCCGAAGGCCCGAACGGCAATCCAGATCCGCTGGCGTCCGGCCGCGACATCCGCGAAACCTTCGCGCGCATGGCCATGAACGACTACGAGACCGTCGCGCTGACCGCGGGCGGGCATACGTTCGGCAAATGCCACGGCGCGGGGCCGGCGTCGCATGTCGGCGTCGAGCCGGAGGGCGCGAACATCGAGGAGCTCGGACTGGGCTGGAAGAATGCGTTCGAAAGCGGCATGGGCTCGCACGCGATCACCAGCGGCCTGGAAGGCGCGTGGACGCCCACGCCAACGAAGTGGGACATGAGTTACTTCGAAACCCTCTTCGGTTTCGAGTGGGAACTGACCAAGAGTCCGGCCGGCGCGAACCAGTGGAAGCCAAAGGGCGACGCCGGCAAGAACGTCCCCGACGCGCATATCCCCGGCAAGTTGAACCAGCCGATGATGACGACCGCCGACATGGCGATGCGCATGGATCCGGTGTACGAGAAGATCTCGCGCCACTTCCTGGCCAACCCGGAGGAATTCGCCGACGCGTTCGCGCGCGCGTGGTTCAAGCTCACCCACCGCGACATGGGCCCGAAGGTGCGTTACCTCGGCAAGCTCGTGCCGAAGGAAGACCTGATCTGGCAGGACCCGGTGCCTGCGGCCGAACACGGGCTGGTGGACAAGGACGACATCGCGGCGCTGAAGAAGCAGGTGCTCGATTCGGGCCTGTCGATCCCGCAACTGGTGAAGGCCGCCTGGGCCTCGGCCTCGACGTTCCGTGGCAGCGACCTGCGCGGCGGTGCGAACGGCGGCCGCATCCGCCTGGAACCGCAGAAGAACTTCGAAGCCAACGAACCTGCCGAACTCGACAAGGTGCTGGCCAAGCTCGAGGCAATCCGCGGCGACTTCAATGGCAAGCAGAACGGTGGCAAACAGATCTCGCTCGCCGACCTGGTCGTGCTGGCCGGCAGCGCGGCCGTGGAAGCGGCTGCGCAGAAGGGCGGGCACAAGGTCACCGTGCCATTCACACCGGGTCGCACCGATGCCACGCCGGAGCAGACCGACACCGATTCGTTCCTGGTGCTGGAACCGGCGCTGGACGGCTTCCGCAACTACGTGCGCGAGGGCGCGGAGAAGCTCGCGGCGGTGGCGTTGATCGACCGTGCAAGCCTGCTGACGCTGACGGCGCCGGAAATGACCGTGCTCGTCGGCGGCCTGCGTTCGCTTGGCGCCAACACCGGCAACACGAAGCACGGCGTCTTCACCGATCGCCCGGGCACCCTGTCGACGGACTTCTTCCGCAACCTGCTCGACATGCGCATCGCGTGGAAGCCGTCGGAAAGCGAAGCGGGCGTGTTCGAAGGCCGCGACCGCAAGACCGACCAGGTGCGCTGGACCGCGACGATGGCCGATCTCATC
This sequence comes from Lysobacter panacisoli, assembly GCF_009765165.1. Taxonomy (NCBI): domain Bacteria; kingdom Pseudomonadati; phylum Pseudomonadota; class Gammaproteobacteria; order Lysobacterales; family Lysobacteraceae; genus Lysobacter; species Lysobacter panacisoli. The sequence continues at coordinate 1,104,278 of NZ_VLNU01000001.1, forward strand.
TTCGGCTCAAACTCCCAGCTGCGTGCGCTGGCCGAAGTGCACGCCGCCAACGATGGCGAGGCCAACTTCGTGCAGGACTTCATCAACGCGTGGACCAAGGTGATGGAGCTGGACCGCTTCGACCTGCGGTACAGGCAGCAGGCGATCTGACAACCGCCAGGAGCGGACAACATAAGTTGGCCATAACGGTCAACTTATGGTTTCAGAGCACTTCTTGCGGGATCCGCGAAAGTTTGTCGCCGCTGCCTACCAAACATTGACGTTGATCGAGTGCAGACGCATTTGTAGCTCTGCGAGGGCGCGCGACTCGACGCCCATCGACCAGATGTATGAAGCCGTGGTGCCGCGCGTGGCTTCGTGGCGATGAGTAGAGGCTCCGTCGCTGCGGACAGTTCCCTATTCGATGACTCGCGCGTAAGGCAGTCGCAACTTCACCTCTGCCTCGCAGCCAAGCGCAGCAGCAATACGCACGAGCGAAGTCAATGTATCGCGCTGTACCGCCTGACAACGTTCACGGTTGCTGGCGTCGCTTCCCGCACGGCCGGGGCAAAGGCCGCTTCATCCTTCACACAACTCCGGGTGCTCCGAGCGCTAGAGCGGCGACAGCACCGAATTTGGCCTCCGGCTTCTTATCGAGAAGCTCATGTCTCGCTGACCGTCCGGTGGACAACCGGCCGTGCTGAGCTGAACACGGCCAGCGCGCTGCGAACGCCATGGCATAACAAGCTCACGCTTGGATCACCCGGATTAGCGCAGCTTGGACTGGCACTACGACGCAATGTCGTAACAGCCGCACAGCCGCGCCGTACCACCTGCCTCTCGCACAGAGCCTGATGCCCCTGTCGCACGGAGGCAACCCCGCAAAGCAGCGCGGCCGGTGCTTGCCTCCGTCGCTCTCAACAGCGTCCGGGATCCATTGGAAGGTTCGCCACGACAGCGCCCCCAGCCTCAAGCAGAGCAGCAGCTCAACCGAGAACACCATGAACGCCTCCAGCAGCCCCCTACTCACGGACACTCTCAAATCGATCCCTGGATTCTTTGGTATCCGACTCGATACCCAGCCTGCGTACCACATGGAGGGTCTCATTGGTAAGGTTGAGATCAGACGATACGCGCCGTCGTTACTTGCCCAGGTCTCCGCCGACGGGAGCCACGATGCTGCAGTTGCTTTAGCGCGTGAGAAGCTGACTGATTACGTCTATGGCGACAACGAGAGCCGCGAGAAGATGGAGATGACATCGCCGAACTTTCAGGTAGAGGGCGACTCAAAGATGTTCCCAGTCTTACTGAGCAGGCATAAGGAATCGAGCAGGCGTAAGGAGTCGGACAGCTGGAGGGTCGCATTCTTCCTCTCGAACAGTCTGGTTGCTGCCGAGGCACCGCTTCCCGATGATCCAGCGATCCGGATTCGCCGGACTCCAGAAAACCTTGTTGCGACGCTCCGGTATCGGGGGAGCAACACGGAAGAGCGCCGCGCTCTTGCAAAGCGAGAGCTGCTCCAGGCTCTGTCGGGATCAAAGTGGACGGCCGACGATCACGTGTATTGGGCGAGCTACGACCGGGCATTCGCAATCCCTTATCTCACACGCAACGAGGTTCATGTGCGCGTAGTGGGCTCTTCCAGGTCACGGAGTACTGGACCCTAAGGAAGGAGGACAGCGGCGATCATCCGTTGCCTGTAATCCTTGAGCGGACGATGACTATTTCATCTCGATCTAGCCGTTCACACGACGCACCCCTCTTCGACGCAGGCGGTGCGCTACTAGAGGTGGCGCTTACCAAAGGATGCTTCGGCATCTTCTGCAGTGCTGCTGAACGCGCGGGCTTGTCCGATCTCCTCGATGCGAAGGGAACATACACAGCATTTATGCCCACCGATGCAGCGTTCGGAAAGTTGCCCTACGGCATGCTGGCGAACCTGCTTCTTCCTGAGCATCGGGAGCAGCTCGCGCACATTTTAAGTTCACACATCGCGCCTGTTCACAGGTTGGTCGCGGAGTTCTCGCGGTGGGACTCATTAACTACTTTAAGCGGACGGATTGTCGCCATTCAGTCCGTGAACACGCAGGTCTCGTTCGGGATCGGAAAGGTTGTTCTCCCCGATATCGTTACAAGCAACGGCCTGATTCATGGCATCGATCGCGTCAACATTCTGAGAGAAGCTTGAACGACGAACCTGCTCTGTCCGTATGCTGGAGTAGCTCGGACTTACGGACAAGGCTTGTCCCGGGGCGCGGGATGGCCCCCTTTGAGGGACTGCGGAAGGCCCTCGCTATAGCGGCCTTGGCGCCCGTTTCGGGTCTAAAGCGGCCATTGGCACCAGCCCAGCCCTCCGCCGGCCCAATGTCCGCTGACGGCCAGAAGCAATGGGATGGACTCCTCTCCGTCTTCGGCATCGAGTGCCAGACTGGAAGCGAAAGAACCAGTCGCGACGAGGAGGAGTCCACCATGAACGAGCTTACGCGCATTGGAGTCGACGTGGCCAAGCAGGTGTTCCAGGTCCACGGAGTCGATCGGCACGAGCAACCGGTGTGGCCTCGCCGTTTGCCGCGAGATCGGTGGCTCAGGGCCGTCGCGGAGGCCGCGCCGCCGGGGTGTGAAATCGGCATGGAGGCGTGCGGCAGTGCGCACCATTGGGCGCGACAACTGCAGGCCCGGGGGTTTCGCGTGAAGCTGATCGCGCCACAGTTCGTGTAACCCACTTTCCATGTCGCTTCAAACAGTTACAGGTGTCGCGTATCCGATTGGTGCGCCGGACGAATGCCCGCTTCGGGTCGAAAGCGGACATTATCACCCGTGGCCGGCCCTTCTTCCGCGCCCCCGCGCTCGGGCAGAACCGCCATACCAGGCGATTCTCGACCAGTGCCGTAGCCCGGCTGAGGCCACAGGCTGCCTCCGGGATACCTCGCCGCCAAATCAAGCTCCCGGGTGCGCTACGCTCCGGGTCGGAAGTAGGCGTTAGATCCACAGCGCCAAAATAGCCTCCGTCGGGACGCCAAGCGCAACTTGAGAGTGCTAACGGCCGACACGACGCGGCGACCGTCCATCTTGATGAACGAACTCTCCCTGAGGAGTCTGCAATGACTGCCTACCCTGCCAGTGAGACCGGCCTGCTTGTCATCGACCCTTACAACGACTTCATGAGCGAAGGCGGCAAGCTCTATGAGGCGACGAAGGAAACTGCGATGGCGTCGGGCTTCTATGACAATCTGCCGCGCGTCCTCGCGGCCATTCGCTCAGCGTCGATCCGGGTCTTCATCGTCCCTCACCGACGCTGGCGCCCGGGTGACTATGACGGCTGGCTGCAGATCAACCATTCCCAGGAAGGCGTCAGGAAGACGCAGCTGTTCGCCGAAGGCAGCTGGGGAGGTGAATTTCATCCGGTGTTCGGCCCAAAATCTGGCGACGTCGTCGTCCACCAACATTGGGGCCAGAGCGGCTTCGCCAACACCGATCTCGACGCCCAGCTCAAGCTGCACGGGATACGCAAGATCATCCTGGTCGGCATGGTCGCCAATACGTGCGTCGAATCCACGGCCAGGTTCGGGATGGAGCTGGGCTATCACGTGACCCTGGTGAAGGACGCGACCGCGGCATTCAGTGCTGCCGGCATGGACGCTGCCCACACGGTGAACGCTCCGACATACGCCCATGCCATCGTCACCACTGATCAGCTGCTAGAAGCCCTGCCGAGGGGTTGAGAAGGCCGGCCGCAATGAGGCGAAAGGGGGCATCAGGATCGCGTCGGCTGGTGCTAATGTCCGCTTCCGACCCAAAGCGGACATTGGCCATTGCGTCGTGGAGGTGCTTATGAGGTGGTTCGCGGCGGTTCTGTCTGGACTGATCCTTGGCGGCGCTGCAGGTCTTTGGCTCGCAATGCGCCTTGGGGGACTACTCTCCGCGACCGAGGCGGGCGGTTACATCAGGTCTCCTGATATCGGTCATTCTGGTGCCGCTTTGCGCGCTCCTTGTCGGTGGCGCGACGGCGGCGCTCGCAGTCAGATCACGCACGACCGCTTCTGGCCGATAGCGGACATTCGGCCGATCGAAGCGAGCCGGCGGTGCTAATGTGCGCTTCCGTTCCGAAGCGGACATCCGGCTGATAGGGAGATGGATGGAGTACGTCGAGAGCGTTCAACTCTCGCCATGCAGCCAACCATCGCGCCGCCACAGCTCGGCCAACTACGACGGCCGCAACGTATGCGCTGAAGTCGCTGAATCGGTTATCCGAGAGGCGTCCCAGGACGCGGAGATAGTCGCTCTTTAAACCATCGATAGCCGCCGCAGTTGCAATCCCGCTTACCTTGGATCGTGCTGGACCATACGGAAGCGGCCCTACACCTCCACCATCCGGCGCCGACGGACGGTAGCGGGTACGACACTTTGTCTACCCGTTACAGCGTACGGTGCAATGATGATGCATCGCTTCCTAATCGCTAATCGGGATGAACTGGCAGCTCGATGCAGGGTGAAGGTGGAGGCGAGATCAGTACGTGGCCTGTCCGGCGCGGAGCTGGAACACGGCATCTCCGTATTTCTCGATCAGGTGATCCGGACGCTGGAACTTGAGCGGACCGCAGCTCCGCTGCAAAGCCGACGCATTTCGGGCCGCGCCGGCGGCGGCAAGCCGGCCCTGTCAGAGATTGGCGACACCGCGGCCCAGCATGGCAAGGAATTGATGCAGCACGGCTTCACTGTCGAGGAGGTGGTCCACGACTACGGCGACCTGTGCCAAGCCATCACCGATCTGGCCTTCGAGCTGGATGTGCAGATCGAAGTGGACGAGTTCCGGATTCTTAATCGCTGCCTGGACAATGCGATCGCCAATGCAGTCACCGAGTTCGGGTATCAACGCGATATCGTGGTCGCGGACCAGCACGCTCATGATCTGAATGCGCGGCTTGGCTTTCTCGCCCACGAACTGCGTAACCAGCTGTCGACGGCGACGCTGGCACTTTCCGTGATCAGGAATGGCAGCGTGGGCATCTCCGGTGCGACCGGTGGCGTACTTGAGCGATCCCTGGTCAATCTGGGTAACCTGATCGATCGCTCCCTGGCCGAGGTCAGGATGACCGCTGGCCTGCCACTTCAGAGCCGACTGTTCTCTGTCCACGACTTCCTGGCGGAGCTCAAGCTTTCCGCCTCGCTGGAGGCCAATGTGCGCGGGTTCACTCTGAAGGTGTCTGACGTGGATCCCTTGCTAGCCGTTGAGGTGGATCGCGATCTTCTGCTCTCGGCAGCCGGGAACCTGCTCCAGAATGCCTTCAAATTCTCGCACCCACACGGCGAGATCAGCGTCAATGCCTATGCTGTGGCCGATCGAATCCTCATCGATGTTGAAGACCAATGTGGCGGCCTGCCTTCGGGTGATGCGGAGAAGATGTTCCTGCCCTTCACCCAAGCAGGCCAGGACAGAACTGGATTGGGCCTGGGACTGTCCATCTCACGCAGCAGCATCGAAGCCAACTCGGGTGTGCTGAGCGTACGCAACGTGCCTGGCACCGGATGCGTGTTCACCATCGACCTTCCCCGGCATGCGCTGGGCGATGAGTCCGCGAACGCGGAGCAGTAACCAGAATCGCATCGCAATGTGCGGTTCGAGACGGCTTCCGGACCCGCCGATAGCGGCAATTGCTGCGACGAGTTGCCTAACGCAGCTTGAGCATTGATACCTCGCCCACCGAGGCGGAGTCACGAACCAGACTTCTTCTGAGGCTAGTCACTCGAATTGGGTGCGTGCGACACCGCGTAGTCGACCAGCTCAGCCGTCCAATCCTCCGCAAAGGCCTGGCATCGATCAGCGATGTAGTCGCTGCCTCGAGCATACGAAGGCACCATCGGTTTGCTTATCGACGCGTCGTCCAACACCGCCTTCCAAGATGCGAGTGCGACGCTCGGATCAGGATGGGTGCGAAGCGTCGCGCGCAACGCCTGTCGCAGAATGTAAACCTGCGCTTGCAGGTCACACAGGGCCTCTTCCGTTACTCGATCCATAGGCACCTCGATCAAGAGGCGGCTGCCCGCCAAACGACGGGCAGCCGCACAAAGGCTACTGACTGATGACCGAACCGACTTGAATTCGCCGCGGCGTTGTCTCGGGCCGCTTCGGAATTACGATCTTTAGGACGCCGTTATCGCCCGAGGCGGAAATGACTTCCGGATCCGCGCTTTCAGGCAACGCAAATCGGCGGTGAAAGCTGCCTTGACGCCTCTCAATACGGGAGAAGCTCTCGGTATCCGACGTGGCTTCGCTGCGCCGTTCGCCCTTGATCGTCAGAATTCCCTTGTCCATCTGCACCTCGATGTCCTGAGGCGGCACCCCGGGAAGATCCGCGTAGAGGACGAACTGGCCGGCCTCCTCCTTGATGTCAACGAGGGGTATCCATTGGCTGGTGACAATCGACGACTCATCGGAAGATCCGTTCTCGAACATGCCCCGTTCGATTAGACGGTCGAGCATTTGCCGGAGCGGATCCTGGGACAGGCCTTGGTTGGGCCACTGGGGAATGCGAACCATCGTGTTCATGGCTAGGTCTCCAATTGGCGGTATGGACGGTAGCCCCGTCCGAAACGCAAATAGGAGCGCAGGAAGGCGATTCAAGGGGCCCAATTGCAGCACAAGGCGCCACTCAGGGTTCGTTTAGAGAGGATGGGCGCCCCGCTGCGCTAAGGGGATTGCGCGAGCGAGGATGCGGCAACATCACCGTTGGAGATTGGTGAATGCAGCTAGGTCGTGACGAAGCTGAGCTGGACCGGCGCTTGGCCGCGTTGGACGAGGCCATGGTCATGTTGCGCGCCGAGTATCCCGGCCAGGAACAACTCAGGGCGGCGCACCGGCAATAGGTGCCAAGGGAGAGCCCGTCACTTTCCCCTGGCACCCCTCCCCCACCTAACCTTGGAACTAGAGACCCGGGGTTGGCACACCGTAGCGGTGCAGTATTTCGTCCACCTCGATCCGGACCTCGTTCGGGTCCTCCGCGCTACTAATCATTGGCCCGATGTAACACGTGAACGCCGACAGGATGTCCTCCTGGGGCACCGCCTCGATGATCACCGGCACCATGGCTTCGAACGCTTCGAGATCGTGGCTATGCGCGTCAGTCATGACCCTCATCTCCCATTGAAGGTTGATCTTGGGGCAGTAAATTTTCCGCGGGGATCGTTAATCGCGCGTCAAATCGCGGCGGATTCCGCGTGCTGCGAATCGGCCAGCAGCGCTAGTATTGAGGCGCCCTCACGGACCTATTCCTATGTGCTACTCCGCCCAGATCTGGGCAGACTGCTAGTAGTTCTGCGTCACCGCCGAACCCAAAGGCCCCGGTTCCCCGGGATGCGGCCCCTCTACCCCGACGCGTGCCCGTCCTACCGCGCTCGGGCATCCAAGGGCTCGATGCGTCCCCGCCTGCCTCTTCGGCCAGCTTGCGCCAAACAGCAGCCTCTTCCTCATTGGGCGCATAGGCCGCGCCGATCGTTCCCAAGACCAAGCCCAAGGGGAGGTCCGCCAGCTCGGCAAGTCGCATGCAGGTCATCGGACTCGGCTGGCTGTTCCCCTACCGCCAGTTGGAAACGGCCGGCGATCCAACGTTCAGAGCGCCTGCGAGCTCTCGATCCGAGTCCCGAGACTGAAGCATTTCCCGGACCTCAGCTTCATATCCGTTTAGCTGCGGGCAGCGACATCTGCGCGATCGCGCGCGAGAAGCACTTAGTCAGGGCTCCCGTCACCTGCCATGGGATGGGCGTTCTGTGGTCAGGATGCTCGCACACCGTGCGGATCAAGAGGACAAGCCAGCCGCGCTGGCACTTCGAGGATGTGCGCGGTCGGTCACTTCACGGCCACTCAGGAGCGTCGTCCCTGGATGTCCGCTCACGCCCAGAAGCAGCTCGCGGGACCACTGTGTGACGAAAGCGGACGTCAGCATTGCCGACCACCGTGTCTCATGTCCGCTATCGGCCATAAGCGGCCCCCCCACGCGCCGCCAGTCCCGGTGCTTACCTGAAAAGCAGGATGAGATGCGTCACCCGCCAGAAGAGCACCACATAGGCGGCGATAAGCAGCGTCTGCCACAAACGCGGCAGACCTGACTTCGAGAGGCGGTGTATGCCATCGGCGAGGTTCAGTAGCACCAACCCCGTGCCCAACACAGCAACGACATAGCCGGTCGATCGGAAGGCCAGCGGCCCGATGTCGCGAGGGTCGTGCTCTATCGCTTCCAGCCCCGCGGCCAGGACCAACGTGGCGACGACCAGATTGCGCGTGTGCTCGAAGATCGTGCGTGAGACGTCGCGCTCGAAAAGCACATCCCGCATGCGACGCAACCAGTCAGCGTTCCATAACGTCACATCCAATGCTCCGCGTCAGAACGCGAATCCATATCCGATTGCCGGCCCCTTGATCACCAAATCCGTGGAGACGCTTCGCGCCTGCGCGTCTACGTCGAGGTAGCGGTAGCCGAAGTACCACGCGCCAGATTTCATTTTGTAGTTCGCGACGATGCTCGTGTTCCACGTGCCATCCGTGTCGCCCCAGGATCCGTCAGCTCGCAGCGTCAAGCCCCAGCGCCCGCCAAAGGCCCATGTGTAGCGCGCGCCGAACATGAAGTCGTTGAACGACTCGTCCAGTTCCACGCGAAACTGCGGAACGCCGAGGGGCCCGGTCGGCGTGATCGTGCTGGCGATGTCAAGATCGAGGTAACGAAGCCCGGCGAAGACCTCGGTTCCCGTGAAGCGTTGCCCGCCCGGGCTCCACACGGCAGCCGCCTCGAAAAGGCGCGTGTCCAAGTCGGAATCGGCCTGGAAAATGCGCCGCGTGGCGTCCTGCGATAAGCCCAGATAGGTGAAGTCGGCGAATAGTCCGAAGTGCTCGCCCTGTCCCTCGGCATGCATCTGGAACGCGCCGTCGAGCTTGTCCACGACATCGCCGAAGCTCAGTCGCCGCGAAACCACCGCCGAGGCCGGCGGCGGGGTCTCGAGGTCCGTGCTGATGTCGACCGCCCATACGTACGGCGCCACGATCCAGTCCCAGCGACCCTGGGCACCCGCGGCGCCGCACGGAATGAGCAGCGCGACTGCAACCGGCGTGATCCGGGCATAACACTTCATCGCGAGCACGGCCATCTCCTCTTCGTAGGCGATGCGCGAGCGCACCGCACGATGCTACTTGAGGTACTTCACGTCGAGCCGGTCGATCTCGCCGTTATAGGCGAAGGGTTTCCGGTCGAAGTACGCCAGCGATACCGGCGAATAGCTGTCGCGGCCCACGTCGAACGCATCGTTGGCCGTGAACGTCAGCGGCGCCGAGCGCGGCACGCGGCCCTGCGCCACGGCCTTGCCATTCACTCTTACTTCCACATCGAGCGGGCCGGCGTGCTTGTCATCCGCCTTGCGCGTTTCGACCTCGATCCTGACCTTGCCGGACGGAAGCGGCGCCGACGAAGCCAGGTTGGTGCGTTCGACTTCGAACAGGTTGTACTCGTAGTTCAGCTTGCCCTGGTCGACCCACAGCGCCACCCCTCCCGAGAACGCGCCCAGTGCGTACAGCACGCCTTGCGAATCCGGCTTCAGTTCTGTTTCGATGGTGACCAGGTTGCTGCGTGCGCCCACCTTTGGTGCGGTGAACTCGGGTACGGCGACCACTTCCTGCGTATAGCTGAACTCGGTGGCCGGGTTCGACGGCGCGTCTTCGGGATGGAACACGACCGACCAAAGGCCGCCACCGACGGGCCAGACCTTATTCGCTTGTGCCTGCGCGTCGAACGACGCCTTGAGCGAGGCCACCTTGTCGGGATGCTGCGATGCGACGTCCTTTGCCTGCGAGTAATCCGTGCGCAGATCGTGCAGCTCCCACGCATCCTGGTCGGGCGACCATTTGAAGATCGCCGGATCCACGCCCGCCTTCCACGGCGTACGCGGACCGAACACGGAGGCGATCCACTCGTCCTCGTAGTATGCGCGACTGCCCATGATCTCGAAGTACTGGCCCTTCTTTCGACCGGGTGCCTTCGCCGAATCGAAGGTGTAGGCCATGCTCACGCCGTCAAGCGGGTCCTGCGAGACTCCGTCGACGAGCTTCGGCGGCGTGATGTCGAGCACGTCGTAGATCGTCGGCACGATGTCGTTGACGTGGTGGAATTGCGAGCGCGGGGTCTTGTCAGGCTTGATCGTTCCCGGCCAGGAAACGACCAGCGGAGTCCGCGTGCCACCAAAATGCGCGGCGACAAGTTTGGTCGAACGGTGCGGAGTCGAACCGGCCCACGCCCAACCGGCGTGATACATGTTGTCGGCCTTCGGCGATCCCAGCACGTCCATTCCGCCGAGCTCGTTCATCGTGCGGATGTGATCCTTGATTTCCGTAGCGATGCCGTTCTGCGCCAGCAGCTCGCTGATGGTGCCGTTCTGGCCCTCCGCGCTGGATCCGTTGTCGCCCCACACATAGAAGACGAGCGTGTTGTCGCGGATGCCCATCTGGTCGAGTGCATCGATGATGCGCCCGGCCTGCGCGTCGGCGTGCTCGGTGTAGCCGGCGAACACTTCCATCAGGCGGCGCTGGAACGGCTTCTCGTCATCGGGAATGTCGGACCACGCGACGAGTGTGTCGGGTCGCGGCGTCAATTCGGTGTTCTTCGGGATCCATCCCAGCTTCTTCTGTCGCGCGAACACGTCTTCCCGCATCTGGTCCCAGCCACCGTCGAACTTGCCCTTATACCGGTCGGCCCAGTCGTTGAAGATGTGATGCGGCCCGTGCGCGGCGCCGGGCGCCCAGTACATGAAGAATGGACGGTCCGGCGTGAGCGCGTGCACCTGCTTCATCCAAGCCACGGCCTTGTCGGTCATGTCGACGGTGAAGTGGTAACCCTCCTTGCCGTGCGAGGGATCGATGCGCACCGTGTTCTCCACGACTGCCGGCTCCCACTGCGACGATTCGCCGGCGAGGAACCCGTAGAAGTAGTCGAAGCCGATGCCCTCGCCCGCGGGCCAGTCGGTGTATGGTCCGACGGCTGTGGTTTCGTTCGCCGGCGTGTTGTGCCATTTGCCGAAGGCCGCCGTGGAGTAGCCGTAGTAGCCCAACACTTTCGCGGCGGTGGCCGACGTGCGCGGAATTCGGCCCGTGTAGCCGTCCCAGTCGTTGGCCAGTTCGGCGATCTGCCCGTTGCCAACGCGATGGTGATTGCGCCCGGTCAACAACGATGCGCGCGTGGGCGAGCACATCGCTGCGTTGTGGAAACGGTTGTAGCTCACGCCCTGCTTGGCCAGCCGGCTCAGCGTCGGAGTATTGATGACGCCGCCGAAGGTGCCGGGCAACGCCGGCCCGACGTCGTCGAGCATGATCACCACGATGTTCGGCGCGTTGGCCGGCAAATGCGGTTTCGCTGGGAGTGGGCTGTAGCTGGATTGTGCGATTGTCGGCCCCGCCTTGCTCCCGGACGGCTTTCGCGGGAAAGGCAGCGACTCCTGCGCGAATGCTGGCGCTGCGAAAAGCAGCGAGCCCAGGGCGAGAGCGAGGTGGCGGACCTTAAATCGGCTGCGACTGGCGGGCATTCGAACCTCCGTCGGCACGCAGAGCGGGGGCTCTGCGCAGGTCTCATGGACGCTGCCGCCAAGCTTTTGAACCGGGACCGCGGAACGCTCGGTACCGGCGCTTACGACCGCGTTCAAGCGGCGGTCAGCCTTATCAACTCGGCGTGAACAGTCAGTGAAAAGGCTCGTCAGTCCCACCGACGGCTGCTGAAAAACGCACTTGAGCTGTCCAAGTGGCCAGATGCCCGCTATCGGCCAGAAGCGGTCATTTGCCAATGCAGAACCAACTGGATCAGGCCAGCACTTTAGGCTTGCGAAAACACAGACAGGCGATCGCTATGCCACACCCGACGAGGCAAACGCCCATGCCGTACAGCATTGCGATTGCAGCCCAGTACTGGAGCGGTTGGTGCGCCTCCAGATAGTTGAAGTCCCCGAGTTTCCGACTCGCGACATGGAATGCGCCGGAGTGGACGAATTTCTGGGCCACTAGTACAGCCCCTGCGCCGAAAGCTGCAAAGAAGATGAAGCCGACGACGAAGAGCATGGGGCGGTGCTTGGGCGGCCTGAACGAAGGAAGCAGGCGCGAGGCAACAAGCGCGGAAAGCGGTGTAAGCGCGATCCATAGTGTCCAGCCGACAGCGTTTTCCATCAGATCTTCAGCCCTTGAAGAGAGAGATCGAAACGTCGGAGCCACGATCGATGTCCGCTTTGGATCGAAAGCGGACATTAGCATCGTCCCGGCGGGCCAGGTCGGACGGATGTCCGCTATCGGCCAGAAGCGGACATCGAACAAGGCAAATCCTTAGACTGGGACGCTCCGTGAATCGCGGTTCGTAGATTGCGTCGGTCAGACTTGGCGCACGTCGCAGCTGGAAAGGCTTCAGTCTGCTTTTCGGCAGGATCGCTCGACGACTGATCAACGCGGTTCGTCGGGAAGCCCTTGCGGACTCCCCGACAGACCCTGTTGGCAGGATTACTTCGCGGCCGCGCGCGCTGCCTCGATAATCACCTTCGCCACCGCTTCCGGGCTCGACACCATCGGCACGTGGCTAGTCGCCACTTCGATGGTGGTGGCGCCGATCTTCTTCGCGAGCGCACGCTGAGCGCCCGGGTCGATCATGCGATCCTGGCCGGCGACGATGTACCACGACGGCTTCGCGGTCCACGCGGCCACGGTGACGGGCTGTTCGAAGTTCGCACCGCGCACCGGACCCTGGGTGGCGTGGATCAGGTTGGCTTCGGCGGCGCTCACGTCCTGAGCGAAATCGCGGGCGATGGCGTCGGCGGGCAGAGTGAGGAAACCGTCGGCGTCGGCGATGAAGTGCGCGAAGCCCGGAGGCGCCGGGAAGCCGGTGGTGTCGGCGGCCGAGTGGGCCCCGAGCGTCGGTGCGAAGGCCGCGACGTAGACCAGCGACTTCACCTTGGCATTGCCGCCGGCCTGGGTGATGACCGCACCGCCCCAGGAATGGCCGACCAGCACGACCGGACCTGTCTGGGCGTTGATGATGCGGTTGGCGGCGGCGACGTCGTCTTCCAGCGAGGTCAGCGGGTTCTGCACCGCGACTGCATTCAGGCCCTGGGCCTGTAGCAGCGGGATGACCTTGTTCCAGGACGAACCGTCCGCGAAGGCGCCGTGCACCAAGACCACGGTCGGGCGGGTGGCGACGATCGGGTCAGGGGTCGCGGCGGTGGCGGCGGCGCTCAGGCCGAGGGCGGAGGCGAGGACCAGCGGGGCGAGCAAGTTCATGGCGGAGTTCCTTGGGAGTGTGTCGGCCGGGTCGTTCCCGGTGAGGCCACTATCCCGGAGTCGCCCGCACGTCATGTGCTGTAAAGTCCAGAAAACTTGCCATGGAGTCCAAACATGACCGACAGGCTCGATGCCCTGCTGGGCAATTTCTCGGTGCGGGCCACGGTCCGCAACACCGGCATCATCTGCGGCACCCATGAATTGGCGGCGGAAGATGGCCTGGGCCAGCTGCACCTGGTCAGGCGCGGCACTGTGGTGGTGCGCCACGCCGTGGGCAAACCGATCACCATCGATACGCCCAGCCTGCTGCTGTACCCGCGGCCCTGCGGCCACCGCTTCGTGGTGGAAGGCGAGGAAGGCGCCGACCTGGCCTGCGCGGCCCTGAGCTTCGAATCCGCCACCGAAAATCCGCTGGTGTCCGCGCTGCCGGCCTGCTTGTGCCTGCCGCTGGACCAGCTGATGGGTGCCCGCCTGCTGCTGGACCTGCTGTTCGAGGAAGCCTTCGAGCAGCGCTGCGGCCGCCGCGAAGTACTGGGCCGCCTGTTCGAACTGGTGCTGATCCAGGTGCTGCGTCACCAGATGGAAAGCGAGCAGCTGCAGACCGGCCTGATGGCGGGCCTGGCGCATCCGCGCCTGCGGCGCACGATCACCGCGATGCACGAACGACCGCGCGAGGAGTGGACGCTGGAAGCGTCGGCGGCGGTGGCGGGCATGTCGCGCAGTTCGTTCGCGCAGACATTCCGCACCACGGTCGGATGCACGCCGGGCGAATACCTGCAGCGGTGGCGGATCCTGCTGGTACAGAAGGGGTTGCGCGGCGGCAAGCCCTTGAAGTTGCTGGTCGATGACGCCGGCTATGCCAGCGAGTCGGCGCTGTCGCGGGCGTTCAAGGCGCAGGTGGGGGTAACGCCCAGGGAGTGGAGGGCGCGAACTCATGTGCAGCGCAGGCCTGACTAGTCCGCTATCGGCCAGAAGCGGTCATGACGGAAACCAGCCGACCAGCGCAATGCGAAGGGATCGCGGCCCAATTGCTGCGGCGAGCAGGAACACGACTGCCGCTGCCGAGAGGGCCCAAAACCAACCGCTGCGACCGGCAGCGTGATCACACTCCGCACGTTTAGCCCGCGCCGTAGCAATGCGCCTTCCTGCAGTCTCCTTCGGGTGGTCATACATGGCGCCTCAATGTCGTACGTTTCAGGCCGGCGGGCGTCACCGGGGAACGCGCTTCAGGGTCACGGTCTGGCTGGAACAGGACAAGACGCCCTATGTGCACCACATCGATATCGATGGAATGACTGCAGTCTCGAAGCCAGTCGTCGATGGCACGCCGGCAACTGTCAACGACGCGCTCGAAATGGGATTTCGCCTAGCCCGAGAAACCATCGCCGTCAGTACTCGCCCTTCTAGGTAGGTTACGAGGCACCACATGGCGTGTGGCCGGTCGCGTTACGGCAACCGGCGCAGTAATGCGATGCGCTTACTTGAGTCGGCCCAGCAATTCCCGGGCGACGCCGACGGCCGACGCCGGGTTCTGTCCCGTGATCAATTCGCGATCGACGACCACGTTCGCGGTCCACGGCGCCGTGTTGCTGCTGTACTGCGCGCCGGCCTGCTGCAAGGCGGTCTGTGGGTAGAACTTCATCTCGCCACCGCCGAGTTGCGGCTTGGCCTGCAGTTCTTCCTGGTTGCTGATGACCGTAACCTTGTAGCCGCTGTAGATCCACTCCGGCGCTCGCGCGGCTTTGCCAGTGTTCTCCATCGAAGCGACAAATCCATTCGCGTCGGGTACACGAACAGCGAGTATGAGTACATCGAGGGCTACCTGACCACCGTGACGGACTGGCCGGCGTCTTACTCACCGCCTCGCATCCCTACCTCGAGGTCCCGCCTTGACTGGTTGGCGCCCATCTTTCGCGTTCTTCGTTGAATTGGGCGTGGCGATGTTTGGTTGATGGCTCAAGACCTTCTTCGTTGGCCAGCCCTCGTTCTCCGCAGCCTCTAGGGCCGCTTTGGCCGGTCGGTGACTGTCCGGAGTCGCCGACGATGTGCAGATTGGTCGGTTGTGACTGAAGGCGCACATTCGATCTCCCTCCCACATACGACATTGGCGAAGCTATGAAGCTTCGCCAATGGCTCCGTTCGACGCGAATCGTATTGGCTTAGGTCATTTACCGCGGCACCTACTGCGCACAGGGTGCGCGTTGCACTGATGATCCGGTCAGGAGTTCTGGCGATCGCTTCATGATCAGATTGCACTTGGCGGCGTTACGGCACTGTTACGACTAAAGATGATGTGATGCCTGTGAGCCTAGATCGTGAATGCTCATTTCAGTGATGTCACGGGTAAGTAACAGCAGTAAGCGCAAGCTGCAATGACACTGCGACGCAATGTCGCACGACCAACAGGTTCTGCACGCCTCCCCTCACTGCGCGCCGACTATCGCTATGTCGATGGCAGGAGTTGTGTTTGTCTGTTTGCAAGAGGCGTCAACGCACGCTGGTGAACTCGAGTCACTGGCGGATAGGAGAACAGCATGAACGGCTCATATCGACACTCATACTTGGACTTCCTCAAATCTATACCTGGATTCTTCGGTATCCGATTTGACTCTGCGCCCACGTACCACATGGAGGGCATCGTCGGGGAGGTCGAGATCAGGAGGTACGCGCCGGCATTGATCGCTCGTGTCTTCTCTATTGGAGAGCATCGAGTGGCCGTCGCGGCGGCTCGAGGGAAGTTGGTCGACTACATAGACGGTGAAAACGACAGCAGAGAGCGTATGGGGGTAAAGTCACCTCTCTTTCAGATCTACGGGAAATCAAGGTTGTTCAATGCCCCGATACGAAAGCGCGAGAGTCCAGACGGATGGACGGCGGCATACTTCCTCTCGAACTCTATGGCCCTGGCGTCTGCGCCGCTGCCTGATGATCCTGCGATTACTATTCTGAGGATTCCAGAGGCTCTGGTGGCGATTCTGAGATATCGCGGAAACGATACGTGGCAGCACCGGGATGTAGCTAGACGCGACCTGCTCGATATCCTATCTGGGTCGAAGTGGGTGGCGGACGACAAGGCGTACTGGGCCGTCTACGATCAAGAACTGTCCGTCCCGTTCCTCAAGAGGAATGAGGTGCATGTTCCAGTGGCAAGCACGTGTTGACCGGGCGCGTCGCAAAAGGGGGGGCGCTCAGTAGAGCGACGCCTCCACGAGCTCTCCTTTGGAACTAGGCTGATCCAGCGCTCGCGCCGCGTCAGGGGCTGGCAACAGGTGACGTCGATGCGACTCTCTAGTTTAGGCACTCGAGGGCGATGATATCGCGCGCCACGCCATCACGAATTCGGTGCACGCCATCGCGGTGGGTGCCAAGAGGCATGGTCATTTCCGCGTTCCTGAGTAGGCACCAGAGTTCGCGCAGCAATGGGCAGTTCCCCGCTGACTTGGCTGTTGCAATGATCTTGGTGGCCCGTTTTTCGACGAGGTCGAGATCATGTCCAACTGGCAGGTTCAACATGGCGTTCTCCGATGTATGACGTCCATCTTCCACAATAGATCAAGTGGTTGGTATCGGGCGTGACAGCTTGTGCGTGATTTCATCATCTTGAGGTAACAGGCTGCGTGATTTCGGCGCTGGATGACTGTGGTTTCTGCGCATTCGATACGGCGGTGACGGTCATGTCGGACGCATCCTTAAGTGTTCATCATGCTCATGGTTCAGGCGATGTTCGTGTTGTCTGTTGGTCGCCAGCAGTGCACACGCAGTTAACGTCGGAGCGCCTAATGGTGATTACTCATATCGTTGATGGAGTGGGACATGGCAAAGAAGACGTCCGTTGATATCGCGCAGGTCCATGAGCTTCTGTATCAGGCCTTAGAGACTGAAGTTGGTGGAATTGATATCTACACAACGGCGATTAAGTGTGCCGTCAATGATGATCTCCGCAAGGAGTGGGGCGAGTATCTTGGGGAGACGAGGACCCATCGCGCGGTCTTGCTCAATGTCTTTGAGATGCTTGAGCTCGATCCTGATACGCGGTCACCAGGTCGCGATGTCGTGGCGCACATCGGCGCTTCGTTGGTGGAGGCGATGAACTTGGCCAAGAGATCCGGCGACGCCCGAGCCGCGGAGTTGGTTGCTACCGAGTGCGTGGTGCTCGCCGAAACAAAGGATCACGGAAACTGGGAGCTGATAGGGAAAGTCGCCGAGCAAGCTACCGGGGAAATGGCCCGCGTGCTAAAGCAGGCCCATGACGCCGTTGAGCAGGATGAAGACCATCACCTGTATCACACAAAGGGCTGGAGCCGTGAGCTTTGGTTGCAATCCCTGGGTATTCCTGCGGTGCTCCCGCCGCCTGAAGAAGTCAAGCAAGTTGAGACCGCAATTGGCGCTTCGCGCGCTGAGCAGTCCCGCGACAAGATGCTAAAGCACTAGAGATTTCGAGGTGTCATCATGAGCAATCAAGACCGAAAAGATCCTTCAATCGAACGCGGGAAGGAAGGTCGGGAAGAGCGCCCCGTCGATCGTGAGAAGCGAAAGCAGCACGAGAGTGACAACCATGACGAGGCTTTAGAGGAGACATTTCCGGCGAGTGATCCCGTGTCTCCTTTCGTTCCAGCTAAAGCTCCGGATTGATATGTTGTTGGCAACCGTGACAAATGCGATCCGGGCGCATCACGCTCCCAGCACGCCCGTTTTGGGATAGTTGATGTCCCCACATGGAGATATTCCATGCTGGCTTCCTCTCCTACATCATCGATCACCGGCGAGTTGTCCAATCACAAGGTCGCTGCCGTGTTTGTATCGGCCACCGAAGCGCAGCGGGCAGCGGACGCAGTGCATGCCGAACTATTTCTTGGTGGCGCGCAGGTTCAGCTAATCCGTCCTGGTGATGCGCGTACCAGCAAGAAGTTGGAGCCGGAGAGTCAAGGCATATGGCGCACGATAGTAGTCGCGCATGTCCGCCTTGGCGTTTTCGGCCTGATCCTGGGTGCTGTGGCGTTCGGCGTGCTCTATGCGATAGGTCCGCCCTTCATCGTCAACTCGCCGATCGCAGCGCTGCTCGTCCTTTTGTTCTTTGGGACGGTGGCTGGTCTGCTCCTGGGCGGCCTGGTGTCCTTGCGGCCGGATCACGATCGTTATGTGGAAGCTACTCGGGACGCTATGGAAACAGGGCGCACGACAGTCGTAGTGCATGCTCTGACGTCGCAACAGAGGTCGGCGGCGGCCGAGTTTTTGCGCGCGCATGGTGGTGAGGTGACCTCCACGCTGTGAGTCGCGAACTTTGTCGTCTCTGTGCCTCTATTGGGGGAAGCTGAGTCGACGGCAGGACTCGATCTCCAGGAGGACCGAGCGGAACGCATCAGCTGAGGCAGATTCTGGATTCACTGATTGCAGGAGTTCGAGAACGTCAGCCTCGTGCTTGTCGAGTTGGAGATGGGTTGTGAAGGCGATGGCCCGCGCGAGGCAGGTCATGAGCGCGCCGAACAACTCATGGGTGGAGTTTTCACTGGTCGATGTGCGTACGTCTTCGGGCGTAGAGGTATGCACGACGGTTGGATCGCGGCTCTGGGTTGATGGCAGTTACCATCCGTAGAGTGCCAGTGTCGTGAGTGCCGCGAAGCCCGTAATCGCTGTGAACCAGTACGCGACGAGCATGACGGTTCGATAGCGATCGCAGTAGTCGATACCATCTCTATCCAGGCTGTAGGAGTACTCGCGCTGGTGCAGATACAGCATCGTGCTGCGCGCGCTAAGTACTGTGCGGTCTTGCCAGATGAGGGGCTGTTCTGCGTGCAGCCATTGCCGCGGATGTCGTGCCCTAAGGTGATGCAGGAACGCCAGGCAGACCACGGTTTCCACCACGATCGCGACTGCGAACAACGCGCCGGCGATTGCGGTGATCTGGTTCATGACAATCCGGCAGCAGCGGGAAGGGTCGTCGGCTCTTGTGCCTTGGCAAACTGTGTTTGTTCGCGAACGTGTGGCTTGGCCGTCGGCCAGCCCTCGTTCTCCGCCGCCTCGATAGCCGGCTCGAAGCCGACACGTTCGGGGCGTTCTGCTCGCCACGACGGCGCATGTTGAACAATTCTGTGGAGTTTGATCGGTTGCACGGGTGTGGTCTCGAAGTGGCGGAATCGGAGTTTCTGACTGCGCGTATGGCAGTTTGATGGATGGCAAGTCCATGCGAAACGGAGTGAGCGCCGACTCCAGCAGGCCTCTAGCCAGCTCGGCGGCTAACGATATGCGTCGCTGTGACGGCTAAATGCCGCGGGCCTTGAGCAGAAAGCTCTTCAGCGCCTGTGCGTAGGTGTAATCGACGAGTGACAGGCCGGGCTGCAACTGCTCAAGCCGAGCGCGGAACTCCCAGCAAAGATCGAGCATCTTTCGGCGATTTTCCGCTTCGACCAGCCCGGTCTGGCGTCGAGCTTCACTCATGGTGTCCATGAAGGCCTGTCCAAGCAGGCGCTAGATCGCCCGCATTCGCGGAGCAAATTTCACTATAGCACTTTCGATGTAGGGTCAACTTTCGCATGAGTCAACGGCGCGCAGGCGCGTAGGACGCACCACCAAGCGCCAACGATGCTGCCAGGTGAACAGAATTGCGAGGCGGTCTTCAGATCACGAATAAGTAACAGTCAATGGCGCACAGTCCGCTGGCACTGCGACGCAATGTCGTAACGGCCACTCAGCCGCGCAGCACTTCCCACTCCCCACCCGCACTGAGCCTCTCTTGCCCCTGCCGTCGGCAGGGGACTGGCTTCGGCCACTCTCGATTCCGTGAACTTCGGATCGCATTAAAGGTAATCATCTTCATGAGCACCATGACCAACACCAATTCCAAGAACCTCCTCGACACGGCTACGGCCAATGGGTCGTTCAAGACCTTTGGCAAAGCCATCGAGCGCGCAGGCATGAGCGACACGCTGCGTGGCGTGGGCCCGTACACCGTCTTTGCCCCCACCGATTCGGCGTTTGAAAAGCTGCCGGCTGGGAAGCTGGACAACCTCTTCAAGCCTGAGAACAAGGAAGAGCTCGTCTCGTTGCTGAACTACCACCTCGTTAGCGGTCGCAAGACCGTGGCCGACATCGGCAAGTGGGAGTCGGCCAGGACGGTCAACGGTCAGCCGGCTCCGATCACCGTAGCCAATGACAAGGTCAGCATCGACGGTGCGCAGGTCACTTCGGCCGACATCAGCTCCAGTAACGGTGTCATCCATG
This sequence comes from Lysobacter panacisoli, assembly GCF_009765165.1. NCBI lineage: Bacteria > Pseudomonadati > Pseudomonadota > Gammaproteobacteria > Lysobacterales > Lysobacteraceae > Lysobacter > Lysobacter panacisoli. The sequence continues at coordinate 1,124,760 of NZ_VLNU01000001.1, forward strand.
GCATCGACAAGGTCAACATTCCGACCAAGCAGTAATGTAGTCGGGTTGACCTTGGGAACGGCGGGGCTTGCCCCGCCGTTCTTCTTTCAGGGGATCCAACGCTTCCCGCAGTTGCGAGGCTGTCGGCCAGAAGCGACTTCACGCGGTTGTCACTTCATCAGGGGCATTAACGGCTGGCTCGCTATTCGCCCTTGCCAAAGGGGCGGGCACTTAATGCCACCGCAGGGGGGCTTCCGCGTTGGCCGTCATCTGCTTGAGGAGTAGTGCATGCGCTTGCTGCACATCGCTATGGCTGCATTGGTGTCGAGCACCGGTCTTCTCGCAAGTTGCCAACGGACTGAGCCAGCCCCGGCAACCAGTGCCGCGCCTGTGAAGCCTGCGCCCGTGGAGGCGGTGTCGTCGACTCAGGTGCCTCCACCGGCTTCCGCCGCCGACATCGCCGGAACACCCTCCGGGACGGTGATGACGCCTGGCTATGTGGAGACGGCGGGGCGCATGATTTACGTATGGGGTTGGCCGCTGGTGAATCATTACAACCGTTCCCTGGCGATGGCCGATGTGCCCGAACCTGGCCGCAACGGCGGGGTGCTGCCAGTGGCGCCACCGGGTTCGATCAGCATGCTCACCGACTACATCCAGGCTGATCAGAAGTTCGTGACTTGCCCGAACCAGGACACTGTCTACGGCGCAGGTTACCAACACCTCGACACGCAGCCGGTCGTCATTCAAGTGCCGGATTTCGGAGAGCGTTTCTTCGTCTACCAGATGGCTGACTCGCGCACTGAATCATTCTGCTCGATCGGGCGGCAGTACGGCACCAAGCCGGGCTTCTACCTGCTGGTCGGGCCGAACTGGAAGGGCGAAGCCCCCAAGGGCATCAGCGCTGTGTGCCGCGCATCAACCGACCTTGTCGCGGTGTTGCCGCGCATCTTCATGGACGACACGCCCAAGGACCGCGACGCGGTGCGGCCGCTTGTGAACCAGGTGGTGCTGTACCTGCTCGATCAGTTCGACGGGACGATGAAAACCAAGGACTGGTCCAAGACACCGCAGTTTCCCGCGCCGAAGACCGAAGGCCAGGGCGAGATGAAGTTCGTCTTGCCCGAAAAGTTCTTCGACGAACTTCCCGTTGTGATGAAAGGCGTTCCGCCGCTTCCAGGCGAAGAGGCGATCTATTCAACCGCCCAGTCACTGCTTGATGCGGCCGCGAAAGACCCGAAGGTCAAGGAGCAGCTCGTTCGCATCGCCGTAGCGACCGAGAACGACGTGATCGCACCGCTATTCGAGTTCCGCAACAACGGCCGGCCGGTCGGCAACGGCTGGACGTCGCCGCCCAACGGTGCGCGGTGGGGGTTCGATTACCTCTCGCGCACGGCGTCGGCAAAATCAAACATCTACGACAATGCGCCCAATGAAACGCGGTACATCTACACCGACGTCGACGCTGGAGGAATGCGATTGAACGGCGCGGGTGGTCGCGCATACACCGTGACCTTCCCCAAGGGGCAGACGCCCCCGGTGAAGGGCTTCTGGTCGCTGACGCTGTACAACAAGCACCATCTGTTCGAGCCCAATGCGCTGAACCGCTTCGGCATCGGCACCAAGAACAAGGGCCTCAAGCTCGGCGAGGATGGTTCATTGACGCTGTACGTCCAGCACGCCTCGCCCGGCCCTGACAAGGAAAGTAACTGGTTGCCGGCCCCGGCTGACGAGTTCTCTCTGTACATACGTGCGTACTGGCCAGACGCAGCGATCACTGAAGCTCGCTGGGCGCCGCCGGCCGTCACTCTGGCCCGCTGATGCCACCATGCAATGTCCGCATTGGGCCGAAAGCGGACGTAAGCCGATTTATAAGGTGGCCGCAGAAGGGGTGATCGCGGCCGCAAGGGATCTCAGTTTTGACACGGCAATCATGTGCTTGTTGTCGCGTCCCGAGAACCTTGCGAGTTGCTTCACTGGGAGATAAGGACCGAAGTAGATCTCCTCCCAGGAGCCATCGAGCTTGATGCCGAGGACCAGGAGTAGGTCCGCCTCGCCGCGGAAGCCAATCTGGCTGGATGCAAAGTTTGTCTTGATCTGCACCGATCGACCGTCCGCTGTGCGGGCATCGTAGTCGCCCGAACCCGAGGGCGCCTTGTTGAGCTTGTAGTGATCGGTTGCCAGCAGTTCGCCAAAGTCGCCGAGCAGATTGCCTAGGCCGGCCCAAGAGTGTTCAGGGGCGAGGGCGCGCAGTGCCTTTTGTGAAGCAAAGATGCTGGCGAGGATTGCCTGGGCGGCGACGATTCGGTCCCGCGCGAAGGTGTCTGGCATGGCTTGCTAACCCCTGTGCAGATGCTTGGCATCGTACTATCGAGACCGGAATGCCAGAAACGACATTGGCGAAGCTCTCCAGCTTCGCCAATGGCTCCGATCCGAGGCCTCTGTACGCCGTTACGGAGTCGAACAAGCGATGTGGCTACTGCAGGCCTACCGCTAGGTGTTGCGATGCTTAACGGAAGACCGGAGGCGCGCGGGCCATCGGTATGTGGGCACGTTGGTTAATGCGGGTTTCGGCCAGCCGGATCGTATTGGGTCCGGCGAAGGCGGCGAACGTTCCGCCCTAAGCGATGCGAGCGCGGTACAGGCGTGGCGCCAGAGCCTTTCGATGAGTATTTTCATTTGGGATCCGTCCATGCCCCCCTAGGATTGTTCCTTCAAATAGAAGGCCGCAGAGGGCGGAGGGGAGGAGCCGCAGGCTGAGGCGGGCCGACATTAGCGTCGTCGCTTAAACACTATGGACCCTTCGCCAGTGCAAAGGGCATTCGAGGGGATTCTGTTCACCACAGGTACTGCAAAGCTGGGTCCTGAGCGGCGATCGGCCCGGATCCTAGGTGAACCCCAACCTCTTGATGGCGGGCGCGATAACGTAGCCTCTGATGTACTCGTGATGGACACTGAATTCCAGGTCCACCCACTTTTCTCCAGATTGCTCTTCAATCACCATCCGAAAGTAGGGCCCCTCCACATTGACCGACTTGCAGTTGACGCAGGGGCCAAGCACCGGATTTTCATTGATCCAGAACTGAAGCGCGGTGCCCAAGTCAGCTACGCCAGCTGAGCTCAGAAGAACAACTACGGGTCTAGTGGACATTTCGATTCCTCCCGAGCCCTGATTGGGGTAGGAGTCTGCGATCGGTAGGCGCGAACGCGTGACGCACTCGAATAGCAGCATGCGCTTCGCGGTGTTAGCCCCCTGTAAGGGATGGCCATCGACTAACGCCGCCGCCTGCGAGCGAGTTGCTCGGGTCGAAAGCGGACGTTAGCCAGTCCGCCCGCCTCGCCTGCCCCTAATGTCCGCTAACGGCCATCAGAGGCCATCAGAGGCCATCAGAGGCCATCAGAGGCATCTCAGCGTGTTCTCGCAGCAGCCAAAGACAGTGTGCCCCCTGTGAAACTCATCTTCCCTCCCGGTCCAATCGTTTCACTAGGTCCTCGGCGCGTAGGTGGGTGTAGCGCTTGAGCATCTGCATAGATTTGTGTCCACTGATCGCGGATACCTCCTGATCGCTGAAGCCAGCCTCCACGAACCGGCTAACCGCTTCATGGCGGAGGTCGTGAAAGCGAAGATCCGCGATCCCTAGCTCCTTCTTCAGCTCGATCCAGGCCTTGTTGAAGTTGTAGGGGCGGCGCTTACCATCCCGCCCAGGTTCACCGAAGAACACCAGGTCACAGCCCTTCTGGCGCGTCGGGTTCTCAATCGCGCCTCGCAGTGCCTCAACGGCAGCCTTAGACAATGGGACCGTACGAGCGCCATCGCTCTTGGTCTGCGTGAGTCGGGCAATTCGACGGTCCAGATCGACCTGCCGCAGCTTTAGCCCCGTGATTTCCGCTGAACGCATCCCAGTCTCGACAGCGATTCTGAATATCCAGCCCAGCATTGGATTCGAGTACTTGGTGAGCGCAGCCGTCAGCTCCCGCTCCTCATCTGACGTAAGCCGTCGATCGCGTCCCGCTCCAACGCGCGGCTTCCGAATGTTGGCAACTGGGTTTTGGATAAGCCCCAGCTGCCACTCCTTGATGGCCATGGTGAAAAGATGGCTCAGCAAGGCAAGCTCAAACGGTAGGGAACGCTGCAGACGCATTTGTAGCTCTGCGAGGGCGCGCGACTCGGCGCCCATCGACCAGATGTATGAAGCCGTGGTGCCGCGCGTGGCTTCGTGGCGATGAGTAGAGGCTCCGTCGCTGCGGACAGTTCCCTATTCGATGACTCGCGCGTAAGGCAGTCGCAACTTCACCTCTGCTTCGCAGCCAAGCGCAGCAGCAATACGCACGAGCGAAGTCAATGTAAGCGCGTGAATACTGCCCTTTCTGACCGCAACCAACTCTTCGGGACTAAGGTTTCGAAGCGCGCCTCCGGCCGCTCGTTCCTCGAGCAGCGTCTGAAGCTGCATGAGAAGTTGGGAACGGAGCTCCAAATCTAGCGCCTCGCCCGGCGTGTCAGTCAGATCGCGCCATACCGATTTGGGAGGTCGGGAAGTCATATCTCGATCCGGCTGTGCCAGCCCATAGCGTAGCGCATTCGGCCACGGCCACAGGTAGTTTATAGCCTATAAAATCAATTAGTTACGCTGCACCGCAGCGTGCCTGAGCGGCTAGCCCGTGCGAAATTCCGGGAATGGCGGTCTTTTACCGCCTGATGCTTGCCAGTGGAGGTTCAATGCCCGCCACGCGAGTAATGCCGAGTCCCGGTGAGTACTTCCCGGACAAGCCGCTACTCACCTCCGCGGAAGTTGCGCGGCTGATGGGCTTCAGGTCTGTCGAGGCCCTTGCCAAGACGCGCGCGGCAGGTCGACTCCCCGTCCGAATGTTCCAGATCCCCGGCCGCCGCGGGTGGTACGCGGCAACGAGCTCAGTGCGCGCGTGGGTCGAGACTGCAATCGCCCAAGGCGAGGTCGAACCAGACGCGGTGACGACAGAGATCCCTTAAGCGGCACCCGACCGCCTCTCGAGGAGGACCAGTCATGACCTAGCTGCCACGTGGGACTGCCATCTGGGCAGCAGAAACGCGAAAACCCCGGGGACTAGCCGGGGCTTCGCGTAAGGCCGAGCACTACTACTTGTAGGCCCAACTCTGCTCCCGATTCCTGCAGATTTCAAGCCCTTCCATTAACAGGGAGGGACGACTGCTGCTGCGCCTATTCCGTCTAGGAATGGGGCAAGAGCGAGGAGCTTCTCATGCCTTCGAATACCGTCAACGCAACGATCCTTACTAACTTCGGCCTTACCGAGGAAGGAGTCCAGTACGTCATCAGGGCTCAGGACGAAGGTCCGTCACGCAGAGTTGGCGCGCACCGCGCCGGAAACCTGGTCTTGGATGTACCGATCCATCGCCTAGGTGTGACCCTCCAGGCCGAATCTCTCTCAGGAGAGTATCTATTCCTCGTTGAGCAGGAGCTCAACGACGGACTCATCGCCATATTTGACCAGCCGCCACCGGTCCCGCTTCGGATCACGGATATCAGGGGAAGGCGAACGCGCGTGTCATACACGCCTGACTTCCTGGTAGTCGACGCCACTGGCGTTTCCGTGAAGGAGATCAAACCAGATGCGGTGCTAGCAAGGCTGCTCGAGAGCCATCCCCATGACTGGCACCGCGACGAGGATGGCTACATCTACAAGCCGGCCAAGGCAATCTTTGCCTCAGTAGGGATCCGTCACGAAGTACTCCCAACGAGCTCGTTCAACTACGTGCGGGCTGCCAACTATCGAATGCTGGCCGTTGCGGCACGCGCGCCACTGACATCGATCGACCTCAGGCACGAGGCACTGGCAAGACGGATCGTAACCGCTGAGCGGGCGATTAAGATCGGTGAGGTCCTCAAACGCCTTGAGCGCGCAGACATCACGCCCATCCTGAGATTGATACACCAGCACGAACTGTTCGTCGACATCGACCACGTTCTTCTATCTGATCCCACAAATACTTGGATCGCGACGAACGCCACCGACGCGAGCTCGATGCAACAGTCGGACCAGACCATCCACCGACTCGTCTCCTCGAGTGCGATCGTCAGAGATGAAACTATCTGCCATCCCCGACATGAAGTCGAGTTCGTCAGGCGGCTAGAGGTCCTGAGTGGGACTGCGACGAAGGTGCATGCCCGGAGCCTTAGAACACTTCAACGTTATCGGAAGCGCGTTAGGGAGGCGCAGGGCAAGGCTTCGGCACTCATTCCGCGGTGGTCACGGTGCGGATGCAGAGAGCCTCGTATCGGCCCGACCCACCGTTCCTTCCTGTCGCAGCACATCCGGTGCCACAGGCGCGAGCCCAGTCACCCGTCAATCAGACAGGCATATAGCAGTTATCGCAAAGCCATAGGCGAGCTTTGCAACGAGACAGGGCAGACAGAAACACCGGTCTGTAGATCGACCTACTACAAGATGTGGAATGAGGTACGACTTCGGGCCCTTGACGCGGCTAGCAAAGGTGGCAGACGCCTCCGCGCCCGGCTCTCGGACAGCCATGACCCGGCCAAGCGCAGTCTACTTGCAACGCGACCGTTTGAAGTTGCACATGTCGATCACTGGAAGGCAGACATACATATTGTTGTTCGCGATTCACCCAAGGTGACGAAGCGTCCTTGGCTGACTGCGATGGTTGACTCCTACAGTGGCGAAGTCCTAGCAACCTGGCTTGGCTTCAGAGATCCCGGCAAGACGGCTTGTTCAATGGTCATACGCGACTGCATGCGACGGCACGGGCTTCTCCCGGAGATGCTGATTACCGATAGCGGAGCAGAGTTCCGCAGCGTCCACTTCTCGGCGATGCTCGCGTCATTCGGCATTACGCATGCTGAGCGTCCGCCCGAGGAGCCAAGGTTCGGCAAGGAGGTTGAGCGTCTATTTGGACAGTTCAAGGAGCGCTTTGTAAGGGGAATGCCGGGGTTTGGCCTAAGCATTCACGAATCACGCGCTGTCTCGTCGGGGTTTCAGGCCGCGCATCGGGCGGTCCTACGCCTCGCAGAGCTCCACCGGGCTCTTACGTTCTTCGTCGATGGGTACTACAACCTCTCACACAAGCCGGGCAGCCTCAGCTCGCGCGTCACCTTGCGAAACGAAGGGCTCGCAAGGTTCGAGCACAGCGGCAGACACGCAAAATGGGATCAGACGTTCTTGATTGCCACCTCCATTGAAGCCCCGACAGGGAAATACAACCTATGGCCTGGCAAAGGCGTTCAGGTGCTCGGCCGCTGGTACTCCAGCCCTGAGCTCCTCAGCTTCTCGGGGCCAAAGAAGCTGCTAACCGTTCGGGTCGAACCGTACTGTGCAGCAGTCGTTTATGTCCACTGCGGCAGCGCTTGGTTCGTTTGCCATTGCTCCGACTCAATGCGTTACTCCACCATGTCCGACGCCGAGCTGCTCACTCGCACATCCGAAACGAACGACCTAAAGAAGCTCGCCAGAAAGCTTGCAGAAGAGGAGGACCGCACCCTCGGCTATGCGCTCGGCTTAATCCAAGACGAGCCCCCACAGGAGGCGAAATCGCCGCCCCTGGACGACACCGACGTCATTGAGGAGCCGCGTGGTATCCGCTATCGCTTTGAAGACGTTCGCGAAACGGATGAGGAAGGTGGGGAGGACGAGTCATGAAGCCTCTAATCACCAAGGGCCTTCTGCTTCACAGAAATTTCGTTAGCGCGGAAAACGCGCTTAGGAGCCTCGTTCTCGCGTGCGGCGGCGACCAGGTCATCGCGCTTGTTGGATGCACGCGTGCAGGGAAATCCACGATATTCAAGCGACTCGTGCAGGAGGTCACAAGATCCACCGTTGACCATGCCAAAGGGACCTTGCCTCTCATTCAGCTCAATATCGAAACTAGCCAGGACGGCCGTATCTCTCCGAAGTACCTGACATTACAGATGTTAAAGGCCCTAGGCCACGCAAAGTACATCCACTACGGCGAGATGGATGAAGCGAACCATTACATCCCAAGTCGCGGCTTCGACGAGAGCTCGATGCGATTGGCGCTGAACTCCGCGCTAAATCATCGCCAGACCAGGTTCGCGTTCGTTGACGAAGCGCACCACCTGACACACACCAAGAGCGCGCAGCTCCGTGCGAACGTGCTTCAGTCTATCAAGTGCTTATGCGCGGTGGATCGTACGCTCGTACTCGTTGGCGGGTATGAACTGGCGTATCGCGGGATGTTCGATTCCGCTCACTTCGCAGGGCGCTTGCATGTAATGGACCTGCCACCGTACGAGGACACCAGTGAAGACATGGATGTTTGGGTGGAGATTTCGAAACGCATGGGCAGGCACCTGCCTCTTGCAAACCCGAAGCTGCTGGTGAACGAGGCCGAGTGGCTCAGGCACGCAACGAACGGATCCGTAGGCCTCCTGGAGAAGCTTCTCTTCGATTGCAAGGTCAAGTCGCAGACCACTTCCAGTCGCATTGACAGAAAGATGCTCCTAGCACACGCCCCATCCGCTAGTGAGAACGCTGTTATCCGGAAGGATATCGACCTGGGGAAGGAGGCCCTCACAAGATTTGCCGTGATCAAGCCGCTGCTCCATCAAGCTCCCACGAGGAAGGGACGTCGCCCGTTCCAGCAAAAGCCCACTAGGCGGCCCCTCGGGCTAGAGGAGGCGTGATGGACAGTCTCTTTCCGCTACAGCCACTAGGTGTGGGCTCCGCCGAGATTGAGTCGTTCAATTCGTACTATATGCGCTTGGCGTTGGCCCACTCACTGACTGCGGGACAGCTCTCTCGCATGCTGCTTCCTTGGCGAGTCGGCGCTGCGGGGACGACACTGCAGCACCTACGCCACGACGGTCATGGGGTTAGTCTTTGCGGGCTGACGGAGCAGACAAAAGCGCACGTGCGCCTAGTTGCGACTCTTACCGGTGTCGATGATCTCGACCGCACGACCTTTCTTTCCCTGCGTAAAGTGGTCACCACCTCCCAGCGGCACTCCCTTCGCACTAGTCGTGCATGGTGCTCTGCATGCATCGCGGAGGCACGCGCCGCAGGCGATCCGCCCTATGACAGGTTGGCCTGGACGGTGCAAGCTCTCAGGAGATGTCCTTACCATAAGATCCTTTTGTCCGCGTGCTGCCCATCGTGTGCGGCGTCCCAGCCATTCTTCTCACGTGCCACCCCACTTCATATCTGCCACGAGTGCAGGAACGACTTGATGCAGCCTCCGAGTATGTGGACCTATCTGGCGGAGCCGGGGTACGCCGAACGCGATACCTACGAGCTGGTTGAAGCTATAGCGAGCGGCCAGCTCTTCTTTAAGGGAGGGAACCCTATGCGCCGGTTCGCTCGGGAGCTTCATCGCCACTTTCCCTCTTCAAAGATGAATCCTGCTTCCGCTCGCATCGCGCTAGATATGGCGGACCGCGGTCTATCCACACTCTTTACATTGTTCAAGGCTGCACACGTCGCGCAAGTTCCGCTTGTCATGCTACTTAGCGAGCCAGAAGCTGCAGCGAGAGCCGCGGCAAATCTCGGGTTCCGAGGCTATGAAGAGCCGAGCTACCCACACCCTAGGCAGCAAGCCGGTGTCGCGCGACGAGTTCAGCAGGAGCTTAGTCGGGCACTCGGACGGCCTCCTGAGGATGAGATCGAGCCCTTCATTGTTTTCGCACGACGCTTGGGAGTGACCTGCGGTTTTGTTCGCGGCAGACAGCCGGCGCTTTGTAGGCAGTACGCGATCCGGAGAGAACAGTTCAGGTTAGCGAGAACGGCTGCCAACGTTGAGCGTGTTCGTCTAGCGCTTCAAGGAGGACTTCTTGACGACCTAATCTGTCGTCGGATACGACGGCAGCGTCACTTAGTTGATATCGTTAGGCAACGATGCAATGTCGGAAAGGCCCTTGCGGCGAAGGAGGTCAGCGCCGCACTGGATAGCCGACTAGGGCGTCAGCGCCATTCAAGGAGCGGAACCGGTTGGCCTTGGAAGCGTCGCAGCGCAGCGGCGCGCGCTTCCTCTGGACGAAGCTAGCTCAAGCCGCGGATGTCCGCTCCGCTCGAGAGCGGACATCACTATCGCGTAGCGAGCGCTTCGGCCAAATGTCCGCTATCGGCCACAAGCGGACATTCGCATCGGGCATGAAACAACAGTTAAGAGGCAGGCTTGGCTTGCGGGAACTTCCATGTGCCGTCAAGGATGGCCTGCTTGGGGCGGTAGAGCCGCACCCAGTAGTTCCAGCCTTTCACGATCGGCAGGCAGTTTGGCACCTTGCCGTCACAACCGCCGAACTGGATTGTGACCGAACCGTCGGCTGCCTTCTTTGCCGTGACGTCATTGACCGAGTACGCGTCCAGATCGTTCTTATGGAAGTAGCCATCCGGCCCGTACACGCTGACCGACCAGAAGGCGTTGACGGGCACACCAGGCGGGACCTTTATCGTGTGCACTGTCTCCCCGTCGTTCTTCGGTGGCACGACCGTCAGGTAGAGCGCGTCCCTCTCGTTGTTTCCGCCCCAGCCGCTGGCGGCGCCGATCAAGTGCTTTTCCGGATCCACCAGTCCCCTCGGACCAAACATTCCGCGGCTGTCGGTCAAGGTCGAGGCGCGCTGGATCAGCTGTGCACGGACATTGTTCTGGCTCGCCGAATCCCAACGAGGGACTTCCCAGGAACCTGTGGCGGCCTGCTCCACCTTGACCTGATCCTGCAACGCGTGGGCTGCTTTCATGTCCTCCGGATTGTTCGGATCGGCAAACGTCCGGACGCCGATCAGTACATGCCGCGTATCGGCGTCGCCCTTCGATACTGTGAATGTCGCCGGTGCGTACACCGTCTTCAGCGCGTACTCATCCTGGTCGATGACGAGGGCCGACATGAAACGCTTGCCCGGATCGGGCAACGTGACCGTTACCGGGCCTGCTTCGAGGTCGAACACCCCTGGCGAATACAGCGTGTCACGGTTGGAACGGATAACCGACTGGTTGTCGATCGGCATCAACTCGCGCAGCACCCCGAGCTTGCCGATGCCACTGCTCGCAACCCGAGTATTGAAATACTTGTCGCTCTCTGCGCGGACGAAGTTCTCTTCGGTCACCGGTGTCAACTGCGAAGCAGAGGCCGGCGTCGAAGTCCCGGAATCCGGCGGTTGGGATGCGGCAGTCGCCGCCGGCTCGGAAGGAGTCTCGGAACTGGTCGGCTTCTGGCACCCTGCAGTCGCTACGACGATGCCGACGACGAAAGCAGCGCGCATATTGGCTGCATTGTTTCTAGCATTCATAAGATCACCATCTTCTCCATGTGGGGAAGCATCGTGCCTCGACGAAGAGCGGCAGTTTTGTTCTGGTCGCGTTTAGTCAGTGTGAGGGGGCCAGTGTCCGGCCTTGGGGCGGATGCTATCCGAAGTCGACCGACCTGCTCCGGACGCAGGGCGCAGCAGACATCAATCCCGCCGTAACCGGGTAGCTCACCAATCAATACGGCGTCGATGCGCTCACGCCTGAAGCAGTCCAGGGCAGAAGCGGCATCGGAGAAATCCAATGCCTCCCAGCCCGCGCGCGCGAGGATCGTTCGCGCCAACTGCCGGCTGGCCAGGTCCTCATCGACGATCAGCACGCGTAGCATCCCTGTCACCAGTTCGCCCTGAGCCCGAGCTTCCCTTCCCACGCACGCCGATCATCGTCCGTACCCATGGCGTAGCCGACGTTGCCGTAGAGGAACACGTTCCGGTCAAGCTCCCGCGTCAGCCCTAGCTCCGCTTCCCACCAAGTTCCACCTAGGTCCGCATGGAAGCCGATCGGACCGCGAGCGGACGAGAACTCCGTGATCGGATCGCCTTTGAACTCGTGCCACAGGCTCAATCGCCCCCATCCGGCGGTATGTAGTTCGGCTTGCGTATCGGTTTGGCGCAGCCAGTCGCGGGACAGCCGCAAACTGAGGCGACCGACAAGGGAATCGGTGTCGTCGAAACTAACGCCTGCGGCGAGATCGTTGCTGTCGTCCAGGTCGAGCCAGCCGTAGATCAGCTGGCCCTGCGGTTCCCAGACCCAATGGTCGCCACGATCGCGCAGCGGATAGCCGCCCTCGATCGAAGCGGCGAACCCCCAACCATCAGTCTCCATTCGCGGCAAGTCATGTGTTGCAGCCCCTGCGGCCGCTTCGTACCACGTGGCCTGCAGAACTGTATCGAAATACCAGTCGCGCTGATCTGCGCCGTAGCGCGTCCAGTATCCGCCCAGGGAATACCCATCGACGCGCTCGTCGCCTGCGCGGGTTCCGTCGAAATGGTCCACCTCACCTTCGGCATAGCCGACCGCGCCATAGAGGCCGCCGTGGTCGCGGTGTTCCCCGGGCTCTTCGTGGCGGTACATGTCGTAACCGATCTGCACGGCGGCGAACTCATAGTCGTAGCTCGGGCCGCGGCCGAAGATGCCGTCGCGTGAACCGTCACGCTCGCCATCGATGTACATCAAGCGGCCCCACATTCCGTCGATGCGCCCTTCCTCGTCGAGGTCCGATCGCGCGATCAACTGCTCCTGCTCGCCGACGCGCTCGTGCAGCGTGTCGATCAGCGAACGACCATAGTTGAGTGCGGTCGGCGCAAGCGCGGCATACACCGATACTTCTGCGCGATAGTTCGGAACGGGCGGCACCGGGGGGGCTGGGGGGACTGGGGGTACCGGTGGAGCCGGCGGACTGGGCGGTGTCGGAGGCTCCGGCGTTGGCGGACACGGAGGACTGGGCGCGTTCGGCGTATTGCAATCGATGGTTGAGCGCAGGAACCAGCTCTCCGGCGCGCTGGCATCAACACTGCTCCGCTGCAGCGTGTACTCGTACGGTCCGGCCACGACGCGCCCCGTCAACGCGAAGGTATCCGGTGCCGTGGTCGCCGCGTTGATCGCGTCCACGACGAGGATGCCGTTCGCTACAGTCAACGCGCCATCGCCGCCTGCCGGCTTGATCTGGATGGAACCGGGTCCGGTGCCCCGACCGCCATCGATCACGAGAAGATCCGACGGCGAGCTGTCATCGTCCAGCACGGTATTCAATGCGAGCGTTCCGTCGCCGCTGTAGTTCACCACCGTAAGCGTTTTGAACACGCCTCCTACGGGCGCGGAGAAGTCGATGGTGCTCGGGTCGTTGACTAGGTTCGTGATGTTCGAGTCGCCCGTGAGGTTCCACAGCGAATCGATCAGCGTCAGGTGGGACACGCTCCCAGGGGCCGTGAAGGCGGAGCCGGTGGCCGTCGTACGGGTCAGCGTGATGTTCGCCAGGCCCGGCACGATCGGGATGGGCGACGGCGCCGCCGGGGGCGGCTCAACAGTCGGTAGGTTGCCGTCGTCGTCGGGGAAGTCGGCCGGTCCGGTAAGCGGCGGCTCGGCCGACAGCAGCGGAAAGTCGTTGCCGGTGCCGACTCGCAACCACTGCACATCGCCGGACACCGTCGAATCGGTCAATTCGACCGTGCCATTGCCCGCCACGCCGACGATGTTGCCGCTGGTATTGGTCAATGTGCCACGCGTGAACCGCGCCTGCGATACCGCCGCGGGAATCCCCTGCACGTACAGCGCCATCGCGTTCTGGCCAGTGGGTGCCACCGTCGTGTCCGTCCCGACGATCAGGCCACCGATCGCCGACACCGCGCCGTGCGCCTGCGCGCCTGAAGGCCGCAGCGATCCGCGCGTCATCAACACCGACGTGGGCGCATCACGCGACAGCGCGCCGTGCGCGGCGGCGCCAGACGTGATGACGGGTACGTCCGTGGCTATAACAGTGGATTCGCCGCGTCCGGTCGGCGTCGCGCCGTAGTCTGCCAGCACCGATCGCAGGCCGACGGCACCGTCACCGTGCGTGGTGATCGGGACGCTGTTGAGCGTGATGCTCGCCAGTTCGACCGCCAGGTCGTTTCGCGCCTGTGCTGCTGCGCCGTGGGCGTTGAGTCCGAAGGTCTCGATGCGCCCGCGCGTTGCCGTGACGGATGCCGGGAACTGAACACCCACCTGTTCGGCGACAGCGAAGATGCCGATGCCGTTAACGCCTTCCGTCGTGACGTTGACGTCGGTCGTCGTTGTCGTGCCGCCGTCGTCGGCCCAGATGCCCATGGCTGTAAGGCCCGTGGTGTGCGCTGTTGTACTTTGCGCAACCAAAATGGAGCCCGGATTGCGGGCCCCCAGGGCATGCGCATAGGCCGCGGCACGCACCTGATTGCCACTTGTCGTAATGCTGCCTCGCGTCAGTTGAACAGTGGAACCCAGATCAGCGAGGACGCCCATCGCATTGTCATTGCCGGTGGTGACCACGGTGAAGTCGGTGGCACTAAAGGTGGAACTGGCGGCTGAGATCCCCGCTGCATCAACGCCGGCCGTTGAAATCGCAGTGCCGGTCAGCGTGACGTTTGCCCCGGTCAACGCTCGGACGCCGGACGAGGTCGCCGGTTGCGCACTGATCTGGCCACCGGTGATCGTGGCGGATGCACCCGTCTCCACCAGCACAGCAGGCGCCCACGGCCCCGTCGGCGTACTGGCCAGCACTTGGATCGACGCATTGTTGAGCTGTGCGCTCGCCCCATCCTTGACCGACACACCGATGGAACGCGGGCCCTCCACGGTGACCGCGGTGTCGGTGACGAATGCTTGCGAGCCCGCGCCTTCCACCAGAACGCCTGGACCGAACAGCCCCGTGGCGCGTAGCGTGCTGCTCACTCCGCTGATTCGAAAGATGCCACCGCTGGTGATGCGCGCCGCCGCAGCCGGGTTCAGCACGTTGCCCGCGCCGTTGTTGGTCAACTGGCTGCTGATGAGTTCGACGGTGCCGCCCGCATCGGCCCGCGCCAGATTGGCGAGCGTGCCGGAAGTCGTTGCGACAACGTTGGTGCCCGCGATCCGGCTGTTGGGGCCGGTAGCGGTCATGGCATGACTGCCGGCGTTCGTCGTCGTGTTTTGCGCGCCTGCGGTGGTGATCTGCGTGCCGCTTAGCGTGATGAGGCCACCATCCTGGGCCAAGGCACCGAAGGCTCCGCGTGACGACGTGTCGATGGATCCACCCGTCATCGTCAGTGAACTGCCGGCCCCGATGGCCTGCACGCCGTAGTTGCCTAGACCGTTGACGCCGCCGCGGACGAGGACGCTGGTGTTAATGAGCGCCACTGCCCCACCACTCTCGGCGCTCGCACCGCGCATGTTCGACGTCGTGCCTGATGCCGGAGCAAGCGTCAGCGTCGCGCCACTCGCGAGCACCTCGCTGCCCGTGCCACTCGCTCGCGAGCCGATCTGTCCGTTGGCAGCAGCACCCACCGCGGTCGTCGCGAGCGTGCTGCTGTTGAAGCTGATGGATGCATCGGACTGGGCCCAGGCGCCGGAGGTATTGGCCGCGCCGAGATTGACGGTGATCCCATTGCCCACTATCTGCCCGGTGGCACCCGACGCTGCAAGCCCCGTCGCACCCGCGGTTGAAATGGTCACTGTGGTGCCCGGCGTGACGGTGCACGCCGAATCTGTGGCTATCGGGGGTGTTGGGCACACCTGCGCGTATGCAGGCGACGCCAGCAGACCGGCCACCGTGGTGCCGATCTGCAGTGCGCTGCGACAGCTTGTCGAGAGGATGTGGATACGTGGAGAAATTGCACGGCGTCGAACTTCAGGAAGCCTCCTGTCCATGGCTACAACCTGATTTGCGGGGAGTGCTAATTCCGGACCGGAAAGTGGTACCCCTACGGAAGTTAGGTGCGCGTGAAGCTGGCAGAAGCGTCAGTGTCCACTATGGGTCGGAATTACCAGCGTCTGCGCGACCGTCCTTCCCGACCGCCCGCTACCGGCCAGGAGCGGACATAGCCAGCCTACCTTCTTCCGCGCCGCACCCTGGCCTTAGCCCAAGCGCGTGTTGCTGACGAACCAGTTTGAGTGACAACTCATAACCGGAGTCGGCCTTCGTTCTTGGAACTTGGGAAACGGAATGGCAACTTTCCACGCTACCGCACGCGTCAACGCCTAGCGGATCGCCGGGACGGGGCGGCAGACCCCGAGCGCACGAGCGGCAGCTCGTCGGCTGACTACACCTTCGCGTTGAGGTAGTGGAACAAGGTGCGCGTGACGTTCACCATCAGCATCGCTTCCGCCTCATCCAGAAGATTGTCGTTGGGGTGCGCGACCGACGCGTGATTCCGGATCGTGTTGAGCGCATCAACTACGTTGGAGAGCGAGTTAAGCACCCGCACAATGTCTTTGTCTTGGCTGCCGAGGTGCTGGAACTTGGGGTGGCTGGCGCGGAGCAGCTTGAAGAGCTGAGTGAGGGATGCTTGGTCATCGACGGCTACCCCAGCGCGAACAGCCAATTCCTTCAAGTACCCCTGGAGCGCGGTATGCAAGCGGTCGATGCAGCTGATGGGGCCGCTCTTCGCTAGCAGATGGTCCGCGTCTGCCAGTGCGCGCTCGACAACTTGCGACGCCGTGATGCTGCCGGACGGCATTGCCGGTACATGCGACTCGGTCAGTCCCAGCCCTTGCAGCAATTCCGGAGCGTCATTCTCCAGCGCAAATCGAATCTTCTTCCGCTTGAGAAGCGCCTCAATGGTAGCCGTGTTGTGGTCTGCGAAGTATCGGAGTGCTTGGAAGACGCAAGCACCATAATCCTCATCGCCAAAATACAGGCTCCGCATGAGGCGCTGGTGCCCGGTAATGTAGTCGTGCTCGCCCGTTTCGTAACCCAATTCTTCCCAATCAGTTTGAGTGAACTGGTCTGAAACCGCACGTTGCAAGGCAAGCATCAGCTTGCCGGACATGCTGGGGTCTCGCAAAGCGTCGCGAATGTTCAAGATCACGTACTCAGTTGGGAAGGTCGCGCAGGAACGTCGCAAACAAGCGGCTGTCAGCGCTGCTAGTGGCGAACCGCGAGAGTTGCTGGATGTTCTGCCGCGTCAGCAAACGCCTTCCGGCAGCAACCACATTGCGAAGGCGCCCGAGGTTGGCATCAAGCTCACCACCTACCTTCGACAGTTCCCGGAGCTGTTTGTCCGACAGGCTCTCAATGTCAGCTTCCGAAAGGGCCGTTAGGAAGGGCTCAATGCTCCCAATGATCTCCCGTAACCCATTGCCAGGAGCAAGTGCGGGGAATCCATCAAGCTGGCCCGCGCGATCCTCTACAACAAATGGGACGTTCCGACGCAGGTGTTCAAGACCCTTGACATCCACCGCTGCGGATCGCTCTTCGCGCTCTTGCTCGGTTGCTGCGCGCTCAATTATCAGGGTGCCATCGCCGCGCCGGACTGCTTGGCGAACCGCATTGATGATCGGCATCGGAAGAGCGGTTGATTTGCCAGTGAGCTGATTAACGCGAGTGTTGATCCATGCTGCGCCGTGCTGTTCTGTCTTGATGGTGGCGACTTCGGTTGTGATGGTGGCAAGTCGATTCCGCAGCTCACCTAGAAACTCGCGGTTCTGCTGCGCCCTGACGGCGGCAAGGAAGACGCGGCTCATCTGAGTGAACTCCACGTCGAAGTGCTTCTTGCCACAGATGCGCCCGATATTTGTCACTCTGCCGTCTGCCGCCGCAACAAGGAATCCGTTGCCGTGGGGCTGGTGACAGGTCGAAAGGCCACATGGGATCAAGGCGTCGAACGTGTAGCTGCCAATGATCTCTTTGAGCTTGACCGTCTTGGGGTCTATGTCCGCAGTGAATCCGGGGACAGACTCGATGTCATCCCAAGACGCAATGCGGACAAGCCCCCGTTCGCTGTTGAGTGTGATCATGACTTACCAAGCTCCCGAAATCCGCGGCGCGCTCAAGGTCAGCTTGTGCACTTCACCGAGGTCATTCAAAAGACTCAGGTCATCTAACTTCTTGGGGTACTTCTTGAACCACCGGTCAACTGCCTTCAGAAGATCCACGTTTCCAGCTCGATCAAACAGTGAATCTACAAGTTCGTCAGTCAGCTCAACGTTGGGCATCGTGAAGTAGTCACCGGGCGCGTGTAGTTCGTCGATGGACTCTGCTTCCGCAGACAACGGGCGCTGAAACATCTTGCGCGGCACGCTGCTGGGATAGCCCTTGCCCGCAATGGATTCGTTGAAGATCGGCGCCATGAAGTCAATCACATGGGTTTCGGTCTGAACCCACATATGGAACCCATCTCGATCAGACGTAACCATGCCATCTTCGTTCTTCGCAATGCTGATGACCGAAGGCGTAGGATCAGTACACAGCAAGAAGGCGCCTGCTACCGCGCGAGCTGGAATCTTGTAGTGCTTGCTAAGGAGCAGCGCCCCAGCGGCAGCAAAGAACATGCACGCGAAAGGCGTGTTTGCCCTTCCTTCAAGGATGGAATAGATGATTTCGTAGATGCGGTTGTATTCAGGCAGCGTGAGCTGAAGCTTGGGCGAAGCCACCTTGTCCTTGGCCATGTCGTCTTGCCCCCGGTTGTGCCGTCCCCTGCGGCATTAACCGAGTATTGGGGCGTGCCGGGCCGGACTCAAGCCACCCCTCCCAGACGAAGTTGAGCTCAGTCGCCCAGCCCGAGGGAAGATGCGGGCCGCCGACGGGCTGCATGGGCTACAGATTCCTTAAATCATGCCGTTATTGGCTTGCCACTCCGGCAGCCAAGCGGACCAGAGTCGAACGGCCCTTACAGATGCCCCTCTTAGCGGATTCTTGGTCCACCGCACAGCCGCATCGGAGCGACAAACTCCGTGGACGTCCACCATTGATTGGCGCAGAACGACAATCTTTAACGGATCCCGCACTTCTATTCGAGAACGGACTTCGATGGTGGGCCCACCAGGATTCGAACCTGGAACCAAGGGATTATGAGTCCCCTGCTCTAACCGTTGAGCTATAGGCCCGTGGGCTGCGGAGTTTAGCAGCCCGAGGGTTTGGGCCCGCCCCGGCGCGGGCGCGGCTGGGACGAGGGATTGCCGCGTTGCTCAGCGCTTGCTCATCGAATAGGGGCGCTGCTCGGGCGCGGTGGCCCACTGTTTGTTCGGTTCGGCCTGCATGACGAAGTGCAGTTCGCCGCCGGCGACGATCTCTTCGTGGCGAAGGAAGGCGCGATCGAGCGGCTTGCCGTTGAGCGTGGCGCGGCCGATGTAGAGGTGCGCGTCGTCGAGGCCTTCCGCAGTGACGGTGAATCGCTTGCCGTTGGGCAGGTTCAGCGTGGCGCGCGGGAGGAACGGGCGGCCGATGATGTATTCGTTGCTGCCCGGCGCGACGGGGTAGAAGCCGAGCGAGGTGAACACGTACCACGCCGACATCTGGCCGAGGTCGTCGTTGCCGGCGAGGCCGTCGGGTCGCGGTGCGTACTGCGTCGCCATGATGCCGCCCAGGCGCGCCTGCGTGCGCCACGGCTGGCCGGCGTACGCGTAGAGGTAGGCGACGTGGTGGCTGGGCTCGTTGCCGTGCGCATACCAGCCGATCAGGCCGGTGATGTCTTCCATGTGCGCGAAGATCGACGGATCGACCTTGGCGTTGAAGACCTGGTCGATGCGTTCGAGCAGTTTCTCCTCGCCACCGTGGACGGCCGCGAGGCCCGCGACGTCCTGCGGCACGTACCACGAGTACTGCCACGCGTTGCCTTCGGTGTAGTCGGTGCCGTAACCGCTGGCGCTGGGATCGAACGGTTCGCGGAAGCTGCCGTCGCGCTTGCGTGCGCGCATGAAGCCGGTCTTGTCGTCGAAGGCATGGCGCCAGTTGGCAGCACGCTTTTCGAACGTCGCGGCGACGTCGTTGCGTCCCATCGCGCCGGCCATGCGTGCGATCGTCCAGTCGTCGAATGCGTATTCCAGCGTCTTCGACGCGGCCTCGCCTTCTTCGTCGATCGGTACGTAGCCGAGCTGCATGTACTGCGCGACGCCGTCGTACGGGCCGTAGCTGGCGCTGGCGACCATCGCCTGCAGCGCTTCGTCGGCGTCGTAACCGCGGATGCCCTTCATGTACGCGTCGGCGATCACGGGCACGGCGTGGTAGCCGATCATGCACCACGTCTCCAGCCCGTGGAACGACCACACGGGCAGCACGCCGTACGCGCTTTCGCGACGCGAGGCGAGCAGCGAGTTGACGAAATCGTTGGTGCGCTGCTCGGGCTGCACCAGCGTCAGCAGCGGATGCAGCGCGCGGTACGTGTCCCACAGCGAGAACGTCGAGTAGTTCGTGAAGCCCTTCGCCTGGTGCACGGCGTTGTCCGGACCGCGATAGCGGCCGTCGCTGTCCATGAACAGGCTCGGCCCCATCAGCGTGTGGTACAGCGCGGTGTAGAAGCTGCGGCGCATCGGTTCCGGGCCGTCGATGTCGACGGCCGACAGAGCCTGCATCCACTGCGCTTTCGTGTCGCGGCGCACGCCATCGAAATCCCAGCCCGGCACTTCGGCATCGAGGTTGGCGATGGCGCTGTCTTCGCTCACCGGCGAGATCGCGACCTTCACGATCATCGACTGCCCGGCGGCATCGGCGAAGTCGAGCGCACCGACCAGCTGGCGCCCTTCGATCTGCGCACGCTTGCGCGGATCCTTCTCGCCCGGCGGCGGGAAACCCTTGTAAGGAACGTCCTGTTCGGTGTCGTGGAACTGATGGCCGCTGACCGGACGCGAGAAGCGCATCGCGAAATACAGCTGGCGCCCCGGCGCCCAGCCGCGCGTTTCGCGGAAACCGGTGACGGTGCCGTCCTCACGCAGGCGCAGGCGCGACCACTGCACCTTGCCGGGGTAGTCGTACATGCTGGTGCGCAGGTCGACGACGACGTGCGCGTCCTTGCCCTTCGGAAACTGGTAACGATGCACGCCGACGCGCGCGGTCGCGGTGAGTTCGGCGCGCACGCCCGGATCCTGCAGCGTCACCGCGTAGTAGCCCGGCTCGGCCACTTCGTCCTCGTGGCGGAAGCGCGAGGTGTAACCGCTGTTCGGCTTGGCGATGTCGCCGCGTTCCAGCTTTACGTCACCCGTGGTCGGCATGACCAGCACGTCGCCGAGATCGGAATGACCCGTGCCGGAGAAGTGCGTGTGCGAGAAGCCGACGATGGTGCGGTCGTCGTACCGGTAACCCGCGGCCCAGCCGTAGCCTTCCTTGCGCGACTTGATCTGCGTGTCCGGGCTCAGCTGGACCATGCCGAAGGGCACCGTCGCGCCGGGGAAGGTGTGCCCTTCGCCGCCGGTACCGATGAAGGGATCGACCGATGCGTAGGCGCGCGCACCGCCATCGCCCTTCGGCGGCGCGGACAGTGCGAGGGCGCTCACGGCCCACAGACACAGCGCCGACCAGGCGAGCCGACGGGTCGAAGCGACGAGGGATCCAGCAGGGGCACGACGGGACATGGGAGCTCCTGGAAGGCGGACGGGACAGTTGGCTGGCCCGATTTAGATCGTTATAAATCGCGGCAACCTAGCACGCTCCGCCTGCCCGGCTCATGCTGCACCGCAGAATGCGCGATGACGGTCCAGCCCGCAGGATGCGGGAATTTAGAACGATCTAAATTCAGATGCCGACCACCCGCCCCGGACCGCCGCGATGACCGCCCCTGCCGCCAGGCCGAGGGTCACGCTGGCCGACATCGCCACGGCCTGCGACCTGTCGCGGGCGACGATCTCGCTGGTGCTGCGCGGCAGCCCGCTGGTCAATGCGGAAACGCGCGCGCGTGTCGAAGCCGAGCTCAAACGGCAGGGTTACGTCTACCACCGCGGCGCAGCCAACCTGCGCCGCAAGGTGTCGTCGGCGGTCGCACTGGTCATCAACGACCTGTCCAATCCGTTCTTCGCCGAGTTCGCCGCGGGCGTCGACGAAGCGCTGGCCGACGCGGGCTACGTCACGCTGCTCGGCAGCACCGGCGAGTCCGTGGAGCGGCAGCAGGCGGTGCTCGCCTCGCTGCTCGAACACGATCCCGCTGGCGTGATCCTCTCGCCCGCAGAAGGCAGCGATGCCGCACGACTGCGTACTCTGCTCGGCACGCGCACGCCGATGCTGGTGTTCAACCGCGAACTCGGCCAGGACTGGGATTTCCTGTCGCTCGACAACGTGCGCGGTGCGCGCCTGGCGACCGAGCACCTGATCGCGCAGGGCCATCGCCGCATCGCGTTCTTCGGCGGCCATCAGGATTCGTCGTCGTGCCGGCAGCGTCGCGAAGGCTATCGCGCCGCGCTTGCCGCCGCCGGCATCGCCCTCGAACCGCAGTGGCAGATCGAATGCGCGCCGACGCGGCTCGAAGCGGCGGGACAGACCGCGGCGCTGTTCGTGCGCGATCCCGCGCCGACCGCGGCGGTCTGTTACAACGACGCGGTCGCGCTCGGCCTGATGGCCGGATTGTCCTCGCGCGGACGCCGCGCCGGCCACGATTTCGCCGTCACCGGCTTCGACGACATTCCCGAAGCCTCGGTCAGCGCACCGCCACTGACCACCATCGCCGTCGATCCGCGCGCACGCGGTCGGCAGGCCGCCGAGCTGATCCTGCGGCGCCTGCACGATCCGTCCACTTCACCCATCGCCACCGTCGCCCCTGCCCGCCTGCTTGTGCGCGCGAGCAGCCTGGTCGTCCTCTCCGGAGACGCTGCATGAGTCGTCGCCATCTGTCTTCCACCGCGGCGATCGCGGTACTCACCACCATCTTCTTCACCTGGGGCGCGCTCACCAGCCTCAACGACGTGCTGATCCCGCACCTGAAAGCCGTGTTCGAGATGAACTACGCGCAGACGATGCTGATCCAGTTCACGTTCTTCAGCACCTATCTGTTGATGTCGATCCCGGCCGGCAAGGTCGTGTCGCAGTACGGCTACAAGCGCAGCATCGTGATCGGCCTGGTGGTCGCCGGCATCGGTGCGCTGCTGTTCTTCCCGGCGGCGAAGATCCCGTCGTATCCGTTGTTCCTGTTCGCGCTGTACGTGCTGGCCAGCGGCATCACGCTGCTGCAGGTATCGGCCAATCCGTACATCGCGCTGCTCGGCGATCCGCAGACGGCGTCGAGCCGGCTCACGCTCGCGCAGGCGTTGAACTCGTTCGGCCACACCATCGCACCGGCGCTGATCGGACCGCTGATCCTGTCGGTCGCGGTGATCGGCAGCACCGAGCTGGCAGCGATGCCGGAAACGCAGCAGGCCGCATACCGCGTCGCGCAGGCGGAATCAGTGCAGCTTCCGTACCTCGGCCTCGCGGTCGGACTGTTCCTGCTCGCCGCATTCGTGCTGCTGTTCCGCCTGCCGGCACTTACCGAAGCCACCGAACAGGCGGACCATCGCAATCACACCTTTGGCGAGGCGCTGCGACATCGCCACCTGCGCCTGGGCGTGATCGCGATCTTCCTCTACGTCGGCGCCGAAGTCGCCATCGGCAGCTTCCTGATCAACTACATCGCCGACGCGCGAATCGGTGCGATGGACGAGGCCAGCGCCGCACGTTACGTCTCGTACTACTGGGGCGCGGCGATGGTCGGCCGCTTCATCGGCTCGGCGCTGTTGAAGAAGATCGAACCACGCGTGCTGCTTGGTCTGTTCGCGATCGCGGCGATCGCGCTGCTGGGCACGACGATGCTCAACGACGGCCCGGTGGCGATGTGGGCGGTGATCGCGGTGGGCCTGTTCAACTCGATCATGTTCCCGACCATTTTCACGCTCGGCATCGAAGGCCTTGGCCCGCTCACGAGCAAGGCATCGAGCCTGCTGGTGATGGCCATCGTCGGTGGCGCGGTGGTGCCGCTGCTGCAGGGCGTGCTCGCCGACCGCATCGGTGTGCAGCCCGCGTTCGTGCTGCCGCTGCTGTGCTACGTCTACATCTCGTGGTACGGATTCCGCGGCGCCCGCCGCGCACTCGTCGTCGGCGCGCCGGCACCGGTGGCGCAGCCGTGAGCGAAGCGATGTCCCGTACCGCCATCGTCTGCTTCGGCGAAGCATTGATCGACTTCCTCGCCCTGCCCTCCGCGTCGGGCCAGCCGCGTCATTTCGTCGAGTACGCCGGTGGCGCGCCGGCCAACGTCAGCGCGGCGGTCGCGCGACTGGGCGGCAATGCGCGTTTCGTCGGAATGCTCGGCGTCGACATGTTCGGCGAATTCCTGATGTCGCAGCTCCGCACGTTCGGCGTCGACACGCGTTACACCGCGCACACCTCGGCGGCGCGCACGGCGCTGGCGTTCGTGTCGCTGGACGAAGAAGGCGAACGCAGCTTCAGCTTCTATCGTCCGCCGGCGGCCGACCTGCTGTTCCGCGAGGACGACTTCGATCCGCAATGCTTCGCCGATGCGGCCGCGATGCACGTGTGCTCCAACAGCCTGACCGAGGCCGACATCGCGGCGACGACGCTGGCCGGCATGCGCATGGCGCGCGAACACGGCGCGCTGGTCAGCATGGACCTGAACCTGCGTCCTTCGCTGTGGCCCGCGGGCTTCGATCCCGCGCCGCGCTTGTGGGAAGCACTGGCGGAAGCCGACGTGGTGAAGCTCTGCCGCAGCGAAGCCGACTTCCTGATCCGCCGCGCCGGCCATCACGACGCGATGCTGCAGCGGCTCTGGAAGGGCAAGGTGCGTTGCGTGCTCATCACCGACGGCGGCCAGCCGATCCGCTGGTACACGCGCAAGGCGCAAGGCGAGGTGCCCGCGTTCCGCGTCGCGGCGATCGACACCACCGCCGCTGGCGACGCGTTCGTCGGCTCGCTGCTCACGCGCCTGGTCGAACGCGGCGTCACCGCGGCGACGTTCGATGCATGGCTGTCGGATGAGGCCGCCATCGTCGACACGCTGCGTCACGCCGCCGCGGCCGGCGCGCTGGCGGCCACGCGCAATGGCGCGTTCGCGGCGATGCCGGACCGCGCCCAGATCGACCAACTCCTGCGCCCGACGCCATGAACCTTCCATCCGATCCGCTGCCCGATTTCCGCAGCGAAGCATTCCTGCACGCGCACATCGCCGACACGATGGCGTTCTACCGCCCGAGCGAGCTGGATCCGCGCGGCGGCTTCTTCCACTACTTCCGCGACGACGGCAGCGTCTACGACGCGTCGCATCGCCATCTGGTCAGCAGCACGCGCTTCGTGTTCAACCACGCGATGGCGGCACGCGAGTTCGGCCACGCCGAGGATGTCGAGCGCGCGCGCCACGGCCTGCGTTACCTGCGCGACGTCCATCGCGATCCGCGTAGTGGCGGTTACGCCTGGACGATCCGCGACGGCGTCGCCGAGGACCGCACGAACCACTGCTACGGCGTGGCGTTCGTGCTGCTCGCCTATTCCACCGCACTGAAGGCCGGCATCACCGAAGCGGCGCCGTGGATGGACGAGACATGGGCGCTGCTGGAATCGCGCTTCTGGGACCCGGCGGCCGGTCTCTATCGCGACGAAGCCGACGCCGACTGGAACTTCAGCGACTACCGCGGCCAGAACGCCAACATGCACATGTGCGAGGCGATGCTCGCGGCATTCGAAGCGAGCGGCGAAGCACGCTACCTCGAACGCGCCCGGACGCTGGCCGACCACATGACGCGTCGCCAGGCGGCCAAGGCCGGTGGGCTGGTGTGGGAACACTACGACCGCGACTGGAACGTCGACTGGGACTACCACCGCGACGATCCAAAGCACCTGTTCCGTCCGTGGGGTTTCCAGCCCGGCCACCAGACCGAATGGGCGAAGCTGCTGCTGATCCTCGACGGCCATCTGCGCAGGCGCGGCACACCCGCCGACTGGATGATCGACACCGCGAGACACCTGTTCGATACCGCCGTCGCGCACGCATGGGACAACGAGTTCGGTGGATTGAGCTACGGCTTCTCGCCGGCGCCGGAGTTCGCCGTCTGCGACGACGACAAGTACTTCTGGGTGCAGGCCGAATCGATCGCCACCGCCGCGCGGCTCGCCGTCGCGACGGGCGATGCGACGTACTGGGACTGGCACCAGCGCCTGTGGGCGTACGCGTGGCGGCATTTCGTCGACCACGAACACGGCGCGTGGTATCGCATCCTCGATCGCCGAAATCGCAAGTACAGCGACGAAAAGAGTCCCGCCGGCAAGACCGACTACCACACGATGGGCGCCTGCCACGACGTGCTGCAGGTGCTGCGCGAACACGGAGAACGTTGACCATGCGTCCCACTGCGTTGCTGCTGTCCCTGTTGCTGGTCCCCACGATCGGCGTCGCGGCCGAACCTCCTCACCTCCCCGATGCCGCGGCGCCGATCGTCTTCAGCGATGCACAGGCGGCGCGCAGCGCGGAACGGGTGAAGGCGGAGTTCCTGCACGCGTGGCGGGGTTATCGCATCCATGCCTGGGGACACGACGCGCTCAAGCCGCTGAGCAACGCGTCGCACGACTGGTACGGCCAATCGCTGCTGATGACGCCGGTGGACGCGCTCGACACGATGATCCTGATGGGCCTGGATAAGGAGGCCGCGGACGCGCGTGAACTGATCGCGACGCAGCTGTCGTTCGATCGCGATGTCGATGTGAAGCATTTCGAGATCGTGATCCGCCTGCTCGGTGGATTGCTGTCGGGCTATCAGCTCACCGGCGATGCACGCCTGCTTGCTCTGGCGGAGGACCTCGGCACGAGGATGCTGCCGGCGTTCGACTCGCCGACCGGACTGCCCTACGTCTACGTCAACCTGCGCACCGGCAAGGCGCATGGCAACGACAGCAACCCGGCCGAGTCCGGCACGCTGCTGCTCGAGTACGGAACGCTGAGCAAGCTCACCGGCAAACCTGTGTTCTACGAGAAAGCCAAGCGCGCGCTCGTGGAAACCTACAAGCGCCGCTCGAAGATCGGCCTGGTCGGCGAACGCTTCGACGTGACGACCGGCGAATGGACGCAGACGCGCAGCCACGTCGGCGCGCGCATCGATTCGTACTACGAATACCTCTGGAAGTGCTGGACGCTGTTCGGCGACGAGGATTGCCACGCGATGTGGAAGGAGAGCATCGCCGCGGCCAATCGCTATTACCCGGAAGAAGTCGACGGCGCGTTGTGGGTCGGCCATGTCGACATGCATACCGGGGCGCGCGTCTCCAGCCGCTACGGTGCGCTCGATGCGTTCTGGCCGGGGCTGCTCGCGCTGTCGGGCGACGTCGCGCAGGCACGGCGACTGCAGGATTCCTCGTTCGCGATGTGGCAACAGGACGGCATCGAACCGGAGGCCTACGACTACCGCAAGCGCGAGGTCACCTCGCCCGGGTATCCGTTGCGTCCGGAGATCGTCGAGTCGGCGTGGTACCTGCACCGCCTCACCGGCGACGCGCGCTATCGCGCGATGGGCGAAACGATATTCGACGACTTCGTGCGTTACACGCGCACCGATTCCGGTTTCGCCACGCTCAAGAGCGTGGTGACGAAGGAGAAAGCCGACGACATGGAGAGCTTCGTGCTGGCCGAGACGTTCAAGTACTTCTACCTGCTGTTCGCGCCGCCGCAGACGCTGGATCCGGCCAAGGTGGTGCTGACCACCGAGGCGCATCCGCTGCGTCGTACGTGGAAGTGAGCGTGGCGGCTCAGGCGATCACGCCGGCCATCGTCAGCGGCATCACGATCGCAAAGGCGACAAGCAGGAACGCCGGGATCGCCAGCAGGCTGATGCCGAAGGCGCGCCAGTTCGAGTAGGCCTGGTCGGCCGCCTCGTACTCCGCGATGCGGTCGCCCTGGTAACGTCGTGCGAGCTGCGTCAACGCGATGAGTTGCGGCACGATGAAGGCCATGTTCGGGACTTCGTCGGGCAGCAGTAGGGCCAGCAGCACCACGACGACGGCCGCCACCACCGAATAGCCCAGCGCGCGGCGCGCCTTGTCGTGCTCGCCGAGTGCGCGGTAGTTGCGCGCCATCAGCCAGCCGCCGGCCAGCACGCTTCCGAAGAACGTCGCCAGGCCGATTCCCGACACCTTGTAGAGCCGCGCGCCGGGGGCCGGCGCGGTGGTGGTCGGCACGACAGCCTCCGGGCTGCGATACGGGTTGAGCTCTTCCACGGCGATCCCCTGATTGCGTGTTCCCCGCGGCGGAGCTTACGGCACGCGACGGGCCGCGAGTCATTCGCAGCCTCCTGACAGCACGCTGTCAGGGGCCGGGCGTAGGCTGGCTGCTTCCCAACAAGGAGTGGTAGCGATGGAAATCCAGCAGGTCGCGCAACGTCTGGTCGAACTGTGCCGGGCCGGAAAGTACGAGCAGGCGCACGAGGAGCTGTACGCGCCGGATGCGGTAAGCATCGAAGGCGATGGCCGTCAGGCCGACGGAGTCACCATCGGCATGGAGGCGATCCGCCACAAGGGCCGCGAGTGGGCCAACAACATCGTCGAAGTCCACGGCGGCAGCGTCGGCGATCCCATCGTCGCGCAAGGCTGGTTCAGCGTGGTCATGGGCATCGATGCGACCTACAAGGACATGGGCCGCATGGCGATGCAGGAAATCTGCGTCTACCGCGTGCGCGACGGCAAGATCACGCACGAACAGTTCTTCTACGACACGGACAAGTCGTAACGCATCGGGGCACGTCGCCCCGTGGAGGCCGCCATGAACGCGTCGCCATCCACCCGGAGCACCAGCAACGGCTGGAAGACCTGCAGCCGCGGGCACAAGTACCGCGGCCCGGGGCCCTGCCCGAAATGCTGGCCCGGTGGCGCGGAACGCAAGCGCGGAACGACGGCGGCGAAAACGACGAAGCCCCGCTGAGCGGGGCTTCGTGGTCGAACCGGTGCGGCAGGAACCGCGTCAGTCGATGTCGAGGAACGAACGCAGCTGTTCCGAACGGCTCGGGTGACGCAGCTTGCGCAGCGCCTTCGCTTCGATCTGACGGATGCGCTCGCGCGTCACGTCGAACTGCTTGCCGACTTCTTCCAGCGTGTGATCGGTGTTCATGTCGATGCCGAAGCGCATGCGCAGCACCTTCGCCTCCCTCGGGGTGAGGCCGGCGAGCACGTCGCGCACGGTCTCGGTGAGGTTGATGTTGGTGGTGGCTTCCACCGGGGACTCGATGTTCGTGTCCTCGATGAAGTCGCCCAGGTGGGAATCCTCGTCGTCGCCGATCGGGGTTTCCATCGAGATCGGTTCCTTGGCGATCTTCATGACCTTCCGGATCTTGTCCTCCGGCATGTCCATTTCCTTCGCCAGCTCTTCCGGGGTCGCCTCGCGGCCGTACTGCTGCAGCATCTGGCGGCTGATGCGGTTGAGCTTGTTGATCGTCTCGATCATGTGCACCGGGATACGGATGGTGCGCGCCTGGTCGGCGATCGAACGCGTGATGGCCTGGCGGATCCACCACGTGGCGTAGGTCGAAAACTTGAAGCCGCGGCGGAACTCGAACTTGTCCACGGCCTTCATCAGGCCGATGTTGCCTTCCTGGATCAGGTCGAGGAACTGCAGGCCACGGTTGGTGTACTTCTTCGCGATGGAGATCACCAGGCGCAGGTTCGCCTCGACCATCTCCTTCTTCGCCTTGCGCGCCTTGGCCTCGCCATAGGCCATCTGGCGGGAGATGTCCTTGATGTCGGCCAGGCTCAGGTGCTGCGCGCTCTCGGCCGCGATGGTGGCTTCCTGCTCGACGATGATCCGGTCCTTCACGTCGCGCAGGCCCGACGACCACTTCTGCTTGCGCTTGAGCAGTTCGTCGACCCACTCCAGGTTGGTCTGGTTGCCTTCCCAGGCGCGGATGAAGTCCTTGCGCGGCATCTTGGCTTCGCGCGTGGCGAGGTCGAGGATGCGGCGCTCGTGGTCCTTGATGCGGTTGACGACGTCGCGCAGGTTCTTCACCAGCACGTCGGTCAGCGGCAGCGGCAGCTTGAAGGTGACGAACACGGCGGCCATGTCCTCGCGCAGCTTCAGCACGCTCTTGTGTGCCGGGCCGTGCTTGGCGTACGCCTTGAGGAACTTCTGGTAGTCGCCCGAGAGCTGCTCCATGCGCGCAGCGACTTCGACCGGATCCGGACCGCTCACGACTTCTTCGGTGTCGCCGTCGGCGACCTCGTCCTCGTCCTCGTCGGCCTCGGCATCGGTGTCGGCGGCTTCGACCACGACCGGCGCCGGCGGCTCGGCCGCTTCGTCCAGGTGGTCGTTGAAGCCCACGATGATCTCGGCCAGGCGCTTCTTGCCGGCCTTGTGCTGCTCGTAGTCCTCGAGGATCGAGGCGACGGTCGCCGGGAACAGGCCCAGCGATGCCTGGACCTGGCCCAGACCTTCCTCGATGCGCTTGGCGATGGCGATTTCGCCTTCGCGGGTAAGCAGTTCGACCGTACCCATCTCGCGCATGTACATGCGCACCGGGTCGGTGGTGCGGCCGCCTTCGCCGTCCAGCGCGGTGAGCGCGGCGGCGGCTTCTTCGGCGGCGGTGTCGTCGACTTCACGGTTGCCCGTGCCGCCGTCGGCGAGCAGCAGCGTTTCGGCATCGGGGGCCACTTCGTGGACCTCGATGCCCATGCCGTTGATCATGCCGATGATGTCTTCGATCTGCTCGGCATCGACCAGGTCGTCGGGCAGGTGATCGTTGACCTCGGCATAGGTCAGGTAGCCCTGCTCCAGGCCCTTGCTGATCAACTGCTTGATATCGGAGGAGGGGGGCTGACGTTCGTTGGCCATGGGCTGCGCCACCGCGCTATGAGAGAGGATGGGGAACGTTCCAGTATATCAGGCCGGCCCGGTCGGGACGGGCCTCAGGACCGCAAGAGGAAGGTGACCGGGCCGTCGTTGACCAGGCTGATCACCATATGGGCACCGAATCGGCCCGTTTCCACCCCCCCGCTATGTTTTTGTCTGCACGTTTCGACCAGCCGACTGAACAAGGGTTCAGCCAGTCCGGGCGCGGCGGCGGTGCTGAAGCCCGGGCGCATGCCGCTGCGGGTGTCGGCCGCCAGGGTGAACTGGCTGACCAGCAACAACCCGCCGCCGGTATCCCCCAGGCCCAGGTTCATGCGTCCGGCCTCGTCGGCAAATACACGGTAACCGAGGAGCCGGTCGGCCATCCGCGCGATCTGCGCGTCGCCGTCGTCGGGTTCGACCCCAACCAGCGCCAGCAACCCGGGGCCGATCGCGCCGACGATTTCGCCTTCCACGCGGACGGTGGCTTCAGTGACGCGCTGGATGAGGGCGAGCATGCGGGTCCGTCGAAGGGGCGAGCGCCGATGCTGGTCGCTGCGACCGCGGCGGGTCAACACCAGCCGCCGCCGACACCGCCTGTTTGGACCAAGGGCGGCCAACCACGGCCCGTTTAGACTGGCCGGCATGGATCGATTCGCCGCGCGCCTGCTCCACGCCTTCGCTTCCCTCATCGGCCGCCTGCCCTGGTCCTGGCTGATGCGCCTGGGCGATCTCCTCGCCGCCTGGTGGCGCTGGCGCGACGTGCGCGAGAGCCGGGTCGCGCGGATCAACCTCGAACTGGCCTACCCCGACCTGCTGCCCGCCGAACGCGAGGCGATGCACGCCGCGATCCTGCGCACCACCGCGCGCCAGGTGCTGGAAACGGTGCGCCTGTGGACCCGCCCGCACGAGGAGAACCTGCGCCTGCTGCGCGAACGCCACGGCACCGAACTCATGGACGCCGCGATCGAAGCCGGGCGTGGCGTCATCATCGCCGCGCCCCACCACGGCAACTGGGAGCTGCTGAACCAGTGGCTGGCCTGGCGCACGCCGCTGGCGATCCTGTACCGGCCGCCGGAATCGGCGGTGGTCGAGGCCTTCCTCAATCTCGTCCGCGCCGACACCGATGCCGCGCGCGTGACCCAGGTCCGCGCCGAAGGCCCGGCCATCCGCCAGCTGTTCAAGCGCCTGAACGACGGCGGCGTGGTCGGCATCCTGCCCGACCAGCAACCCAAGGCCGGCGACGGCGAGTTCGCGCCGTTCTTCGGGGTGCAGGCACTGACGATGACCCTGCTCGGCCGGCTCGCCTCGCGCACCGGCGCGACGGTCCTGTTCGCGTGGTGCGAGCGGATGGACACGCATCCCGACGGTCCCGGTTTCGCGCTGCACCTGCAGCCGGCGCCCGCAGCCGTCTCGGACCCGGACCCGAAGGTCGCGGTGGCCGCGCTCAACGACGCGCTGGAGCAGATCGCCCGTCGCGACCCCGCCCAATACCAGTGGACGTACAAACGCTATACGCTGCGACCGCCGGGTTCAGGGGAACAGAACCCGTACTGGAATCGCTGACAGCCGGCGCGCACTCGCGGGGCCGGATGCCCTCACATCCCGAGGCCGAGTGGAACCATGACCGAGCCGTTGAACGCGCACGCCGACACCGTCGCCTGGCAACCGCTGCCCACACGCGCGCGACTGCTGTTCGTGCTCGCCCCGACGCTGCCGCTGTTCTTCGTCAGCCTGTTCCCGGCGTTCACGCTGTCGCGGCTGCTCGACGTCTGGGCGATCCTGCCGGCGCTGCCGCTGTTGGCCGCGGCGCTGGGCGCATGGATCGGGACCAAGCAGTATCGCCACACCTGGTGGCGCCTCGACGACGACGGCCTGGCGATCCGCCGCGGCCGCCTCTGGCAGCGGGAGACGCGCGTGCCCGCCACGCGCGTGCAGCACCTGGACATCAAGCGCGGCCCGCTGCAGCGCAGTCGCGGACTGGCGACGCTGGTCGTCCACACCGCCGGCACGCGGCACAGCGCGGTGACCGTGCCGAACCTCGACGCCGGCGACGCCGAACGCCTGCGCGATCGCCTCGGCCGCCAGATCGACCACGATGACGACGCCTGAGTCCACGCCTGCAACGACCGACAGCGTGGCGGCGGACCACCGCCTGCATCCGATGTCGTGGCTGTTCGTGCTGCTGCAGCAGCTGAAGCAGTTCATCCTGCCGCTGATCGTGCTGCTGTTCTTCGGTCGCGGCGATCGCAACGAGCTGTGGCCGCTGATCGGCGTCGGCGTGCTGGTGGTGCTGTCGCTGTGGCAGTACTTCACGTACCGCTACGGCGTCGCCGGCGACCACCTGGTGATCCGCAGCGGTCTGCTCGAACGCAGCCTGCGCGTGATTCCGTTCGCGCGCATCCACAACGTCGCGCTGCAGCAGTCGGTGCTGCACCGCGTGTTCGGCGTGGCCGAAGTGCGGCTGGAATCGGCCGGAGGGCGCAAGCCGGAAGCCGAGATGCGGGTGCTCAAGCTCGACGACGCGCTCGCGCTGGAATCGCTGGTGCGGCGCCGCGGCGCCGCCGTGGTCGAGTCCGCGGACGCCGAGCCCGATGCACGTACCCTGCTCTCGCTGCCGCTCGGCGAAGTGCTGCGCGTGGGACTGGTGTCGAACCGCGGCATGATCGTCGTCGGCGCGGCCGCGGCAGCGGTGTCGCAATACAGTCCGCGCGCGATGCCGAACCTGTTCGGCGAAGTCAGCGGGCGCATGTTCGGTTACGCGGGTTCGCACGGCTTCGGCATGGTCGAGTACGGCGCATCCGCGCTCGCACTGGTCGTGCTCGTAGTCGGCGCGCTGCGCCTGTTTTCCGTGCTGCTGGCACTGCTGCAGTACTACGGCTTCCGCCTGAGCGAGCACGGACGGCGCCTGACCGTCGAACGCGGCCTGCTCGGGCGCTGGCGCACCAGCGCGTCGCGGCGGCGCATCCAGGCGTGGACGCTGCACGAAGGCGTGCTGCATCGCCTGCTGCGGCGGCGCAGCCTCGATGTCGACACCGCGGTGGCCGAGGACGGACGCCAGCAGCGCGCGCTGCGCGAACTGGCGCCGATCGCCACGCCCGCTGCCTGCGATGCGCTGATCGAACACCTCCTGCCGCGTGCGGGATGGTCGCGATTGCAGTGGCGTGCGCTGTCGACGTCGGCAGCGTGGCGGATGTTCCTGCCGTCGGTGCCGTGGGTGCTGGTGGTCGCGGCCGCGCTGTCGTGGCGCTTCGGCGCATGGGGCTGGCTGGCGCTGGCGTGGTTGCCGTGGGCCGCGTTCAAGGCCCAGCGACGTGCACGACGCGCGGGCTACGCCTTGAGCGACGAACTCATCGCAGTACGTGAGGGCTGGTGGAGCCGGCACTGGCGCTTCGCCGAGCTGGACAAGCTGCAGGCGCTGCACCTCACGCGCTCGCCGATCGACCGTCGCTGCGGCACCGCGACGCTGTGGCTGGACACGTCCGGTGCGGGCGCGATGACACCGCCGCTGCGCATTCGCTTCCTGCCAGAGGCGGAAGCCGTGGGACTCTACGACAGCCTCTCGCGCACGCTTGCACAGCGCCCGCTGCGCTGGTGAGGCGTCAGCCCGCCGGGCCCCAATACTTCAGGCGATTGCGGATCTGCAGTGCGCGCAGCTTCGCCGAGACGGGCTTGGGCTTCAGCGTTCCCAGGCGGCCCGCCAGCAGGTCCTCGACGGCCTTGATCACGCGCTCGGACGAATGCCCGTCGCGGTACGGATGGATCGAGTTGGCGTAATCGGCGATGGCGCGCATCAGCTCCGGTGTCGGCGCGAATGCACGCTCGAGCATCTCCGGCAGGCGATCGGCCTCGGTGAAATCGAGCATGTAGTTCTGCGGCATCCGGTGGCGGAACGTGACCACGGGCTTGTGCTGCACCGCGAACTCCGGAACCACCGAGGTCGTGTCGGACAGCAGCACGTCGGCCGCGCGCTGCGCCGTGACGATGTCCTCCGGCTCGACGAAGGACGCGTTGTCGCAGGCGAGCGCGCGATAGCGCTCGAACAGCTCCGGCGGGCACTTCGGATGCAGGGTCAGCAGCCAGTAGCGGTCGCCGCGCGCGATCTGTGCGGCGATGGCGTCGTACAGGTGCGGTGCGGCGCTGACGCGCTCGGTGAAGGTCGAGGCGAACATCGCCACGGGTCGGCCCTGCGCGCGGGCACGCATGCGCGCGGCCGCACCACCGTCGTCGCGGAACAACGGATCCAGCTTGGACCAGCCTGTCTCGACTACGGCGAAGTGACCGAGCTCGCGCGACAGCGCCTGGAACGGCAGCGTGGTCGCCGGACCCTGTGTGCAGTACAGGTCGAACAGGTTGCGGATGCGGAAATGCCCGCGGTTGTCCGAATGCTTGCTGGTGTTGAAGCCGTGGAACAGCTGGACCTTGGCGCCGCCGAAGAACGGCGGGATCCAGTCCATCGCGCACAGCACGGCGGCGGGCTTGAGCGCGACGACGCCCCGCAGGTCGAGCATCCGCACCGGGCCGGGCATCGACTCGCCGGCCTGTGCCAGCGGTCCGTCGAACCACGCATGCACCGCGTACCCGGCCGCGGCGTACGCCTGCGCCAGCGGTTGCAGGATCGGAAGTGCATACCGCTCGCGGGCGGCCAGCAGGACGTTGGGCATGCTCATGGGATGGGGTTGGATGGCGTGGCGGTGATCAGTGCTCGAGCCCGTGCTTCACGAGCTGGCTGCGGGCTTCGTCGATCGTCTGCGGATCGCGCTGCATCTCGTAGTAACGCATGCGCTTGTAGATCGCGTAGCTGGCCGCGACCTGCGACAGGATGAAGCCGCGCCAGCCGTCCATGAAGCCGAGTCGGAACACGTAGTCCTTGATGAACGATCCGACGAACACCAGCGGCGCGCTCCACATCGACACACCGCGCTTGTGTTCGAACCAGTCCAGCGCCTTCAGTTCGGAGTAGCGCAGCACCTTCAGCTGCTTGTGCACCAGCGTGGGGTTGTTGCGGTGGCTGAAAGGCGCGGACAGCGATGCGGCCTTGCCGTCGAACTCCAGCGACTCGTGCACGCGCGCGTTCGTCCACTTCGCGCGATCACGATGGTAGATGCGCGCCTTCACCTCACCGCGCAGCGGCCGGTACCAGCGCATCGGCGCGCCCATGTACCAGGTCTCGCGGCGCAGCCAGACCGCGGCGTTGTCGGACGCCATGATCGCGGGCAGCTCGCGCGCGCACTCGGCGATCAGGGCATCGGTCATGAACTCGTCGGCGTCGAGCACCACGATCCAGTCGTGGCTGGACAGGGTCGAGGCGAAATTCCGTTGCGGTCCGAAGCCCAGCCATTCCTGCTGGACCACGCGCGCGCCGCACGCCTGCGCGATGTCCTGGGTGCCATCGGTGCTGCCGCTGTCGACCACGATCTTCTCGGC
This sequence comes from Lysobacter panacisoli, assembly GCF_009765165.1. Classification (NCBI taxonomy): domain Bacteria; kingdom Pseudomonadati; phylum Pseudomonadota; class Gammaproteobacteria; order Lysobacterales; family Lysobacteraceae; genus Lysobacter; species Lysobacter panacisoli. Next base: position 1,160,631 of record NZ_VLNU01000001.1, read on the forward strand.
CGCGAACGGCACGCTGTCGAGGCACCGGGCGATGTTGGAGGCCTCGTTGTGCGTGATGACGATGAGCGAAATCGGGAGCGCGGCCATGCGCGGCATCTTAGCCGATCCGTCATGGGCTCCCGCGCGGCAGCGACGGGTTCACCCACGACGCACGTCTTGCCGGCGCCATGAACCCCGCCTGAGCCGGCCGGCTCGCGACGCGCGCTGCGTCACAGTCCTGAAGCCCCGTCCTTCGACGTTGCTGGCTGGGGCATGACCGCGTCGGAGGACTCCCCTCCCGTACGCGGCCGGAACGCTGTCAGGCCCCCGGCGACCGCGTACGATACTGGCGCTCTCGCCCGGCGAGGCAACGTCTCCCGCGTGCGGGAAGGCAGGATGCCCCCGAGCGACCCCAGGACTTCCTCAGGCCCACGCATGTCCGGAACCTCATCGCCCACCGTCTCGCTGGTGATCTGCACCTACAACTGGAAGGAAGCTCTCGCGCTTGTGCTGAGAAGCGTCGCCGCGCAGAGCCGCCTGCCGGACGAAGTGATCGTCGCCGACGATGGTTCGCGCGATGACACCGCGCGCATGCTGGCCGAACTGGCGCAGGATTTCCCGGTGCCGCTGCGCCACGTCTGGCAGGCCGACGAGGGCTTCCGCCGCGCACGCGCGCTCAATCGCGCCTTCGCCGCCGCGCGCGGCGATTACGTGATCCAGCTCGACGGCGACATGCTGCTGCATCCGGAGTTCATCGCCGACCACCTCACGCTCGCGCGCCCGGGCCGGTTCCTGCAGGGCACGCGCATCCGCACGACCGCGGCCGAAGCCAAACGCCTGCTCGCTGGCGGTGCGCCGCGCTTTGGCTGGTTCGTCGACGCGTACTACCGCGACGACAACGACCGCGGCACCTACCACTACGGCCGCCGCCACCATTCGGTGCGCGCGCTGTGGCTGGCGCGATTGAAGGCGCGTGCGAGCGGGCATCCGATGGGCTGCAACGTCAGCTTCTGGCGCGACGATCTCGTCCGCGTCAACGGCTACGACGAGCGCATGGTCGGCTACGGCAGCGAGGACCTTGAACTCGACGCACGCCTACGCCACGCCGGCCTGCGTCGCAGCCAGATCAAGTTCGCGGCGCTGACCCTGCACCTGGAGCACGGCAGCTCCGGCCTGGTCGATCCGGCCGATCCCGAACTGCCCAACAACAAGCTGCTCGCGCAGACCCGTCGCGATGGCCGCACGCGCGCCGAGTTGGGGCTGTCGCAGCATGCCGACGAGTTCGCGCAGCCGCCGGCCGACCTGAGGACGCAGGCCGGTTGAGCAACATGAAATGGAATCTGCACTCCCGCCTGTCGCCCACGTGGGTGGACACCGCGTCGACCGACGCGATGTTCGGCGCATGGCTGCGCGTGGGACTGGCATGGCTGGTGATCGGCATGGCGATCATGCCGGCCGGCCCTTCGCTGAACCCCGGCAAGCCCTACCAGTACCTGGTCGGCTTCGCCCTGTACCTGCCGGCGCTGATCTGCCTTTTCCGTCCGGGCCAGGCCGCCGCGTTCTGGCGCCAGCCCCTGGTGCCGGCCGTGCTCGCGCTGCTCGGCTGGGGCGTGCTGTCGCTGCTGTGGAGCGAAGCGCGCCGGCCCGATGACGAGATCGCGCGCAACCTGAGCATCGCGGTGTTCCTGTTCGCCTGGTTCCGCGGGACCGGCAACGACGAAACCCACATCCGCCGACTGCTGACGCTTTGCGCATTCGTGCTCGCGACGATCGCGGCGGCGGCGATCGTCTGGTACCAGTTCTTCCCGAACCCCGACTCGCGCCAGGCCGGTTTCGGCGTTATGGCGAACGCCAACCTCGCCGCCGCCGCGATGGGCGCCGCCCTGCTGTGGCTGAGCGTGTGGCGTACGCCGGAGCGCGGGCTGCGCCTGGCCAAGGCGATCGCCTGGACGGTGCTGGCGCTGTTCGTCCTGCTGACTTTCACCCGCAGCGCGTGGGCGGCGATGTTCGCTTCGCTGCTGGTGCTGGCGATCACGCGCAGCCGGCGCCCGTGGCGCGCGGGCATGATCGTGGCCATCGTCGGCATCGGCTGCGTGCTGCTGTACCTGCCGGCGATGATCCAGCGCGGCTGGTCGCTGCGGCCGGCGATCATGCAGGGCGCGTGGGACCTGTTCCGCACCGATCCGCTGATCGGGCTGGGACAAGGCTCCGACATCCTGATCCACGTCGGCAAGGAAACGCTCACCCACGCGCACAACCTCTTCAGCCAGCTCGCGATCGAGCTGGGGCTGGTCGGGCTGCTGCTGTGGTCGGGGATCTGGCTGGCCGTCGCGTGGCGCGGCTGGGTGCATCGCACCGAACCGCTGGGCCGGCTGGTGCTGTCGACCTGGGTATTCGCGATGGTGATGGTGCAGTTCGACCTGCCGCATCTGCTCGACAGCCCGCGCCCGGGCTGGCTGGTGCTGTGGCTGCCAGTCGCGCTGTGCTTCGCGCTCAAGCGTCCGACCGGCGTAGCCGAGGTCGAGAACTCGCGATGAAGATCTCGCTGGTCGTCCTCACCTACAACTGGCACGACGCGCTCGACCGCGTGCTCGAAAGCGTCGCGCGCCAGGTGCGCATGCCCGACGAGGTGCTGGTGGCCGACGACGGTTCCGGCGCGGACACCGCGCAGGTGATCGCGCGCCACGCCGCGACGCTGCCGGTGCCGCTGCGCCACGTGTGGCAGGAAGACGCCGGCTTCCGCGCCGCGCGCTGCCGCAATCGCGGCATCGCCGCCGCGCGTGGCGACTACGTGATCATCATCGACGGCGACATGATCCTGCATCCGCAGTTCATCGCCGACCACGAAGCGCTCGCCGAACGCGGTTTCTTCCTGCAGGGCGGGCGGATCAAGGCCAGCCGCGCCGAATCGCAGCGTCTGCTGGCCGGCAAGTCGCCGGTGTTCGCGCCGTGGGCGGATGCGGACTTCGACGAATTCGACGGCACGCGCAGGCTGTACGCGTTCCACCAGCCGTGGCTGGCGCGCTGGAAGTCGCGCTCGCGCAGCGGCGGCCGGGTGATGAGCTGCAACATGAGTTTCTGGCGCGACGACCTGCTGCGCGTCAACGGCTTCGACGAGCGCATGGAAGGCTATGGCGCGGAGGATCGCGAACTGGCCGCACGTCTGGAGAACGCCGGAGTGAAGCGCCGCGCACTGAAGTGGGCGGCACTGGCCGCGCACCTTTGGCACAACTCGCGCGCGCCGGTCGATGTCGATGACATGGATCTGCCCAACAACCGTCTCTACCACGAGACGCGCGTGCGAAAGGTCACTCGCTGCGAGCGCGGCATCGACACCCACGCCGACCTGCTCGAAGGCGCGACGCCGCGCGCATGAAGATCCTCTACACAAATTTCCACGACGCTGACGGCGGCGGCCACACCACTTACCTCCGAACGCTGGCGCAGGGACTGTCCGCGCGCCATGAGGTCCACGTGGCCGTACCGGCGTCGAGCCGCCTAAACCGCGAAGCGCGCGCGATCGAAGGCGTGCACGTGCTCGACCAGCCGTTCCCGAACGGCCTCAAGCGCCTGCCCGCGCGCCTGCGCGCAAAGCGCCAGCTGCGCGATTACCTGCGCACGCAAGCGTTCGACATCGTCCATGTCAATGGCTCGGCCGACCAGCGCCTCGTCCTGTCGGCATTGTCCGGCGTGTCGCCGCGACCGCGTGTGGTGCTGACCAAGCACAACACCAAACCGATGCAGGGCCTCGGCCACTGGCTGCGCGCGCGCCGCACCGATGCGGTGATCGGCGTGTGCGAGTTCACCCGCCGCGAACTGATGGATACGCCGTACCGCCGTTGCCGGATCGAGGTTGTGTACAACGGCATCGACGTCGCGCACTGGCGACCGTGGCCGGTCGATCGCGCCACGACCGAACGCGAACGCTGGACCGGCGGCGCGGACGATGTGCTGCTGCTCGGCAGCAACGCGGGCACCGCCGATTACAAGGGCTGGACTGATCTGGTCGAGGCGCTCGCACGGCTGCCGCAGGACGCGCGCGAACGCTTCCGCGTGGTGCTGGCCGGCCGTCTGCCCAACGAAGCGCAACGCCAGCGCATCGCCGCGCTGGGCCTGGATTCGCAGGTGCAGTTCGCCGGCGTGCTGGCCGACACGCGGCCGATGGTCGCGGCGATCGACCTGGGCTTCGTGCTGTCGCACGCGGTGGAGACGATCTCCTTCGCCTGCCGCGAAATGATGGCGATGGGCAAGCCGGTCCTGCTCAGCGACTACGCCGGCCTGCCGGAGAACATCGACGACGGCCGCGAAGGCTGGATCACGAAGACGCGTGACATCGACGCGCTGGCGCAGCGGTTGCTGGATGTCCTTGCGCAACGCGATCGCCTTCCCGCGATGGGCGCGGATGCGCGCGCGCGTGCCGAACGCGAGTTCGACGTGGGCCTGTTCGTCGAACGCACCGAAGCGGTGTATCGACAGCTGTTGCCGCGCTGATCCGCCCGATCAGCGACACGACGCCGCGGCCACGCCGGGCACCAGCGTCCAGCCACGACGGTTCGCATTGCCCATGTGCTGCGTGCGCGCGACATCGACGCACGGCGCGAGCGCGATGTCCTGCACCAGCAGCCAGCGCGTGCCCGGCGATCGCCGCTGCCATTCCAGTCCGCGTCGCATCTGCTCGTCGAACGGCACCTTGAAACCGAACTCCGCGACCTCGCGATCGGCCATCAGCAGGTTCTGCTCGCGCCACGCGACCAGTCCGAGTTCCGCGTCCGGGCCGATGCGGCGGCCGGTCTCGGTCATCAAGCCGCGCGATGACGAGGAATCGTTGAGCAGCGGCGCGATCGCCAGGCCGAATACGACCCACACTGCGGCCAGCGTCGCGGCCATCGCGACTTCGGGGCGACGCCGTCCAGACCAGAGCAGGCAGGCGACGCCGAACAATCCGAGCGCGGTGATGGCGATCGCGAATGCATGCGCTTCCGCTTCGATGCCGCGTGCGGCGACGAAATTGCGCTCAAAACCCGGATTGCCGAACCACATCGCCAGACCGCCGACGAGCATCGCGCCCACGAAGATCCAAGTGAAGGTCGACACCGTGCGGCGCACGCCGCGACGGCGGAGCAGGCCCGGCAGCAGCGGGCCGAGCGCCAGCGCCATCATCGGCAGCGCGGGCAGGATGTACATGTCGCGTTTGCCGCCGGGAATGCTGAAGAACACCAGCACCAGCAGCCACCACGCCAGCGGCAGCAGGTAGCGCGGATCGCGCCGGCGCAGGCGGCGCCACCACGCGGGAATCGCCCACGGCAGCACGAGCACGGTGGGCAACCACATCGTCGCCATCACTTCCAGGAAGTACCACGCCGGCTGGCCGTGATCCCACGACGAGCCGTAACGCTTTGCCGTCTGCCGCACCAGGATGTCGTGGACGTACGCACCGTATTCCGGGCTCGTGTGGCCAAGCGCGGCCACGAGCATCGGCACCAGCCACACGCCCGCGGCGAGCACGAATGCGAGCGGACCGAGCCAGAATTTCGGATCGCGCACGTGCACTTTCACGTCCCAGCCGCGCAGCGACGCAATGCCGGCCGGGATGAGCATCAGCAGCACGAGGATGCCCACGCCCTTGGTGATGAGACCCAGCGATGCGGCGGCCCAGCCGAGCATCCACATCGGCCAGTCGGGCCCACGGTTGCGTGCGACCTGCAGCACGTGCCGCAACAGGCCGTAGTTGCCCAGCGTGATCCAGAACACCACCAGGGGATCGATCTGCGCCTTCTTCGCCTGCCAGGTGAACTGCAGCGCGAACAGCAGCGCGTAGCCCGCGTACAGTCCAACCCGGCGCGTCCACAGGCGCGATCCGAGGTCGACCACGCACCACAGCGTGCCCAGCGCGGCAAGCAGCGACGGCAGCAGGAACGCGACGCGCCAGTTGCCGAACAGCGAGTAGAAGATCGCCTGCAGCCACATGAACAACGGTGGCTTGTCCGAATACAGCTCCTGGCCGCGATGCGGGAACAGCCAGTCGCCGCTCTCCACCATGTGCCTGGCGACGAGGGCGAAGCGCGGTTCGTCGGCGGGCCAGGGATCGCGCAGGCCGAGGCCGGCGCCGAGCACCAGCAGGGCGATGATCCAGAACAGCCAGGTATCGCGGGGACGGGGGGACGTCGGCATGCGCGGATGGTAGCCGCCGCGTGTTGAAACTTTGTCAGAGCCCGCGGACGTCAGCGGGCCCGGGTGTCAGCGGACCTGCCTGCGCAGGCGGGCGTAGAAGAACCCGTCGCCGCCGCGCTCGCCCGGCAGGCGCTGACGACCCGCGCCAGCGGTGCGGCCGAAGCGTTCGTCGAGCGGGTCGACCACCGCGTCCGGCGTACGTGCGAGGAACGCCTCGATCTGCGCTTCGTTCTCGACCTTGAGGATCGAGCAGGTCGCGTAGACCAGCACGCCGTCGGGCGCGAGCGTGGACCACAGCGCGTCGAGCAGGCGCGCCTGCGTGGCGACGAGTGCGTCGAGGTCCGACGCGCGCCGGTGCTGCAGCACGTCGGGCTGGCGGCGCACGATGCCGGTCGCCGAGCACGGCGCGTCGAGCAGCACTGCATCGAAGCGCTCGCCATCCCACCACGCCGCGGTGTCGGCGGCGTCGGCGGCGATCAGTCGCGCGTCGCCGAGCCTCAGGCGCTGCAGGTTGGAACGCACGCGTTCGAGCCGGCGATCGTCCACGTCGATGGCGGTGATACGCAGCGACGCCTCGCGCTCGAGCAGGTGCGCGGTCTTGCCGCCGGGTGCAGCGCAGGCATCGAGCACGCGTGCGCCGCTTGCCGGTGCGAGCGCATCGGCGACCTGCTGCGCGGACAGGTCCTGCACGGACACCGTACCGTCGGCGAAACCCGGCAACGACGCGACCGGCAACGGCGTTTCCAGTTGCAGCGCATCGACGCAGGCGTCGTCGGCCTGCGCCTCGATGCCCGCCGCGGCCAGTGTCGCGAGATACACATCGCGCGACTGCACGCGCGGATTCACGCGCAGCCACATCGACGGCGTGGCGGCGCTCGCCTCGAGCACGCGCGCTTCATCCTGCGGCCAGTCGGCGACGATGCGTTCGCGCAGCCAGCGCGGCCAGTGCGCGTGCGGGTCGCCGGGCGGAATGCCGTCGCGCTGCGCGCGGCGCAGCAGCGCATTGACCAGTCCGGCCTGGTGGCGGCGACCGATCGTGCGTGCCGCTTCGACCGTCGCGCCGACCGCGGCGTGCGCGGGCAACTGGAGTGGATCGAGCTGGGCGAGACCGACGAACAGCAGCGACTTGAGTTCGCTGTCGCGACGCGGCAACGGTCGCGGCATCCACGCATTGAGCGCGGCTTCGTAGCGCATGGGCTGGCGCAGCACGGCGAAACATATGGCTTCGACCAGCGCGCGATCGCGCGGGTCCGGCAGCGTCACCAGCACCTGGGCGAGTTCGGCCTTGAGCGAACGGCCGTGGTGCAGGACTGCGTCGAGCACCCGCGCCGCGACGGCCCGTGGTGCGGCGCCCGTGCTCATGGCGTCCTCAGGTCGGGACGGCCGTTGAGGTAATCGGCAGCAGTAACCGCCTTGCCACCGTCGCGCTGGAGCACGCGGATGCGCAGCACACCGCGACCACACGCGACATCGAGGCCATCGCGCGAGGCGCGCAGCAGCGTGCCCGGCGTCGCGTCGTGCCCTTCGTCGAGCGCGACCGCGCCGTGCAGGCGCAGGCGTTCGCCAGCGACCACGGCTTCTGCCATCGGCCAAGGATTGAACGCGCGCACTTTGTTCGCGAGCGCCACCGCCGGTTGCGACCAGTCCAGTCGCGCTTCGGCCTTGTCGAGTTTGTGCGCGTACGTCACGCCCTCTTCCGGCTGCGGCTGCGGCACCGGACGGATGCCCGCACGCAACAGGCCGAGGCCGTCGGCCAGCACCTGCGCGCCGAGCTGCGAGAGGCGATCGTGGAGTTGCCCGCCGGTCTCGTTGTCGCCGATGTCCAGCGCCTGCGACAGCAGCACCGGACCGGTGTCCAGGCCCTTCTCCATCTGCATCAGGCACACGCCGCTGCGGGCGTCGCCGGCTTCGATGGCGCGCTGGATCGGCGCCGCACCGCGCCAGCGCGGCAGCAGCGACGCATGCACGTTCCAGCAACCGTAGGTGGGGATGTCGAGCACCGATTGCGGCAGGATCAGGCCGTACGCCACCACGACCATCAGGTCAGGCTGCAGCGCGCGCAGCGCGTCCTTCGACACGACGCTCTTGAAGTTCTCCGGCTGCACCACGTCGATGCCACGCAGCAGTGCCTCGCGCTTGACCGGCGACGGCGTGAGTTCGCGGCCACGGCCGGCAGGGCGATCGGGCTGGGTGTACACCGCGACGACCTCGCCACGCTGCGCGGCGGCGCGCAGGCACGGAACGGCGAAGTCGGGGGTACCGGCGAAGACGATGCGCATGGGCGTTCGTGACTCGTGATTCGTGCGTGGTGGTTCGTGCGAGCGGCGCAAGGCGATGCGTGGCCGGACAGGTCCGGATCACGCACCGCGAATCACGAATCGCCGCAGGTCAGGCTGCGGCCTGGCGACGTGCCTTGGCGAGCTTCTTGCGCACCATCTCGCGCTTGAGCGGCGAGAGGTAGTCGACGAACAGCTTGCCGGCCAAGTGGTCCATCTCGTGCTGGATGCACACCGCCAGCAGGCCATCGGCGTCCAGCGTCTGCGGCTGGGCGTTGCGGTCGAGGAACTTCACCGTGATCTGGTTGGCGCGGGTCACATCGGCGAAGATGCCCGGGACCGACAGGCAGCCCTCCTGGTACACCTGCTCGCCGTCGCGGGCGACGATCTCCGGATTGATGAAGACCATCGGCTGGTCCTTCTCCTCGCTCACGTCGATCACCATGAAGCGCTGGTGCACGTCCACCTGGCTGGCGGCCAGGCCGATGCCCGGGGCTTCGTACATCGTCTCGAACATGTCGTCGACGAGTTTCTGGAACTCGGGCGAGGTCACGCGCGCGGCATCGACCGGCGCGGCGACGGTGCGCAGGCGCGGATCCGGGAATTCGAGGATGGGAAGCTGAGCCATGTCGGGGAAATGGGGGCGTGTGTCACAACCGCAAGAAGTAGCGTGATTGTAACCCCGTTATGGGGCGACGAGGCTTGCAACCCTGTGGTTCTTCTGGGCTATATTGCCGCGGGGCCCCGCTCACCACGCGTGTGGGGAAGCTGCCCGCGGGGCAGCGGTTCAGGGGCAGTAAGGGGATTGCCGATGGTCATGTTCAAACCGCTGCGCACGGTGATGGCCGCTGCGCTGCTCACGGTCGCCGCTTACGGCGTTTCCGCCCAGGTCGCGGGGGATCACCCCGACACCTACGTGGTGAAGAAGGGCGACACCCTCTGGGATATCGCCGGCCGATACCTCAAGAAGCCGTGGCTGTGGCCGGAGATCTGGCAGGCCAATCCGCAGGTCAAGAACCCGCACCTGATCTACCCGGGCGACGTCCTGTCCCTGGCCTACCTGGACCGCGTCGCGCTGCAGGAAGGCCCGCGCCAGGAAGCCCCGATCAACGCGATCCCGCTGTCCGACGTGGAGGCCTTCCTCAAGGACCTGCGCGTGGTCGACGAGTTCGAGAGCCTGCCGTACGTGGTCGGCCTGGAAGAAGACCGCCTGCGCAGCAGCCTGAACCAGGTCGCCTACATCAAGGGCCTGCCGGACGCACAGCCGGGACAGCGCTACATGGTGGTGCGCCCGACCCAGCGCTACATCACGATCGACCCGGACCGCTGCTGCGAGAACTCCGGCCGTCGCGCCGAGTCGCTGGACTTCCGCGGCCAGCGCAGCTGGGGCACCGAGAGCCTGTGGGCGTACCAGATCCCGCCGAGCGGCGGCGAACCGCTGGGTTACGAGCTGGCCCGCCAGACCACCGGCACCATCAGCCGCGGCCTGGTCGGCGACGCCGAAGCCGCCACGCTGGTCATCGACAGCACCGGCAATGAAGTCCGCGTCGGCGACCGCCTGATCCCGGTCGACGCGCAGTCCTACGACCTGCAGTTCATGCCGCACGCGCCGGCCCAGGAACTGCCGGTGGAGAAGGCACGCGTGATCGCCGTGGCCGACATGGTCACCAGCGGCGGCACTCGCGACGTCGTCGCCCTGTCGGTCGGCACGGCCGACGGCGTGGACAACGGCACCGTGTTCTCGACCTGGCGCCAGGGCAATGTCGAAGTCGACCGCGTGCAGGCCGGCATCGACCGCAGCCCGGACGCGCATGGTCGCGGCAGCAAGGTGAAGCTGCCCGACGAGTTCGCCAGCCACGTCATGGTGTTCCGCACCTTCGACAAGGTCAGCTACGCGCTGGTGATGGATGGCGTACGTCCGACCCGCCTGGGCTACCGCCTGAAGCATCCGGACGCGAGCAACTGACCGGCCGGAACTTTCCGATACGATCTCGCGACGGCGCCCTAGGGCGCCGTCGTCGTTTGCGGGCCAGCATGGCGGGATGCCGTCCGACGATGCCTGCGCCCTGCTCACCCTCATCGCCGCCGCAGGCGCCGCCGCGCCGCGCAGGACCCTGCTCGAACGCCACGGCAACGCCATCGCCGCGCTAGATGCCGGACCCGCTGCGTGGCGCGACGCGGGCCTGTCGCAAGCGCAGATCGAAGCACTGTCGCGACCCTGCAGGATCGCAACGCTGACGCGCGAATGGCTCGACAGCCCCACCCACCATCTCCTCGGCTGGAACGACCCGGACTATCCGCCGCAGCTGCGACGCAGCCCGGACCCGCCATTGGCGCTGTTCGTCGCGGGCGATCCGGCCCTGCTCTGGCATCCGTCGGTGGCGGTGGTCGGCAGCCGCTCCCCCACGCCGGCCGGCCGCGAGAACGCCCGCGACTTCGCCCGCGCGCTCGCGGCGTCCGGACTGTCGGTCGCCAGCGGGATGGCCGCCGGCATCGACACCGCGGCGCATGAGGCAGCGCTGGCGATCCACGGCATCACTGTCGCGGTGCTCGGCACCGGGCCGGACATTCCCTACCCGCGCACCAACACCGGATTGCACGCGCGCATCGCGGAAAGCGGCGCCGTGGTCAGCGAGTACCCGCCGGGCACGGGCCCGCTGGCGTTCCAGTTCCCGAGCCGCAACCGCATCCTCGCCGGGTTGAGCCTGGCCACGCTGGTGATCGAGGCCGCCGAGCGTTCCGGTGCGCTCATCACCGCGCGCCTGGCAAGCGAGGCCGGACGCGACGTGTTCGCCGTACCCGGCTCGATCCACAACCCGCTTGCGCGCGGCTGCCACCGGCTGATCCGCGATGGCGCGGCGCTGGTCGAGACCGCCGATGAGGTCATTGCCGCGCTCGCGCCACAGGCAACGCTGCTGGCGCGGGACTTGCAGACCCGTCTCGGCGCCCCCATCCATGCCGGCCAAGGGGTCGCCGACCAAGTCGGACGCGGTTCCGGACGGGACGATCCCGACTACCAGAACTTGTGGAACGCCCTCGGTCACGACCCAACCGCTATGGATCAGCTGGTCATGCGGACTGGATTGACGGCCGCTGCAGTGTCCTCCATGCTGCTGCTCATGGAGCTTGATGGTCGTGTCGCTTCACAGCACGGCCGGTACTTCCGCAGCCGCTGAGGACGCGATCCCGGGCGGCGGCGGGTCACCCGCAAGTTCTGCCCACCGCGCCGCGAGCGGCGCAGGCCGAGGGAAATGAAAGAGAGCATCCTGGACGTCCTGCTGTACCTGTTCGAGCATTACTTCACTGACGATGCGGACCTCGTCCGCGACCGGGATTCGCTCCGCAGCGGCCCTCTCTTCGACGAACTCGGCAAGGCCGGCTTCAGTCCCGCGGAGATCAACAAGGCATTCGAATGGCTCGACGCGCTGGCCCAGCAACGGCCCAGCGCCAGTGCCCCGCGCGCGAACGGTCCGGTCCGGGTGTTCTTCGGGCCGGAGCTGGACAAGCTCGACGTCGAATGCCGCGGCTTCCTGCTTTTCCTGGAACAGCACGGCGTGCTCGACGCGGACCAGCGCGAGCTGGTGCTCGACCGCGCAATGGCGCTGGACCAGGACGAAATCGACGTGGACGACCTGAAGTGGGTCGTGCTGATGGTGCTGTTCAACCAGCCGGGGTCCGAAGCGGCCTACGCCTGGATGGAAACGCAGATGTTCGAGGACGAGCCCGAGTCGGTGCACTGAGCGTCGGGGGACGCTGCACCGCGCCCGGGAGGCGCAAGGCGGGCCGCCGACGGTCCGCGCAACGGACGTAAGGGGACGACATGACGGAGTGGTACTACCACCTGCCCGGCCAGGGCCGGGTCGGACCGATGGCGGCTGACGACGTGCGCACGGCCTACCGCGATGGCCAGGTCCAGCGCGACACGCTGGCGTGGCATTCCGGCGCCCGCGATTGGCAGCCCCTCGACCGCTTCTCCGAGGAGCTCGAACTCGACGGCATCCAGCCCGCCCGCCGCGCACCCGAGCCCCCGGCCATTCCGGCATCGCCGGCGTACGCCGCCACCGCGGGCGCCAGCGCCGCGCAGGCGTCCGTGTACGCCGCATCCACTGCCTACGCCGAGCCGTCCTCGCCGTACGCGCCGCCACGCGCCAGCGTGAGCGATACCGGCACCTACGCCGCGCTCGATGCCTCCGACGTCGTCTACGCCGGTTTCTGGCGCCGCGTGGCGGCCCTGGTGATCGATGCGATCGTGGTGAGCATCGCGTACTACATCGTCATGATCGTGATGTTCATCTTCGTCGGCGCGGCTGCGTTCGGGGCGATCGGCTCCAACAACGCAGGCGCGGCGGCCGGTCCCATCATGGCGATGTTCGCGGTGATCTACCTCGCCTATCCGGTCATCAGCGGCCTGTATTACATCGGCTTCGAGTCCTCCACCGCGCAGGCGACGCTGGGCAAGATGGCCGTGGGCATCAAGGTCGCCGACGCCGACGGCCGGCGCCTGAGCCGCATGCACGCGTTCGGGCGCTGGGCTTCGCACCTGCTGTGCTACTTCACGCTCTACATCGGCTACGTCATGGCCGCCTTCACCGAGCGCAAGCGTGGCCTGCACGACATGGTCGCCAGCACCCTGGTCGTGGACCGCTGGGCCTACACCTCGCGGCCGGACAGGCAGCAGCGCGGCCTGGGCACGGTGGCCATCGTGGTGCTGGTGCTGGGCGCCCTGCTGGCGGTGGCCTACGTCGGCCTGATGATGGCCGTCGCGATCCCGGCCTACCAGGACTACCTCCAGCGCGCGGCGGCAGCCAGCGCGGGCTGACCGGGCGAACCTGAATGGCCGTCGCCGTGGGGCGCCGGTCACGGGCTTCACACGGTCGTGCTTGACAGGCGCTGCCGGCGCATGGCCTCAATAAAAAAGGAAGGTCCCTCGACGCCCGCGGTCGGATGCCGCGGGCGTAGCCTTCTCTAGCCCACCATCCGCCCCCATCGCAGCACCGGGACAGGTACTGCGGAGCCCCCATGGCCAAGAATCTCCTCATCGTCGAGTCGCCTGCCAAGGCCAAGACGATCAACAAATACCTCGGCAAGGACTTCACGGTCCTGGCCTCCTACGGCCATGTCCGCGACCTGGTGCCCAAGGAGGGCGCGGTCGATCCCGAGCGCGGCTTCGCCATGCGCTACGACCTGATCGACAAGAACGAGAAGCACGTCGACGCCATCGCCAAGGCCGCCAAGACCGCCGACACCCTCTACCTGGCGACCGACCCGGACCGCGAAGGCGAGGCGATCAGCTGGCACATCGCCGAGATCCTGAAGGAACGCGGCCTGCTCGAAGGCAAGCCGCTGCACCGCGTGGTGTTCACCGAGATCACGCCGCGCGCGATCAAGGAAGCGATGGCCCAGCCGCGCAGCATCGCCAGCGACCTGGTCGATGCCCAGCAGGCGCGACGCGCGCTCGACTACCTGGTCGGCTTCAATCTCTCGCCGGTGTTGTGGCGCAAGGTGCAGCGCGGCCTGTCCGCCGGCCGCGTGCAGTCGCCGGCGCTGCGCATGATCGTCGAGCGCGAGGAGGAGATCGAAGCCTTCGTCGCGCGCGAGTACTGGTCCATCGAGGCCGAGTGCGCGCATCCGTCGCAGGCCTTCACCGCCAAGCTCAACAAGCTGGACGGCAAGAAGTTCGAACAGTTCACCGTCACCGACGGCGACACCGCCGAGGACGCGCGCAAGCGCATCACGGCCGCGGCCAACGGTGCGCTGCACGTCACCGACGTCGCCAGCAAGGAGCGCAAGCGCCGTCCGGCCGCGCCGTTCACCACCTCGACCCTGCAGCAGGAAGCCGCGCGCAAGCTCGGCTTCACCACGCGCAAGACCATGCAGGTCGCGCAGAAGCTGTACGAAGGCGTGGCGATCGGCGAGGAAGGCACGGTCGGCCTGATCACCTACATGCGTACCGACTCGGTCACGCTGTCGGTCGATGCGGTGTCGGAGATCCGCGACGTGATCGCACGCGACTACGGCACGCGCGCGCTGCCCGACAAGCCCAACACGTACCAGAACAAGTCCAAGAACGCGCAGGAAGCGCACGAAGGCGTGCGCCCGACTTCGGCGCTGCGCACGCCGTCGCAGGTGGCGCGCCACCTCACCGACGACGAACGCAAGCTCTACGAACTCATCTGGAAGCGCGCCGTCGCCTCGCAGATGGTGCCGGCCACGCTCAACACGGTGTCGATCGACCTCGCCGCCGGCGCCGAGCACAGCTTCCGCGCCTCGGGCACGACCGTGGTCGATCCGGGCTTCCTCGCCGTGTACGAGGAAGGCAAGGACAGCAAGGCCGCTGAGGACGAAGACGAAGGCCGCAAGCTGCCGTCGATGAAGATCGGCGACCGCGTGCCGCTGGACCGCATCCACGCCGACCAGCATTTCACCCAGCCGCCGCCGCGCTTCACCGAAGCGGCGCTGGTCAAGGCGCTCGAGGAATACGGCATCGGCCGTCCCTCGACCTACGCCTCGATCATCCAGACCCTGCTGTTCCGCAAGTACGTGGAAATGGAAGGTCGCAGCTTCCGTCCCTCCGACGTGGGCCGCGCGGTGTCGAAGTTCCTCAGCTCGCACTTCACCCGCTACGTGGACTACGACTTCACCGCCAAGCTCGAGGACGAACTCGACGCCGTCTCGCGCGGCGAGGAAGAGTGGGTCCCGCTGATGGAGAAGTTCTGGGGCCCGTTCAAGGAACTGGTCGAGGACAAGACCGAATCCGTCGATCGCAGCGAAGCCACCGGCGCGCGCGAACTGGGCACCGATCCCAAGAGCGGCAAGCCGGTGAGCGTCCGCCTGGGCCGCTTCGGGCCGTATGCGCAGATCGGCGACAAGGACACCGACGAGAAGCTCGATTTCGCCTCGCTGCGTCCCGGCCAGTCGATGCACACGATCACGCTGGAAGACGCGCTGGAGCTGTTCAAGCTGCCGCGCAAGCTCGGCCTGAGCAACGACCATGAAGTCAGCGTCGGCATCGGCCGCTTCGGTCCGTTCGCCAAGCGCGACAGCACCTACGCCTCGCTGACCAAGGAAGACGATCCGTACACGATCGAGCTGGCGCGCGCGGTGTTCCTGATCGAGCAGAAGGAAGAGATCGCGCGCAACCGCATCATCAAGCAGTGGGACGACAGCGACATCCAGGTGCTCAACGGCCGCTTCGGTCCGTACATCAGCGACGGCAAACTCAACGGCAAGATCCCGAAGGATCGTGAGCCGGCGTCGCTGACGCTGGAGGAAGTGACGCAGCTGCTCGCCGATACAGGCAAGCCGGTGCGAGGCCGCTTCGGCCGCAAGGCGGCGGCGAAGAAGGCGCCGGCGGTGAAGGCGAAGAAGGAAACCGCGAAGAAGGAGCCCGCGGCGAAGAAGGTCGCCAAGAAGGCGCCGACCAAGAAGGCCGCAAAGAAGACGACCAAGACCGCCGCCAAGAAGACCGCGACCAAGGCGCCGGCGAAGAAGGCGGCGAAGAAGGCGGCGAAGAAGGTCGCCAAGAAAGCCGCGAAGAAGGCGGCGAAGGCCTGACGGAAACCGTCGTGCCCGCGCCGCTCGCCCCATCCGATGCCGCCGCCGCGCTCCGCCGCGGCGGCATCGTCGTCTATCCGACCGAGGCGGTCTGGGGGATCGGCTGCGATCCGTTCGATGAGGCCGCGGTGATGCGCCTGCTGGCGATCAAGCAGCGTCCCGTCGACAAGGGTGTGATCCTGATCGCCGCGGCGCGCGCGCAGTTCGACGGACTGCTCGACTGGGACGCCCTCACCATCGCGCAGCGCGACGCCGTGCAGTCGAGCTGGCCCGGCCCCAACACCTGGATCGTCCCGACCACGGCACGCGTGCCGCGCTGGATCACCGGCGCGCACGACGGCGTCGCGGTACGCGTGAGCGCGCATCCGGACGTGGTCGCGCTATGCGAGGCCTTCGGCGGCCCGCTGGTGTCGACCAGCGCCAACCTCGCCGGCGAACCGCCGGCGTTCGCGCGCGACGCGCTGGACCCGCGCGTGCTGGCGCAGGCCGATGGCGTGCTCGCGGGCGAGACCGGCGGCCTGGCCTCGCCGACCGCGATCCGCGACGCCCGCACGGGCGCGCAGATCCGCGCCTGAGCGCAGGCACGCGGCCTTAACGCGGGCGGTCGTAGCGTCGCCGCGCCGGCGTTGATCGGCAACGCCGCGTCACCGGGAGGACCCCATGAACACTTTGCACGTGCCGCTGTGCGCGCTGGCCTTGCTGGTCGCGCTGCCGCTGGCGGCGAAGGAACCCAAGACGGCCAAGCCGCCGCAGCTCACCGCCGAACAGCAGGCGATGATGCAGGCGTGGGAGAACGCGGGTAAGCCGGGCGAACAGCACAAACAGCTGGCCGCGATGGTCGGCAACTGGACCACGAAACAGACGATGTGGATGGATCCGAAGACGCCGCCGATGGTGCAGAGCGGCTCGGCCACCAACACGCTGGTCCTGGGTGGCCGCCATGTGCGCATGGATTACCACGGCCAGTGGATGGGCCAGCCGTTCGATGGCCTGGGCTACACCGGCTACGACAACGTCACCGGCAAGTACTACAGCAGCTGGATGGACAGCGGTTCGACCGGCCTGTTCGTCTCGCACGGCGATTACAACCCGGCCACGCACAGCTACACCTTCACTGGCGAGATGGCCGATCCGGCATCGGGCGGCGCGAAGATCCCGGTGCGTCAGGTGGTGCGCATCGTCGACAACGACCACCACGTCTTCGATATGTACGAAACCCGCGGCGGCAAGGAAGCGCAGACCATGAAGATCGAATACACGCGGGCCAAGTGAGTATGCGATGGCATTCCGCCCCGGCGCTTCCGTCCGCGCCGGCGGCGGCGCAAGATGCGCGCATGATCCGCCGCCTCGCCCTGCTCGCCGCCCTGCCGCTGTTGCTGGCCGGCCACGTCGCGCGTGCGGAGATCACGATCTACCGCTGCACCGCCGCCGACGGCAAGCTCACGCTGCGCGACACACCTTGCCGCAAGGGCGAGACGCAGCAGACACGCGAAATGCAGCGACCGAAGGACGCACCACCCAGTCGCGCCAAGCCGGCGAAGGCGGCACCGGCGGCCGCTGCGTCCGATGCGCCACCGACGCGCTACGTCGTGATGGCGCCCGCGCAGCCGATGTACGAATGCACCACGCCCGACGGCAACCAGTACCTGAGCGATACCGGCCAGGGCAATCCGCGCTGGGTGCCGCTGTGGACCCTGGGTTATCCGGTCGTGGTACCGCGCGGCGTACGCGAGGACAGCGGCTTCTATGCACGCGCCGGTGGCAGCTTCAACGGTGGCGACGGTCGCTACGACGTGCGCGTCGGCGACAGTCCCTCGCCGCGACCACCGCCGCAGCACCCTGAATTCCCCGTCAGTTACGGCGCCGGCACGTGGATCTACGACGAGTGTCATGCATTGCCGCAGGAAGAAGTGTGCTCGCGCCTGCGCGATCGCCGCTGGACGCTCGATCGCCGCTACAACAGCGCGCTGCAGAGCGAACGCCACCAGATCGACGAGGAACAGCGCGGCATCGACGCGCGCCTCAACCGCGACTGCGGGGACAGCTGATGCGGTTCGTGCATCGCGCACGGATGCGTGCGCTGTGGTTCGCGCTGTCGATGGCAAGCGTCGTATCGATCCCGACCGCCGCCGCGCAGATCGTGATCTATCGCTGCACCGATGCCAGCGGCGCGGTCACGCTGCAGAACGGCACGCCCTGCCCCAAAGGTACGCGCCAGCAGAAGCGCGTGCTGGACACGCCTGCGCCATCCGCGCCGCCGATCATGCCCGTGGCCGCCACACCGCCGGTGGCCGTACCCGCGCCCGTCGCACTGCCCGCGGAACCGGCGCCCGCGCCGGAGCCGGAACCCGAACCCGTCGTCGAAGCGCCGCGCCAAACGCCTCCGGCACTTTTCCAGTGCACGACCTGGGACAAGGAACGCTACTTCGGTGAGAACGCGCAGCCACCGCCGCGCTGCGCGCCGTTGCAGGTGACCGGACTGGATGGCACCGGTGCGAACGCGGGCGGCCTCGCCTGCCAGATGGTCGAGGACCGCTGCCAGCCCGTGATCGAGTCACGCCTTTGCGATGCGTGGCAGCAACGCCTGCGCGACGCGCAGTCGACCGCCCAGTTCGGCGATCTCGACAAGCGCGCGCAGGCTGCCGCGGACGCCGAACGCAGCCGGCAGGTGCTGGACGAAAGCACCTGCCCACGCTGACCGCCTGAGCCCGCGCGCTGGCCGTTCAGCGTCGCGGCGCACGTTCCAGCCAAGGGGCGGGATCCGATACAGGCGCTCCGCATGTCCGGCGGCGTCGTTGCCCTGCACGCCGCCCATCCACACCGGCGCTTCAGGGAACGACCTTTGGAGATGGACTTGTCCGCACTGCGCCCCGCGCTGGCCTGGTGGATCGTGCTCGTCGTGGCGTTGCTCGCGCTCGCCGCATGGGTGTTGCGCGAACGAATCCCTGCGCACTGGCAGCAGCCGCTGCGCGCGCTCGCGTTCGGCGTTCGCATCGACAACGACGTCCGCATCGCGATGCCCGACGGCACGGAGCTGGCGGGCACGCTGTATCGCCCGCGCGGCAACCAGGGTGCGCTGCCGACCGTCTACGTGCGCCTGCCCTACGACCGTCGCCGCTACGGCGAGGCGCTGGGCGAAGGGATGTTCTTCGCGCGCAACGGCTACGCCGTGCTGGTGCAGGACGTGCGCGGCAAGTTCGAATCGCAGGGCGACGACTTCGTGCCGTGGCGCCACGCGACCGGCGACGGCGTTGCCACGCTCGACTGGATCGTCCACCAGCCCTGGTCGAACGGAAAGGTCGGCACCATCGGCTGTTCCGCACTGGGTGAACTGCAGTACGCACTGGCGCGCGCCAACCATCCCGCGCACGCGGCGATGATCCCGATGGCCGCTGGCGGCGCGGCCGGCGATGTGTCGGGGCATGCGGGCTACTTCGGCGCGTTCGAAGGTGGCGTGTTCCAGCTCGCCAGCGCGGCGGGGTGGTTTTCGAAGCACGGCATGAAGGCGTACCACGGCGCCTGGCCGGAATCATTGGACATGGCACCGGCGCTACCGACGCTGCCAGTGCTGGATGTCGTCCAGCGCGTGCGCCCCGGCGCGAACGCCTACCAGGATTTCCTGCAGACCTCGCTCGGCGATCCGCGCTGGCGCGATCTCGACTACATCGCCGAGGGCGATCGTCCGCGCGTACCGTCGCTGGTGATCGACACCTGGGGCGATCCGAGCCTGTCCGGCACGCTCGCGATCAGCGAATCGGTGCGCCGGCATTCGCCCGACGCCGCGACGAACCAGCACGTGGTGATCGCGCCCGGCAACCATTGCGAACACGAACTCGTCAACGGCATGGGTCGCTTCGGCGAACTGCCCGTGTACAACGCCGACCGTCCCTACCGGCAGTGGTACCTCGCGTGGTTCGATCATTGGCTGCGCGGGCGCGGCGACGGACTGGCTAAGCTGCCGCCGTACACGTTCTTCGTGCTCAACGAACAACGCTGGCTCACCGCCACGCAGTGGCCACCAGCCGAAGCGCAGATGCAGGCTTGGTACCTCGGCAGTCGCGGCCGCGCGCACGGACGCGACAGCGATGGCGTGCTGTCGCTGCAAGCCTCGCGCGATACGCGTTCCGACGAATACCTCTACGACCCGCTCAAGCCCGTGCCGTCGCGCGGCGGCCCGTTGTGCTGCACGGGCGATCCGAAACAGGTTTCCGGTCCCGCCGACCAGCGCGAGATCGAAGCGCGCGACGACGTGCTCACCTACACCACGGCGCCGCTGGCCGCACCGCTGCGCATCGCCGGACCGCTACGCGCACAACTCGTCGTGTCGTCGTCGGCACCCGATACGGATTTCGTCGCGCGCCTGGTGCACGTATGGCCCGACGGTCGCGCCACCAGCATCCAGGAAGGCGCCTTGCGTGCGCGATATCGCGATGGCGTGGAGCGTCCCGCGCTGATGACGCCGGGCAAGCGTTACGTGCTCGACGTACCCATGCGTTCGATCGCCTACCTTGTGCCGCGCGGGCATCGCCTGCGACTGGACATCACCAGCAGCAGCTTCCCGCGACTCGAACGCAACCTCAACACGGGCGGACGCAACTACGACGAAAGCGTTCCGGCGCAGGCACTGAACCGCATCTTCCACGGCGGCGACGCGTTGAGTTTCGTCGAGCTTCCAGTGCTGGAAACGCCGGTGCCGGAAGCGCATCCGTTCGCAGCCAAGCGCTGAAGGATTCGTCGCGTGTTACGACCGCATCACGCACGAGGCGCGACGCCTTCACCGACTCGTATCGTGGCGCGCGCTACGCTCCAACCCTGCCTTGAGGGGTGATCCGAGCTTCGGGCTCCGCACGATCCTCAATGGCAGTACAGCAGGCGTTACGTCTGCTATGGCCGCCGAGCGATTCAGCACCGCTCGGCGGCTTCTTGTTGGCTGTTCGCCGCGCGCGATGCGCCGGCATACGCAGTCAGAATCCGTAGCGCAGGAATCCGCCGTCCACCGCGATGCATTCGCCGGTGATGTAGCCCGATGCGGGCAGGCACAGGAACGCCACTGCCGCGGCGACTTCCTCCGGCTCGCCGATTCGGCCCAGCGGCGTGCGCAGCAGCACTTCGTCGAGGTAATCCGGATCGGCCAGCTTGTCCGACGTGCGGCGCGTGCGGATGTACCACGGCGCGACCGCGTTCACGCGGATGCCGTCCTCGGCCCATTCGACCGCGAGGTTGCGCGTCATCTGGTGCATCGCCGCCTTGCTCATGCCGTACGGCGCGCCGGTGCGCACGTGGGTCATGCCCGACACGCTGCCGACGTTGACGATGCTCGACGCGGCATGGCGGGTGAGCAGCGGATGCGCGTAACGCGAGAGTTCGAACGCCGAGAACAGGTTCACTTCGAACACCTGCCGCCACTCGTCCTCGGTGTAGTCGGTCGACGGCTTGCTCACGTTGCCGCCGGCGTTGTTGACGAGGATGTGCAGGCCTTCGCCGAAATCCTCCACCCAGTCGAGCAGTTCGCGGCGCTGTTCGTCATCGGCGACGTCGGCGACGAAGCCCTGCACCTCGCGGTCGGGGAAGTCCTCCAGCAGCTCGGTCCTCGCCGCGTCGAGCGCGGCCACGTCGCGCGCGGCCAGCAATACGTCGGCACCGAAGCCGAGCAGCTCGCGTGCGATCGCGCGGCCGATGCCGGCGCTGCCGCCGGTGACCAGGGCCAGCTGACCGTCCAGCCGCCAACGCTTGGGATCCATCGCAGCTCTCCGTCGAATGCATCCGTGATGCAGGGCACAGGGTCGTGTCGCCGCGCGCGTCGGCCGCGCTAGCATAGCCGCCGGACCCGCCGAGGATGCCTGGAATGTCGCGAATGCTGCGCTGTGTGATGCCGATGCTGGTCCTGATCCTGCTGGCGGGCTGCTCCGCCCCCAAGCCACCCGAGAAGGAGCGGCCGGTCGAACCGCAGGCGACGGAGCTGCGCGACGCGATCCAGCAGCCGATCGACCGCGCGAAGAAGGCAGGGGAACAGATCGAGGATGCGGCCCAGGCGCAGCGGGACGCGATCGAGGCGGCCGAGTCCGGCAACTGATGTTCCGGCGGCACCAACGAAAACGCCCGGCGCGAGCCGGGCGTCGTCGTGTGACCTTCGCTGATTCCGCCCGGGCTTACAGCCCGCAGAAGCAGTAGGCCAGCGTCTTCACCGGCACGCCGCGGGTCGGCGTGATCGTGCCTTCGATGAAGCGCAGGTCCGCCGCGGCCTGCGGCGAAGCCTTCGCCAACAGCCCGCGCGCGACGTCGGAGTGCTGCACCCACGACGCACCGATGCGGCTTTCCACCATGCCGGTGAAGAAGCGCTCGAACGGCGTGGCCTGCTTCTCGATGTAGCGCACCTGGTAGTCGCCGCGCTTGCCCAGCTTGGCGCGCGCGGCGACGAATTCGACCGCCTGCTGCATGCCGCCGAGTTCGTCGACCAGGCCGCGTTCCTTCGCCTGCGCGCCGGACCACACGCGACCGCGCGCGATCTCGTCGACCTGTTCGACGGGCTTGTTGCGCGCGGTGGCGACGCGACCGGTGAAGTCGCGGTAACCCTTGTCGATAACCGACTGGATGACCTGCCCCACTTCCGGCTGCAACGGACGGGTGATGTCGAACGCACCGGCGAAGCGCGTCGTCCCGACGCCGTCGCTGTGCACGCCGATCTTGTCGAGCGCGCGCGGGATCGTCGGAATCAGGCCGAAGATGCCGATCGAACCGGTGATGGTGGACGGATCGGCGTAGATGCGGTCGGCGTCCATCGAGATCCAATAACCGCCCGACGCGGCGAGGTCGCCCATCGACACCGACACCGGCTTGCCGGCCTTCTTCAGGCCGACGATTTCGCGGCGGATCTGCTCGGACGCGAACACTTCGCCGCCCGGCGAATCCACGCGCAGCACCACGGCCTGGACGTTCTCGTCCTCGCGCGCCTCGCGCAGCAGGGCCGCGGTCGATTCGCCGCCGACCGTGCCCGGCGGCTGCTCGCCGCCGCGGATTTCGCCCTCGGCCACGATCACCGCCACCTGCGGACGCGGATCGACCGCACGCAGGCCGTTGTCGAGGTGGGCGAGGTATTCGTCGAGCGACGCCTGGCGGAATCCGCCCTCGGCATCCTCGTCGGCGACGCCGCGCTTGAGCAGCAGGTCGTCCACTTCCTCGCGCGTCTTCAGGCCATCGACCAGCTTGTTCTGCAGCGCGAACCGGGCGAGGTCGCCCTGCGCGCCCTCGATGCCGGCCGGCATCTCGTCGATGCCCTTGGCCAGCGCGGCGGCGTCGAGCTTGCGCGCCTTCGCCACATCGCCCAGGTAGCGCTGCCACACGTCGTTCATCCAGAACAGGTCGGCTTCCTTCGCCTCCGGCGACGCCGCGTCGAGCACGTACGGCTCGGCCGCCGACTTGTACTCGCCGACCTTGAACAGGTGCACGTCGACGCCGAGCTTGTCCTGCAGGCCCTGGCGGTAATAGGTGCGGTAACGGCCCAGGCCCTCGAGCAGCATGCTGCCCATCGGGTCGAGGTAGACCTCGTTCGCCTGCGCGGCGAGCAGGTACTGCTTCTGGTCCATCGCCTCGCCGAACGCGACGACCTGCTTGCCGGCCGCCTTCACGCGCGCGACCGCCTCGGCGACTTCGCGCAGCGAGGCCATGCCGCCGCCTTCGAACTTGTCCAGGTCCAGCACGACGCGTTCGATGCGCTCGTCGCGTGCAGCCGCGTCCAGTGCGCGCAGCAGGTCGCGCAGCTGCACTTCGCCGCCACGTTCGCCCAGCGCCTTGCCCAGCGCGCGCGTCAGCGGATCGCTGCTGTACTGCTCGACGAGGTTGCCTTCCGGCGCGATGACCAGCGTGGTGCGGTCCAGGATCGGCGCGGTGCGCGGACCGGCGCCCAGGATCATCAGGAACACGAACAGCAGGAAGAAGAACAGCAGGTTGAGGATCAGCCTGCGGGTGAAGTTCATCGCATCCCACAGCCCGACGAAGAAGCGGGCGATGGGTCCACGACGCGGTGTGTCGTTCATAGGGACTCCAGGCTCAGGCTTCCAGCCTAAACGCTGACGGCTGCGGAATCACCCGCCATTCGTAACACGCACCTGTTTCTGTCCACGTGAGGAATTCTCAGGGTCCGCGCATCATCAGCCGGTCCGGGTGGCTGGAACGCACGAAACGCATGCACAGCAGGACCGCGGCGAAGGTCAGGCCGGCGATCAGGCCGACCCACATGCCCTTCGGACCCCAGCCCAGACCCAGGCCCAACCCGGCCCCCAGCGGCATGCCGACGCCCCAGTAGGCCACGGCCGCCAGCACCATCGGCACGCGCGTGTCCTTCAGTCCGCGCAGCGCGCCGGCCGACAGCACCTGCACGCCATCCGGGAACTGGAACGCCGCTGCGTACAGCAGCAACGACGCGGCCAGCGTCGCGACCGCCGCGTCGCGCGTGTAGAAACTCACCAGCAGGTCGTTGCCGGCCAGCAGGACGATGCCCGACAGCAACTGCGTACCCAGCACGATCGCGTAGCCAGCCTTGGCCGCGCGGCGCACGCCGTGGAAATCGCCGCGTCCGAGCGCATGGCCGACGCGCACCGTGGTCGCCTCGGCCAAGCCCATCGGCACCATGAAGCACAGTGCCGCCAGGTTGATCGCGATCTGGTGCGCGGCGGCCGGGATCTCGCCCAGCCGGCCCATCAGCAGCGCGGTGGTGATGAACAGGCCGCCCTCCATCAGCACGGTCACGCCGATCGGCAGGCCGGTCGCGAGCAGGCCGCGGATGGTCGGCCAGTGCGGCAGGTCGAAGCGTTCGAACAGCTTCAGGTCGGCGAACCGGCGCGAACGCTTGAGCACGATGTAGAACCCGATCGCCTGCGCCCACAGCATGATCGCCGAGGCGAAGCCGAGCCCGCCCGCGCCCATCTCCGGGAAGCCGAACTTGCCGAACGTCAGCGTGTAACCGATCGGCAGCAGGATCAGCAGCCCGCCCGCGCTGAGCAGCAGCGTCGGCAGCGTCCAGTGCAGGCCCTCGCTGAGGTAGCGCATGCAGAAGAACAGCGTCAGCGCCATCACGCCCCAACGGATGCCGTGCAGGAACGCGGTCGCGCCGGGGACGATCTCCGGCGCGATGCCCATCGGCAACAGCGCATGCGGGATGAAGGTGAGGAATGCGAACAGCAGCACGCCCAGTCCCGCCGCCAGCCACAGGGCCTGGCGGAACAGCGAACCGATGTCGCCGCGACGGCCCGCGCCATCGAGCTGCGACACCGACGGCGGCACCGACAGCAGCGTGCCGATCGGCACCATCATCGGCAGCCACCACAGCGCGGTGCCGATGGTGACCGAGGCCAGCGTGGTGGTGCTGTGGTGGCCCGCCAGCACGTTGTCGACGAAGCCGATCAGGCCGGTCGAGACATGGCCACCGACCAGCGGCGCGGCGAGCAGGGCGGTGGTGCGGACTTCGCCCAGCAGGCCGGAGCGGCCCGGGGCGGGAGCGGGAATCGGGGGAAGCGACATCGGATGCAACCAGACGCACGACTGCGGCCGCGCGACCGCATCCATTGTCGGGCGCTGGCGCCGGGTCGCGGCGGACGGCTATCTTACTGACCCGGCATGAACAGCCGGTTTGCCGCTTTCGCCGTCCGCCCTGTCGCGCCGCGACGGTCGGCATCCATCGAAGTTCCATCCGGCATCGCCGCACACGCGGGATTGCCGCTGCCGCGGCGCTCTGCCGCGGCCACCCGGGGAGAGGTTGCAGGACCGTGAGCACATCCGCTGGACATGCCGTTCCCACGCATTGCGAAAACTGCGGCGCCCCGCTGCAGGGCCACTACTGCCAGGACTGCGGGCAATCGGTGGTCAATCCGATCCGCGACACCGCGCACGCGGTGGAGGAAGTGTTCGAGGCCTTCTGGCATCTCGACGGACGCATCTTCCGCACCCTGCGCGACCTGCTGTCGCCGGGTCGCGTGGCGGTCAACTACCTCGCCGGCCAGCGCGCGCGCTACGTCGCGCCGCTGCGCCTGTTCGTGGTGCTGAGCGTGCTGACGTTCTTCGTCGCGCAGCTGGTGATCCACGTCGACAGCGACAGCGCGGCCAAGCCAATGGTCGAGCTGGAACAGGGCGTGTCGAGCAAGCCGCAGGGTTCGGCCAAGGAGAGCAAGCGCTTCGCCGAGGCCGACACCATCGCGCAGGTCGAGAAGCTGCGCCGCCGCGAGCTGGACGATCTGGCCGAGGCGCGCGACGCGATTCCCGCCGTGCTGCCGCACGCGCGCAAGGCGATCGACGTGGCCGCGAACGACGTCAACCTCGCCGCCGACCGTCGCGTCGACGTGCTGCGCATCGAAGGCGGCCTGACCGCGGCGCAGGTGCTCGAGCGCCAGCAGGAAGCGCGTGCGGAGTTCGAACACAAGGACGCGGAAACGCGTGCGATCCCGAGCATGGAGAAGGCCACCAGCCTGGCCGACCTCGAACGTCTGCGCGACGTGCGCCTGAAAGAGCAGCAGGCGAAGCTGGTCGCGATCCCACAGGCGCAGGCCGCGGCGCGCACGCGCCAGCTCGGCGAGATCCGCGAGACCAACCAGGCCGCGGGCTGCCGCGCCGCGCAGCTGCAGATCGCCGTCGCCACCGCGACCGAAGGCGGCCGCCACCGCAAGGCGACCGAGGACTCGCGCATCTACGGCGATATCGACTGCGACGGCCGCCTGACGCTGTTCGGCAGCGAGGAGCCGTGGGACGAGGAAACCAATCCGCTGACGTTCTCGTGGGCGCCGTCGTTCTTCAACCGCTGGGTCAACAAGCAGATCGCGCACGGCAAGGAGAACCTCTCGCGTGCGCAGAAGGACCCGAGCCTGTACGTGCGCGCGCTGCTCGGCGCGGTGCCGTCGGCGCTGTTCCTGCTGGTGCCGGTGTTCGCGCTGCTGCTGAAGATCGCGTACCTCGGTTCGGGCCGGCTGTACCTGGAACACCTGGTCGTGGCGCTCTACAGCCATGCCTACATGTGCCTGGCGATACTCACGCTCTTCCTGCTGATCGGGCTGGACGGCGCGATCACGCCGCACTGGTCCGCGTTCGGCTGGATCGCCGGCACGCTGGAAACCCTGCTGTGGCTGTGGCTGCCGGTGTATCTGTGGCTGATGCAGAAGCGCGTCTACCGCAACGGCTGGCTGCTGACCACGGTGCGTTACCTGGTGATCGGCAACCTGTACTTCATGCTGCTGGGCTTCGCCGCGGCGTTCCTCGCGCTGGCCAGCATCGTGCGGATGTGACGGAGCCGATATGAGCACGGGCGACGACGCGCGCGTGGTGTACGAGGTCAGCCTCGACCTGGATGCGTCGATCGCCGATGCGTACCGCGCGTGGCTCGACGCGCACGTGCGCGAGATCCTCGCGTTGCCGGGCTTCATCGATGGGCGCGTGTCGGAGGTGATCGATCCGGCCGCCGCCGAGGGCCGCGTCGGCTTGTGCGTGCATTACACGCTGCGCGACGCGGCCGTGCTCGACGACTACCTGCGCGAACACGCACCGCGCATGCGCGCCGAAGGCCAGGCGCGGTTCGGCGGGCGGTTCCTGGCGCAGCGACGGGTGATGCGCGTGGTGTCGGACGTCGGCGTGCGCTAAGCGCTGCCGTCGACCCGCGACCCGCCCGACGGGCCACCGTCATGTGTAGCCCGGGTAAGCGCAGCGCACCCGGGATCCAGTCGTGTCGAAGCCCCGGGTGCGGCCTGCGGCCTTACCCGGGCTACGGACCTGTCGGGTTCGCGACGCCGTGACGCAACGGCTCTGCGGCTAGTGCTGAAGCCGGTTCCAGAGCCAGTCGGCGCGATCGACCGGACTGACAGCGAGCAGTTCGCGTCGCAGCGCTTCGCGGCCGGTCGGCGGCGTGCGCTGTGCGAGCACGCCGAGTTCGCGTCGCTGCTGCGGCGTCATCGCACGCAGCGTCGCCAGCAACTTCGCGTGCTCGGCCTCGGGCACCTGTGCCAACAGCGGTTGCAGCAGCGCGTAGTCGGCGCCGAGCGCGGGACCGAGCAGCCAGCCGCGGCGTTCGCTGCGATCCAGCGCATCGAACTGCGCGCGCCAGGCGTTCTGCACGTCGGGTGGTAGCGCGGCGAACTGTGCGGCCGCGGCCTGCACCTGCACCTGTTCGGCGGCGGGCAGCGCGCGCCAGGCGAGATAACCCTCGCGCGTCGCATCGCGTTGCGCACGCGGCAGCGCATCCCACTGCGCGACACGTGCACGGAAGTCGGCCTGGCCGGTGGCGTTCCATCCCTGCCAGCGTTCGGCGTTGCGGCGCAGCTGCGACTGCGCGACGGGCGGCAGGCGTTCCAGCAGCTCGGCCAGTCCGGCCGGCGCGGCGACGGCGCCGGTCGCGCACAGCAGCGCCAGCAGCGTCATGCGGCGCAAGACATCACGGCACATCGGCGGTCTCCGCCCCGGTCTCGGGACCGGTTTCGGATGCGATCGGCGTCGGCGCCACCGTGTCCTGCACCGGCTGGTCCGCAGGCGGCGTCGGCTGGGTGACGCCCGCCGCCTGCTGCGCGGCGAACCAGCTCTCAAACGCGAGGTCGCGCGCCTGCGCCGCGCCTTCCGGATCGGCGATGAGTTCGAAATCGCGATGCGCGACCAGCGCCAGTTGCTCGTCGTAGCGCGCGGCGGGCGCGTCCTCGGCAGGCAGCGGCTCGACGCGGACCCGATGCGCGACCGAGAACCCCTCCGACGAGCCCCACGGCCAGAACGTCGCGGCCAGCCCGATCGCGCACGCCGCCAGCAGCACCCACAGCAGCGGCATCAGCCAGCGCGGGCGGGAGCGGGCCGGCGCAGCCTGTGCGGGCGCCGGCGCGGCCGTCCCGCCGCCACGCAGGACCGCTTCGCGCGCGTTGCTCAGCCGGACCAGGCGGTCGGGCGGAAGGGTCTTGATGCGGCGGTGGATCTGTTCGCGCAGCTGCTGCCAGGCGACCGGATCGGCGCGGCCGTCCTCGTGGTGCGGCAGGGCGCGCTGCAGGGCCAGCCGGTAGCTCGCCAGCGGCACGCCGAGCACCTGCGCCGCCTCGTCGTCCGACAGCCCCGCCGCGACCCGCAGGAGCAGCGCCGCGCGCGGACCGCCGCCGAGCTCGCCGAGGCGGTCGGTCGCTTCGATGGGGATCGCCACCTCGGTGCGCTGGCGCAGCTGCGGCTGGGCCAGCAGCCCGCTCCAGAAGCGCTCCGGCCAGGCGGCCATCGGGGTGGATTCGGCCGCTTCGCGGAACTCGCGCATGGCGGCGACCAGCGCGGCGTCGCCGGCCCGGTCATCGCCGGCCTGCAGCTCGGCCAGCACCGCGCCGCGTCGTTCGACACCACGAAGGAAGGCCGACAGCGCAGGCGGCGCGGGACGGACGGAAGGGGGGGAAACGCTCATCGCGACTGCATCACCATACGCCGCATCATAGCGATGCCTTCGCTCTGCAAAACCGCTTGACAAGGCGCGCGCAGCCGCTCCGTCAAGCGTGGCGCGGGCTGCACCGAAAAAGCGGTTGTGCACAGCAGTAACGGGACCGTCACGCAGCCCCGCCTGAATGGAGGGCGTGACCGAGTGACAACCATGTTTCACAGTCAACTCATTGATTCTGAAGCAAATATCAGCGTTGGCACTTTTTTCACCAACCTGTGCCGAAGGCTTGTTTCTGCGTGATCGCGCTGTTCTGCCGACACGCCATGCACAGATTTATCCACAAGCGATGTGGATAAGGACGTTTTTGCTTTGCCATCCGCAACTTGCGTGACTTTTGTCACAAACCCCAAAGCTATCGACGGCAAGTTTCCCTGGCACGTTCGCTGCCGGCCGGACGGTAGACTGCGCCGATGCCCGACCCCTCCTCGTCCCCGCCGCCGGTCTGGCGGCTGGCCCTGCCGGTGCCGCTGCCGCGGCTGTTCGACTACCGGCCACCGGACGGTGAGACAGCGGTCGCCGGCGATGTCGGCAGCCGGGTGCGGGTGCCGTTCGGGTCGCGCGAGCTCATCGGCGTGGTCGCCGAGGTCGGCGCACCCGAGGGCGGCACGGAGCTGCGCAGCGCGCTGGCCCGGCTCGACCCCGAGCCGCTGTTCCAGGGCGAACTGCTCGAGTCCCTGCATTGGCTGGCCCGCTATACCCACGCGCCGCTCGGGGAAGTCCTGGCGACCGCCCTGCCCGCCCCGCTCCGCCGCGGCGAGCCTCTGCCGGACACCCACGCCTGGGCCTGGCAGCTGACCGAGGCCGGCAAGACCGCACGGGAGCGCCTGCGCGCCGGCAAGCCGCGCCGTCTGGCCGATCGCCTGCATGACGGCCCCTGTGATGAGGACCGCCTCGACGACGAGCTCGACGACTGGCGTAGCGCCGCCCGTGCCCTCGCCAAGCGCGGCCTGGCCGAGCGCATCGCCGTGCCGGCCCTCACCCTTGCGCCGCGTGCGCAGCCCGGCCCTGCCCTGAACGCCGAACAGCAGGTCGCGGTGGACGCGATCCACGCCGCCCGCGACGGCTTCGCCGCGCTGCTGCTCGACGGCGTCACCGGCAGCGGCAAGACCGAGGTCTACCTGCACGCCATCGCCGACTGCCTGGCGCGCGGCAAACAAGCGCTGGTGCTGGTGCCGGAGATCGGCCTGACCCCGCAGACGCTGGCGCGCTTCCGCGCGCGTCTGGGCGTGCCGGTGCATGCGCTGCATTCCGGGCTGAGCGACGGCGAACGCGCGCGCACATGGACCGCGTTCGCGCGCGGCGAGGCGCGCGTGGTCGTGGGCACGCGCTCGGCGGTGTTCCTGCCGCTGCCGGAGGCCGGACTGATCGTCGTCGACGAGGAGCACGACGGCAGCTTCAAACAACTCGACGGCATCCGTTACCACGCGCGCGACTTCGCCCTCGTGCGCGGCAAGGCGCTGGGCGTGCCGGTGCTGCTCGGCAGCGCGACGCCCTCGCTGGAATCGCTGCGCAACGCGCTGACCGGGCGCTACACGCACCTGCGCCTGCAACAGCGCGCGGGCCAGGCGCAGCCACCGAGCGTGCGCATCTGCGACGTGCGCAAGCGCCCGCTCGAAGCCGGCCTGTCGCCGGAACTGTTCGATGCGGTCGCCCGTGCGCTCGATGCCGACGGCCAGGTGCTGGTATTCAAGAACCGTCGCGGCTACGCGCCGGTGCTGCTGTGCCACGACTGCGGCTGGAGCGCGCAATGCCAGCGCTGCGACGCGCCGATGACCGTGCACGGCGGCGGTCGACGCCTGCAATGCCACCATTGCGGCGCGCGCCGGCCTGTACCGGATGCCTGTCCCGACTGCGGCGGCCTCGCGTTGCAACCACAGGGCGCGGGCACCGAGCGCATCGAGGAAGTCCTCGCCGCGCGCTTTCCCGACGTCCCGGTGCTGCGCATCGACCGCGGCACCACGCAGCGGCGCGACGCGCTCGAACAACACCTCGCGGCGTTCGGCACGCAGCGCGGCATCCTCGTCGGCACGCAGATGCTCGCCAAGGGCCACGACCTGCCCAACCTGACGCTGGTCGCGGTGGTCGGCGTGGACGAGGGCCTGTTTTCCGCGGATTTCCGCGCGCCGGAGAAGCTGGCGCAGCTGCTGATCCAGGTCGCCGGCCGTGCCGGCCGCGCACAGCGCGCGGGCGAAGTGCTGCTGCAAACGCACCATCCCGGGCATCCGCTGCTGGCGACGCTGATCGCGGGCGGTTACCACGCGTTCGCCGACAGCGAACTGGAACAGCGCGAAATGGCGGGCTTCCCGCCGTTCGCGCACATGGCGATGCTGCGCGCCGAAGCGCAGCAGGTCGACGCCTGCGACGCCTTCCTGCGCAGCGCGCGCGACGCCTTGCGCGACACCGGTGCGCCGCTAGACGTTCACGGACCGCTGCCCGCGCCGATGCCGCGCCGCGCCGGCTTCCAGCGCATGCAACTGCTGCTGTCCGGCGCGGACCGGCGCAGCCTGCACGCTGCGCTCGACGCCGCGCTGCCCGCGATCTACGCCGCGCCCGAAGCGCGCCGCGTGCGCTGGTCGCTGGACGTGGATCCCGTCGACCTGTACTGAGCCGGCCACACCCACGCGGCGAACAGGTACAGCGCCAGCGCAAGCAGCAACGTCGCGCGCAGGCCGATGGCGATCGCAAGCAGCAGCGCGAGGATCGCCGCGATCACCGATGCACAACCGTTGAGGCCCCACGCCCACGGCACGAACGCCGGCGCGCTGCGCGCCAGCCGCGCCAGGCCGAGCGGGAACGGCATGCCCATCGCGAATGCCAGCGGCGCGAGACCGCACAGCCCCAGCAGAACGCGCAGTCCCACCGGCCACGCAGACGCGTAGGTGTACACCAGCGTGAACACGACGAACTGCCACAGCAGCCCGAACACTATCAGCCGCGTCGACCAGACGATGCGCCGCGCAATGCGCGCGTCGCCGCCGCCGTCGCGCGTGAGCCAACGTTGCGCCTGCAGGCTGCCGAGGCCCGCGAAAAGCAGTGTCGCTGCGAGTCCGACATTCGCAGCGAGCAGCGGATGCCCGGTCACCCAGGTCAGGCGCGACAGCATCGCGATTTCGATCAGCAGGAATGCGAGACCAAGTGCGAGGAAGTACAAGCCCGCGCGTAGCCGAGTTCCGGGTATCGCACCTGCTTCGTCTGCGCGCGGCAGCGCACGCAGCGGCATCAGCACCAGCAGAAGCGCCAGCGGAACCGCTTGCAGCAATGCCGCGACCAGCAGCAGGTAGCCCGAGTCCAGCAGCACCGCACTGCCCTGCGCGCGCAACCGCAGCAATTCCGGCAAGCTGCGCCAGCGGAAGAAGTGGCCGAAGTACGGGCGATCATCGGTGGTCGGCGCGATGTCGAAGCGGTAGTCGCGCAGGTAGCGGCGCGATTCCGGCGACAGCAGTGCGCGCACGCCGTCGAACAGGTACGGCGGATCGAGCTGGTGGAAACGTTCGTGTGCCGCACGCGCGCCCGGCGCCTGCACCACGTCGAAACCCTGTGCATCCGAGAAGCGTTGCAGCGACGTCACCGCGTGCGGCGTCAGCGGCGCGCGCGCGATCAGCCACGTGCTCGCATCCCAGTTTCGGATCGCGGCGAGTTGCCGTGCGGGATCCAGGACGCCGTCCTCGCGCAGCGCACGCACGGCGGTGGCGAACAGCTTGAGTTCGTCGCGCGGCGGCTGCTTGCTCCAGCGCGTGGCGACGATCGCACCGTCCGGCGTGAGTCGTGACAGGTACTCGCGCATCGCCTCGACCGTGAGCGCGTACTGCTCGCTCGCCGACTGCACGCCGGCACCACCGCTGGCGAAGGATTCGCCACCAGCGAGCACGATCAGGTCGTAGCGCTGCGGGCTGGCGCGAACGAAGGCGCGTGGCTCGGCGACGATCACGCGCACGCGGCGATCACGGAACAGGTCACCCGCATACCTCGCGTACGTGTCGCGCACCCATTGCATGCGTTGCGACGACAGCTCCACCGCATCCACCCGGCGTGCGCCCAGGCTCAACGCCTGCAGCACTTCCACGCCACCGCCCGCGCCGAGCACGAGCACCGAGTCGGGCACGCGCAGGCGATACGGCAACGCGGACGTACTCGCCTCCAGCCAGCGCCATTGCGCGCTTCCGTCCTCGCGGGCGATCACCGTCGGTGCGTCGCCGTCGGTGTAGACGGCGAGCTGTTCGGGCGGTTCATCGGTGTACGACAGGCTCAGCCCCGGCGCATGGCGCAGCGGCACGCGCGGACTTGCGACGACCGCGAGCCAGCCGTAGGGACCGGACTGCTCGGCGATCACCCGCGCCTGCGGCAGCAGCAGCGTCTTCGACAGATCCTTGAACTCGTTCGTCCGTGGCGCCATCAGCTGGGTCGGCCACAACGCGAGTACCGACACCAGCGCAAGCACGCCCGACCATCGCGCCGACGCGCGCGTCGCCAACGGCAGCACCGCGAGCACGCCGCACGCGGCGGCGAGCAGCAGCCCCCGCTGCACCGGCAGCCACGCCATCGCGAGCGCCGCC
Organism: Lysobacter panacisoli; assembly: GCF_009765165.1. Taxonomy (NCBI): domain Bacteria; kingdom Pseudomonadati; phylum Pseudomonadota; class Gammaproteobacteria; order Lysobacterales; family Lysobacteraceae; genus Lysobacter; species Lysobacter panacisoli. The sequence continues at coordinate 1,194,590 of NZ_VLNU01000001.1, forward strand.
AACGCGCCAACGCCCGCGCCTGCGAGATCCGCGCCGTACAGCATCGGAATGCGCCCACCATGCCTCGCGAAGGCCAGACCGAAGCATGCGGCGGCGAAGAAGAACGGGACCGACAGCAAGAGGTACAGCGCGCTGAGCCACATCAGCTGGCGCGGATTCCACACCAGCTCCAGTCCGTTGAACGGAATCACGCGTGCGGCGATAGGCGCGAGGATCGCCGACGCCGCGAACATCAGCGCGCAGGCCACGAAGATCCGCTCGAAGTTCGCCGCCAGCGTCGCGCTTCCGTGGCGACGCAGCCACAAGCTCAGCCACGTACCGCTGGCGCCGTGTCCCAGCAGTGCGAGGCTGATGATCATCACCGCGAACGGATGCCAGTGCGCGATCGCGAGCCAGCGCATCAGCAGCAGCTGATACGCCAGCGCACCCGCGGAGACGAGTGCGATCGCCAGCGCCAGACGCAGCGGACGCACTGCGTCGCGCTCGACGTTCGCTGCGGTAGCGTGCACGGCGGCGGGCGTGGTCGCGGCCATCAGCCCGGTCCGCCCGTCAGTGGCACGAAGCGCACCGGCAGGACCTGGCGCGTGCGCACACGTCCCTGCGGGTCCTTGTGCACCAGCAACAGTGTCTGGGTGAAGAAGCTGCTGCCGACCGGGATCACCATGCGCCCGCCGGGGCACAGCTGTTCCAGCAGTGGCGGCGGGATCGAGGACGCGGCCGCGGTGACGACGATGGCGTCGAACGGGGCGTGTTCCTTCCAGCCGTAGTAGCCGTCGCCGGTGCGCGTGCCAACGTTGGGATAGCGCTTGAGTCGTTGCGCGGCCTGCGCCGCGAGCGGCGCGATGATCTCGATCGAGTACACCTGCGCACCGGACTCGGCGAGCACTGCCGCCTGGTACCCCGAACCTGTACCGACTTCGAGGATCTTCAGCCCTTTCTTCGGCGCCGCCAGCGATGTCATCAACGCGACGATGTAGGGCTGCGAGATGGTCTGTCCGTAGCCGATGGCGAGCGGGCGATTCTCGTAGGCATCGTCGCGCTCCGAGGCGGGCACGTACTCGTGGCGCGGCACGCGCGCGAGCAGGTCGAGCGCGGTCCGTTCGATGCGTGCGGCCGAACCTGCGTCCGCGCGTGCTTCGGCCTGCAGTTCGGCAATCAGCGCACGGCGCTGCGCAAGGTAAGGATCGGCTGGCTGGCCGAATGCGAAGCCGCCCGGCAGCAGCGTCAGCAGGATCGCCGCTCGGACCCGTCCCCTGGCGATGGCGACCTCGCCGGACATGGCGGCGAGTCTAGGACCGGCGGCGTTAGCGCCCCGGCAAGGGTCGCGGCCTCATTTCTTCGTCGCGGCGCGAGCGCGGCGCGGCTTGAAGCGCACCCACACGATCTGTTCGTCGCGCTTCACTTCGAACAGCCCGCTGGCCTCGATCAGGTCACTGAGCTTGCGGTAGCCGTAATTGCGCGAGTCGAACGACGCCTGGTTGCTGATCTGGTGCCCGACCGCGCCCAGGTGCGCCCAGCCATCGTCGCCTGCGGCCGAATCGACCGCGCTGCGCAGCATCTGCACCAGGCGCGTATCGCCCTTGAGTTCGCCCGCGCTGGCGGGCTTGGCCGCGACCGGCGCCGTCGTTTCGCTGCTGGCCTGCACCAGCGCTTCGAGGTAGGTGAACTTCGAGCACGCGTTCACGAACGGCAGCGGCGTCTTCTTTTCGCCGAAGCCATAGACCTTCACGCCGTCGGTGAGCAGACGCATCACCAGCGGGGTGAAGTCGGCGTCGCTGGAGACGATCGCGAAGCCGTCCAGGTTGCGCGCGTAGAGCAGGTCCATCGCGTCGATCACCATCGCCATGTCGGAGGCGTTCTTGCCGCTGCTGTAGGCGAACTGCTGGATCGGGCGGATGGCGTACTCGTGCAGGGTCGCTTCCCAGCCCTTCAGGTGCGGGCTCTTCCAGTTGCCGTAGGCGCGGCGCACGTTGGCCACGCCGTGGCGGGCGACCTCGGCGAGGATCACGTCGATCTTGCCCGGCGGTGCGTTGTCGGCGTCGATCAGCAGGGCGATGCGGCGTTCGGGTTCGGGCATGATGCGATCTCCTGTCCGGCAGCCGTCGGAGCCTAGCGCACGATCACGGACACGGGCATGACGGCGCGGGCGCAATCCCCCACAATGGGGTCGAACCCGACCCCCTATCGCCATGACCAGCCAGCTCGAACAACTCCGCACCCTGTCGGCGGTCGTCGCCGACACCGGCGACATCGACGCCATCGCCCGCTTCCATCCGCTCGACGCCACCACCAATCCGTCGCTGCTGCTCAAGGCGGCCTCGCTGCCGACGTATGCGCCGCTGATCGACTCGGCGATCTCGCAGGCACGCGGCACCGACCTGCCCGCGCGCGTGGCGGACGCCGCCGACCTGCTCGCGGTGACGGTGGGCGTGGAAATCCTCAAGCTGATCCCGGGCCGCGTCTCGACCGAAGTCGACGCACGCCACAGCTTCGACACGCAGGCCACGCTGGCGCAGGCGCGCAAGCTGGTCGCGCTGTACGAGCAGGTCGGCATCGGCCGCGAGCGGCTGCTGATCAAGATCGCCTCGACGTGGGAAGGCATCCGCGCCGGCGAGCAGCTCGAGCGCGAAGGCGTCAACTGCAACCTGACCCTGCTGTTCTCCTTCGCCCAGGCCGTGGCCTGCGCGGAAGCGGGCGTGTTCCTGATCTCGCCGTTCGTGGGCCGCATCCTCGACTGGCACATGTCCAACGGCGGCGAGAAGCCGGCCACGCCGCAGGACGATCCGGGCGTGCAGTCGGTGACGCGCATCTGGCACCACTACAAGCGCCACGGCTTCAACACGGTCGTCATGGGCGCGAGCTTCCGCAACACCGGACAGGTGCTGGCGCTGGCGGGCTGCGATCGCCTGACGATCTCGCCGGACCTGCTGGCCGACCTCGCCGCGAAGGAAGGCGGCGTCACGCGCGCACTGACGGACAGTGGCGAGCGCGCCGCGGCACTGCCGCGCCTGACCGAATCGGCGTTCCGCTGGGAACACAACGAGGACGCGATGGCGACCGACAAGCTCGCCGACGGCATCCGTCGTTTCGCTGCCGACCAGCGCAAGCTCGAGACCATGCTGGCGCAGCGACTGGCGGGCTGAAGCCCGGTCGCAGTCCGCATCGAAAGCCTGGCTCCGGCCGGGCTTTTTCGTTTTTGCAGGTGATCGTCGACTGCGACGACGCGCTGCTTCAGGCAAACTGGTGCGCATGGATGCCACCGTTCCGATGACACCCGCCCGCCGCCTGCGCAGCATCTTCAGCGGTTCGGTCGGCAACCTGGTGGAGTGGTACGACTGGTACGCGTATTCGGCGTTCGCCATCTACTTCGCACCGCACTTCTTTCCCAAGGGCGATTCGACCGCGCAGCTGCTCGACACGGCGGCGGTGTTCGCGGTCGGATTCCTCATGCGCCCGGTCGGCGGCTGGCTGATGGGCCTTTACGCCGACCGCCACGGACGCAAGGCCGCGCTGATGGCGTCGGTACTGCTGATGTGCGCCGGCTCGCTGATGATCGCGCTGGCTCCGGGTTACGAGCGCATCGGCCTGGCCGCGCCCGCGCTGTTGGTGTTCGCGCGCTTGCTGCAGGGACTGAGCGTCGGTGGCGAGTACGGCACCTCCGCGACGTATCTGAGCGAGATGGCCGACTCGCGGCGTCGCGGCTTCTGGTCGAGCTTCCAGTACGTAACGCTGGTGATGGGCCAGCTGCTCGCGCTGGCGCTGCTGGTGCTGCTGCAGCGCGCACTGCTCACCGAGGAGCAGCTGCACGATTGGGGCTGGCGCATTCCGTTCGTGGTCGGCGCTCTGTGCGCGGTTACCGCGCTGTACCTGCGCCGTGGCATGGAGGAAACCGAATCCTTCGCGGTGGCGCGTACGCGTGAGCGCCAGCAGCGCGGCAGCCTGCGCGTGCTGTTGCAACACCCGCGCGAAGTGCTGACGGTGATCGGCCTGACGATGGGCGGCACGCTGTCGTTCTATACCTTCACCACGTATCCGCAGAAGTTCCTGGTCAACACCGGCGGCTTCAGCAAGGCCGATGCGACGCTGGTGTCCGCGGCTTCGCTGCTGGTGTTCATGCTGCTGCAACCGCTGGTCGGCGCGCTGTCCGATCGCACGGGACGGCGTCCAATCCTGATCGCCTTCGGCGTGCTCGGCACGGCGTTCACGTACTCCATTCTCAGCGGGCTGGCCTCCGCATCCACCGTGGGCAGCGCGTTCGCATGGGTGATGGCGGGGTTGCTGATCGTCAGCGGTTACACCTCGATCAACGCTGTGGTGAAGGCGGAACTGTTCCCCGCGCATATCCGCGCGCTTGGCGTCGGCCTTCCATACGCAATGACCGTGTCGCTGTTCGGTGGGACGGCCGAGTACGTCGCGCTGTGGTTCAAGCAGATCGGACGCGAGTCCGACTTCTACCTGTACGTCACCGCCTGCGTCGGTGTGTCGCTGCTGGTGTACGTGTTCATGCGCGACACCAAGCACCACTCGCGCATCGACCGCGATCACGACATCGCCGACGACCGCGACGCCGACATCACCCTTCCGGACCGGACACCCATCGCATGAGTTCGCACGACGCACGCCCGCACGTGGTCATCGTCGGCGGCGGATTCGGCGGGCTGTGGGCCACGCGCGCGCTCGCCGGGCGCGCGGTGCGCATCACGCTCATCGACCGCCGCAACCACCACCTGTTCCAGCCGCTGCTGTACCAGGTCGCCACCGCAGGATTGTCCGCGCCCGACATCGCCGCACCACTGCGCCACATCCTGCGCAACCAGCGCAACGTCGAAGTGCGGCTTGGTGAAGTGGTCGGCCTGGACAAGCAGGCGCGCGCGGTGACGCTCGCCGACGGCGACGCGATTGCGTACGACTATCTGCTGATCGCCAGCGGCGCGACGCACGCATACTTCGGCCACGACGAATGGAGCGCCGACGCGCCGGGCCTGAAGACGCTCGACGATGCGCTCGCGATCCGGCGCCGGCTGCTGCTCGCATTCGAGCGTGCGGAAGCCTGCGACGATCCCGCTGAGCGCGCGGCATGGCTGAGTTTCGCGGTCGTCGGCGGCGGCCCGACCGGTGTCGAGCTGGCCGGGACGTTGGCGGAGATCGCGCGCCACACGCTGAAGCGCGAGTTCCGCAACATCGATCCCTCGCACGCGAAAGTGCGCCTGCTCGAAGCCGGCCCGCGCGTGCTTTCGTCATTCCCCGAGTCGCTTTCGGAGAAGGCGAAGCAGCAACTGGAACGTCTCGGTGTGGAGGTCGTCGCCGGCACGCCGGTCGGCGCGATCGACGAACGTGGCTACACGCTCGGCGACATCTTCGTTCCCGCGCGCACGGTGTTGTGGGCAGCGGGCGTGGCTGCGTCGCCACTG